>NZ_JAGJEB010000003.1:0-501957 GCF_018100855.1 Aquimarina sp. MMG015
ATTATTATACCACATTAATAAAACAACTTAAAACATCCCATGAAATAACATATAATATATAAAGTAAAATATAAGCTATGCATAAAGATTATTATATAACAACTGTGCTTCTAGCTATTACAACTAAAGTTATTGAAATAAAAATTGTCGCTATTTAGGAAAGAACCAACAATTCTAACGTTTAGAATATCATTAAAAAATTAGTTAGATTACTTTCTGGATCTAATTCTAGCTTTTTTCGAAGTTTATGCCTATTAACATCGACACTCTGGGGACTTATTCCTAACAAAGGTGCTATTTCCTTGGAAGATAAGTTCATTTTAAGATAAGCACACAGTCTAAGATCTTTTGATGTCAAACTCGGATACTGTTTTGACAAACGTTCATAAAACTCTTGATGAGACTTATCAAAATTTATTTTAAATATTTTACTCTCTTTGTCGGTTATATAGTATTCTACCAATCTTTTTAAGTCCATGTAATTACTATCATGAGATCTTGAATTAGGAGATTCTTGAATTTTCACAATTTTATCCCTAATCTTTTTTAAAATTTTATTCTTATTCAGATTAACATAAGCTATTTGAGTAAGTTCTCTACTTTTTGCTTTTACCTCACTTTCTAATTTAGAATTCTTAAGTTCGATTATCCTACGTTCTTGTTCTAACTTTTGCGCCTTATGTTCCTCTTCTTGTTTCTTTAGCTTTTCTTCTTTTAATTCAAGTAATTTCTTTTTTTGCTTTTTCATTTTATAACGATTGATAAAGCGCGCTATAAGAAGCATTCCTCCAATCAACAAAATATAAAAACAATATGCCCAAGATGTTCTATATAACGGAGGTTTTATCGTAAATACAAAAGAAGACTCTTTTACAACTTCATCATACTTTGCTTTTACATAAAACGTATAATTACCTTCCTTCAAATTATACAATGTATGTTCTGTAGAAGTGGTCCAATCACTCCATTCTTGATCATTTAACTTTGATTGAAACGTAACTTTTTTACCATATATAGGCAAAGCATACCTTATCTTAAGGTCATTATCCTTAAAAGGTATATTAGATTCTTCTTCATAAGAAACTTTACTACCCACTGAAACAAAATCCCGAATTAAAACCTTTTCTCTTATATTTTCTAAAGGAGTCAAATTATCTCTAATATAAACTGAAAAGCCACTGTATATAGGAATAAGCTCATGCTTTTCATCTAATGTAAAAGCATTTAAAACATCTGGAACCAATTGATCTTGCAATTCTCTAAGATTGACAGCTTCCTTTTCATTCTCTATAACGACGCTCTCATTATCAACATACCAAGTTTCTCCATTTTTTTTTATAATTCTCGGAGAATATCCTTTTTTCTCACCCAGTTCTCTCTTTTCAAAAGAATCACTATTTGATTTATACCGATATGAATAAAAACCTGAAGTAATCATTATCTCATTATCCACTTTAGACAATGACAATACTCCTCCTTCGAAATCACTTAAAGGAAAAAAACTTTCTTGCAAAAGTGTTTTACTCCTATAATCTAACCTAAACTTAAAAACACCTTCTGATCGCAGAGCTAACCATATATAATTATCTTCATCTACCTCCAGATATCTTACTGATTTACTAAATCCTTTAAGCTGATATTCTTGCCAACTCTCTTCTATTTTTTCATATAAGGACACTCCATTGTAATTTGGAGAAATAATGACATCCTCTTTATCCACCCTAAACGATCTAAAATCCCAGGCGCCTTTACTAAACCCCATCTTTTTAAGAATCTTTCCACTCAATGTATAGGCTCCAGTATCATGACCAACAAAAACATTGTCATTAATTGAAACTAAGTTCCAGACCTGACCATTAAGCAACTGTTCAAAATCCTCTTTATCTGTAATTGATTTCACATCTAAAGAATAAAGTCCTTGATTTGTTCCTATATAATAAAAACCCTCATCCTTTACAGCCGCATATGTAGTTCCTAATTTACCATAGTAATCATAAAAATATTTAAGAGAAGAATTTAGTTTTAAATAATCAACACCATAATCCAATGCCAACCAAAGGTTATGTTCATCATCTTGAAATATTGACAAAACAGTATTGTTTTGCAACCCCTTTAACTTATTAATATTTTCAACTTTTCTTGTCTCTAGGTCAAGTATATACAATCCATTAGAAACTGTCCCTAAAGCGATTCTTCCATCCTTCAATTTTAAAAAAGAAAAAATTTGTGCCTTTCTTACCTCATCCGACATAGCGAAATCCAAGGTTGTAATTTCACCATCACTCAACTTAAACAATCCCTTAGTATCACTAATTAGAATTAAATCATCACGGTCATCCGTTACACCTATAATATTTGCATTTAACTCATCATTATCATAAACCGGTAATAGACTTGTTCCTGACAACTTAAAAACTCCATGTTTATCGTCATTAACATACAAATCATCATCAATTTTATAGCTCCATTTAAAACAACAGGGAGCTGGAATTTTGGTAATGATATTGCCTTGATTTATATATAGATTCCCAAACGTTTGAAAAACAACTTCATCATTAATTTCATGTATCCTCCAATACTCCTCTGCGCTATCAGAAACGCCTTTATCAACATTATTTAACAGGGAAACATCGTATGTGTTTTTTAATTGGTTTTTTAACAATCCAAAATGTCCATCAGCTCCAAAATAAATTGAATCTTTGTTCTTAACAAATAGACTTCTATTAACCATGGCATTATTGGTTGCTACAGAATTCCATTCACTTCCATCAAAAATTAAAACTTTATTTTCATTTGCTATATATATAATTCCATTTTCATCTTGTTCAATATCCCAAGATTGTGCACCAAATCCCATATTTTTAGTATCATAATGGGTAATCTTAGGTAAAATCTTATTTTCAATAGATTGTGAAAAAGAAAGAAATTGAAGTAGAAAAAGTAAAAAACAAATACGATTCATTAAATGCTATCTTTTGGGCTAAGGTAGTCTATCAAATATACTGAAAATTATCTTAACATATTTATTAAAAGACGATTAAAAATAATTTCAATAAAATATCTTAATTTTTGTGATTTAAAATAAAAACAAAAATATCCACATAAATAATGGCAAATCGTTTTGTAAAGCCCTATTTTTAAGGTTACAACACTTAGATGAAAAACAAAATGAAAATATTCCATACAAAATTCATTTTTTATACATTTTTAGCACTACTCTTTTTTAATTGTAATAAGAAAAAACAAACTAAATTATTTACACTAAAAAGTTCTAAAGAGACATCAATTAATTTCTCCAACACTTTAACAAATACATCAGACTGGAATGCTCTTAACTACTTGTATTTTTATATTGGAGCCGGTGTAACAAGTGCTGACTTTAATAATGATGGCTTAACCGACTTATATTTTGTTGCTAATATGGAGAGTGACAAAATTTATTTGAATAAGGGGAACCTGAAATTTGAAGACATTACCAAACCATCTGGAATAAATAACAAAGACGGTTGGTCGTCTGGTGTTACTCATGTAGACATCAATAATGATGGATGGTTAGACATCTATATCTCAAAACTTGGAAAACACAGAAATAAAAAAGGTAAAAATCTATTATACGTAAACCAAGGGCTCAATCAAAATGGAATTCCCGTTTTTAAGGAAGAAGCAAAAAAATATGGATTAGATATTATTGGTTTCTCTAATCAAGCTGCTTTTTTGGACTATGATCTTGATGGAGATCTGGACTTATATGTTTTAAACTATTCTGTATATCCGAAAAGAACATATGGAGATTCTAAAAAACGACTTGTTAAAGATTCTCTAGCTGGTGATAAATTTTTCATAAATGACAATGGAGTTTATAAAAATGCTACCAATGAATCAAGAATCTTTAGCAGTATTATTGGTTATGGACTTGGTGTATCCGTAAGTGATATAAACAATGATGGTTATCCAGATATTTATGTTGGTAATGACTTTTTTGAAAATGATTACTTATACATAAACCAAAAAGATGGAACTTTTAAAGATATTTTATCTCAAGATTTTAAAAAATTTGGTCATACTACTAACTTCTCTATGGGCAATGATATTGCTGATTTTAATAACGATGGTCGCATGGATATTCTATCATTGGATATGCTTTCTGATGATTTGCAAAGTTTAAAAACTACAGAAAGTGACATGAATTATCAAAACTTTAATCAATATCTAAAGAAAGGCTATCATCCTCAATTTATTAGAAACACCTTACAACTCAATAATGGAAACTTAAACTTTAGTGATATTTCATATCAGGTTGGTGTTTCTGGTACAGAGTGGTCTTGGGCTGGATTATTTGCCGACCTTGACAATGATGGATTTAAAGACATCTACATTACTAATGGAATATATGGAGCTACTAATGATAAAGATTTTGTTAGTTTCATTTCTAACGGAATTATATCAAATCAAATCAGTACAAATATGTCTGAGAATGATTTAAAATTAGTAGATCGATTACCAAAAAAACACACTCCAAATTATTTATTTAAAAACAAAAACGGTTTTGATTTTGAAGATGTCACTGACACCTGGTTTGAAAAAAAACCATCCTTTAGCAATGGAGCTGTTTACGTAGATTTAGATAATGACGGAGATTTAGATCTGGTCACAAATAATGTGAACGAAACTGCTATGATCATGGAAAACAACAGCAATACACTATCTAAAGAAAACAACTATCTAGCAATTGAATTTAATGGATCTACAAATAATAGGTTTGGTATTGGATCTAAAGTTATTGCTTACACAAAAAATCAAACTATTACTCAAGAAAATTACCCTTCCAGAGGATATATTTCTGCCGTTTCACCCAAAATGCATATAGGCCTAGGACCTCATAACACCTTAGATTCTTTAATGATAGTTTGGCCCGGAGGATCTTTTCAAACATTAAAAAACATTAGTAGCAACCAATCATTAAAGGTGAATAAACAAGAGGCAAAGCATGATTTTTATGCAATAACAACTAAAAAAAATACGGAATCATTACTGACTAATGTTTCTCAAAAAATACCATACCGCCATAATGATAATAATTATAATGAATTTAATAGAGAAATTCTTATCCCATATATGAATACTAATCAGGGACCAGAAATTACTGTTGGTGATATAAACAGTGATGGTAATGATGATTTTTTCATAGGAGCTGCCAAAGGAAAACCTGCTCAACTATTTATACAAGGAACTGATGGGATATTTACGGCATTAAAAACCCCAGAAATAGACGAAACTTTTCAATCAGAAAATACAGATAACATATTTATTGATACTGATAATGACAATGATCTTGATCTCATTGTCATTAATGGAGGAAACGAAACTGGAGCAACAACTGATAATCTTTCCGTTTATTATTTTAGAAACCACAAAGGATCATTTATTAGAGATTATCAAAGCTTTAAAAACTTATCAATTAATGGATCAGTTGTCAAAGCATTTGATTTTGATAGTGATGGTGATCAAGATATACTTATAGGTTCTAATAGTATTCCTTCTGCATTTGGCATGAATCCTCAGAATTATATTTTTGAAAACGACGGAACTGGAAACTTTCTTGATGTAACAAAAACTATTGCTCCAGAACTCAATTCCATAGGATTAGTTCAGGATGTAACATTTGCAGACATAAATAATGATAAACAAACAGATATTATAATAGCTGGATATTGGATGCCAATCCAAATATTTATAAATAAAAACAACATTTTTAAATTAGATAAAAAAAGCAATCTACAAAATACATCTGGCTTCTGGAATTCTATAAAAACTAGTGATATTGATAATGATGGAGATATTGATATTATCGGTGGGAATTGGGGATTAAATACTAGATTAACTGCAAGCCAAGAAGAACCTATAACTCTTATGCTTAGTGATTTTGATGACAATGGAAAAATGGATCCTGTAATAACACATTTTTATCAAGGAACGGAAACGGTTTTTAACAACAAGGATGAATTAAGTAAGCAAATGCCTGTTATCAACAAAAGGCATTTATCTTATGCTAAATTTGCTAAGGCAAATTTCTCAGAATATCTTCCGGAACAAAAAATCAAAACTGCCATTAAAAAAAGAGTAATAGAACTACAAAGTTGTTATTTCTTAAACAATGGTAATGGTACTTTCTCGAAAAAAGCCTTGCCCAAAGAAGCTCAAATTTCCTGCATTAACACAATGTATATCGATGACTTTAATAATGACAATTACGATGACATCTTATTATCTGGTAATAATTATGAATTAAACACTCAACTATCCAGACTTGATGCTTTTCATGGAATGTTATTAATAAATGATCAGAAAGGTGGATTTGTTAAAGATAATAAGAGCTTGTTTGAAATTCAAGGTCCAGCTAGGGATATTGAAAAAATTAAAATTAAAAATCAGCAATATTATTTAGCCAGTATAAACAATGATAGTATTTGTGTACTCAAAAAAAACTATCCCTCTAAATAATATCGTTTCTATAACAAATAAAAAATGCTGAAGATATTTACATCTTCAGCATTTTAAAAAAACAACTAATTTAATTTAGTGAAACTCCATTATTATTTATTGGTATACTCTTACATAATCAACTTCCATAGTAGCTTCTGTAAAATCAGGACTAACAGCACCTCCAAAATCTCCACCCATTGCTACGTTAAGGATGAAAAAGAAATCATCTCTAAATGGTAATCCAGCGGTGATTGTAAATGTGTTATATTCTACCCCATCTACTTTGAACACTATTTTATTAGTATCCCACTCTGCTCTAAAAACATGAAAGCCTTCATCCAGTCCATCTACATCTAAAGATCTTGATGTAGTATTATCAGCTCCTGTATTCCCAGGAAAGAATACATTCGAATATGTGCGTATTGGGTTTCTCCCTACATACTCCATAATATCTATTTCTCCACAAACTGGCCATCCAACTTCATCTATATTAGCTCCTAACATCCAAAAAGCTGGCCAAGTACCTTGCCCTAAAGCTAATTTTATTCTAGCTTCCATTGTTCCGAATCTAAATTCGCGTTTACCTTGTGTTTTTATTCTTGCAGAAGTATATGCATTACCATCTAATTGTTCTGCTTTTGCTGTAATTTTAAGAAGTCCATCCTCAACCACTAAATTATCACTTCTGTCGGTGTAGCGTTGTAACTCATTATTCACTCCTAAATCCCCAGTCTCAAAAACCCAATTAGAAGTATCTAAACTACCACCATCAAACTCATCTGACCATACAAGTGCTTGTCCCGGAAGTGGTCCAGAAATTATCAATTCTCCATCCGTAGTATCCTCTTCTCTAAGAATACTGATACTTCTGGTTTGTTGAGAAACCCCTCCAGAAAGACCGACAGCTTCTACTCTTATGTCATTTTGATTGACACCAAGTGCCTCAAAAGTGTGTGTGTATTTTCCATCCAGAGTAGATGCTCTTTTTGTATCATTAATATAGAAATCATATTTCACAACACCAGTCGCTGTTGCTTCAATAATTACCATTCCTGACCCATCTCCATTGGGCATTTCAGGAGTTTCACCAACTACATCAACTGTAAAAGTTAAGTTACTCGGTCTATCAACCTGAAACACCTCATTATCTTCATTGCATGACATGAATGATAATGACATAAAAACGAATATATAATTTATAACATTTTTCATATTTATTTTTTTTAGCAATTACATTAATTTGGCAATGTGATTCCGCAATCGGTAGCATCTTCTACAGCCCTGAATCTTAAATACCAAGCATTAAATCTATCCTCTTCATCATCAAAGAAAAATATTCTTAACGACACCAGATTACAATCGATAGATAGTATTTCATAGGTACGAGTTGCATTCCCTATATAAAGTCCCATAAAACCATCTCCTCCTAATTCGATTGCTCTATCTGTTGTGAATTCTGGTAATAATTCTGAACCTGCATTTGTAATAGACACAGAAACTGAAGGTGGAGTAGCCTCCAAACACTCTGCTGTATTACTTCCTCCTGGAATTCCTGGTGTATAATCATCGTGATACCAAGTGTCTCCCATATTATCGGTAGACATAGACAGTGTAAAATTTTCAAGATCAAAATTAAATGTCAATTCATCATTAAATAAACAATCCTCGTTAAAATCAGCTGAAGTTGGCGCCCACCAGTACACAAGATCTCCATCATTTTGTGGAACATTTACTCCTCCAGGTCCTACTCCATAAAAACCTGGTTCATCACCAGCATCTAGTTTCCAGGTTTTAGAGGAATCAGCGGTTGTACTTCCTGCTAACAATCCAAAAATTGATTTGGTTGTATCATCTAAATCTGTGAATACAGTTACTTCTCCTGTGGTAGACGAAGTTATACCTCCTATACCTACTGCAATAATTGTGTACGTATATGTATTAATACCAGGTGCAGCATAATTAATCATCGCCTTAGCATTTCCATCAAACTTAAACGATTCTGATCTACCATCACCCGTATAAATAATGTAGGTTATAATATCTTCTCCCTGCAAATCGAAAAACACATTTCCGGTTCCATATTCTGGATCTCCAAGGCTAGGTGCTTCTGCCAATACAGAGCTAATCGTTGGAGCACTTATATCACCAAATTCGAACTCTTCTTCCTGACAGCCGCATACTATCAAAATCAGAGAAACAATACTGATATTAAATACATATTTAAAATTTTTCATACTATGAATTTCATTAAAATTATTGTCTGATATTATCAAAATAAAATACTTCACCCATCCCTGCAGTTCCAAAATCAAAGAATAAGTCTACTTGAGTATAATCAATGGAACTATTAAAACCAGGTGCATTATTAAGATCATAGGTTAATGTCTCCCAGGAATTAGACTGTGTTGTCATCACTTCTATTTCTGCTGCATCCCCTGCAGA
Source organism: Aquimarina sp. MMG015 (assembly GCF_018100855.1). Lineage (NCBI taxonomy): Bacteria > Pseudomonadati > Bacteroidota > Flavobacteriia > Flavobacteriales > Flavobacteriaceae > Aquimarina > Aquimarina sp. MMG015. The sequence continues at coordinate 8,926 of NZ_JAGJEB010000003.1, forward strand.
ATTTTCAATTTTAAGTAAAACTGGTATCCCTGATCTAGGCGACCAAACATCTACACTAATTAAAGTAGAACCAGAAAAATCAATTGTATAACCGTCTCTTAGCGGAATAGCAACTCCAGCAAACACTTCTGCATCTACAGGTTTATTAAGTGTTCCAACTTTAGAAGAAGTATTGATCCCTGAGGCATCTGGATTATCAATAACCTGACCTACTACATCTTCTGTAGCTGAGCCGCCAAACCCAAATAGATTAAATGTTCCCGCACTACTTTCGAAATCAATTGGAAGAATCGGTAAAACTGTATCAAGAGATTGTTCTCCTTGTATAATATTATCTATATAATATGTAACATTACCTCCATCTACTCCAAAGTTTGGAAATATAACTAGATTATTAGCAGGATTAGTAGCAAACTGCGTAACATAGTCTGTAGTGGAAAAATCATATGTTAGAACTTCCCAAGCATTCGTGGTGGTAGTAAGTACATCTATTTCAACTGCCGAATTTGCATCAGCAAGACTCTCTATTTTAAGCTTAAAAAGAGTTCCTGCACTTGGTGACCAAACTTTCATACTAATTGTAGTCCCTTCTCCAAAATTGATACTATTAGTAAGACTCATAGCCGCTCCAGCCCAAACCTCACTAGGACTTCCATCCACCCATTGTACTGCTTTTGGACTTAAATTTCCAAAAACATCTGGATTATCAACTACCGTAACTGTTTGATTACCTCCAAAAGTATTAAAAGTATACATTGCATCTGGATCATCAAAAGTAATTTCTAATTCTTGGGGAATAGATACATCTATAGTTCCCATATCTTGAGTTACAGCAGCACCGCCACTATACGCAATAATAGTAATTGAATATTCACCTTCTGTCTGATAGGTATATGTAGCAGTATCTCCAGGAGCGATTTGTATAAATTCGTTTGCAAACTCTCCAAAATAAACTTCTATGTATGTTGCGAAATCCGCATCCGCTTGTATCGAATATGTAAGGAAGTCATTATTATCAGGAATTACCTGAAAAGTAAGATTCTCCGGTGCTTTAAACGACACTTCTAGATCTTCTTTGTATTCACTAATTTCTCCTATTGCATTATAAGCAAGCACTGTTATTTCATAGATTCCTTCGCTAGCATAGGTATGCTCTACACTTTCTCCATTGATCACAGTTACCGGATTTATGGTGTCATCTCCAAAAAACACATCAAAGGATAATACATTATTTCCTAAAGGAGTAATCGTAACATCTCCTGAATTATCATCGGAAATTCCAAACATTACATCTGTCACAATAGCTTCCTCTGCATTTGCAATAAAAGCGGTACTACTATCATCTTGTTGACATCCTATAAATAAGATTGACAATACTAATACTATAATTAAATTAAAATTTTTCATTTTTCTTGCTCTTGATTAATATATTACCAACCTGGGTTTTGCGTCCAATTTCCTTGAGAAAACTGAATCTCATCTAACGGTATAGGAAATAATTCATGCTTCCCAATTTCAAAATTTGGAAGTCTACTTGCTGCCTGATTTGTTCTTATCAAATCATAAAATCTATCCCCTTCTCCGGCAAACTCTAACCTTCTTTCGTCCCAGATTCTTTGTGTAAGTTGCATTCCTGATTCTGGAATACTTATTACGCCAGTACCATGTGCTCTATCTACAACCTGACGTAAAAAACTCTTGGCTAAGTTCTCATTCGGTGCGGTTTTTCTATTATGTGCTTCTGCCAACATTAACAACACATCAGCGTATCTTATATATCTATGGTTATAAGGAGACCTAGCGAATTGATTAGCTCCGTCTATCTCTCCAGTTCTCGGAATAATTTTATTGAAATAAAATCCTCTGTCCGTTTCACATCCTGGTGTATATTCTATAGCACTATCAATAAGTTCTTGTTCGGTTGTTACACCAAAATATTCAAGTAAGTTTAGTATTGTAGGGGATTTTCTACTATCAGTAGCGGCATACAAATCTACCAGATCAGATTGTGGTATATTAAAACTAAACCCAGCATCATATACAGGATCTCCGCTTAAACGGGGACCTGAAAAGAACGCCCCGATATTACCCTCACTCTCAGCATTTTCTTGCCAATTGTTCCAATTACCACCTTCTGCATTAGAATACTGTATCTCAAAAACAGACTCAATACCATTTTCACCAGCTGTAGTAAATACATCTCCAAAATTAGGCATTAAAGAAAACCCTAATGTGGTAACAGATGTAAGTGCTTCGACCGCACCATCCCAATCTTCTTGGTAAAATTTTACTTTCCCCAATAATGCCATAGCTCCTCCTCTGGTAACTCTACCGACCTGAGATTGGGCAATAGGAAGGTCAGGAATTGCTGCATTCAGGTCGTTTTCGATAAATTCATAAGTCTCTTCAATAGAACTTCTAGGAATTGCTGTTTCATCGCCTGGCAAAAAACGGGATTCTTTTAGAGGTACACCTCCAAAATTACGGACTAACTCAAAATAAAAAAGTGCTCTTAAAAAACGTGCTTCTGCTATAAATACATCTTTATCTTCAAACTCCCTAGTTTGTGCATTATCTAAAAAAAACGAAGCTCTAAATACTCCTCCAAAAAGAGAATCCCATAAGCGAGCCACAGCGATATTAGTAGTTGTGTGTGTTAATGTACCTAATCTTTGAAACTCGGGAATATCCTGACATCCATCTTCTCCAGCCACTATAGCATTATCAGACATAAATTCTCCAAAAAGCTGTGTCTGCCAACTAAAAGCTAAAGGATCATATGCGCTTATTAACAATTCGAAAAAAGCCTCATCCTCAAGAAAAAATTCATCTACCCCAACTTCAAATTCTTGTTCTACATTTGTAAAATCTTCACTACAGGATAGCGGTATCATAACAAAAGCCATGGACACAACTATCGTTAAATAAGTGTTTTTAATATTTTTCATAGTTATAATTTGCTTCTTTCTTTTTAAAAATTAACATTCACACCCATCGAGTAAGTACTAACAGCTGGATAAAAACCATTATCTATCCCTCTTGTTATAATATTACCCGTTTGTGCTGCTGGATCATACCCTCGATATTCGGTAAAAGTAAACGGGTTAGTAGCTAACATATATATTCTAAGCTTCTCTAAACCAATTGATTTGAAAGGGTCTACAGGAATACTATACCCTAACTGGATATTATTTATTCTAAAATAAGATGCATCTTCTACGAAGAAGGTAGATAACAATCCATTATTTGTAGTTTCTGTAGTTAACCTTGGTATTTCATTACTCGTCCCTGGACCCGTCCATCTACCTAGCACATAATCCAATTGGTTTACAAAAGGGTTGTCCCTTTCATATGAACGAAGTAATTCATTTCCTTGGGATCCAAATCCTCTTATTGAGAAATCAATACCCTTATATTGTAATGACAGGTTAATTCCATAAGTGAAATCCCCCAGAGGATCACCTAAATAGGTTCTATCATCATTATCTACAACTCCATCATTGTTAGTATCCACAAATATTAAATCACCAGGAGCAGGAGTTGCACCTAAATTATAAGTAGCGTGGTTGTCTATTTCTTCTTGCGTTTGAAATATTCCTGCAGTCTGCAATCCATAAAAAGAACCTACTGGTAAACCTTCTTGAAATCTTGCAGCGGCTTGCCCTAACCTAAAACCACTTTGTTCTATAAACTCTCCTCCAATAACCTTGGTTACTTCATTATCTATAACGGTAAGATTTGCACCTAACCCAATTTCTAACTTTCCAATATTAAAAGAATAATCCGCAGAAAACTCCATACCTTTATTACGGATATCTCCAACATTTTGTGGAGCTACAACTGCTCCAGCAGTACCTCCTCCTAATATCCCCGAAACGTCGACATCTACTATTTGATTTTCTGTATCTTTTATAAAGTAATCAAAGACAAAATTAAACCTCCCATCCAAAAGTTGTAGATCAAAACCAACATCAAGTTGTTTGGCTACCTCCCATTTTAGGAAAGGATTTCCTAAAGATCCTGGCGCGGCTCCTCTAATAATGGTATTACCTCCATTGATTGGAAACTCTCCTTCTCCTTGTAGATCAAAATTAAATACGCCTTGTCTTGTTTCTAACGCTTTATCATTTCCTAGTTCTCCGTAACTTCCTCTAATTTTTAATAAAGTAATACCTGTATTTTCCATAAATGACTCATCAGAAACTACCCAACCAGCGGTTATACCAAAAAAGTCTGCTGACTCAAAACCTGGAGCAAACAAAGATGATCTATCATTTCTAAAAACTGCTGACAAAAGGTATTTCCCTTTAAAACCATATTGAAATCTACCGAATAAAGAAGAACGTGTATTTGCATATTCGAACCTCCCAAATAAGTTATCAGGATTAGGTCTTTCATCATCATCTATAGATGGAGAAAATGGACGACCATTACTTAAGATTGCAAAATCAAATGAATTAAATGGAATATCGAACGCTACTCCATTGAAACCAAATCCCCAAAAACGCTGAGCACTTCCTCCCGCCGTTAACGTAACATCATGATTTTCTGCAAATGTATTACTGTATGTAGCAAAATAATCAAACACATAATTGTTGTTATTATCTATTTGTTCAAAGACTGTATTTTCTCCTGGATCTACATTGGCTGTTTTACCCGGCCCATACACAAATGAAGGAGTAAATGACCGTTGTTTTCCAGATTGATGAGTGATATTAAGCCTTCCATTAAGCTCTAAATTTTGAACAATATCATATTCTAAATTAAGAAACCCAGAAAATCGATTTTGGCTAAATTCATTAAAAGTATTCTCAATTTGAGTTACTGGGTTAAATACTTCATTAGAACTCTCTGCAGATCCTAAACTAAGTACTCCATTATCATCTCTTAGTGGAATTGTTGGTTCAGAATTCAATGCATTAAAGGTTACTGAACCTAAACCATTCGCAAAGATTCCTCCATTTTCTGTATATAAATAATTAATATCCGTACGTACCTTAAAAGTCTCTGATAAAAATATATCCGATTTTAAACGTACATTATCCCTTTGATACCTAGCTTTACTCCCACCTATTGCTCCTTCTTGCTCTAAATGAGCTCCACTTAATAAGTAAGTATATTTTTCTCCTCCTCCTCTTACACTAAGTGCATGATTAAAAACAGCCGCAGTATTAAAAATTTCTTCCTGCCAATCTGTTCCCCTTCCTAAAGAAGCTATATTAGTGAAACGTATAGGATCACCTCCATTAACAAATTTTTCATTTTGCACTAAAGCGTATTCTGTTGCATTTAGCACATTAATCTTCTTCGTTACTTGCTGAAAACCATAGTAATTACTATAGGATAATTTTGGCTTTTGACCTCTTCTTCCCGCTTTGGTCGTAATTAAAATAACACCATTAGCAGCTGTACTACCATATATTGCAGCTTGAGCATCCTTTAATACAGTAAATGTCTCTATATCATCAGGATTTATATTATTAAAATCTGTAAGTGCGCCATCAACATAGATATCTGGTCTATTATTGCTATTAGACGATATCCCTCTAATATTAATATTAAATGCAGCTCCAGGATTTCCTCCTTGTTGCGAAACCTCTACTCCAGCTACCGTTCCTCTAAGCGCCTCTGTTGCGATTTGAGGTTGTAATTCACTAACCACATCATCTCCTACGATACTTACCGATCCGGTAATCTCCTTTTTACGTTGAGTACCATAACCAATTACAACTACTGATTCTAATTCTGCAACATCTTCATCCATTTGAACATCCAAAACAGCAGTATCTTTAATTACCATTGTTATCGTTTTAAAACCAACTGAACTAAACTCTAACGTTTCTCCATTTTCTACTACAATTGAAAATACCCCATCAAAATCAGAAGTAGTTCCTGTATTTTTAGTTTTATTAATAATATTTACAAAAGGTAATGGTTCTCCATTTTTTGAATTTACAGTTTTCCCCGTCACTGTGTTTTCCTGAGCAACACAAAAATGAGTTGCGATAACAAATAGATATAATAATATATTCCTCATTAGGCTTAAAATATTAGCTGAAAAGACAAATAATTATTTAGTTGTTTTTTCACATTTATTTTGTCAAAGCTACAATAAACTTAACCTAAATTTAGCAATATATCAATCTTAACAAAGTATATACAAGTGAGATTTCGTTCTTAAATTTTTAAAACCAAAAAAAACTATAAAAACATGATTTACAAACGTTTAAACACATTTTACTGTTTTAAAACACCTTAAAAAAAGATCAAAACGAATAATGTTAGTATTATAGATTTTTTCAATACACAAACACCTTCAAATGTTAATTTTTTTTTAATAATCTGATCAAAAAATGTTTTCTTAATAGTTATTTAACAAAATATCATCGTTAAATATAATTTTGCAAAAGAAGAATATTCCCGAAAATGAATTATCCTTATAATACTGACTTACTTCATGAGCATTTATCAAACACTTAAAATATTTTATAACTATTCACTTTACTTCTTCAAAAAAGAAGATATATCAAAGTATGTATAAAATGAAAATATGAAGAATAAAAAGCTTCAGAGAGTCCAAGAAAAATAATTGATGAATACAATAATCCCCTCCTATTGTGAATCATTTCAAAAAAAACAGCCAACTAATAAATAAGCTATACTATGAAGTTATATATTTATAAAAAGAAGTTCCAAACCAACCCAAAGCGGATAACAGCATCACGTGGTGCATATCCGGGAGCAGAAAATTCGTTATTCTGACTAAAAGCTTCTCCAAAATTTTCTACCTTAAAGTAGATTCGAGTCTGTCTAATTTTAGCATTAAAAAAGATATCAAATTGAGGAAAACCACCAAAGGTTTGTCTGGTATCTACAATATTATCAGGATCACTGTTATCAAATTGATCAAAATAATCAATCTCATTCTGACTTTGTACATAAAACTCAGATAGCACTGGATCATATCCATCTGCATCATATTCTGAATAATACTTAAAAGTAACTCCAGTCTGTAAAAATAATGCTCGTTTAAACCAATAATCTTGATAATAAACACTATTACGTGTCACTACATTTGGAACTCTATAAACTTCTCCTCCTGAAACGTTTTGATATAGAATGGAATTATCAATCCCCAACCATCCAAAATTTAGGTTTTGAGAAAGCTTCAATTTCAAGAGTTCTACCTTACCATCATACTGCTCTGGAACTGTTAAAGAATCGGCTCCTTTGGTGAAATAAGTATAATTATCAATTGTAGTGAAGCTTGCTTCAAGATTTGCAAACTTCTTTACCTGAATATTCGCCTGAATTTTTTGAGTCTCTATATTTTTAAAATTATCATCCTCATTGGCATTGTTGAAGTTCTGCCAATTATACCCCACATAATCACTTTGATACAATAAGAAATTATAATTAGGAGCCGTGGAATTCGAACTAATTCCTAATTGTAATCCATAATCGTGTAGTTGATATCCTGCAGATGCATTTAGATAATTCCCGTCAAAATCTCCTGAGATGATTGACATTCCGTTAGCAGCTAATTCAAATCCTTTGTAATTCTTTTGATAAGAACCACCTATTGTAAGTACATTACCTTTAATCCTATTTGTAATATCAGTTCCTCCTTCTAGAGTAACAATCGTATTATAACCATAATTATAATCAGAATATCCGGCATTAACTCTTAAATTACCTAGCCAGACGTTATCAACATTTAAAAATACCTGATTCGTAAAATCTTCTAACGCTACTTTATCTGATAGAGCTCCGGTGGTTTCATAAGACGTTCCAAAAAGATCACTAGTTGCATCTTGGTCAAACTGAAAAGACTTATCTGTTATATCTAATATGTGACCGACTGCTACATCCGTACTAGAGCTATCTGTTTTCTTTATGATCGAATACCTGTGATTTAGATAAAATCTTTTGCCTAACAAAATACTTTCAGCATTCTCAAAATTAACTTCTATAGCAGCTCTATCAGAAAATTCATCTGCATCCTGAAATTCTTCTGTATTAGAAAGATATTGGTTAAGTCCATTTTCTGATAACCCACCATTTTCCTCATTCAACAAATCTTGAGATACAAAATGAGTTTTGATTCTATATCTATCATTTTTAGTACTATAATTAGCCGTTGCTCTAAAATTACCAGTACTGGTCAATGCGTGTTGATATTTACCTAGCGACCTATTACCCTTATACGCAATAGAAAGATTTAATCTAGGAGAAGTATTAATCGTAAGAAAAGCATCTAACTGCTGCCCTTGTTCAAAAGTAGTTTTAAAATATAATTCTGTTAGTGGTGTAGGAACATTGTAATACTTAATATCCTCAGCCTCCATAAAATTAAAATGCCTCGCTCTAGCACCAAAAAGTGGTAATACGTGATCTCGTTCCTCAATCTTAACCAAGCTATTATATGTCTGCCCTACATTATTAATAGGTTGTAAACCAAAATCATCCCTACGTAAGTAATTAAAATTATAATCTCTTTGTATAGTTAAGGTCGTATCTACAAAGGTCGTATCATTTTTTAGATCTATAATTTTATAATCTGTAATAGGAGGCTTACTCTTACCTTTTTTGGTCAAAGGCCTTTTGCTCTTAGCGAAGTCCGGTTTCTGCTGAATATTCGTACCTCCTCCATCTATCTCCTCTTCATTTCCTTCTTGGGCAAAGGTTATGGATCCTAATAAAAGTATAATTATAAATACTAAGTTCTTTTTCATCTATATAGTAAACTGATGGCAAAAATATACTTTTTTAACGAAAGTCAATAGGTATGAATTGCCCGTTTTAATACTAAGTTTTTTTATCGATTATTAAAAATAGTTTTCTGATGTTCAGTTCTTACGTTATCTTCGTATTATGCTCGAATTAAAATTAAAGCCTGATCTCATCGAATGCGGCACTGATGAGGCTGGTCGTGGTTGTCTGGCAGGACCAGTAACCGCAGCAGCCATTATATTACCCGATGATTTTAGCAATGAAATCTTAAACGACTCCAAACAACTTAGCGAAGCTAAACGCAAAATACTACGACCGCTATTAGAAGACTGCTCTATTACCTATGGTGTGACACATATTTATATGGAAGAGATAGATAAAATTAATATTTTAAATGCCTCTATATTAGGCATGCAAAGATCTATCGAACAATTAACACCGCAGCCAGAGCATATTTCTGTAGATGGAAATAGGTTTAAACCATATCATAATATACCCTATACTTGCGTTATTAAGGGTGACGGAAAATATATGAATATTGCTGCGGCATCTGTATTAGCAAAAACATATCGTGATGCATATATGGAAAAGATTCACGAGGAATTCCCAATGTACAATTGGAAAAAAAATAAAGGATACCCCACAGCAGAACATAGAGAGGCAATACGAAAGTATGGAATTACTAAATATCATAGAAAAAGTTTTAGATTATTACCAGAACAGCTTGCGCTAGAATTCAAATAATTATCTTTGACCACTAATAGGCTTTTGAAAACAGTTATTGTAAAAAGAAAGTTATTAAATCGTAATGACAACTTGAATAGAATCAAGAATATAAAGGAAAACAAACACATGAAAAAAATAGTTGTAATTCTACTATCCACAATTGTTTTAGCTTGTAACACGACTACCGAAAAACCGAACACTCTTATTGATTACATACCAAAAGATGCTCAAGTAATCTTAAAAATAAATGATTTAGAACAGGCAAAAAACATGCTACGTGATAATGATTTATTAAAGAAAAATAAAGACGTAGCGTTGTTTACTTATTTTAAAAATCTTCCAGTTTTAGATCAAATAAAACAATCTAAAGGATTACTCTGTTTTTCTCCAATAGGTAAAAATGATTTTGAATACACTTATATTTCAAAATTTGATCCTGCTATAATTGGTAAAGATTCTTTAAACAAAAGAAAAATCGAAACTATAAATTATGCTAACAAAGTGATCCATAAAGTCATTTCTGGTGAACAGACTTTCTATGCTACCAAACAAGACAGTTTATTAATTGCTTCCTCTTCTCAGATATTGATTGAAAATGCAATACGTCAACAAGAAAACACAATCCCAGTACAAGAAGATCTTATAAAAGCGTATGAAGTTTCAGACTCCAAAAATCCATTAGCAGTTTTGGCAAATGGAAAAGAACTAAAAGAAATTCAAAACGCATTACTTCCCAATAGTGACTTATCGCAGTTATCAAACTTTAGCGGTTGGATTTCTGTAGATGCTAAAGTGGAGCAAAATGCTATTTACCTTGATGGAATTGCTATAGAAAAAGATTCATTATCCACTACAATTGGAATTTTTGATAATACCATCGCTCAAGAGAATCAAATCGCCAAAATTACTCCGATTACCGCCAAAGGTTTTATTTCATATACGTATGATGATTTTTATGCGCTTAAAAAGAACTTAGCATTAGCTCAAGATAGAGAGATAGAAAATATCCCAGATGATCTCGATGACTTATTCTCTGGAGTTTCGGAAATCGGTATGATTTTTACAGAAAATGAAAATGTTATAACATTTACCTCTTTAGCATCAGAAAATACATTAGAACAACTAGCTGGATCTCCATCTGGAGCATATAGAAACGTTGATATTTTTAGTTATGATGAAACCACAACATTTTCTGGATTATTAAAACCATTGATTCCAGAATTTGAAGCTAAATTTTATTTCAATTACGAAAATCATATTGTATTTGCTTCTTCTAAAAATGGTTTACAGACTATTATAGCAAACATCCTTAATAAAACAGTATTACAAGAACAAACTTATTACTCGAATACGCTAGAAAAGCTTTCTGATGAATCATCAATTTTAATGGTTAGTACTGTCAAAAACCTCAAAGAGTACATTGCTGAAACTATAGAAGAAGACGAGCAAAAACCTTGGAAAGAAGCTAAAACTAATGGATATCAAATTGGTGCTTTGCAGATTATAAAAGAAAACAGCTTTGCTCATATTCATGGAGTCTTACAAAAAAACATCGCAAAAGGATCTGCCACTTCGGTTACACAAACAGCGTCCACTACATTAGAAAATAAAATACTTAACAATCCCATATTGGTACAAAACCATAGAACCAAAGGGATGGATATCGCAGTACAAGATGTAGACAACAATCTCTATCTAATCTCGGATAAAGGAACTATTTTTTGGAAAAAACAGATTAATGGAGCCATTATAGGCGATATCCAACAAATAGATATTTATAAAAATGGTAGATATCAATTGTTATTTAACACCGAAAACACACTTTATCTTGTAGATAGGGATGGAAAAGATGTTACTTCGTATCCTAAAAAATTCGAAAAAGCTATTACCCAGCCGTTATCCTTATTTGATTACGATAAAAATAAGCGATATCGTATTATTATAACACAAGGTAATGAAGTTACCATGCTAGATGCGGAAGGAAAAGTAGTTACTGGTTTTGGATTTAAAGCTACTGAAACCAATCTTGTGATACCTCCTACACATATCCGAATCGGCAGTAAAGACTACATTCTTATATCCGAAGAAAATGGAAAATTAAATATTTTAGATCGTTTAGGAAGAACTAGAGTAGATGTAAAACAAAATATAGATTTTTCTAAAAATCAATGGCAACAATATCAAAATAAGTTTACCTCTACTACTAAAGACGGAAAACTAATACAGGTTCAATCTGATGGTTCGGTAACCATGGTAGATAAGGAATTAGATCAAAATAGTTCCTTGGTTTCTACCAACAAAACATTAGTTACTTTTTCTGAAAACAAATTATCTATCAAAGAGAAAACCTTAGAGTTAGATTTTGGAGTGTATACAAAACCTCAGATTTTTTATATCAATAATAAAATCTACGTAGCTATCACAGATATACAAACCAAGAAAGTATATGTATATGACAGTAATGCAGAACTACTTCCTAATTTCCCAGTTTATGGGAACTCTGTAATCAGTTTAGGTAATATGGATAAGGATAAAAACCTAGAATTTGCCGTTCAGGGAGAAGAAAATAGTGTTCTCATTTATCAGATAAACTAACATCGATTTAAATTTTATAAAGATTTCATGTTGACATTTTAATACTGCGTCTCACTAATGTGAAACAACGTAATTAAGATGTCATGAAAACTTTAAAAATTTTATCCTTATTATGTATTGCCTCGACCATCCAGGCACAATCGATTGACACGAGTGTGATTTCTAATTCTGGAGGTGTAAGTAGTAATACATCTTATACCCTAAACTTTACTATTGGGGAACCCTTTATAGAAACAATTTCTAATTCGCAGTCTATAGACCAAGGGTTTTGGTCGGGTATTGGTTCCTTAAATCAACTCTCTACAGAAGAGTTCCAACCAGAAAACGGAGCTATTAAAATATTTCCGAATCCAGTTTCAGACTTCTTTACGGTTAGGACTCCGAATATCGATCATTACACAGCTTCTATATACAATCTTAATGGTCAAGAAGTACTTACTCAAGAAATCAATACGTCAATGATAAATCATCAGATCGACATAAGCTCATTAGCCCAAGGAACCTACGTACTAAGAATTTCGATTCCTGAAATCAATGAAAACAAAATATTTAAAATCATCAAAAAATAACCTCATTTATAAATTTTAAAATCATGAAAAAAGTAATAAATAATGTAATCCTTTTTAGCCTTCTACTGATTTGCGCATTGGTCTCTGCCCAATCTGTACAAAAAAACTTTATCAACTACCAAGGAGTGGCCAAAAATGCTAGCGGTGATATTCTCGCAGAAGAATCAATCAATATACAAATAGCCCTAAAATTTGGAGCACCAGATATTGCTGCAAGTTATGTAGAAAACCATACAATTACTACGAATACAAATGGTGTATTTGCATTATTAATTGGTAACGGAACGCCAGTAACAGGTGACTTTGATACATTACAATGGGGAGGAATTGCATCTTATGTAACCATATCCCTAAATGGAGCAGAAATTGGAACCAATGAATTAATGGCAGTTCCGTACGCTATTACATCCGGTGACACTAGATGGATTTCTAACGGAAATGATATTGAGAACATAAATAGTGGTAATGTAGGTATTGACCGCTCTCCAACCGCAAAACTGGACATCAATGGAGATCTAAAATTAGAAAATGGAACTTCTGTTAATGAAATTTCTACCGATGCAACTTTAGGAAGTAATAGTAATAATGCAATCCCAACAGAGAGAGCCGTAAAAACCTATGTAGATAATGCCACTGCAACCACTACACCTGTAGTTTTTAAAGTTAGAGGTAATGGTTTTGCTGTAAAAGATCTAGATGCTAATACAACTATAGAAACAGATATCTGGGATATTAGAACCTACGATACGCGCAACGCTTTTAATACAACTACTAAAAGATTTGTTGTTCCAGAAAGTGGATACTATTATCTACATGCTGTGGTAAGACAATCTAATGCTGTTACAACTTCTTTTTTTAGAATTAGCTTTAATGTAGATACAGGTGTCGATTTTACTCAAATTGTGGATGGAGATGACGTGAAAACCGATGTAAGTGGTATTTACTTCCTAAATGTTGGACAAGAAGTTTTTGTAAACTTAAGAAATTTTGGAGGTGCAGATGTAAGAGTTGACGGAACCGGTAGCTGGTTCGAAGGATATAAAATAAACTAACCCCAACCTTATTTGATTTGTTTAGTTTTTAGTCAAAGAAAGCCGAGGTATTTTATACTTCGGTTTTTTGTTTTATAAATTCTGCTTCAAACAATTTTGTAAAATGTTTCAATAATTTTTCTTTCACTTCTTCTACATTCACTTTTTCAACCCCCAATTCTACATTTAGAGATGTAACTGCTTTGTCATTAATCCCACAAGGAATAATATTATCGAAATACCCAAGATCTGCATTTACATTAAATGCAAAACCGTGCATCGTAACCCATCTACTAGCTCTAACTCCTAGCGCACAAATTTTACGAGCAAAAGGAGTACCCACATCTAACCAAACTCCAGTCTCGCCATCACTTCGTACTCCAGTAATTCCATACTCGGCTAGAGTTAGAATAACCATTTCTTCTAGAAAGCGTAAATATTTATGAATATCGGTAAAAAAATTATCCAAATCCAGAATAGGGTATCCTACAATCTGCCCAGGTCCGTGATACGTAATATCGCCTCCTCGATTTATTTTATAAAAAGTAGCTCCCTTTTCTTGTAATTGTTCTTCGTTTAACAACAAATTACTAATATCACCACTTTTACCCAACGTATACACATGTGGATGCTCTACAAAAAGAAAATAATTACTGGTATCTAAATTAGCATCTTCTCTTCTATTCTTAATTTTTGTATCTAGAATTCCTTTAAAAAGTATTTCTTGATATTCCCAAGTTTCCTTAAAATCTTTTAACCCTAATTCTTGTAGTTCTATCTTCTTATTCATCAATGCAAAGATACGAGATTAAAAAAGTTCTTCTCTACATTCTAAAACACTAAAAACCATCTATTTATTTATAACTATATTTGCCACCTTTTTAATATATAAACCCCAAAATATGAAGCATTCATTACTTTTAGTATTTCTTTTCATTTCCGTATTTTCTTTTGGCCAAAAAATAAAAGTCAAAAAAGGAGAAGTCTTTATTGACAAAGTAAAAGTTGCGCACATTGAAAAAATAAAAGCAAAAGGACTAAGACACTTTCAGATAAGTGACCTGGATAAAAACCCTATATTTAGAGCCGGAGATTTAAAAGTAGCATCTTTACTTTTTCATTCTGATAAGTCATATCCCTACAATGCATTTTTTAGAGATGAAGCGAAGGATACCCTATTAATAAATTCTAAACACCACTATTTTCTATCTAAGAAGAAAATCTTTAAACTTGCGATGGAGATGGGTATTTTTACTCCAGAAGGTTTTCAGACAACAAAGTTTGAAGAACTCGTTGAACAAACACCTAAAAGACCAGAAAGAATACTAAAAAAACTAGACAAAGAACGTAAACTGCTAAGTGGAAAAGGACATAGAGTAGAACGTGATTTTAATGATCTAGATATCCACTTAATAGCTTTTCCTTCTGAGAAAGCGTTTAGTCAACTAAATAAAAGCATGGTTGATCAGGTAAAGTATAACATTTATATTGGTGATCCTCATGTAGAAGAAGGCGATCATACATTAATTGGTTCTGCTATTCGCGAGGTAGGTACTGTAAGTGGTGAGTACTTTTTTATTTTCAACACTAAAAAGTTCCCATTGGCCTCTTATCATTCTATGACTTTTAAGATATATGGAAACAAAAAAGAATTAGGAATTATGGATCATGATATCAAACTATCTATGGGAAGTAAAAGAAGTGAAGCCATAAAAGAAATGGTTCGCGAACTTATAAAAAGAGGAAAAATATAATCGTTTCCTATCTTAAGAATACAAAAGGTGCTGTTCCGAGAACAGCACCTTTTTTATTATATTTTAGTATTCTACACTAATTATTTCTCTAACTCTACCTCTACATCCAATACGGTAGGATCTTCCATGTATTCTAAGAAACCAACTTCTAGCGTAAAACTTTTACCGTCTTGACTAAACATTGCTTTTTCTGATGATATCTTCTTTATTTTTTTCGGAAAATGGTAATTAATTTTATACTTAGAACTTGCCAAAAACATTTTCATCTGCTCTAAACTATCCATACTCATTTTCAGCTTATCTTTATCTAAGATTTTGGTAATCCTTTTAAACTTATTTTCTCCATAAGAATAAATCACTTCAGTAGGATCTTCTCCTTTAGAACCTGCCAACGGATCTCCTGCAGGACCTGTCTTTTTCTGATTACCTATGGTAGAAGCAGTTTTAAAACTATTAAATACATCTCCAAGCTCTTCTACTTTTTTAAATTCTGAGTACAAATCGAATTTCATCTCCTTGGACTGTGGATTCATTAGCATATGCATCTTAAAACTCTCTAGTTTCTTTAACTTTTCCTGTTCTTCTTTAGGCAACTTAGAAATACTATCTTTTTTCTCTTCTAAAAATTCTTTAAAAACTAAAGTAGAATCGATGACCTCTTCTTTTCCTTCAGTGATTTTATCACCTCCCATTTGCATAATTTCGGAACCGTCAAAATTGAAAGATATCTTTCCTGTTCCATCTTCATTAATATGTAAATCTTCAGAAAATTGGCATCCCACCAATAGAATTGCCACCAAAAATGCCTGTATTAACAGGGAAACTTTTTTCATATGTTTAGTTTTTCAATTTCGAGAAATTAATTAAAAATTATTTATTTGGATTATTTATAATTACCAATGCTGCTATCACACCAGGAACCCATCCACATAAAGTTAACAAAAGTACGATTATAATTGATCCGCATCCTTTATCTAAAACAGCTAAAGGTGGAAAAAAAATCGATAATAAAACTCTCCAAATACTCATAAACAAAAATAGATTAAATAATATAATTATAGGTAGTCTTATATCCCATTATGTTACACCTCTATCTTAAAATTATTTTTATATTGGGTTCATTTCTAAAAAGCTTGACATTATTCTATGAAATGGATCAAAATTATTCTTTGGATCTCCTTTTTAATCTTCTCTCCTGCAATATGGAGTCAATATCAATTTTCTGGTTATGTTGACAACAGTAATAAAGACAGTAATGTCTTTTTATCTCTTATAGAAGATTACAGAAAAATGTCTGGTATCTATCCAGAACAAATCATCCAAAAAGTAGCTCCCGATTCTACAGGTTACTTTGTGTTTACAGAAAATAATCTTCCTACTCAAAACAGGATATATCGAATCCATACGGAAAATTGCTCTGAAGAAGACAAAGAGTCCATTCATTTTAATGGGATTTGTCTAAACAGTAAAGAAATTCTTTTTATTGCTAAAAATGAAGATACGATCTCACTCCCATTTACTATAGAAGAAGAAGTATTTTGTGAAGTTGTTTCTACTAATGAACGGAGTAATACATTTCTTAAAGTAGATTCTATTATAGAAGATATGCGGTATGCCTTTAGCTCATACCGAAGTGAAGCTAATAGAAAAGTAAATTCTAGAAAATGGTTTAATACCTTACAGGAATTCGGAAAAAGCCAGCAAGAACCATTGACAGAATTATACATCTATTCATTCTTATCCGATAAATCTAATAATTTATATACCTATTATCTGCAGGATCTAAAGCAGAATACTTATTATGATCAACTATTAGAACGATTAGAAAAAAAGTATCCTGATAGTCCTTATGTAAAACAATATAAAACAGAGTTAGCTGCCGATAAATTTTCGGTAGAGATCACTCCAGAAAAAACAACACAGTATTGGGTCTGGATCATCATATCGTTATTAATAGGATCCATAGCATTAAACCTTTATCTATTTCAGAGATTGAAAAAAAACAAGAACGCTAATAAGCTAACAGAAAGTAAACTTACACAACAAGAAAAAAAGATTTTAGATCTAATTCTACAAGATAAAACGAATAAAGAGATCGCTTCTTTACTATTTTTAAGCGTAAGCACTATTAAAACACATATCAACAACCTTTATAAAAAAATAGAGGTCGAAAGCCGAGAAGAGGCGAAAACACTGTATAAGAACAGGTAATTCTCATTTCTTTATTTTTTAGATTTCAAAATTCCATCGGGGGTCTAGTCCCTATTTCCACCTTGTTTTCATTGGATTTTTGCCCACATGTCTAGAGTTTTGGTTCAGAATCAAAATTCAAAAAAAATACTAATAACTAAAACATTCTAAAGACATGAAAACCAAGATTACTTATGTATTAGCCTCCATTATTTTCTCTTTTGCACTATCATCTTGTGGTAATTCAAACCAAGATAATACAGCAGAAACACTTGCTATGCATACTGAGCCAAACGAGCAAAAAAGCAATACTGCTGTTGCGGTGATGACCTTCTCAGAAACCGAATTCGATTTTGGTACTGTAGCAGAAGGTGATATTCTGGAGCATACATTTTCATTTACCAATACAGGTAATGCGCCTTTGGTTATTGTGAATGCAAAAGGAAGTTGTGGCTGTACTGTTTCTAATTGGCCAAAAGAACCAATTGCGCCTGGAGCAACCGAAGAAATGCTTGTGACATTTAATACCAATGGTAAACCCAACCTGCAGAATAAGCAAGTGACAATCACCACTAATGCTGCTACAGGAAAACAAATCCTAAAGATAAAGGCTATGGTCACTCCTAAGATTAAGAATACTATAAGCGGTATCCCTTTAAGCAAATAAAAAATACTATATCTCCAACCCAAGTATCATAGATAATAATCAAATTCTATAAAAACTTGGGTTGGTTATATATTCTCATTTAGAATACATCTTATAATCCTACTATAATGAAAATAGCCATACAATTACTGATTTTATTATCCATCACTACGCATACCTATTCGCAATCATTTAATCAAGAAATAACGAACACTAAAGGAAACCCAAATCTAACAGGAAAAATTAATTTCGAAAAATTAAACTCAGCTCCATATGGTACTTGGTTCTCTAAAAATTATGAGTCCTATACTCCTAATGAACAAGTAATAAACTCTATAAAAACAGACTTACCGAACTATACTATCAAAATATTTATGGGAACCTGGTGTGGAGATAGCAAGAGAGAAGTGCCTAAATTTTATAAAGTTCTACAAGCAGCTAACTTTCCGCTAAACAGATTAACTACAATCGCGGTAGATGCGGATCGCGAACATTACAAACAAAGTGCTGGAGGCGAACACGAAGGGTTAAATATTCATAGAGTGCCTACGTTTATTTTTTATAAAGACGGCAAAGAAATGCAGCGGATCGTAGAATCTCCCAAGACAACCATTGAGGAAGATGTTAGGGATATCCTTTCTGGAAATTATACTCCTAACTACTACTCCGTAACTAAAATGAATACTATTATTACTACAAAAGGATCTGATTTTTTATCAAAGAACTCAGAAAGTATTGTAAAGGAACTAAGAGATGTTACAGAAAATATGTATGAATTAAACACCTACGCTAATGTGCTGTTTTTTGCTGGCAAAAAAATAGACGCAATAGAAATACTAAAATTTAATACTGTGCTATTCCCAAAAGAAGCTGATGCATTTATAAGTCTGGCCAATAAACTAGCAATTACCAATAACCTATCGGATGCGATCCGCAACTATGAACGTTCTTTAGATTTTAATAAGGACCAAAGAATTGTGGATAAAGTCAAAGAGTTGAAAAAATTACTATAGTAGAATACACTCTTATAAAAAAGAAAGTACCTATTAAGACAAAAGTAAAGCGAACTAAGTTCGCTTTACTTTTTGATTGTTTTAAAAAAGACCACAAGTTGGATGCTCTGGTAATACGCATAGACCGTTACAGCAAATGTGATCAGGAACTCCACAAAAAAAGGAATTTAGAGTCGGACATTCTCCATACTCTCCATCAAAATAGAATCCTCCGTTAATCCCTTTTTGCACAGATTTCTTTAACACCTGAATACCGTCGATCTTAGAATTTTTTTTGAATATAATATATTTGTTATGGTTAATAACAACAATATATTATGTTTACAATTTCAATCTATGTTAATTGTTATTTTTTAACAGAAAAATCCCCTGTTTAACAATTCTTAAAGAACAGTTGGTTTTGATTATTTTCTATTAGAAAGATGTAATCTCCTCAGAAATAGGTTTGATATCCATATGTCTTTTAATCTTATGTTTAACCTTAGGCATATAATCTCTATACTTTTCTAATGAGATCATCTGTCTAAAACCATAGATATCATCTCCTCCTCTACCACCTCCACGATTACTAGCAAAATATCCCATTTTATTTTCTTCATCAATAATAAAGGTGAAATCATCTGCTGCACTATTAATTGGTGCTCCCATATTATACACTTGCCAACCAGAACGTTGTTGATTAGGCAACACCATAAAAATATCAAGTCCACCAAAACCTACATGTCCATCACTAGCAAAAAACAATTTACCTGTGTCACTCACGTGCGGAAACGTTTCTCTCCCGGCAGAATTAATAAGACCTCCTAAGTTTTCTGGAGTACCGTAACTTCCATCTTCATTAACGGCTACTACATAAATATCTGATTTACCATAACTTCCTGGCATATCACTGGCAAAGTAAAGGTATTTACCATCTGGAGATAATGCTGGATGCGCAGTAGAGTATTGGTCGCTGTTAAATGGAAGTTCTTTTATATGTTTCCATTTACCGTTTTCGTACGTTGCTTTGTATATTTTTAATAATACGCAGCCTTTGGTATTTCTTTTAAATTTTCTTTTAGAGTAATTGTTTCTAGTAAAATACACCGTTTTTCCATCTGGGCTAAAAACAGCTGAAGATTCATGAAACTTGGTATTAATAGCTCCTTTTAGTTTCTCTATTCCTTTGTCTGGAATGTTTTTACTGGTTCTGTATAAATCCAGAAAAGGTTCATTTGTTTTTTCCTGCAGAATAACTGACATAGACTTGGCATTACGAGAAGAAGCAAATACCAATTCACCTTTATAAAAACTAGGTGCATAATCCGAGTTTTTAGAATTAATCGGCAATGATTCTATGATAAAATTTGCCGAAGTACTCGATTCTGTAGACAAATCCTCTGACATAAAATTATGTCCCTTAGTCTCTAATGAGATTTCTGAACGAATTGATGATACAGCTACCATAGGAGTAGCATTATTATTTTTTAAGTTGGCTGTTTCTACAGAAGCATACCCGTATTGAGTTTCATTAGCTATTGCTAATTGCTTTTGTTGAGAAAATGTTGAATTCAAAAGAAAGAAAAAAACCAGCCCCAAAAGGTTTTTTTGCAATGTCATTGATTACTTTTTTGTTGGTTAAATACAACTATATTGTTAACTTTTATAAAACTATTGTATACCAGTAGACGTCCTTCTCTACTGTATTACGATAAACAAATATTTGATTTTTATAAAAATTACAATGCTGCTATCCCCATAGCATTCGTTGTACACTTTTTGTGTTACATAATGCAATGTACTGATCCTTAATTAAATAAAATGTTAAAAAAGAAGAAAATAGTTTACAATCTTAATATTGTTGTTAACAACTACAGAAAATAGCCTTTCGGAATCTTAGTTATTCTATGACTGGCACAATAGCTAAGAGAAGTTTAACTCCTAAAACTAGTACCATAAAATTATTATTGAATTTCGTATGGATGTTTACATTTCACCCTTCGGCTCTGCTCAGGGTTCGGAATAAACGTAATTCGAGGGCTGAGCGAATTCGAAGTCCGATATTTCTTTAATAAAAAAATCCTTCACAAAACAAAAAACCAGCTACAAATCAATGTAACTGTTTTTTTACTATTTATTTTTTTAGGACGAGACAGGGCACTCTTTAAAATTATTGATGCATATATCCGAGACTTTAAAGCTAAAAAAGCATATTCTTAACACATAAAAAAACCAGCTACATCTTTACAATGTAACTGGTTCTTTACTTTTATTTATTCTTACTCATACCGTTAACTCATTACCGCCACTAGTTTAGAAACTAGCGGGAGCGATCACTCTAGCGGGAGCAGGGGGAAACCTTACCCCAAACCAAGTACATCAAAACAATATAAAAACTGAAAAACTATGGAAGAATTATTATATAAAAAATCCTATTATTGTAAACCAATAATAGGATTAAGAATAAGTTGTAAATCTATTTTAGGATTAATATAAAATATGTAAACTTTTTTTAGGACGAGACAGGAGCGCTAGCTGGGATAAAGATATTACCAAACGTATTGAAGATATTATCGATATGGGTAGCGAAGACAAAAACGCACTCTTTAAAATTATTGATGCGTATATACGTGACTTTAAAGCTAAAAAAGCATATTCTTAAACATAAAAAAACCAGCTACAAATTAATGTAACTGGTTCTTTCCATTTATTTATTTCTAACTCGTACCCCGCACGGAAAAAATTTCCGCGCTATCACATCCGATCGATCTGGGTTTCTATTTCTTTAATTCATTCAATCTTAGAATCAGTAATTGTATATTTGACAATTCTTGACTATCTATTTTGTTTGGTTCTCCTCCATAAGGATGTTCTATTTTTTCATTACATACCCTATTACTAACCTTGGATTTTTCTTTTAATAAAACATCAATAATTTGTACTTTCTTAATACTAAAGATTAACTGCTTTCTAAAAGATTTTGGGTCATGTTTTGATGACCAATAAAATTTATGATCATAATCAAAACAATCATTTAATAAGAACTTAGGTATAATGCCATTTTCAGAAATAGCATTTAAAGAATCTATGTACTTTTTTAAAAAACTTTTTTCACTCCAATCCAATTTAACCTCATTTGAAAAATTAGATTCCTTTTTGCTTGTTTTTTCCGTTTGACCGTTACAAGATAAAAAAGATAATATTATTAATAAACTTAAAAAAATCTTCATATTTATTTTTATTACTAATTAATGTCTTTGTACTCCCTGCCAGAAAACAGGATTTGAACCATTTAGATATCCAGCGGGAATTCCTGAATTAATTGCTCTACTATTTGCATCTGATTCACTAACATTTACACTGTTTCTTATTCCCGCATCTAAATGGTTTATTATTAAATTAGAAAATGTTTGTTGAATTAAATTATTAAGTGCAGTTTGATTCTGCGAACCACTTAAAAAACTATTCCTCACATCAGTCAGAATTCTATCAGCTGTTCCACTAAAAGTGTTAACTGTTCCATTGATATTAACGTTATAATTTGATATAATAAAATTTCTTGCAGCATCAAGATATTGCTCAACATGACCTAACTCCTCATGACCTCTAACCGCCTTAAACAAGCCTGGATTCTCTTGTTCTACTGTTAAACCATTTGCTCCAGCAATTCTAAAAGATTGGCTATAAGACACTACAAAATCCATAATTATATCGTATTGATTAGTCTTATTATTAAAAGTATATGAAAAATTTCCTGTAGCTATTGTTTCACCTAAATCTCTTAATGTTAATACAATAGGACCATTCATATTTCTAGATATCCTTCCCACGAAATCTTCTGGAGAACCTCCAAACATATTAGTATAAGCAGCATCAATATCCCCATTAAACTCTTCAGCTGTTATTGAGTGGTTAATTCCAGAAGCATCAGCTACCCATTTTTCTTTTTTAGAATTATTATCTACAGATTGAATACTTACCAGAAATTGCATTACACCCATCATCTCATTACCCTGAGTAGTTGCATAATCATAAGGCGTAGAACCACCATATCCAGAACCACCCATAGCCCTTCTTTCCTGTACACCTACATGGCGACCTTCAGAAAATATCTGATCATCCATATGACTGTACTCACTATTACCGCCACTCGGATCCGCATATACTACTGGATTATTATCAAAAGCATTATAGGTAGATAAAGAAAAATGGATTACTGGATCAATACGATTCCATCTGGCAATTGCTGGATCATAGGATCGTAAGGGCATCTCATACCAGTTTAATCCCAGTTCTTCTGTGAGTTCTGTACCGTTGTATTTATACTGGTGTTCTTGTCCTGTAATCTGGCTATTATACCCTTTATGTTGCAGACCAAAAGGATAGTAGTTATTTTCCTGCAAAATCTCACGAGCATAGTCTCCATCACCATCTACATCTGTGTTATTTCTAAGAACGTCTATCTGACCATCCTTATCTTTATCCGCATAATTTAATCGGTTATTGCCTAGATGATCTTTATATTGGTAAATATAAGTAAAAGTTCCATTACTTTCTGGTTCTATATACCCTTCTGAGTGATTAAAGAATTTTAATTGCCCATTTTCATATACGTAGTTACCGGCATACTCAGTTCGGGTTTCCATATCGGTTACCTCATCGATCACCTCTTTACCTATTTTTACTCCTGTAGCATCATATTTGTAATCAATCTCTTTAACACTTGAAGAAGTAAAGCTAATCGTTCCAGGTAAGTCTAAATAATTATATTGTATCCCAGATATACCCTTATTACGATCAATAATTATATTACCATTGGCATCATACTCATAATCATTATTAGTATTGGTGCCGTCTTTAAAACCAAAGCTTGCAAAACCTGTGTCGGTTACTTTGTTTAATTTATTTCCTACATCATATGAATAAGTAAGATTATCCATCGTACCAAAGCTGGTAGCTTGAGCATTTCTATTTCCTTGGCGTCTTAATGCAGTAATATTTCCATTCTTATCATAATGAACAAAATTAAGATTATAGCGATTTGTATTATCTAATGCACTAGTAATCCTATCCATATCATCATATGTGTACTTATACCAGCGTAATGCATTGTCACTAGCAGATTTCCACTCTACTTCAGAGATGTTACCATTGTACAAGCTAGTAGCACCGTGCGTAGGTTTGTTATAATTTACTTTATACCCAAATAAATCATCGCCCAATGCGCTAGGATCATTGATTTTGGTGATCCAACCACGTACATTATACGTATAATCAATGGTTTGTAGCGGAGCTTGTTCTGCATTCCCTACTTTTTTCTGTATCAATTGTCCTAAATCATCATATTCTAACTTAGCTAATAACTCTTCTGGTTGATTATTAATTATCTGTTTTTGGGTTAATAATCTCCCCATATGATCATAGGTGAAGGTATCTGTATTCACAATAGCAGGGTTACTATCCTTGTTATGTGTAGTTTTTACCATTAAAGTTTTCCCTACAAAATCCAATTGGGTTTCAGACTTATCGATCGTATTCAGATAACGATTTCTACTTCCTCCCCAAATATTTCTCCCTCTTTGATCATAGGCAATCACACTGGTTATCCAACTATTGGTTCCTAAAACTCGTACTTTAGAACCCGTAGGTAGTCCTTTGGTAGCATTCGTAGTAGCCACACCTAATACACTAGTTGGTTTATCCATTCCATCTCTATCAAAAGTATAATCATCATAGTAGTGAATGGTAAGGATTTGTGTAAATACATGTGGTATAGCGTCATTAGTATAATAAACAGGTGTTCCGGCAAGAGATAATGGTGAAGTTCTTTTACTTACAGACTGCGTATATGCATTAGAGTTAGCACTATTTTGTAAACTTACTCTAGAGGCATTATTTTTTAGCTCTCCAGTAAAAGCAACCCTCCCGAATTCATCATATTTGGTAAACAACCATTCTTTTGGTGATTTTGCTCTTTGGTTAGCATCCTGCGTCATCACCGGTTGGTTGAGCTTGTTATAAACAATATACTCCCATCCTTTTCCTGGTATTTTCTTCTCGATTAATCGATTTTGATCATCATATTTGTATTGGTAACATAGTTCAGAAAGTTCAGTGTTCGATACTCCATTACTCACTGTAACTTTTGGTGGGATAACATAGGTAAGATTCCCAAAATCATCATATACGTTATATGTGTCATGGGCTACACTGTTATTATATCCTCGACTAAGCACTATATTTCCGTTTTTATCGGTAAACGTTTCTGCTGTCTTATCATCGCCATCATCGATGGTCCAGTTTTCGTTTTTTGTGATGTTTTTGGTTAATTGACCAGCTGCGTAGGTTCCATTAGATACTAATAAAGGTGTCTGGCTATTCCCATTAAGCATCACTACATCAAAGCGATGTACCTCTGCATTGGTGTTTAATCCATAAGCTGCTTTTGTGGTGGTATTCGTAGAATATATCTCATCATATCCAGTAAGTACCTGTAACTGATTTAAGTTATGATCACTACTGGTGTTAATTCCTGCATTGATTAATCTTGGACTCTGATTGATTGCAGTAACTACGACATAGTTATCCTCTATAGCAATCTTATAATCAGTATTATTGCCAGCTGCATCCTTAATATACCCCATATCTAGGTACTCGATTGCCGGAACAACATCTAATTTTCGTAATTTTCCTGTAGCTAATTTTTTCAGTCCATCTGCGGTACTCGTTTTTATTCTAAGTTTTAATTTACCCGCATCAAAATACAACCACAAATAACTATTGGATAATAATGGATTGGTAATTATCGTTTCATCTGGTGGTGTTCCTTGTCCAGGCACATAAAAAATCCCTTTTGCAGCCCATCTTTTATTAAAAGTAACATTGGTAGGATACGATGTATACACAGGGTTTTTATACTGTATATTCTCCTTGTCATATCCCCACGGACCACCTGGCGCCGCTTGTTCATACACTCGATTCGCAGGTGAGGCTTCTGTTATCGTCTCGCTATATGGATTTAATGTATTTTCATATTTAGAGGTGTTATAAAATGATTTTAATGCTGATAATGCATCCGTATGTATAGCTCCATTCTCAGTCTGATCAGAAGCATATGGTAAATATGATTTGGTCTGTTTACCAAACTCATCATACTCATAATGTGCTACGATATCTTTTGGCTTAGATTGCTCGATTAATTGACTAATCGCCTCTCCGTTACCATTGATTTTTGTAATAACAGGATTCCAGAAATATTGACTAGTATTTACATCGGTACTATAGTATAAATAACTTCTAAATCTAGAAGTCGTGGTATTGCTTCGCCATTTAAAATCATTAGCGTTTTTTACTTTATTCCCGTTAATATCATATACACCACTGATTCCACTATTACCACCTGTATACGTGAATGGATGCACTATTCCCACTAATAAATACCATGTGTCTAAATTTGGTAAATCTCCATACCAAAAATAAGGATTGTTATTAGCTGTACCATTAAGGTTGTTTACATTCTGCGTTCCGTGATATGTTGTTCCATCTTGTGATCCAGTTCGTTTTACCCAAACAATATAGCGATATCCCACATTTTTATCTATAGCAAAATAGTCTGTGTTCCATCCACCATCGGCATCCCTATCAGCATCATTAACACATTTCCATAATAAGGATTGTTCTCCGAAAGGGTTGTTCCCAAATATTCTTTCATTTTCGGTAACTTTTCCACATCTATTAAATAAAGGAGTCGGCCCTATTCCCACTGTCCAATCATCTTTCCAATCTAGGATATTGGTATCTTGTTTCTGTCCTCCGCCTCTTACAGCAACGGATTGCTTGGTTCTACCCAATCCATCAGAATATCCAACGGTAACGATCTTATCGCTCTCCAATACCTGAGGTTGTTGTCCTTCTTGTACTTCTGTCTGATACGTAGTTGTTTTTACGTAATTCTCAGTTTGCGTCTGTGCGCTCACTATTGTAGTTACTAATACAGCAACTACACCTACTATCTTTTGTAATGTTTTCATCTTAGTGCTGTATTAATTATTTTTATAATTGTATTCATTTGTTGATAGAATATTCCCTTCTTGATCTTTTACTTGGTATAACCTATGCAAACTATCATATTCATAATAAGCAGTTCTGTTTCTAACATCTGTGGTACTAGTCATACCAATCAATGGATCATACGTATAGGTTACCATCTGTGATGCAGAAAAATAACTATGGTTTCTTAAATTTTGCAATGCGGTTCTTAATTGATTTTCTGAAGATGCATTCGTATCATTATTAGATGCTGTTATTGCTGCATTAATTAAGTTTTGTACGGCAGATGACATTCCTACATAGGTGGCATTGGTAATCACTGCGATAGGCGTGGTATTATTATAACCCCACACATAGATCGTATGGATACCTTCTCTAGCAGAAGTCTCCAATGGATTACCATAGGTATCATATTTATGAAAAATGGTTTGATCCTGAAGAGGCGCACTCTCTTTGGCTGACTGTATGGTTCTGGGAAGATATCCCCCGGGATTCCAAGAATCGAAATTAACCAAAGCAGTGCTTTGTTTTTGACTGCCGTGAAAAGTTTCCGTTTTTACCGGAGAGGCAATACGATTACCAGATACCAAAGTGGTATTGTTTACTGTACTATGATATGGATAATAGTATTTTGCCTTTTTGGTAGCTCCTTTAGAAGAAGTACTTCTTTGCTCAACTACTTGTTGATTACTATCATACTCAAACTCCTGTATACTTTCTTGGAACTGATCTAAATCCATATCCGAATAGGTTTTACTAGTCACCTTTTTTCGTTGGTATTGCACGTTGGTATCTTTATAGCTAACAATGGCGTACATATCATTTCTATCACCAGCTGGCTCAGCTTGATCGGATTCTACGCTACCAACACCTTTTGCCATTCTAAACAAATCTTGTCCACCTACAGAATTAATATTAAATCCAGTATATCGAATCATACGTTCTGCAAAATCCTCGAACTCCGCTTGTGTTCTATTTTCATAATATTCCTGAAAATCTTGTAACCCCAGAGGAAGTACGTTCATATTATTTTGCTGCATTACAATTGGTATCAATTTATCATAATGCATCTCACGTTTGATTTGAGTTTTTGCAATTACCTTAATTCCATATGGATATGCACTAGAAGTTGCATTTCCAAAAAAATCTGAAGGTGCTATAACTGACTCATATTCATATAACTGTTCAGAAATCAACTTATCTTTAGGTACTGACTTATGGCTCTCAGTTTTATAGGTTTTTACTGTACCTATTCTAAGACCACCCTCATTTACTCCTTTGGGTGCGCGATCATAATATTCTCTAGTTCTAAAATCATAAGGTTCATTAAAAAAATACGGATCTTCGTAGGTATACACCGTTTTTCCATTTTTTGCATTACTCAATGGATCTGCTGAAACTACAGACTCACTCACTTGAGAATAGTAAATAGGTAATCCCCTCCCTTTTACATAAAAGGGAATATAAAAACTGTTTGTAGTACCGTACCAATATTTTTGAGGTTCCATTTTTAAAGCAGTATACACTTTGGCGCTGGATCCTAATTGATCATTAGTATATTGATATACTTTTTCGGTACATTGATCCGTATCTATAGGACAGCTGCGGATACTAGCTACACGAATACCACCATATAATTGATCATAGGTTTCTTCCTTGTAGTTTTGCGGACTTGTGATCTTTACTGATATTTCTGCTTCTGTATTAGCCTCAGTCTCTACAAAAAATGTATATGTTCCTGGTTGGATTGTAAACGTACACTTTCCATAACTATCATATTGTACCAAACCTTCGGCAAGTTCTTCTCGTTCTCCAACCACATTGATATATAATTGAGCTATACCGTTATTGTTATTACAATCCGTATATGGAACATAATCTCCAGTATACCCTTCCTTAAAAATTTTAAGTTGCACTCTAGATCCATATTTCTTAACAGTCGCTTTATGCTCTATTTCGATTTGTGTAGCTGAAGTAAACGTACCAGAACGCACTTGTTTTCTTGAAGTTCCAATGGTATTGGTATTTCGACTAAAAACTGTAAAAGAACCATTAGAGGTATTATTATTTTCATACTCCTGCGGGATTCGATTCAATTCATATTGAATATCAGTTTGTCCACCTGTTTTGTAATGAATACTTTTTAATGCCCCTGCTACTGTGTGACTTAATATAGACTCCACACTTGCTTCTTCCTTTAATTGATCGACAGGTGTTTGAGAACCATTATAATATCCCCAGGCATCCATAGTAGAATTCACCTCTTTATCACTATATTCAAAAGCTGGAATCGCTGATGGGATATCCTCGTAATAGTAGTCAAAACCAAAAGCAAACTCATTATTGGTTTGTATTTCTTTTAATAAATCTCTAGTCCCTTGTGTATAGAAATCATAGCTATTAATCAATTGCCCATGAAAATCTTTTAAATCAATAGATGTGTATTTATGATGTGCTCCAGATGATACAGAAGCAGTATTAAAATGTAAAGATCCATCTGCAAACGTAATTTGTTTAAGCACTGGTACTGTCACATCCACATCTAATCTTGTATGTGTATACACATTGGGATCCTGACCATCCTGCAACTCTGCCGGCGGTTGTTGTTGGGGTGATTGGAATGGTCCTCCACCTCCAGGAATGAATACAAATTTTGTTAACAATCCTTCTAAAAACTGTGCTTGTAATCCTTTATAAGAATAAATTTTTGGTAAAAAAGCTTTGGTTTTAAACAAGTGATTCTGATACGTAAAACTTATTTGCTGTGTAGTATTTGGTGGTTGTATACTGCTTAAATACCAACTACGTGTGTATGGATAATTAGGCTCAATAGGTAACAGCGCTGTGGTCTGTCCATTTCCAAACGTTTGTACAATATCGTCTTCTGGTACTGGAGTAAAAATTTCTTTTGCTCCAAAAATATAACGTACCCCTTCAGAATCCGTAACCGTTATTTGATTCCAAGTAAAGGTTATCTTTACATTATGATGTGATAATAAAACAGGTTGTAGGTTTTCTCCTAATTTAAATGAAAAATTAATTCCTCCAGCATTCACATGGAAAACATCCGGCTCTCCATCCATTAATCCTTGTGCTAATAAATATGCGTGATGTTCTTTTATAACCTGCTTGCCATTAGTCGCAGCATTATTTGCATTAGGATCAAAATAATAATATGGATCCAGAATCGTACTTCGTAAATTTTCTGACCCATAATATCCTTTAGGATGATCATCTGGTAAACCTCTTACTTCTCTAGACACCATTCCGGTTGCTGCCAGATCCCAACCTAAACCAATAGGTGATGGTTCTTCCATAACTCTAAGTCCAGAATAACTGTACTGTAATCCTGTACTCCAAGAAACACCATTTTGTTCAATATTATAAATAGGCACATACTGCTGCGCACTCCCACTCGTTAGATTCACGGTGGCGCTTCCTCCTCCGCTAATTTTTGCAGCAGTGGGCGTTGTAGTAGCGGATGGACTATATCCCCCATAATAATCATCTTGCCCTTGAGCAACAATGCTGACCAGCATTGTAAACAATAATACAATTTTCCTCATAAAATAATACTTACTAATTAATCACTTACTTTTTTCCGGCGGCGAATTTACTAAAAAGCTCTCATTAGATTCGTAAAACTCTTTACCCTTTTATTTTCGAATCTTACTTTTACAAACAATACAAATTCTACATCTTTTCATCCATTAAAGGTTTATATCCAATCACCTTATAATGTTAAAATGTAAATTTATAAAGGCATAAAATTCACCGTTCCATAAGTATGTGTCATTCTAAATCGATATGTTACCTCTACTTTTTACTTTTTTTTAAAAAAAATTATCAAACTTCATAAATCCTCTATTTCGGTACTCAGAACCTCTATATTTTTAAACATAAAAACTAAAGCAATACTATCCTTAAAAATCAATTGAAAGATTATCTCATACTTCGTATCTTTGCACGCTTAAAACGGCAGCATTATGCAATTATCAGAACAAGAACTTGTAAGAAGAGAGAAACTACAAACCCTACGTGACCTAGGGATTAATCCATATCCGGCAGCTTTATTTCCGGTAGACCATACTTCTGAAGATGTCAAACAGAAATATGAAGAAGGAAAAAAGGTAGTTATTGCTGGTAGATTGATGTCTAGACGTATACAAGGGAAAGCTTCTTTTGCAGAAGTACAAGATTCTAATGGCCGTATACAGGTATATTTTAATAGAGATGAAATCTGTACCGATGATGATAAGACTAAGTATAATGAGATTTATAAAAAGTTATTAGATATAGGAGATTTTATTGGTATCGAAGGGGAACTTTTTACTACACAAGTAGGAGAAAAAACTGTAATGGTTAAAGACTTTACATTATTAAGTAAAACACTAAAACCATTACCTCAACCGAGAACCGATGCTGATGGAAAAGTGTATGACGCTTTTACAGATCCAGAATTGAGATACCGTCAGCGTTATGTAGATTTAGTAGTAAACCCTCACGTTAAAGATGTATTTGTAAAAAGAACAAAGCTTTTTAACGCGATGCGTGAGTTTTTTAATACCAAAGGATATTTTGAAGTAGAAACACCTATCCTACAACCGATACCTGGTGGTGCCTCTGCACGTCCATTTATAACACATCATAACTCACTAGATATTCCTTTATATATGCGTATTGCTAATGAGTTATATCTAAAACGATTAATTGTTGGTGGTTTTGAAGGTGTCTATGAGTTTTCTAAGAACTTTAGAAACGAAGGAATGGATCGTACCCATAATCCAGAATTTACCGCCATGGAAATTTATGTAGCTTATAAGGACTACAACTGGATGATGGAGTTTACAGAAAATCTAGTAGAACATTGTGCTATCGCAGTAAACGGAACTACGGATGCTACTTTTGGAGAACATAAAATAAACTTTAAAACTCCTTATGCTCGTGTAACGATGACCGATTCGATAAAGCATTTTACTGGATTTGATATTACAGGAAAATCTGAAGAAGAAATTCGTGAAGCAGCCAAAGGAATGGGTATCGAAGTAGATGAAACCATGGGTAAAGGAAAATTAATAGATGAAATTTTTGGTGAAAAGTGTGAAGGAAATTACATCCAACCCACATTTATTACTGATTACCCAAAAGAGATGAGTCCTTTATGTAAAGAACATAGAGACAATCCAGATCTTACAGAACGTTTTGAACTAATGGTTTGTGGTAAAGAGATAGCCAATGCATACTCTGAGTTGAATGATCCTATTGATCAGCGAGAACGTTTTGAAGCACAATTAAAACTAAGTGAAAAAGGTGATGACGAAGCAATGTTTATCGATAACGACTTTATCAGAGCCCTAGAATATGGTATGCCTCCTACATCCGGAATGGGAATCGGTATGGATCGATTGATTATGTATCTAACTAATAACCAATCTATACAAGAGGTGCTATTCTTCCCACAGATGCGACCAGAGGTGCGAACCGCACAGGCAAATATTATAGAATCTCTTAATGATAATGAAAAAGCTATTTTTGAAATTATCAAGAAAGAACAAAGCATGCCTTTAGCTGATCTAAAAACAGCTTCTGGTTTAAGTAATAAAGCTTGGGATAAGGGTATGAAAGGACTTTCTAAGCTAGGTCTTACTAAAGTTACTAAAACAGATGATAGCCTAATCGTAGAATTGGCAGAATAAATCATTTAATTATATATGAAAGCGTGTTTATTTTAAAAATAAACACGCTTTTTCTTTTTACAAAAACTCTAAAAATTATAACCAAACACATCTGTTAACATTTTTTTAACTATTTTCGCACCTTTATTTTAAAACCCCATATTTCATGAAACAAACACTACTTTCTTGTATTGCATCACTCTTATGTACTATATCCTTTGCTCAAAGTGCCAATATAGATCGAGAAAATTTCAAGACTTCTTATGTAAATCTACCTTCTAAGCCTATCCTTGATGATAGTAAAAGAACATATTCTATAAATACAGGTTCTATAACCATCCCTGGATTTTCTAAAGTAAAAACAGGAGGAACTTTAGATATCAACTACAAATTTCACGGCACCAAAATTGGAACCGTTGATATTAAAAAAGAAAAACACGAAAAAAAGGACAAAGACGGTAAAGTATTATCTGTAAGCTACACATACACTGCCAATGTAAACTACGCATCATCTGCTACATTATCGGTTAATAACGCAACAAATGCTAACGCTTATGAAAAAAGCTATTCTGAAAGTGAAACTCATACCAGTGGAGAATTTAGCACCTATAAAAAAGCACAAGATTACTACAACAACAACCGATATAATCTAAGAGATAAATACAAAAGCAGCCACAAATCACAATTCTTAAGCTCTGCCAGAGGTCACCTTACTAGTACATATGGTTATGACATTGAATCTCATGAAAGAGAATTTTTCTGGATTCTAAGGTCTAAAAAACATCCTGAATTTGCGAAGCATCAAGAAGCATATCAAACACTACAATCTGCTTTTGAGAAAATGAAATACAATGCATCTATTGATTCTCTCAAAACCGAAGTACAACCTGTAATCGACTATTTTAATAGCGTAATCCCGAATTACCAAGGCAAGAAAAGGAAAATACGTAAAGTGCGATATGCGAGTTATTACAACATCGCTAAAATCTATTATTATTTAGATGAACCTGAAAAAGTTAAAGAATATGCGCAGAAAATAATCGATAATGATTATGACAAAAGTGATGGTAAATATTTTAACAGAATTGCAGATCAACTTATAGAAGATTTTAAAGCAAATGAAACAAAGTCCAGACATTTTGAAGTTGTAACTGAAGACCTAAGCGATCAAGAAGAAGATCAGAATGATATAAGTACAGATATAGAAGTTAATCAAGCGTATTTAATAACAAAAGAAAATGACACTACCCTTGTAGACATCAAAACCTCAGATATCAATAAAATTGCCTACAGTCTTAAAACCGTAGAATATGATCAAAATGGAAAACCTTTTGGAACTAGAGTTCGAAAAGCTAAAAAATGTAAAGAGCTTGTATTCATAGATGGAGATCATTACAGAAATATTAAATTTAAAGAATCTTCAATTAAGAATGGTGAAGTAGATGCTGGTCAAATGATACTTGGAGGTGCAACTGATAAGTTATGTAAAGTTCTATTCGAATCTGAAAAGATAAATTTATATCTATTTAATAATAAGGAACTAGTTATTCTTCCTGCGGGAAGTGAAAAAGGTAAATCTACTATGTCTACTGGTTATGTTTTTGGATTTAAAAAAAATCTCACCAAATTGGCTGAAGGATGTACTGTAGTACAAGAAAAAATAGCTAACAAAGAGTATAAAAACAATCAAGAAGATTTACTTCGTTTTTGCAAAGAATTAACCAATTGTAATGTAGAATAACATTCTATCTTCTCTAATAGTCTTATAAAAAACGCAACCTCTTCAGGTTGCGTTTTTACTTCTTACTTATAAACAAAAACATTCTTAGCTATACGAAACTATTTCTCCAACAGTTACAGTATAATTTTCAGCAGCTATGGTATTTATAAAATTCCATTGCGCCTCACTGCTACTTGACGAAAAGGTAACTTGTAAAAATCCTCTTTGCGTAGCATCCATATATTGTAAATCGTCTATTAATATCTCTAAGGCTTGCTGAAAACCTACCGCTTGATTTGCATCAACTCCTAAAAAGCCTTCGAATCCTGGAGAAGAAACCGATGATGTAGCAAACTCCACTCCTATTTCTTTCCCGGTTGCATCTTTTAACTTACTATACCAAGCATTATGCGTGTCACCAGCAAGACAAACTGTTTTCTTTCCTCCTAACATAGCAAAAAGTTGCTCTCTCTCTATAAAATATCCATCCCATGCATCTAGGTTATAAGGAACAACTGTTTGCACCCTAGTAATCTCTTCTGGTGTTAGCGTCGGATCACCTGCTAAAAGCCTAGATTTTATAGCTGTCAAATCCGTTAACGCGGTTTGAAAAGCCAAAGCCGTCTCTGGAGTTGCACTTCCTAGAGCGCCTATTTCTGCCACAAGAGTTCCTATTAAAATTAAAAGCTCTGCTGGCATAAACATCTTACCCATTAATACCTGCTGACCTAAAACTTGCCAATTTGCATTACTTGCAGAAACTGCTCCAGACAACCAACTTAACTGTTCTGATCCCAGTAAAGTTCTACTAGGGTCCTGAAGTGCTGTTTGAAAAGCAACAGCATCCAATCCTGAAGTTGGACTAAAGAAATCATCGTAAGAAAGTTGTTTATCTCTTCCTATAATTCTCGTATCTAGCATATGTAAACTTAACACACTTCCAAAATCAAATGATCTATAAATCTTAGATGGATCAGTAGATCGTAATGGTAAGAATTCGCTATATACCTGTATTGCCGTTTGTTTTCTGGCTTCATAAGAACCTTCAGAATCTTGATGGTTCTCTGCTCCATCCTTGTACGCATCATTGGTAACTTCATGATCATCCCACACACAAATAAATGGCTTTTTTTGATGTGCTAATTGTAGTTGAGTATCACTTCTATATTGCTTATACCTAGCTCGGTAATCTGTAAGTGATATAATTTCATTTGCTGGTTTATGAACTCTATCTAAAGCTACAGTATTCTCATTGGTTCCATACTCTCCTTCTCCATACTCATATATGTAATCTCCTAAATGAACAATCACATCTGCCTCCGAATTAGCCATTGCACCATACACATTAAATAACCCAGCTGCGAAGTTTGCACAAGAACAAACAGCCAATTTTACATCTGTTACCGTATCACCCACAGCAGGAAATGTAATTGTTTCGCCAATCACAGAAGTGGTCTGCGTCTCTAACTCAAAGAATCGATAATAAAATTTACTATTAGAAGGCAATTCTTGAACATCAATTGCTACGGTATAATCCCTATCCGCTCCAGTTACAAACTCACCGCTTCTTAATACATCATCAAAATTTTGGTCCAAAGCAATTTGCCAATTAATTGTAATATTAGAACTACCAGTATTCGGAGTGAATCGTGTCCATATGATAATCTTAGAATCTGTTGGGTCAAAACTTGCTACTCCTTCAAAAAAGTTATCCGTACTAAGATCTGGAATACTGATGTCCATATCATCATCGTTATTACAGCTGATGTACATGGGAGCAATCATAAAACCTCCAGCAACTAACAAAGATTTTTCAAAAAAATTTCTTCTATTCATTGTGTGTATTTATTTTCTTTCAAAAATATTTTACCACAATAAACCTGATGTTATCCCTTCTTTAAAAAAATATCAAACTATCTTCCTCTTAATAAAAGAAGTTAACTATAATATAATGTTCTATCTGTTCTCTTTACTTTTTTTTAAAATTTTAAAAAGTACAATCCTAAAGAAAATTACTCTACCCAAGGACAATAACACGCATACTTTTTTGCTCTACAAGAAAAATCTATCCCCAATGTTATTTGATGAAAACCACCATTATTAAATGTCACTGGATTTGATTGATAGGAGTAGGTATAAGCAAACATATATTTTCCAAAATTAACTCCAACAAACGGAGTAACATAGTTTAAGGCCTGACTCTTTATCTCCTCTCCTTCTAAAAAATCTATGGAATCAAAACTCCTTCTGTAGGATAATCCACCCCATAGTTTCCCAAAATTCATATCACTGTAAACTTTTAAATTGAAGTCAATAGTAGATTGACCAACACCATCTCTATAAGAATATAGAATTGATGGTTCATATGAAAAAGTTTTTCCTGGACGATCAAAAACATATCCTGCAGATACTAGATAATTCCGTAGGTTATTAACTATTTGTAAATCATTGTTAACTCCGGAGTTTTTTAAAAGATTCTTTACAGTAACGTGTGTATAAAAATTATATAGGTTATAAGAAAAACCTACATCCATGTTAAATTCACTTTGGCTTATAGATCCTGGTCCTACCAAAGGATCATTGGGGTCAAATCTAGTTTGATCTAATCTATATTGAAGTATTCCAGCACTTAATCCAAAAGATAATTGATTTAAATCTACTTCGCTTCTAGAAAACATCAAATGATGTGCGTACGTAACATATCCTCCTGTTTGAGAAGT
The DNA here is from genome assembly GCF_018100855.1 of Aquimarina sp. MMG015. NCBI lineage: Bacteria > Pseudomonadati > Bacteroidota > Flavobacteriia > Flavobacteriales > Flavobacteriaceae > Aquimarina > Aquimarina sp. MMG015. The sequence continues at coordinate 46,326 of NZ_JAGJEB010000003.1, forward strand.
GAAACCATTTTTATCATTATACACAATTGCACCAATTCCTGATTGAGAATTACCAATTCTACCATTGTAAGCTGCAGTATATAATCCTGGACTATCTTCTTGACCTACCCAATTTCTTCTACCTGTCAATCGAACCTGAGAACAATTAGCTGCACCAGCCATAGATGGATGTAGTAAATAATAATTATCTGTAAGATAATCGGAATATATAGATAATCCTTCTTGGGCATTTCCAAATCCTATAAACAACAATGTTATCATTGTCATTAGGTATATTTTTTTTAATTTCATCTTGCTTGTTTTGAAATTGAGAAATAATACTCTCATTATCTTTTTAGTGTAAAGTGTCTTCTGAAGGTCGCTGATCCATCTCTAAATTCTGCGACAAACCAATAATCCGAGGCAGGAAGAGGTTTGCCCCCATAGGTTCCATCCCATTGATTATCTCTATTTAATTGTTGAAGCAGTTTTCCGTATCTATCAAAAATAAAGATGTCCATTTCTGGCGTGTCTGCATTTCCAATGACACCCCATTGATCATTAATCCCATCATTATTAGGAGTAAAAAAGTTTGGAAAACCAACTACGAATATAGATGCTGTAATTGAACCACATCCATTGATATCTACTGCAGTTACCTCATGTAATCCAAGCGAAACATTTGTAAATATGTTACTTTCTTGCAGAATTCCATCATCTAATACATACTCATAAGTACTATCCCCAACAACAGTTGCTATAATATCAGTGCTATCCGAAAACGCTCCTGCAGACAATTGAAGATCTAAACTCTCTGGATCACTAACACCTATAATTATTACTTCTGAACTTTCCGTACACATTGATATCACATCTGTATAGGTTACTGTATATGTTCCAGGCTGTGTAGCTTCATAAAAAGATTGATTCGCTCCTGGAATTACAGTTCCTTCAAAACTCCATTCAAAAGAAAAATCTATATCGCTTAATTCTGTATTAATTACAAAAGACGTTGTTGTAGAAGGCCCTACACATATAATCCCTGACTCTATTTCTAATTCTTCGACATTTATAATTTCTACAAAAAACTGAACTTCATTTTCGCAATTATTACCGTCAACTTCTCTTAAAAAAACCGTTTGGCTTTCTTGTATAACATCTCCAGCATTTAATTGCGTTCCACTTCCATTAGATCCTGTATAATAACTTTGACCACTTTGTAACGCAGGTAATGTATAACTTTCACAAAAACGATCTCCCGGATTTGTTGGAGCAACAGGATTAGGTAAAGGATTTATGGTAATATCAAGAACTTCTTCATCAGAGCAATTTGGTGTTGTTCCGGTTTCTGCATACACATAAATTACCTGGCTTGTGCTAATTATATCTCCAGCATTAAGCTGAGTACCTGCTCCGTTCATTTGCGTAAAATAATTTCCGACTGCTAACGATGGTAACTCATAAGATTCGCAAGCCATAATCGGATCTATAGGATCAATAACCGGAATATCTAAAATTTGATAGAAAACATCAATACGGTCACTAGCACAATTTTCTGTTGTATCAAAAGCTTCTACCCTATATATATAATCACCAGCTGCAGTATCCGTTGGAGTATAAGTGGTACTATTCATTAATAAAGAATTTCCGTCTTGATCATACCAGTTTGCCGTTTGACCCGGTAATACATCTACCGATAACACTGGCGCCGTAGAACCAATACAAATACTTTCATTACTCGGGTTTGTAGGTTCCACAATATCTGGACAACTACAATCCGGAGCAGTAACCATTAAAGTTGCTACACAATCAGTATTACTAGGATTTGTTGCTGTTATTATTACATCAACTCCATCTGTAATTCCAGTAATCATTGAATTAGTAACATCAATAGTACCTTCATTAACTGGGTCTATTGAAATATCCCAAGTACCATTGGTAGTAAATGACACATCATAAGTCGTTCGGTTAGTAGCACATGTTGTAGATCCAAACACTAGTGTAGGCACTGTACTGATAGTTACAGATATTACTGCAGTATCGGTACACCCATTACTCGTTACTGTATATGTATAATCACCTTCAATATTAGTATCCGCGGTAATTGTACCACCGGGAATTACCGTCATCATAGCATCAGTCCATACGCCTCCCGCATCTTCTCCAGTTAATTCATCGAATAGATTAACAACAGTAGTATCTCCTTCACACAAAGCAACTGGTATCGGAGGTGTATCATTTGGTTCTCCTGCTTCTGGTGGAGCTGTAACCGTAAATATAACATCTACCAAATCACTCGTACACATTTCAACAGGGTCATAGGCTTCTACTCTAAATATATTATCTCCTAATACTAATTCGCCAATTTCTGGTGTAAATGTATCTGTATTTTGGGCTCGAGCAATAGGAGTTACTCCATCCGCAAGATACCAACGTCCTTCTAAACCTGGAGCAAGTGTAACTGTTACAGAAGGTAATGGTGTTGCATTTATACACGTTGTTATTGGTCCAGCTGGTACAATAGGTTCATCTATATCTGGACATTGACAAACATCATCAATTGTAACATCTATTAAGTATCTAATTGGTGGACAACCAGCAGATAATACAGGTAGCGTATATATATATACTCCATCTAAAATACCGGTAACAGTAGGATCTAATGTTCCTAAATGTCCTCCTGTAAGCGCTGTACCCATTGCAGGAACACTCCAAGTTCCTGTGGTTAACGTACCTACTGGTAACTCATCAAATAAGTTTACGGGATCACATATAGTGATAGTAAGAGGATCGACATTAACATCTCCTATTTCCTCTCTCCAATCTCTTTCTTCTGTTAAGGGATTATGATTATTAGGGAAATCAGTAGGAACGGTACCTCCATTACTAGCATTTGTTTCCACAGTTAACCTATCTAACACCACAGTATCAAAGGCATTATCCAAACCATCTCCATCTATGTCAGAACCATCCGCTATCGTGTTAGGGATTCCATCCTGATCTATATCATAAGCTTCTATAGTATCCTCTAAACAATCTCCTGATATAGGATCCGAGTTTACATCAATATAATCAGGAAGTGCATTGGTATTAGAATTTACTGGAGAAATTGCAGTTCCATTGGTATCATAACTATCATCCACTCCATTAAAATCGCCATCCACTCCACTTGGAGCAATATAACCAGCTGTTGACTGTCCTTCTATATTATCAATAATCCCATCTCCATCAGAATCGATATCTAAAAAGTCTTGATTAGAATCGGTATCAGAATTAATAACATTATGAACTACAGTAGTAGATGTACCATCTGTATTAATTGCGCCATCAAAGCGCCCATCTCCATTGGCATCTGCTGCTGCATTTCCGGACTCGACTATATCATAAATCCCATCATTATCTGCATCCAAATCCTGGGAATTTGGGATTCCATCACGATCAAAATCACAAGCATTCGTGGATAAGAAAATATTGTCTATACCAATATCGTTACCATTCCCATCAGTTCCTTGTCTATTAATCACTCGTATCGTAACAATATTAACTCCAGCGGGAGCAATGAAGGTATCTTCTACTAAGATCCAAGCATCGGAACCATTCGCTATTTCACCAGAATCCTCACTAAAAAGAGGTGTACCTGCAACCTGATCTAAAACCTCAATGGTTAAGTTTGCAGGTAACTCTCCTGCATTATTATTTAAACTAGCAATAGACATGCTAAAATTATATTCAAGTCCAGGAGTAACTGGTAAATTTTCGGCCACAAAAACAGGCAAGTCTGCGAATGCGCTCGATTTCATATTTATAGCCAAATACCTACCATCCGTATTTCCATCGGCATCAACATCTCCTACAAGATCTGTAGCAAGAAATGTAGCATCAAATCCTACATTGGTACGATAGTGAGTAGAAGTAGCAACGTTATATTCTCCGTCGTTTCCATTAATATCCTGTGGCAACACAGGATTGTAAGTCAAACCTAATCCTTCTGCATATCTGCTTCGTGTTGGACCCCCGAAACCAAAATCTTCTTCTAATACAAAAATTGGTGTCGTCGTAGTTGCAGTACAAAAACCATCTTCTATAGTATCCGGAATACCATCGTTATCATCATCATTATCTGTTGTATCGGGAACTCCATCATTATCAGAGTCATTATTTCCGCACGGTTTTACAGTTATGACAGCACTAACAGGAGGGCAAGCTGCTCCATTATCAATAGTATATGTAAAAGCTCCTCCATTAGGATCTGCGGTATCATATGTTCCTGTTCCATTACTCCAAACACCTCCAGATTCTGGCCCTCCATCTAATTCATCAAATAAATTAATAATACCTGTTCTACCACATAGAAACATCGTTGTATTTAAACCTGGATTTGGCACCTCTTCTACTGTAACCGTTACAGTACTTCTCACTGAACCCGAAGAACCTCCATTAACAGTAACCGTATACGTTGTTGTTTCTAATGGTGTTTCTCGATAAAACGAACAAGAACCGTCACCACTAGGAAATGGACAGTTTCTTATAAATGTTGGATTAACTGTTTTTTCCCATTGAACATTATAAGTGCTCGTTCCTCCAGAAGGTCTGGGGGGATCTATATCTAAATTTAGTTGGATTTCAGTCCCTTTACATACCGTTTTTGCGGTTAAGCCATCATCAGTCTGAAAAGTAACAGTCTGACCATAACTAAAAGTAAATAAAAGTAGGGCTAGGCAACTAGAAAATAGTGTCCGTGTCATAATTGTTGGCATTTATTGAGTTGGTTTTTATAAAAGTACCATCAACATATAAATACTGTAATCCACAACAAATTATCGAACTAAAGAAGTCCATAGGTATATTTAAAGAGATTTGGGTATTGGGTATGTTTTCACGTTTTATCCTATGTACTTTCCGAATAATCTTCGGATGCAATTGTTTTTTACACCATAAATGGGAAAAAAATAAATGCGGTACCCATAAGGATATATTTGTGTTCACGATGGTTAAGTTTAGTGTATAGTAATAGCATCGTAGTTTACTTCAACATAGGGTGGGCGGATTATTGAAACAGACTACCAAAAAAAGAATAACGCATGATTGTATACAATATTTCTACACTTCTAAAGTATTCGACATCCTGCTATCAAAAATCGTTATGAGTACAATTTTTCGATATTTATTATTTTTATTGGCAAAAAATCCTACATATTAACTAGGATATTTTAACGCAATAATCCTTTATCAAAAACCTATCAAAATACACACTGTCAAAGCAGTGATTACGGTTTATCAGTAATTTAATTTTTGGGTAAAACAATAATCAACTATATTTGAACACATTAAAACCACAACTCATGCCTTATATCAGTGATGATGAACTACTAGATTTTCAAGTTCAAATCGACAATGCTAAAGAAGAAAAGAGAGCTACTAACTATACTCATACCAAAGCTCTTAGAGAAGAACAAGAAAATAGTAGAAAATTTAAAATTGCTACAATAATTTTAGGAATTATTGCTCTTTTAGGAGTTGCAGGAACCATCTATTTCATGAAATTCAATACTCCTGACAACCTAATTGCTAAAAGTGAATCTAAAGCGAAATCCGACATACTTAAAAATAAGATTGCCGAACTCGAAGAAACTATTAAGAATTTATCCATGGATCAAGAGATCAATGCAGCAAATAGTAATACTGGTGAACAGCAGGAAAAAGCATCTTTACAAGGAGAGCTTGTTTATGCAGTTCAGATCGGGGCTTTTGAAGAAAAAGATTTATCATTATACTCGGATAAGTTTGTGAACTTTAAACAAATCAAAGCAGGAAGTTTTAATAAATATGCGCTGGGTAATTTTGCTTCTTTAGCTGAAGCTAAAAAATTCCGCAGAGAATTAGTTGGCCTAGGTTTTAGAGGTGCGTTTATTGCTTCTTACCAAAACGGAAAGCGTATAAAGATTGAAGAAGCTTGGTAATAAAAAACCTTGAGATTTTTTATTAAACCTCAAGGAATTTTCTTAACTAAACTAACCAACTCAATCTAAAACTTATTACACATTTACTACTACAAAAGTTCTTCCCGATTTTTTGTAGAATACTCCTTTATGCTTATAGTACCGCACACCTCTTACCTTAACAATTCTATATCCAGTAGGCAAAGTACTTACACGCACACCAACTGGAGCTGTAACTTTCACATATCTTCTATTCTTTTTTACATACCAGACACCATTATTTCTATAATACCTTACATTTTTATGTACTACAACTCTAGGCTTATGAACCTTAGTCACCACTACATTATTCGCTGGACTAACTTTTACCGTAGTTGCACAAGAGGCAGTTAATGTAAATAACATAATGCCAATTACTAATGTTTTCAATAATGTCTTCATAATAATCTTCTTTTAATGTTTTTCATTAATATGACCCAGATTATGAAGAAAGGTTTAATCTAATTTCTATATTTTATTTTTCTACATATTCTTTTATAGGTATATCATCTATCAAAACATCTTTAAGAACCACATGATCATCTTTGATATACACTAAAGCATATATATTATTAGATAAGCTATCTCTATTTGCCTCTACATAGGCCACCTCCGCATCATATGCTTTTGTTTCTTCCATATAATAAGTATTGAATGGAAGTTGAAAATTCACTTGACCATTATAATAATATGTTACTCTAGCGGTCACATAATCTTTTTCAGTTTCTACAGGTACTTTACTTATCTCCGAGGCCTCAGCAAATCCTTCATTATCATTCTTAAGATACACGTAGATCTCTTCTCCTACTACATAGGTAGTATCTTTTGTGTCAAAGTGATTCATCTCATATTGCAATGTGATATACTTTCCTCTAAAAGGATCTGTAGGATCAACAGGTCTTGTTTTAAATTTATACTCTGTTCCTGAAATTAATACATCCTCATTATTTACAATCATATGAATTGGAACAAAAATCTGCGCCAATGCAATCACAATAAATAGGATAAATAAATAAATGATTTTCATAGGTTTAATTTTTATAAATTAGAATTTTTCTGTTGTTTTTTTAGCATCATATAATTGGTAAGGAAAAAACCTGCCCCTACAATCACAAATAGTAAACCTTTTATAATAAAACTCATATCTGTATCAAAAAACCTACAAATAATAAGTATGGAAACAATCAATAGTCCATAGTTAAGGATTCCGAAATTAAACTTATCCGTTCCAATCTTAATTGCTGTAATCCCTAAAGCAAAAACCAATATATTAGTTAAAATCATAGGAATTACTTCTGCACCAGAAAGCAAGAAGAATAATCCCCAGAATATTAGAAATGAAATTTGAAATAGGTTTATAGATCTAACACCTTTTTTGACGACAATATATCCCAAGGTGGAAATTGCTATACCTACTAAAAATAATGAAACATAGAATTCTTGTGCTTGATACATAGTTGTATCATACATCTCTTTCCAGGTCCATTTAAATGTAAATATCATTAGTAAAATGATAGTCCCCAAAGAACCTATTATTAAGAATCCATTTCTAAGTGTCCTTAATTCTTTGAATATTGATAATCTACCAATATTATAGAAAACCCCAAAAAGAGTCACATACATCACAAAACCCAACTCCTCATTACCTCTAATAAAAGCCCCTAAACCTATAGTAACACTTAAAGGAATAATCCAATTAAAAATTGTCGTTGTATTACTTGATATATTATTCTTGATCTGTAGCCAATAGTGTGGTATGATTCCCAACATAAAAATAAAATACCACCAAGGAACACTGTAGTTTCTATAATTCCATATACCAACCTCAGCTACATAATATGTGCCTGACAAGATTACTAGAAGTGTTACCGCATGGGATCTAAGCAAGTAAATTAATGGAAGACATAGTATAGTCCAAGTCTTTAGAAACGAACCTAGATCACCTGATATATTATAAATCTGGCTTACTAAAGAAATACTAGCTCCTACTGCAAAAAACAGGAAAGTTCCTGAAGCCTCTTTCCAAGTGCGACTTTTATTTTTTAAAATAGAAAAACCAACAATAGACTGACCAATAACTAAAGGAACAAATGCCAGTATAGTTTTTGTTAGCCTAGAAAAATCATCCCAATTATGAGCTAACATTAAAATAATACCCGCCCCAATTAGTAATGCACCAAAAATCCCAAATATGGTAAACAGTTTGTTAGGTTTAGTTCCTTCTTTCTGACCATAATATTGAGATATCTTATCTGCAATTTCTGACGAAATCACTTGATCACTGACCAATTCTTTTAATTCTTTATTAAATTTTGAACTCATATTTTGATGATTAAAAAGTTGTAATTATTTAAAAGGAATAATTAATTTTATAAAAAAATTACCTCCCTCAAAATGACCTTATTACTTAGATACTAATCTGTTGAATATTATAACAGAGTAGAATAATTAAACTAAAGATTAATTCTAAAATTGAAAGCTTGAGAGGCTTTATCCGCTTTACCAAAATTCGATCGATTATAAAAAAAGGAATAAAAAGAATAACTCCACTTAAAATTAATACTCCTCCTAAACTAGCACCGCCATTAAGAGTTAGTCCATAAATTCCAGAAGGTATTCCTAGGGCAAAAACAATAATCCCTATCATAAAAAACAAAGTTGGTTTATTCTTTAAATTCTGTTTGGAGTTCTGCATTATGAATCGATGAAAATAACTTATTCTTTACTCTATTTCTTTTTACAATAAATATAAATCAGGTCTTCAATAGAAGTATCACCTAAGTCTCTGGCTTTCTTTAAATCCTCACAAGCACTTTTTGTTTCTTCTTTTGAAGGCTGAATATTACCGTTCCCGGTTAACAAATTAATCTTAGCAGTACCCCTATTCGCATATGCCTGAAAATAATTTGGGTAAAATTCTATCGCGTTTGTATAATCTATAATTGATTGCTCAAAATTTCCAAGTATATCATTGGCAGTTCCTCTAATAAAATAAAGCTCAGGGTCCGTAGAATTAACTTTAAAGTATTCATCACAGTTCTTAATCACTTCTTGATATTTTCCCTGGGAATAGTTAATTCTCGCTGTCCAATAAATTGATGCTTCCATCATTTTACTATTACTATTTTTATCAATAACATACTTGTAATCTTCTTTGGCTTGATCTAGATATCCTGCATGCATTTTAGACAACCCTCTATCAACAAAAGAAGCCATATCGATACTATCAAGTTTTATAGCCTCTGTAAAATCGAGAATAGCAAGATCATATTCCTTTAACTTATCTCTTGATAATCCCCTATTAATATATCCCGTTTTCTTAACAAGATCTACATCAATTTTTTCAATTAACTGAGTATAATTTTTTATCGCTTTCTTATACTTCCCCTTTTTAAAATTTTCATTCCCTTTTAAGTATATAGCGGTCCCTTTATCCTGTGAAAAAACTGCTATTGACATTAAACACACAATTCCTTTTACTATATTTTTATACATTTCTAACTTATTAATTCATTATCGAACTATACTAAAAAAAGGCAGCTACAGCCGTAGCTGCCTTTTCTAATCATCAAAACAAGGAACTACAATATTGTAGTCCCTCCTTTTGATTTACTCTCCAATTACACTTCTTTTGCCTCAATGAATTTTTTATCTCTTGTATTTTTCTGTACCGCAATCGCTGCAAATAAACTTAGCGTAAATGACATTCCGTAGAAGCCCTTTTCACTCAGATCTAGATCTGCATTCCACAATCCTATAATTAATAAAACAATAGATGCTAACGCTGCAAACCAACTAATTCCATAATAGATCTCTGTTACCTGTAACCCCTCTAATTTATCACGCACATTTTTCTGAACGGATACAGCAGAAAATAATCCGAATAGTAAAATAGTAAAGTAATATCCTTTCTCATTTAATAACATATCAGCATTCCATAAACCAGTACAGAATGATACCATACCCGCAAACAATGCTACCCAAGATGCTCCTATAAAAGCTGATGTCGGTTTTTGATCATACGTTTTGACTTCATTTTTATCAACATGATCATTTACAATTTCTTCTGTTACTTCGTTGCTAAACTTGTAATCCATAATAATTAATTTTGATGATTAAATTTTATTTCAATTATTTGTTTTGAACAGGACAAATTTGCGATGACTTGATGAGTTTAAAAACTCAATTTTTACAAAAAACTTACGATATAATTGTAATTTTTATTTAAATTAGATCTATAAAAAAGAGTTTTATCTTTAAAATACTTACGATATAATGAATCCACTTTCTTCCATAATAGCTACTTTATCTACTGAAGAAAAAAAGAGTTTCATTAATTATCTAAAACATAAAAACAAAAGAAATGACACCAAAAACATCCAGTTATTTAAAATTCTAGACACATCATATAACCATAAAGATCTAGATATAAAAATATATGGAAAGAGTGCTAAAGGTGCTTATCACGCGCTTTGCAAAAGATTACATGATAGCCTTATTGATTTTATTGCTACCAAAAGTTTTGAAACCGAAACTTCTGAAGAAATGGAGATTTTTAAGCTACTTCTGGCAAGTAGAATTTTCTTTGAACAAAAACAATATAAAATAGCTCTAAAAACAATAAAAAAGGCAGAGCTAAAAGCCAAAACATTTGATCTTTTTAGTGTATTACACGAGATACATTATACAAAAATCCAATATGCACATGTAGATCCAAATACAACTTTAGGATCCTTAATACAAGATTTTAAAAGAAATCAAACTTTATTGCAACAAGAGGAGAATCTAAATCTTTTTTATGCTAACATTCAAAATGAGCTTTCACAAAACAGTAATAATATATCGTTGATTATTAAAAACTCTTTAAATCAATTCGATATATCAGTTACTAATGATTTAACTTTTAGATCATTATTTAAGATTCTTGATATTACCAATCGAGCGGCAAATGTTACTCGAAATTTCTATTCGCTTCTTTCTTTTGTAGAAAAAACATATCAACAAATTGAATCAAAAGAACAACTTACAGATAAGCATCTATTCTACCACATTCAGATTCTCTATTATGTTGCTAATTCTTATTTCAGAAATAAAAATTTTACCACTTCCTATAAATACCTAAAGCAAATGGAGGTACAGATGCTTAAACAGAAGAAAAAATATTACAAAAGATTTCTTCCTCAACTTACACTATTACAGGTACTAAATGATAATTATACTGGAAAAGCCACGGAAGCCATAGTACCCTTAGAAAATTTTAACTATAAGCTTTTTAAAGATCAAACCACTTATATCTTAGATTTAAAATTAACGCTAATTGTTTTTTATTTTCAACAATCACGTTCCAAAGAAGCACTAAGGCTTCTAAATGAATTGCATCATAGCGATGTTTGGTACACAGAAAAAGCAGGGATTATCTGGGTTATAAAGAAAAATCTAACGGAAATACTATTACACATAGAGTTAGATCATTTGGATTTAGTGACTTCTAGAATAAAAAGTTTTAGAAAAAAGCACCGTTCTTATTTAATTAATAATAATGAACACAGAGTTTTAGAATTTTTATCCTTAGCTACCAGCTTCTATTTTAATAGCCATACCATAAAAACCGACGAATTTATATTAAAAATAGAACATTCTTTAATTCAGAACAGTCCGGATCGAGAGGATATTTTTGCGATGAGTTTTTATGCTTGGTTAAAGGCAAAAGTATTACAATTAGATTTGTATGATACTACGCTGCAAGTTGTACATCAATCTCAAAAAGACTCATCTTCGATTTGAATATGCTTTTTTGGTTTGATAATCAAATCTAATAACAACACAAACAATACTGGTAACATCCATTGGTGATATATTAAATATCGACCAATACTATGCTGCACAATACAAATTAACAACACATTACTAAATGTCAGTAACAAGAATACAAAAGCCAGTAAAGCAATTTTTTCTTTTCGTTTTATCCAAATATAAAGTGAGCTTATCAATAATAAAAGTGATAACCATATCATGTAAAATCCTCCAAAAGCATTCACTACATTTTTATAAAAGAGATCAACACATTTCCAAAAATTATCAAACAACAACGGTAGCCACATACTCATTAACATCTTGTCATTTTCGATCAAAGCTTCATGAGAATTTGGATTAGATGGCATTAAAAACTTTCTACCTTCAATTGAAAATATGCCATAAGATATATTCACAAAATTATAATCAAAATGATGAAATACATTATCATTTACGGGCTTATAAAAATCATCCAAAAGTTTACGCTCAAAAGCTAAGGAATACATATGCTTGTAATACTCCTGAACTTTAAGATTTTCATAAATTTTATAATCACTTTGATCAGCTACAAAAAATGGCATAATCATTACCTGAAGTCCTGTACTAGAAATATTTATATATTTATCATGAACTATATAATTAAAGGTTTTCTGTGTCACAGAAACCAGTAGCGGCATCAGCAACACAAATACTATTGGAATCAAATATTGTTTAATTTTTTTACTCACATACCCTCTATATACCAATATTAAAAATAGTACTGGAAGTATAAAGAAAAACTGAGTTCGTATTAACAATCCAACAAAAATACTTAGCAATAACATCATTATTACTCTTTTACTTTTCAAGAAAAGATATTGTATCAAAAATGAAGAAATCATCAAAAAACAAGGAAAAGCTAATCCTTGCGTAACAATACGATTTACGGTCAAATATTCCGGAATAACCACGGGAGCCAATAACATCACTTCGATCAACAATATCAATCGATAATCTAAATCAAAAACCTTTTTAATCGTTTTAACCAGATACAAACAAGAAACAAAACTTAAAATTAATTGAATAAATACTATAACATAGTAATAATGAGCTTCTCCAAACAATTTTCTAAAAACAAATAAGAAAGTTCCATATCCTGGCGGTGTTATTAAAGAAAGACCAACGTAACTCATCGTATCTGGTTCTACAACTACTCCGACCCAAACAACATAGATGCAAACAAATAGATACAAAAACATTCTTAGTAAGCGATGAATCAAAGTGTACTGCATAAACAACTTTATAATTGAGGATTAAATGTAGTGCAATTATTCTAATTATAAGAAATAGAAATTGGCAATCTACAGAACACTAATTGCCTTGATTTTAGGCTTTAACTTTCCTTTCACTACTACGCCATAGTTATTTCTTTATCTTCGGCCGATAAAAATTAACTCATGCTCAAAAATACACTATACCTCTTATTGGTATTTACAGTAACGTTTTCCAGTTGCTCTTCATTACAAAACAAAAAAAATAAAAAGCCTGCTACCACAGCCGCTAAAAAACCTAGCAAAGACAAAAATGCTATTAAACCTTATAAAGAGGTTATTACAAAAAAGGCTAAAAGTGACCCAGGACTTTTCACTGTTCATAACATAGAGGACAAATACTTTTATGAAATCCCGGACTCACTATTTAACAGAGAGATGTTGATGGTAACCAGAATTGCCAAAACCGCTACAGGTATTGGTTTTGGTGGTGGAAAACAAAACACACAGGTACTTAGATGGCAAAGAAAGAATAAAAAAGTATTACTAAGAGTAGTATCACATCAGATTTATGCCGCAGATTCTTTACCAATTCATGAAGCAGTAGAAAATTCTAACTTTGAACCTGTTCTATTTTCATTTCCAATAAAAGCTTTTCATAAAGATTCTGTAAATAATGCCACAGTAATTGATGTTACAGACTTATTTAAAAAAGATGTGAAAGCCATTGGTTTTCCAGCTTCAAGAAGAAAGCGATTTAAGATCACTCGATTAGATGCTAGCCTTTCCTATATCGACTCGATAAGAAGTTATCCTCTTAATATAGAAACGCGACACGTAAAAACATACAACGCCGGAGCACCACCTTCTAATGCAAGTACTGGAACTATTTCTTTAGAAATGAGTAATTCTATGATTTTACTTCCAGAAACACCTATGAAACGTAGAATATTTGACCAACGAGTTGGCTGGTTTGCACGAGGACAAACGGATTATGGACTTGAAGCGCAAGAAAGTAAAACGATACGCTATTTAGATCGATGGAGATTAGAAGTTCGGGATGAAGATATTGAAAAATTCAAAAAAGGTGAATTGGTTGTTCCTAAAAAACAAATTGTCTATTATATAGATCGTGCTACTCCTAAAAAATGGGTGAAATATATTAAACAAGGTATTGAAGATTGGCAAGTAGCCTTTGAAGAAGCTGGTTTTAAAGAAGCCATTATTGCTAAAGATCCTCCAACAAAAGAAGAAGATCCAGATTGGAGTCCAGAAGATGCGCGTTACTCTGTAGTACGTTATTTAGCATCTCCTATACCTAATGCAAATGGACCACATGTAAGTGATCCAAGATCTGGAGAAATTTTAGAAAGTGACATCAACTGGTATCATAACGTAATGACTCTATTACGTAACTGGTTTTTTGTACAGACTGCAGCGATCAATCCAGACGCACAAGGCGTAGCTTTTAAAGATGAAGTTATGGGTAGGTTAATACGATTCGTATCTTCTCATGAGGTAGGTCATACATTAGGATTGCCTCATAATATGGGAAGTAGTGTTGCATATCCAGTAGAATCATTACGTGATCCTGCTTTTACTAAAAAATACGGAACTGCACCATCTATAATGGATTATGCTCGTTTTAATTACATTGCGCAACCAGGTGATGGAGATGTCGCGCTAATGCCAGAAATTGGAATCTATGACAAATATTCTATAAAATGGGGATACCGACCAATTCTTAATACAACTCCTGAAGAAGAGAAAAAAACTTTGGATAGCTGGATATTAAAACACGCAGATGACCCTAAATATCGTTTTGGGAGACAACAATTTGGTGTAATTGACCCTAGCTCACAAACAGAAGATCTTGGTGATGATGCGGTAAAAGCTAGTACTTATGGTATTGCCAACTTAAAAAGAATTATTCCTAATTTAATCAAATGGACTGCAGAAGACGGTAAAAATTATAGCGACTTACAGACTATGTATGGACAAGTATTAAGTCAATATAATAGATATATGGGACATGTTTCTTCTAATATTGGTGGTGTATACGAATACTACAAGACCTATGATCAAGAAGGAGCTGTTTATACACATGTAACTAAAGAAAATCAAAAACGTGCCATGAAGTTCTTACAAGAGCAGTTATTTATTACTCCAGACTGGTTATTAGATGCTACCATTTTTAATAAAATAGAATCTGCAGGTAGCGTAGAGCGCGTTCGTGGATTTCAAACTAGAACATTAAACAATTTACTAGATCAAGGCAGAATGGCGCGGTTAATTGAAAATGAAGCTCTAAACGCAAGAAATGCATATTCGTTAATAGATATGATGACAGAATTGAGATCTGGTATTTGGAAAGAATTAAGAACGGGAGCATCAATTGATGTATATCGTCGTAATTTACAACGTGCATACTTAGAAAGATTGGAGTTTTTGATGACAAAAGAGCAAACTCCAATTCCTGCTAACTTTAGACGTTTTGTACGACGTACTAATGTAGATGTTTCACAAAGTGACATCAGACCTATTGTTAGAGCAGAATTAAAAAACTTACAAAGAAATATTAATAGTGCAATAGGTAGGACATCTGATAGAATGACACGTTATCATTTACAGGATGCAACAGAAAGAATCTCACTAATACTGGAACCTAAAAAATAAATGATTAATCCATCGTTTATAAAAACAAAAAGCCGATCTAGATTAGATTGGCTTTTTGTTTTTATAAACTACCTGCTGTAACGGAGACTGCTTTTATAGTAGTATCTAAATCTTCATAAGTTAATGCCTCTGTGATAAACCAAGTTTCGAAAGCACTTGGTGCGATATATACACCTTGGCTTAGCATTCCATGAAAGAATTTCTTGAAAGCATCATTATTACCTTCTGCAGCACTTTCAAAATCTACTACAGGATTCTCAGAAAAATGAACAGAAATCATCGAGCCTACTCTGTTAATCGTATGTACTATATTTTTCTCTATTAATACCTTAGCAATACCTTCATGTAAATACTCAGTCTTTTTTGCGATACTATCAAAAATATTTGGATTTTCATGCAACTCAGTTAGCATTGCCAATCCAGCAGCCATTGCCAATGGATTACCACTTAAAGTTCCTGCTTGATATACTGGTCCCAAAGGTGCTAGGTGATTCATTATTTCTTCTCTAGCAGCAAAAGCACCTACCGGAAGACCTCCTCCAATTACCTTACCAAAAGTTACAATATCAGCTTTGATTCCATACAATTCTTGTACTCCTCCTTTTGCTAATCTAAACCCAGTCATCACCTCATCAAAAATCAACAAAATATTATGAGCATCACAAAGGGATCTTAACCCCTCTAAAAAACCTTTGACTGGAGGAATACATCCCATATTACCAGCTACCGGTTCTATAATGATGCACGCTATTTCATTCTTATTAGAATTAATAATTTCTTCAACATTACCTAGATCATTATATCTAGCAAGCAATGTATCTTTTGCTGTACCTTCAGTAACTCCAGGACTGTTTGGACTTCCAAAAGTAACTGCACCGCTACCTGCCTGAATCAAAAAAGAATCACTATGGCCATGATAGCAACCTGCAAATTTGATTATTTTATCTTTTTTGGTAAATCCTCTTGCTAATCGAACAGCACTCATACAAGCTTCTGTTCCTGAATTCACAAAACGTATTTTATCTATATTAGGAACCATCGATACTGCCAACTCAGCAATCTTAGTTTCAATTTCTGTTGGCATTCCAAAACTGGTTCCTTTCTTAGCTTTTTCGACTACAGCATCTACAACTGGCGGATGCGCGTGACCAAGAATCATTGGCCCCCAAGAATTGATATAATCTATTAATCGATTACCATCTTCATCATACAAATAAGCTCCTTTTGCTTCTTTTACAAAAATTGGATCTCCCCCAACTGCTTTAAATGCGCGAACAGGAGAGTTAACTCCACCCGGAATTACTTTTTGAGCCTCTCTAAATAGAGCGCTACTTCTTTTATAAATCATATTGAATTAAAATTCTTCAGAATCATCATCAGGTTCTTGTACTTTAAGCACTTGCCCTATGGCGATTGCATTATCTTTTAAATTATTATATGCTTTTAACTCTGTAACTTTTAAATTGTACCTTCTCGATATGGAATATAATGTATCTCCTTTTTGCACGACATATTCTCCATTTTTCGATTTAGTAGTTGTTCTAACATTAGGTTTCTTCTTCTCTGTTACAGTATACAATTTTCCTAAAACCTCTGCATCGTATTTATCCAATTCATACCGCTCTATAATACTTATAAGTTTAACCGGATATTTCTTATCTGTTGCATAACCAGCAGCACGTAATCCATATGCCCAAGATTTATAATCATCTTGCTTGTAGGTGAAGAGTTTTGCATAGCGTTTTCTATTCTTTAAAAACAAAGAATGATCTCTGAAAGAGTGACTTGCTTCATCATATTTTCTAAAGCACTCTTGGGATCGATCATCATCGTGATACACTCTATCACCTGTCCAATCATGGCATTTAATCCCAAAATGGTTTTTTGCCTTACTGGTAAGATCTCCGTAACCAGCACCTGATTCTAAAATTCCCTGAGCTAATGTTATACTCGCAGGAATACCGTACTGAATCATCTCGTGCTTGGCAATACCTACATACTCAAATATATAATTCTGAACTTTTTCTTTGTAAGAAACTGTAGTAAGTGGTTTTTTCGGTTTAACTACCTCTTCTTTAACCTCTTTTACCTCTCTTTTTACTTCAGTTTTTCTAGAAGCAGTTTTGGTTCTTCTAGAAGTAGTTGCTTTTTTACTACCTCCACAAGAAACAATGAATGTAGCTATACAAAACAACGTTATAATTCTCCTCACGTTCATATCAAATTCTAATAAGCGGAAGCTTCTTTTTACCTAGCTTCTTATTCATACCCGAAATACCTTGCAACCCTCCAGTATGAATGGCTAAAATACGAGTATTTTTTGTAAAAAACCCTTTCTGTATTTTATCAAAAAGGCCATACATCATCTTTCCTGTATAGATTGGATCCAAAGCAATATTTTGTTCTTTGTAAAATCTATTAATAAACTCAATTAATGATAGATTTATTTTACCATATCCCCCAAAATGATACTCTTCTGTTAAACTCCAATTTGTTTTATGAGTGTATTTTTTAATTTCATCAGAAAGGAAATCTCCTTTTAACGCAGGAAATCCAATAATATTCTGATGCTCGAGGCTAGCATTGATAATCCCAGAGATAGTTCCTCCGGTTCCCACCGCACAACATACATAATCGAATATCTCATCCTTACCAGTTAAAATTTCTTTACACCCTTCTATTGCTAACTCATTTGTACCTCCTTCTGGAACAGAGTAAAAAGAGCCAAATTCTTTTTTCAACATTTCCAAAAATGGTTCTGATGTTTTTTCTTTGTAATCTTTTCTGCTAACAAACTTTAGTCGCATACCATTATGTGATGCTAAACGTAAGGTATCATTCTGCGATAGCGTATGTGATAAATTTTTTACTAATTCTTCTCCTCTAATAACCCCAACTGTATCTAACCCCACTAATTTACCTGCAGCTGCAGTAGCAGAAATATGGTTACTATAAGCTCCACCAAACGTAAGTATCCTATTAAAACCCTTTTTTTTAGCCTCTAAAAGATTGTATTTAAGTTTTCTGAATTTATTTCCCGAAATATGATCATGAATAAGATCTTCTCTTTTTATGTGAATAGACACTCCTGCTTGTTTTAAAATAGGATGCACTATTTCTTCATTTTTTGATTCTCTTACTACCGAAGAAAAAAAATTCATAGGGTATTATAAGTATTTAGTAAAACTCCAGAGTTTTCGGTTTTTTAGATAAGAAAGCTCAGCTTCCATTTCATACGCTTCTCTTTCAAAAGAAATATTACGGTAAGCTTCTCTAGAATTTTTATACTGAAGTAATCGGACAATATACTCTACTAGATACAAGAAGTAAAATGGTAATACCAACAACTCCAACTGCTGTTTTAGATGAATCTTCTCATGATTTATAAAAACTGCATCTTCCTTTAAATGGTGATTTTTAACCACAATAAAAGGCCAAAGTGCGATTCCCACAAAATGACGACCTATCAAATATTTGTTAACTACAATTGGCATCTTAGCGCAAGATAGTATTTTTGTATCGATGAGCAATCCAAAAAGAATACTAAAACCCGAAGAAGGAGACTATTATCTTACTCCAGAAGGGTACCGATGTTTTACGGAACAATACCATTTAAAAAGAGGTTATTGTTGCGAGAGCGGTTGTAGGCATTGTCCCTATGGCTATGACAAAAAAACAAATAAGTACACTAAAGAGTAACTCTATCTTACTCATGGTACGATTGTTGTGCATATTTTTAAAAAAATATTGTTGAACATTTAATACACAGGATTATGAAATTTTTCTCTCTTTTATCACTGATCCTTATCATTACACTTGGTTCTTGCTCTACTGTTAGAGTAGCATCTGATTATGATAAGCAAACTAATTTTAATGGTTACAAAAGCTATGCCTTTTTTAAACCAGGTATAGATAAAGCTGAAATCAGTGACCTAGACAAAAAACGCATTTTAAGAGCTATTGAATCCGATATGACCGCTAAAGGTTTTACAAAATCTGAAAACCCGGATGTATTGGTTAGCATCTTTACAAAAACAAAGGAAAACGTAAATATTTATCAAAATAATTTTGGATTTGGTTACGGCTGGGGCTGGAATCCTTGGTTTTGGAACAGCGGTTTTAATACTGTATCTAGAACGACAGAAGGAACATTATATATAGATCTTATTGATGCTTCAAAAAATGAATTAATTTGGCAAGGAATGGGAACAGCAGCCTTAACCGAAAAAGTAGACAAAAAACAGGAAAAAATGAATCAAATTGTATCTGCAATACTAGAGAAATACCCTCCAGAATTTAAATAATCATTTTATCCTTATTGATATCATAATAGCCTTTCTATCATGCAGAGGCTATTTTTTTATGTATTTTTATAAAAAACCTGACTTATAAAAATATGCGTAATTTTCTTCTTGGTGCCTTAATTGCTGCATTCATAGCAGTTGGCATTAGTTATTTTATCAATCAAGCTACATCCCAAAAAACTGAATTAGAGTCTTCTGATCTTATACTTGACCAGATAAAAAATGTTGGGAAATTAGTTGTTACCGAAGGGCATTTCTCCGAAGTTATTACCTATAAAGATGCCAAAAAATATTACTTGGATATTTTAACTGCTGAAAAAAAGGCTATTGTTGTGGTAAATGCTGGTGTTACCGTTTCCTATGACTTAAGCAAGATCAAACACCAAATCGATCAAACTAATAAGACACTTACAATTACCAGTATCCCTGAAGCTGAGATTAACATCAATCCCAACATAAAATATCACGATCTAGAAGAAGATTTTTTTAATCAATTCAGTCCAGAAGATCATAACCTGATACAGAAAGAAGTTACACGACAGCTTAACAAAAAGATAGAAGCCTCTACACTAAAATCTAATGCAGAAAATCGTTTAATTAGTGAGCTACAAAAGATTTACATTCTTACCAATTCCTTAGGATGGAAACTAGTTTACAAAGGTAGTTCTATTACTGACTCGGAGCAATTGATCCTCTAATAGTACTTTTAAGCATGGTTGGAACAATGAGTTTATGAAATGGTTTTACAGGTAAAAAATACAATTTCCCAAACCAATTATTAAAATTTACAATTGTCGAAATAGTAAGATTTTTACTCGAATTAGGTTTTGAATCTAAGAGTAGAGAAACTCTAAAATTAAGATGCGTATCGTCTTCTCCCAGAATAATTTCATTCTCCGATTTATCAAATACTTTAAAAATCCCTATTTTATCTCCGATCTCTCCTTTAAAATTATTTAATGTTTCTTTTCTCTTATCCAGGCTATCTCCAGTTTTAAGTCCAAAAACTGCAACTATCTGATTTCTTAACACAAATAGTTTTTCAATCCATTTAGGAGAAGTAGAAAAAAAGGATTTAGTGATTACTAAGATATCTACGACATCCTCTTTATCCGTAAACTCACTTTTAAAACTATCAGAATAATCATACTTGTTTTTAAGTAGTAATGAAGTCTTAGGTAAACTTACTTTTTCAACTTTCATAGATTCTTAAATTTTTATAAGTACAGGATTAAAAGCTTTAGAAGCTACAACAACTTTATCTCCAATAGTTAGACTACTAATTTCCGATTCCTGTGCGATGACCTTAACTACATTATTACCAATAAGAACTGTAACTATGAATACAACATCTTCCGATTCTATGTTAATCACTTCTCCTGTAAACTGATATTTACCACTTAGTTGATTATCCGTAAAAACGGATAACGAATCTCCTACTTTAGTTATCTTACCATCTTCAAGACAATATACTTTATCAGACATCTTAATAATTTCTCCAATATCGTGACTTACCAAAATTGTGGTTAGCTCATATTCTCGATGTACTTTTAGTATATAATCCTGCAATTTGCTACGCATTTTTATATCAAGCGCAGACAAGGGTTCATCCAACAATAAAACCTTTGGTTTGCGAACCAATGCCCGAGCCAATGCCACTCTTTGCTGTTGACCTCCTGATAACGTATTTGGTTTTCTATTCTTAAGTTTATCCAAAGCTACTATAGAAATCAATTCTTCAATAACACTTTTGTCTTGACCTTTTCCTAAGGCAAATTCTAGATTTTCTTGCACTGTCATATTTGGAAATAAGGCATAATCTTGAAAAACATATCCAATTCTACGTTGTTGAGGACTAAAACTGATCTTTCTATTATCATCTAACCAATATGTACCGTCTACTACAATCTGTCCACTATCTGCCGAAAGCAACCCAGCGATGACTCTAAGAATTGATGTCTTTCCTGCTCCAGAAGCCCCATATAAAGTAACCAATTGCCCTTTCTCTATACTCAATCGAATATCAAGCTTCATATTTCCTTCAGCCGTTTGGAGCTTCTTATCAATGGTAACTTCTATCATTTCCAAAACCGTTTTAAATATCCTCCGTTAATTAAATACACCAATAATAAAATCACAAAGGTTACTATAAACAATAGCAATGAATACATATTTGCACCGCTATAATTTAATGCTTCAACTTCGTCATATATTGCTATTGAAACCACTTTCGTTTTATCAGGAATATTACCCCCAATCATTAGAACAACCCCAAATTCACCAACAGTATGAGCAAAAGCCAATACAATCCCTGTTAATATAGAAGGTTTTATATTTGGTAATAAAACACTAATAAGTGTTTTCATTTTAGATTTACCTAACACATAGGAAGCCTCCTGTAGAGAACTAGGTAAACCAGATAAACCAGATTGAATAGGTCCAACCATAAAAGGAAGGCTATAAATAACTGATCCTATCACTAATCCTGAAAATGAAAAAATTAATCGAATTCCAAAAACATCTTGTAGCCAACTACCAAAACTGTTTCCCGGACTAAATACCATTAATAGATAAAACCCTAATACAGTCGGCGGCAATACCAACGGCATACTTACTAGAGTTTCTACAATCGGTTTAATCCTTGATTTAGAATATGCTAACCAATAGGCCAATGGAATTGAAATTACTAGCAAAACAACTGTCGTTACTAATGCAAGTTTAGTAGTTAGTATGATTGGTGCCCAATCTATCATTTAGAAAGCATTATTTCGTTTGCCTTAATCATCACAATTACTCCTTCATTTTCTTTCAATGAAAGTTCGTTGAAAATTTCCGTAGTAATTATGGCGACAATATCTCCTATTGCTGTATGTAAAAATATCTTACTTAATAAAACTCCACTGTCACACTTTTTTATTGTCGCGGGAATTTTATTTTGAATACTAATTAAGGATGAATCATCTTTACTAATAATTACTTCAGTTTCTTTAAACAATAACTTTACCGAGTTCCCTTTCTTCAGATAAGAAGCAGTATCAGGAGTTTCAACTAAAATAGTTTTGAGCTTTGTATGCTCATTTATTTCAATAGAAACCATCGATAAATTTTTGCTTACCTGTATATCTGATATATGCCCCGAGAAAACATTCATTATTCAGCTACTAAATATCCGAAATCTTCTAGTATTTCTCTAGCATCTTTAGAAAAAAGAAACTCATAAAATTTTCTACTGTTTGTAGAATCTTGAATTTCTCTTTTAATCAAAACGACTCCTTGTTCGATTGGAGTGTACTCTTTTTTATCAATAGGAATCCATCGACCTTTATCTTTTATCTTTTTAGATAACACTACTGACATTGAGGTAAAACCAATTTCGGAAGATTTAGAAATAATAAATTGGTTCGTTTGAGAAATACTTTCTCCATAAACCAATTTGTCTGCTACAGCATCATATATGTTATTTTTGTTTAGCACCTCTACTGCGGATTGACCATATGGTGCTGTTCTAGGGTTTGCTATGGCAATGTGAACAACACGGCTATCAGTTAATATCTCCAATGAAGGAGCTAATTCTTGATCCATAGACCATAACACTAATTGTCCATGAGCATAAACTTTGGGAGCTTCAAGGGCTAATTTATTCTCATAAATTTCATTTGGGTATTTCATATTTGCAGAAACAAAAATATCATAGGGAGCGCCTTCTATAATTTGTGCTGTCAATTTTCCTGAAGAACTAATTACTAATTCACAAGGTACTCCTGTTTGTTTTGTAAATGCGTTAGAAATTTCCTCAATTGCGTATTGTATATTAGCCGCAGCAGCAATTGTAATCACATTTTTTTTTGGTTGTTTACATCCGCTTACAATCAAAAGAATAATTACAAAAACTTTAAACTTAAAATTCTGAAATTCTATAAAAATAACTTTTAGCACTTTCTAATTTTTATCATAATACCTTTCTAATATTTCATCGATAGTATCTACTACTTCTTTTGCATTTTCTTTAGTAAAACACAAAGGAGGTTTCGTTTTCAAGACACTATCATCTGGTCCATCTGTACTAATTAGTATAAACTTATTTCGCAGTTCGTTCTTAATATGATGTGCTAATGTCTTATTCGTTTCGCTATTTTCTGCTTTTATAATTTCTATACCTAAAAACAATCCTGACCCTCTTACATCTCCAATGCAATCATATTTATTTTGAAGTTCGCATAGTAGAAATTTATAGTAATCTCCTACTTGTTTAGCATTATGCTGTAATTTCTCTTCTTCTATAACATCTAAGACTGATAATCCAATTGCACAAGAAACAGGATTCCCCCCAAAAGAACTAAAAAACTCTACTCCTTTGCTAAAAGATTCCGCTATTTCATTGGTTGTTATCACCGCTCCCATTGGATGACCATTAGCTATGGGTTTACCGACAATCACCATATCAGGAACAACATCCTGTGACTCATATCCCCAGAAACAATCTCCTAAACGACCAAAACCTGTTTGTACCTCATCACTAATACAAACTCCTCCTTGTCTTCTAATTGCTGGATATACTTTTTTTAGATATCCAGCAGCAAGAGGTACTTGTCCTCCACACCCCACAATTGGTTCTGTTATAAAAGCCCCAATCGGAGCACTAGAATTTTCTATTTGTTCCACTGCATCTTCTGCATATAACTCACCTGCATTTCGTTCAGTATATTTCCCTCTAT
The DNA here is from genome assembly GCF_018100855.1 of Aquimarina sp. MMG015. Taxonomy (NCBI): domain Bacteria; kingdom Pseudomonadati; phylum Bacteroidota; class Flavobacteriia; order Flavobacteriales; family Flavobacteriaceae; genus Aquimarina; species Aquimarina sp. MMG015. The sequence goes on from NZ_JAGJEB010000003.1 coordinate 71,021, forward strand.
ACGTATCAGGAATTGGAGTTTTTAGAATATTTCCTTTCTGTCCTTGACCTTTTGGGTTATTAAATTTATAATCACTTATATCAATAGAAATCTGCGTATTACCGTGATACCCATGTTCCATAACCATTGTTTTTTTATATCCCGTATGAGCATATACCATTCGCATTGCTAAATCACTAGCTGCACTTCCTGAGTTTACAAAAAATACTTTAGTAAGTGAATCCGGAAATTTTGACAATAACTTTTCGGCATAAGTAGGTAGCAAATCATATAAATACCTCGTATTGGTATTCAATCTCACCATTTGTTTCTGCCCTGCTTGCACTACGCTTGGGTGTGAATGTCCTACATGCGGAATATTATTATAAGCATCCAAAAAGGTATTCCCATCGGTATCATACATATACTGAAAAGCGGAACGACTCATCGAGATAGGTTCTTCATAACTTAAACTGACGATAGGACTTATATTGGCATACCTTCTTTTTACTTGTTCTTCTGTAGTTAAGGGTTTTTCAATAGGTAAAAGACCTATTGCTTTTCTAAAAACATTCTCCGCCTTAATAGGATTAATTCTTATCCATTTATATAACATTTGCCAAGCATACTTTTCGCTTACAGTAGCATATATATTCTCTGGATTTATTTTTCGGGAATGCGCAGAGTTACATACACTAGTACAAAGTCTAGTAGCAATAAGATAATACAGCGCTTTTATTTCTTTATCTTTTAAAGGAAAAACGCTATGATATCCCTTTAAAATAAAAGGTATCCAATCCAAAGGGTTTTCTTTATCATAACACGCATAAGTAATTGCAATTGCCAATTCATTTATTAGTTGTGAATATGCCAAATCACCAAAATCAATAACTGCTGAAACTTTTCCTTTTTCCGTTAGGATATTCCATTCATTTGCATCATTATGTATTACCTGCTTTCTTAATTCTGGTAGTAACGGAATTACGTTTTCTTCAAATTGTTGAAAAAAATAACGAACTACATTTCGATTATGCGGATCAACGATATCATTTAGATATTTCTTGTTCAAGTGCGCATGCTGAATATCCCACTCCCATTGTCTAGCTTTTAGAACATAACTATCAAATTTTTGAAACTTAAGATTCATTTCAGCAAGAAAATTTCCTAAACTATAAAATAGTTCTTCTGTAGCTTCAACATTACCTAAAAACTTTCCATCTAAAAACGAAAGCATCCGGCAAATAGTTTTAACCCCATCAACCTCTATTACTTTTATAAAAGTACCATCCGTAAACGGAATAGGGTCAGGAAACATATCTACATCTTTACCCTTAAGATGAAGAAGTAATTCATTTTCTGCTTGAAGAATAGAAAACAATTCTTTATCATAAGAATATGTTTTAAAAATATATTTCGTGGAATTATTCTTGACTATATAATTGACGTTATCGTAGCCATTCAACGTTTTAACTTCGGGCTGATTAAAAGAAAATTCAGCTTCTAAGAGTTTATCTATCATTGTGTGAATGAAAAAAAATTTTCTTGGACATCTATTTTTAAAACCTTATGATAAAGATACTGTATCTGCCCTGCAATCCCACAAAGAATCAATTATAAATTTTGATACTTTTAATCACTTAAGAATTATTGTTAAACGATAGTTCCATTAGATACAGATCCAATCCTAGTCCCCAATAATCTTTCTCTATTTTATCTAATACAAATCCAAACTTCTCAAAAAATTTATACGCGAGTTGAGATGTAGTTACTACTACTTTTTCTAATTCCGAACTTAATTTCAAGATAGATAATGAATGCTCTATTGCTTTTTTTCCTAATCCCAATCCAGTATATTTTGGATGAAAAAATATCCATGTTATTCTACCTATTCTATTTTTACCCTCTAAATAACATCCTACTCCTCCTACTATTTTCTTTTTATAAAAGATTGTATAATAATAGGCACTATACTTTTGTAAGTAATCTTGAAAATCTTTTACCTCTTTGAGGTCAAAATATGTTGGTATATTTTGCTTAAAAACATCAATTAATTCTTTTTTATCCTTCAATTTATAGGGTCGTATCATTGAGGTAGTTTAATTGTTTTTTTTTAGGTTTTATTCATAATAGCAAAAAACCTTCACTTAATTCTAACAAATTAATCATATAGTCTTTCTACAATCATTGATGAAAAATAATTTACTCCTGTTTTAATACAGCTCTCATCAATTGCAAAATTTGGAGCATGAGGCATCGAGATAATTCCTTTTTCAAAATTAGACCCTCCTAAGAAAAAATATACTCCAGGTACTCGTTCTTGAAAATACGCAAAATCATCACCTCTTCCATCTGGCATTTCTCCATATAATCGAATTACATTTTGTTGACCATAAAGTTTAGAAATAGAATTCATAACCTCATTAGTTAACTTTTTATCATTCATTAGGTTTGCACGGTCTCCAGAATACGATACATTTATCAACTTCGTTTTATATTTTGATGACTTGATTTTCTGCTGCACTAGAGGTAAAATCTTATCTAATTCATTAAAAATACTAGAGCCCACATACGTTTTAATTGATATTAAATCACCTATTTCTTTAACACTGAAATTATCACTTACCGTTGTATAATCTTTAAAAATAGTATTGGGATTTGCTAAGCCGATAGTTGGGCTTAATAAACTTTGCGGATCAAAAAATTCACTACCTGATTTAATATTCTGAAAACTTTTAAGCAATGTTTTGGTATACTCAATCATTGCATCATCATCAGTTGAGTTCATATACACCACTTCTATCATTTTATAATCAGCAAATAACCATTCTGGCTTAGTGGAAATCATTGTTGCCGGCAATGGTGCAATATGCGCTCCATATATCTCATCTGGTTTGATCAGATCAAACAAATCATCTTTTATCATTGCTTGAGCTCCTTTATAATTCTCTTCTGAGGGTTGAAAAATAAAATAAACTGTTCCTTCTAATTGTTCTTTTTGGCTTGCTAATACGTTAGCAATTCCTAATGCAATTGTAGTGTGTACATCATGCCCACATATATGGCGTACACCTTCTGTCTTAGATTTAAAATCTACCACATCAGGTATTTCTGAAGGCATTGCATCAATATCAGCTCTCCAAGCTATTTTCTTTCCTTCTTTAGCTCCCTTTAAAACACCAACTACACCATTTCCTCCAATATCAGTTTTAACTTCTAATCCTATAGAAAGTAAATATTCTTTGATTTTCTGCGCTGTTCTTTTTTCCTGTTCCGAGACTTCAGGATTCATATGAAAATCTCTACGAATTTTCACAAGACTATCAAAAATATCATCTGTTCGTTGTTGTATGCCTTTATGGATAGAAGATGTAATTGATACTTCTTGTCCAAAAGCTACCAATCCACAAAAAAGAAATACTATGAGGAATGTTGTGTTCAATACTGCTTTGTAACAAATCATTTTTACTGTGTTTAAGATTATAATGTAAAAATGAGATATAATTAAATGATGTACCTGACACATATGTGACAAAAACTATCTTTTCGCAATTTTACTTCTAATTCTGCTTAATGATTGACGTTCAATCCCTAAATAGGTAGATAAATGAGATAAGCTTATCCTATTGATAATATCTTTATTGTGTTCTATAAAATCTAAATATCTTTCTTCAGCATTTTTGAATAAAAAGCTTTCTACTCTATCTGTCTGAAAGGTCAATACATATTCTGCGATTAGCCTTCCATACATTTCACTTGTCTTATACTTTTTATACCCTTCTTGAATTTTATTATATGGTAACTTTATAATTACTGATGGTTCAAGGCATTCAATAAAATACTTAGACGGTATTTGCCTAATAAAAGCAGGATAATCTGTTGCATAATTATTTTCACTTACGAAACCAGTAGTTATCTTATTTCCTTTTTCGTTAATATAATAACGTCTTAAAAGACCTTTGCACACAAATCCAACTTCTTTTTGAACTTCTCCGCTTTTAAAAAGAAATTCTTTCTTTTCATACATTCCTATTGTAAGGTACGATTGTAAAAATCTTAATTCTTCTGAGTTTAAGTCAGGAAATGTTTCGATATATGATTCATAATATTTTTTTAACTCTTTTTCTGAATTCACGTATTTGTAATTATTATGTTTTTGCGAAAATGCATCTTAATACAAACTAATTGTTATCTACACTTAATATTTAATTGAACTTCTTTAAGTTGTTTCCAAATTAGATGATCCATATCTTTTGGTGATAAATAAAACCATACAAAATGTTGTTTTCTAGTGGTACAATATTCATAATGGATATCAGCATTTAAGGTAGTCCTATCTTTAGCAAAAAACTCATCATACATTTTTATAGAACCTCTATACATATGATCATTTAATTGCCGTATTGAAGACTGGGTTTCTGGAATATTTTTAAAAAAACTAAAATTGGTGATGGCACCTGTATTCATAAGTCCGTCAAAATAGACATCCATAATGTTTTCTAGTTCCGTAGCATTCAATTTTGGATCTTCTTCTAAAACCCATAAAAAAACATATGAAAAATAATCTTCACTATTGGTATCTCCCCAACCTGGTGCAAATCGTATATGTTCTTCTCCATTGTACTCTAAATCTCCAGCAAATATCAATGGAAATTCTAATACCTCGCTTCTCCAATCATCTTTAGCTTCTAAAATATTATCTATATTATTATGTAATCTAAAATAAAGATACCCAGCACCAATCCCTAAAAAGATTATCAATATAAGTATTATTTTCAATAGCTTTTTTAACATTTCTAGTTAGATCAGGTATCAGATTATTATCAATTTAAACATCTAATATTCTTCTATGATAATTTATTTGACCTAAATGATACGTTAAATGAGTTGCCAAGTGCACCAGAAATCTATGGGTACTAGGGTTCTTATCCATAAGTATTCTAGGATATTCTTTTTGTAAATCTTCTTTAGTTATCATATTTAATGAATCCATTACAATCTTCATCGTATCATCTATCATAGATAGTAGTTCTATTCTAGAAACATTTTTTAAAGAAAATTCCTGTTCTCTTTGTCTTATATATCCGGTTTTACCGAATTCTGCACCAATATAGGTATTGAGATTCCCGACAAGATGTAAGCAAAGATTCCCTGCCGAATTACTTATATCTGGTGTTTCAATCCATATATGTTCTTCTTTAGTATAAGATTCTATTTCCGTTTTTAATTTTGTTAAATCTCTATCGAATATAGTTTTTAATATTTCTATGATTGAATCATTCATTAGACAACATTTTTTTAATTAACGTAATTTGACCTAAGTGATAATAACTATGCTCTATCATCGCTTCAATATTTCTCTGATAAGTACCATATTTTTCATCTACAAAATAATTATCCAATTCTTCGTCTGGCATAGTATCGATCAGGCTTGCAAATTCTTCTGCATTATCCAATAAGCTGTTCAATAATATTTTCCAATCTTCCTCGGAGGTTATTTTAGGAGCATCAAAACTATATTTATCTCTTATTTCCAAGGCTCCCCCCTTTAACACATTCAAAACTCCTTCTATATAATAATTAATATGAAAAGTAAGCAATGCAATTGTATTTAATGGTTCTACTCTAGTAGTGGCTTGTTCCCAAGTTATATTTGATAATTGATCTTTATAATTGGTATTAGCTATCCAAACACCGTTTAATATCACTTCTCTAAATCGATTTGCTATCTGTTTTGTTCTCATTGACTATCATTTAGTAAACCATTGATACACTATTAGTTTTAAAATTATTATTTAAAAATAGCTTTTTAAAATCATATTTCACAATACGATAAAACCATCTTTTAGTCAAAAACAAACGACTACAAACGTTTACAACCGAAAATAAACACTTCCTAACCGAATCTTATTTGGAACTGCATCTATGTTTGCCTTGTCGAAATAAAAGAAAAATCGATACCAAAAAAATTGTTTCATCTACCTGTAAAAAACAGGAACTAAAATTAAAAAACATGAACACGTTAAAAAACAAAGTACAGTTAATAGGAAACTTAGGACAAGAACCAGAAATCGTTAATCTTGATTCAGGGAAGAAACTTGCAAAATTCTCTATCGCTACTAACGACTATTACTATAATAAAGCTGGTGATAAAATTACCGATACTCAATGGCACAATATTGTAGCTTGGGGTAAAACCGCAGAAATCATTGAGAAATATGTGAATAAGGGACAAGAAGTAGCTATAGAAGGAAAACTTACATCTCGCAGTTACGATGATAACGAAGGAAACAAAAGGTATATTACCGAAGTAGTTTGTAACGAATTCCTGATGCTGGGAAATAAATAAATTTATTTGGAATACCATTATTAAATTAATCTAGAGATTGGTTTCTCTAGATTAATTTATCTTCATATCTATTAACAATTCATTTTAAAAACTACTCGCTATCAGTTCTAAAAACGTATTATTAAAGCGTCTCCTTCGGAGTTATGCCACTGGTATGATATTAATCGATTACTAAAAATAGTAGCGATATAAAGAAAAAGGATTGTAATAAAAGAAATTTTAAAAACGCCTAGAGAGGATAGAAGAAATAATATCGGATTATCCAAAGTCATGAGAAGATTTAAAAATGTGGAGTACTAATTTCAGTATATTCTCATAAACTTTTACGATCTATTCCGGTAAACCGATAACTACTTATAAACTGTAAGAAAAATCTATAATTGTCGTCTAAAGTAACTTCTCATAATTTATTAATTATGAGTACTATTAAAAATCCTTACATTTAACAATACTAACTAAACTCACACTTCATTGAACACATATACCAAATATTGGTTTCTAGAAGGTTTTAATTTATTTAATAAACTTGGTAGAATTACCATGATGCGAATGTGTGAAATTCTTGAGATGAAAAACATCGATAAAGGATCAACTGTTGAACTAATTAATAATGATCATAAAAGTATCTTTTTTCTAAAAAAAGGAACCGTTAAGATTATCGATACTACTACAGATAGTGTTAAATACATTGTTAAAAAGGGACACATCTTTGGCGAGTTATCACTCTACGATGAACATGATAATATAGAAGAGCAAGCAATTGCGCTCGAGGATTGTATTGTCTGTTATATAGAATCTTTTAGAATGAAAAAAATTATGGAGAAACATAAATCTCTTAAAAACGGTGTTCTAAAGATATATGGTTTACGAATCAAAAAACTAGAGAGACGATTACAAGATTTATTATATAAAGATAGTACAACTCGAATCAAAGAGTTTGTAATAGATTATATCAAAGAGTTTGGAGAACAAACAGAAAAAAATATAATAGCAAAAAACCTGTTAACGCATAAAGACATAGCCAATTTAACCAATACTTCTAGACAAACAGTTAGTAACACTTTAAGCATTTTACGCAAAGAAGGTATTATAGATTATAACACACAATCTATTTCTATACTTAATACAACAAAGCAACACACAATTCAAAATTAACATAGACTCATGAAAAAACCTGTAGCAATTGCCCAGATCAGTAATTTAGAAAACAAACAGCCTACTCACGCTTTAGTAAATGGATTAGATCTTGTTATTGTCAAGTTTGATGAAGAAATTTCTGTACTTTATGGAAGATGCCTACATAGAGGTGCATTGATGTCCGATGGACATGTAGATGGCCATAACTTAATATGTGGTGTCCATGGATGGGATTACCGATATGACACTGGCGTTTCTGAATACAATAACAAGGAGGTTTTACATAAATTTAGCACTAAAATTGATGGAGATACCCTATATGTTGATGAAACTGAAATTGATGATTACCTTCTTGATCAACCACAACCATTTAATAGAGATGAATATTTAGGTGCTTATGCAGATACACATCCAGAAGATACAGAACCATATACTGGATACATTAAAGAGCTTGCTAAAAATGGATTAAAAAATCTTGGACATCACGGATTTTCTGCTTCTATGGGAGTTGATAGAAATACATTACCCAAATGGAGTGACATCCAGTTTTTACCAGCTCAGCTAGCAACTAGACCATTATTAGATAACGAAGAAGTAGCTACTAAAGTGGTTATTGGAGCCAAAGCAAAAAAGCCTTTAGAACTTGATATCCCTTTGTTTGTAAGTGATATGAGTTTTGGGGCCTTATCTAGAGAAGCCAAAATTGCTTTATCCCGAGGAGCAGAAATGGCAGGCACAGGAATATGTTCTGGAGAAGGTGGAATGTTACCACAGGAACAAGAAAACAATACCAAATATTTTTATGAGTTAGCTTCTGCTCAGTTTGGATTTTCTTGGGATAAATTAGACAAAGTACAAGCCTTTCATTTTAAAGGTGGACAAGGAGCAAAAACTGGTACAGGTGGTCATCTACCAGGAAATAAAGTTAGCAAAGAAATTGCAGAAGTTAGAGGTTTAAATGAAGGAGAAACTGCTATCTCTCCAGCAACATTCCCTGATTTTCATGGAGTGAAAGATTTCAAAGCTTTTGCAGAAAAAGTACGAGATCGAACTGGTGGAATTCCAATTGGTTTTAAAATTGCTGCCAGTCATATCGAAAAAGACATACAGTTTGCTTTGGACGTTGGTGTAGATTACATCATCCTAGATGGTCGTGGTGGTGGGACAGGATCTGCTCCTACAATTTTACGTGATAATATTAATGTACCTACAATTCCAGCTTTAGCAAGAGCAAGAAAATATCTTGATAAAGTTGGTGCTGCAGATGTTACTCTGATTATTACTGGAGGATTAAGAATCGCAGAGGATTTTGCAAAAGCAATGATGCTTGGCGCTGATGCTATCGCAGTATCTAATTCAGCATTACAAGCTATCGGTTGTTTAGGGATGCGTGCATGCGGAAGTAACAACTGCCCTGTAGGTATCGCAACGCAAAAAGAATCTTTAAGAAGCAGATTGATTATAGAATCTTCGGCAAAGCAATTACATAACTATTTTGATGCAACTAATAACTTAATTAAAGTTGTTGCTAGAGCTTGTGGGTACGATGATGTTTCAAAATTCAATCATGATGATTTATCAACTTTTGATCGGGATATGCATAAATTAACTGGAATTAACTACGCCGGAGTATTATAAATCATAATACTTTAAAAAAAATAAAATAATTATGTCTAATCAAATACATCTAGCAGCTCAATATTTAGCTACAGCAAGTATAAGCTTTTTACCAAAAAAAGACGATGACAGTCATACGAACTTAGGGTTTAATAAAGAAAAAGGATATCTAGAAACCTGGCCTTTAAACGATAGAGGATGTAAGATAACTTTTGATTATCTAAATTTTGCACTCCATTGGGTTGCTAATAATACGGTTAGACTAAGCCTTTCATTAGATAAAAAAACACATAGAGAAATTCTTAACTGGTTAGAATCATTAACTACTTCGTTAGGAATCAAAACCCCTTATACTTACAAACTACACTATGAACTTCCTTACGATACATTAACGGATGACTACGTTTTCGAAAAACCTTCTGATAGTATACTTCAGGAGCTATTACAAAATCGAACCTTAGCACATAAAGTACTAGAAAAAACATTAAATACTTCGTCACTCGAATCCGATATTCGGATATGGCCACATCATTTCGATTCGGGAGCATTTGCTCAATTAGAAGATAAAGCTGGTGTTGCTATTGGATTAGGAATGGCAATTCCTGATAGCACCCATAATAACTATTATTTCTATATCAGTGGGTATAAAGGTCACGATAGTTTAGATACCGCTACGTTTGATCCATTATCATTAGGTGAATGGAAAAATGAAGGTTTTAAAGGAGCGGTTTTACCAATTTCTGGCATTGATGAAGAAAAAGGAGTTACTTTCTTCAAAGAAGCTATTTCTACTTATAAAAATTAGAACCTATGGAACATTGGTATCTACCTGCTACTATTATTCCCGGGATTGGACTATTGATATTATCTACCTCTAATCTTTTGGTTAATCTCAGTACAGAGATTAAAACATTGATTACAGAAGATATAATAAAAGAACAATTGATTGAGCGAAAGTTAAGACAACTTAAGCTACTAAATAGCGCTATGGTTTTCTTATATATTGCTGTTGCTTGTTTTGTGATTTCTGCATTAGTTTCAGGAATTTATAAGAGTATTGATACCGATTTCAATGCTACCATTTATATTACTATTGCCGGAATTACCAGCGCCCTGTTAGGTTTAATAGCCTTAATTATATACTCATTTAGGGCTGTAAAAATAAGACAAGATCAATATCACAACAAATTCTAACATCTTAAAAAGCAATCATGACTTCAAAAAAAGAAACTGTTTGGTATAAAGTACTAGATAATAAAGATAGACTCCCAGAAGGAAGGGTACAAACTGTTACCGCTGGTCACCAAGGTGTTTGTCTCACTCATTATAATGGTAAATTTTCTGCTTTAGATAATAAATGTCCACATCAAGGAGGTCCTCTAGGAGAAGGCTCTATAGAGAATGGTTTGTTACGATGTCCTTGGCACGGTTGGGATTTTGACCCTTGTACAGGACTGCCTCCAGGAGGTTATGATGATGGAGTTACCACTTTTGAGGTAAAAGAAGATGGGAATGCAATCTTAGTTGGTATTCCAGAAGAACCTAAACATCAGGATACTATTTCTGATGTTATGATACAAACTATGGTTAACTGGAATGTTGATACCGTTTTTGGAATGGTAGGTCATTCTAACCTTGGAGTTGCAGATGCAATGATGCGATTAGAAAAACAAGGAAAGTTACAATATTTTGGTATTCGTCATGAAGGCGCTGCCGCCTTTGCTGCTTCGGCTTATGGAAAATTAATGGGCAAACCAGCTGTATGTTTTGGTATTGCAGGACCTGGTTCCACTAATATGTTTACAGGTATGTGGGATGCTAAGGTAGATAGAGCCCCTTTATTAGCATTTTCCGGACAAGTAAATACCCAAGTGATGGGTACCGGTGCTTTTCAGGAAGTAGATTTGGTCAAGGCATTCCAAACTGTTGCTGATTTTAATCATTCTGTCCAACAGAATTCTAAACATAGTGAATTAATGAGTTTAGCCATAAAAAGTGCAATACTCAATAGAAATGTATCACATATTACTTTCCCAGATGAAGTGGCTTTTATGCCAAAAACTATAGGCGAAGAAGCACAAACTCCTGAAGGAAGAATAACTCCGATGAATATTTCACCTCCAAAGCAAATGGTTGCAAAAGCAGTTTCGATGATTTCAGAATCAAAAAAGCCTGCTATTATTGTTGGTCATGGAGCAAGGTTTCATATGAAAGCCATTACAACTTTTGCGGATAAGCTAAAATGTCCAGTAATTACAACCTTTAAAGGGAAAGGACTTATTCCTGATGATCATGAATTGGGTTGCGGAGTATTAGGTCGTAGTGGAACTCCTATTGCTTCCTGGTTTATGAACGAAAGTGATTTATTGATTGTATTTGGAGCTTCATTCTCTAATCATACAGGAATCACTCCTAAGAAACCAATTATTCAGGTAGATTATGATCCAACAGCATTAAGTAAGTTTCATAAAATAGATGCTGCGCTTTGGGGAGAAATTTCGGAAACACTATCTCTCATAGAGGAACAAACAGAAAACAACATTGATACTATCGATAGAAGATCAGAAATTGCTGAACGTTGGGATATTTGGAAAGAAGAAAAAGCGAATCGATTAAAAGATCAAGGTGATAATGGAATAAGTTCTATTGCAGTATTCGAGGCAATGAATAAAGTCACTCCAGAAAATGCAGTAATTGCTGTAGATGTTGGAAACAACACCTACTCATTCGGACGTTATTTCGAACCTAAAAATCAATCTATATTAATGTCTGGATATCTAGGTTCCATTGGATTTTCGTTACCTGCTGCTATGGGAGCTTGGGCTGCCAAAGGAAAAGAAAGGCCTATCTGGTCAGTTTCTGGAGATGGTGGTTTTGGTCAATATTTAGCAGAAATGATGACCTTGGTGAAATACAATATGAATATCAAACATGTATTGCTCAACAACTCTGAATTAGGAAAAATTTCTAAAGAACAAAAAGCCGCCGAATTAGATGTCTGGCAAACTTCATTACATAATGTAAGTTTTGCTAAATATGCCGAAAATTGCGGTGCTTTGGGTATCAAAGTGACTAAAAAAGAAGAACTAATTCCCGCATTAGAAAAACTAAGAGATCATAATGGTCCAGCTCTTTTAGAAATCATAACGGATGTGAAACTTATTTAGCTAAACATCTGCTTGAAAAATCCCAAAGCCCTTCTGTTATGCAATACAGAAGGTTTTATAGAATCACCATGTTTAAAAACTTATACGCAAATTATAATCTTAAGAACCATGTTACAATCCTTCAGTATTATTTTTTCGATTGCTGCTTTTTTTAGTTTTATAAACTACAAATGGTTAAAAATGCCTGCTACAATTGCTCTGATGCTATTGAGTTTAGTAACTGTTGTAATCATTACATTAAGTAAAAATATTGTTCCTGACTTCTATCAGTTCTTTTGTGATATTGTTGCTAATTCTGATTTTAGGAGTTTGTTATTAGATGGGATTTTAAGCTTCCTTTTGTTTGCAGGAGCCTTACACGTAAATATTGAGGAACTAAAAAAAGAAAAATGGCCCATCATCTTATTTGCAACGTTGGGAGTTTTGATTTCTACATTTTTGGTAGGTGGTTTGACTTTTGGTGCTGCTCAATTAATTAATATTCAATTACCTTTTTTAGATGCTTTGCTATTTGGCGCATTGATATCGCCTACTGATCCAATTGCTGTGATGGCCATTCTGAAAAAAGCAAATATTGCCAAAAGCTTAGGAATAAAAATTGAAGGAGAATCCTTGTTTAATGATGGTATTGGAGTTGTTGTATTTTCTGGAATATTAATTCTCACTGGAATGGGAGAACATCATGGAGAAGGTTCTGTAACCGCAGAAATTGGTAAATTATTTGTAGAAGAAGCTATTGGTGGAATCGTCTATGGAGCTCTTTTAGGATTTATAGGATATCAGAGTATAAAATCCGTAAAAGAAAATCCACAATTATCAGTAATGATCAGTCTGGCAACTGTAATGGGTGGATATGCATTAGCATCTTTGATCCATGTATCAGGACCATTAGCTATGGTAGTTGCAGGAATGTTAATTGGTAACAAATTAAATGTGGCATCCAATCAAGGTCCAACAAGAAAACTGATCAATGATATATGGGAAGTACTCGATGATGTTTTTAATGGCATCCTGTTTGTTCTGATCGGTTTAGCCATACACCTATTAAAATTTGATGTAGGACATCTAACCTTAGGAATTATCGCAATTTTTATAGTGCTTTTTTCAAGATTTATTTCTGTATTACTTCCTTATTCATTACTAAAGCATACTGAGATGAGCCCCATAAAAACTGTTTCTATACTAACTTGGGGAGGATTACGAGGTGGCATTTCGCTAGCTTTGGCGCTAAGTTTAACAGGCAACCCTTCTTCAGAAGTGATACTATATATCACCTATGTAGTTGTATTCTTTTCAATACTCGTACAAGGACTTAGTATCGGAAAACTGGTAAAAAAGTTATATCAATAATTATTAATTACTATTTGTACTTGTCTAAAGCTCTTTTTAGTTTTCCATGAATTCTGGTGCGTAATCGTTCTGGTTCTAAAACTTCTATAGTATCACCAAAACCTAATATCACACGTTCTAACTCAAAATTAATCTGAACCTTAATCGTAAAAGTAGTACCTAGTTCATCTTTTGATATTGTTTGCTGAGATGTATGAAATGGTTTGGTGATTACATAAGGGGCATTTCTATTATCTATTCTAAACTTTACAAGCTCTGGCACTACATTTTCTGAAACCGTCACTCCTATTACATCCTTATAATATATATCTCCATCAATATGCTGATCGATATAAAGAATATCTTCTTTAGAATTATGGATACTAACAATTCTATCCAATGCAAAAGTGGTTAGTAGTTTCCCTTTATTACCCAACGCTAATAAGAACCATCGATTATTAAATTCTTTTAACAACTGCGGATGAATAAGAATTTCACTTTCACTTCTAGCTTTAAAAGACTTATACACCATTTTTAGAACCTGCTTATTCTGTATCGCGTGGTATAATCTATCAATATGCTCTAGCCCTTTTAGTTGGTCATTCTTTTCGAGATGGATAATCGGTATATTATCTTTTTCATTTGCATATACAGAATCTTCTAAGCGTTCAATAACTCCATTCATCTCCTTAAACAGCGAAAAATCTTTAAACTGACGTAATATCTGGATGGACTCGTTCATTATTTTAATATCATGATCTGTCACCGGGATATTCATAATACTATAATCTTCTTCTGCATATCGGTAAAATTTGCGTTGATATACTTCTATAGGTGCATTATATCCTAATTTATCACTACGCATCATCTGTATATCTAATTGTACCGTACGCTTACTTACATACACATCTTTTCCTTCATATTCATATAATGCATCAGAACATGCCTCTATAAGATCATCCAACATCCACCTCCTAAAGGTATTGCGCAAACATTGATCAATCGTTTTATATCGTATTAAAGCATTTTTATTAGAAGCCATTTAAAAATATTTTAGAAAAAATAGTAAATATTTTTTACTACGCAAAAAGAATGCGTACTAGTTACAGACATTTGTACTATAAATAACAAAACAATAAGAAACTTTAGAATTAAAAATCTTGCAATAATGCAGGGTATATTCAAAAAAAGAGTTTCAATTAATTAACAACAAAAAAATAAAACAATGAAGTTTAATCAATTTTCTAAAAAGGAGCAGGAGATCAGAAATTATCTGTTAGCCGATGCATTTGCAGGCTTCGACGGATTAGGGTTACACACTTCAGTTGTTAATCCTACTCCAGTAAAAATGCCAAATGCAAACGGTACAACAGTACTGGAAAAAGAGTTCAATTTAACTAGTATACACATTCGTGAGGTGCTAGTAACAGACAGCTTTACTTCGCATATAGTTTAGATGTTGTAAGCTCTCGATAAGCAGATTTGTCTTCATTGACAAATCAAAAAAGGTATCAAAAATCTTAAAGTGTTCACATAGTACTCACGATAAGCTAATGGCTAATCGACAAACTAATAGACACACAAGGCAGATGATATCAGACACTTATTGTTAGATAACAACATTCATATATCGAACGTATCCAGGTATACATTTCTATGACGCTTATTAAAAAAAGGTTACAAAACTCGTTTTGTCTATCGATCTACATCAGTCTGAGCTAAACAATCAGTCTAATCGTAGCCGAAAAGATGTCTAAGTATTTAGACAAACTCCATCGAAGACAAAACCCATCCAAACTGCAGTTTGCCGCTACCCGAAAAGGGGAAAGTAAGGTATCGCAACTGCACTAGGATCACTTTCCCACCTTATTGATCATTTCCCATAGGTACTAGGTATGTGGGCACATACCAACTGGGGTTGCAACCTATGGGCGTACCCCAACAATTGGAATATCAAACAACTAACAACATGAAAACTTTAAAATTTTTACTATTAGCCGTATTATTAGGTCTAAACTTCGTTTCTTGCGACCCTCCTTCTATCAATGAAGAAGTTGGAGTTGAGCAAGTAGAGAAAACTTCTTTTACTGAGGACGGTGAGGAAGAAGACGTAAAACCAGGTGATTTGTAGTTTTATAATTGCAAAAAGCTTTCTCAATAGGGTTTGTCTTTAACAAACCCTATTTCGTTATAGATTATAATCAAATAAAATATTTAAATTCGTTCTCCTATTTGTACTAGTATGAGACTTTTGAAGTTAACATCTTTACTAATTTGCTTTGTAACCGTTTTTATAAACTGTAACAAAAATGAAGAAACTTTTAAAGATAAAGAATCATTGAATAACGATATTGTTCATAATCTAATTAAAGATTCAGAAAACACATCAAAGTCATTAGAAGAAAAAAAATATTATCTCCAGGAAGCATTCGAACTAACCAATAAGCTACCTGACAATAATGAAAAAATTAAATTATTACATAAAATTTCTTATTCATATTATTCTTTTAAAGAATATGAGGACTATAAACAAATTAATTATAAAGCACTTCGAATTTCTAAAAAATTATCAGATTCCTTAACGATGGCAAAATCTTACGGTAATATTGGTATCTATTTCAGAACAATATCACTTGATAGTTCGTATAAGAACTTTTTAGAAGCTGACAGGATTTATAGAAATTTTGATAAAGTAAATAAAAGAAATCCTGAGTCATATGCTTTTGCTCATGGAAAAATCCTAATCGATTTAGCTAAATTATCTAAAAAAGTGAAAGATTATAGCCAAAGCGAAGATCTTACTATTAGAGCAATCAAAAAATTTTTGCTTTCAAAAAATGAATCTTATTTACCTCTATCCTATAATAATTTGGGAATAATAGCAAAACAATTGAGTCAATACAAAGACGCGATTAATTATTATGAAAAAGCAGTTGAATATTCTAGAAGAACAAAAAAAGAAACGTTTTATGTTGTACAGTCTTATAATAACATAGGTGTTGTTCATAAAAATAATAGAAAATATAAGGAAGCAGAAGAATCCTTTAACAAAGGCCTGGAATACTCAGATTTCTTAAAAAAAAATCCAAACACACACTCTTTACTATTAGATAACCTTGGATATGTAAAGTTCCTTTCAGGCAAACAAAGTGATAGTGCACTATATCTGTTAAATAAAGCATATAAAATCAGAAATAGCGTTAATGATATTAAGGGAATTATTACAAATAACTTACATTATGCGGAATACTACAAATCCAATAACAATGATAGTCTTGCTATACTTTATGGATCAAAGGTAAAAGATGCTTCTCTATTAGTTAATGAAAATACAGAACTCCTACAAGCTTATGATTTATTGGCCCAAGTTTCTCCTCCAGAAGAAGGACGAATATACGCCCTGAAATATATGCAGTTAAGTGATAGTCTAACCAAAAGAGATAATTTATTTAGAGATAAATTCGCCAGAATTCGGTTTGAAAGTGAAAATCTAGAAAAAGAAAACCAGCAGAAAAAAGAAGAAATTGTAGAAATCCAAAATCAAAACACCATCTATCTCCTTGGGATCTTACTACTTGCTACATTCATTGGGTTTATCATTTACTTCTCTAGACAGCGAACTAAATATTTAGCACAACAAAACAAAATCGTAGAGTTCCAAGCAGCGTATGAAACAGAAACCAGGATTTCTAAACGGTTACACGATGAAATTGGTAATGATATTTTTCAGGTAATGATGCAATATCAAAACGATCCACACGATCCACAGATTACCAAAAAACTAAATACCGCCTATACCAAAGCCAGAGACATCTCTAGAGAAAATAGCGAATTCGAGGTAGATGAAACCTACTTAGAGGAGTTAACGGATATGTTGACCAACTATACCAAAAACAATATTAAACTTGTACTAAGGGGTATTGATAAAATTAGTTGGGATACCACAGACAAAAATCTAAAAATTACCATCTATCGAGTTTTACAGGAGTTGATGACCAATATGCAAAAGCATAGTAAAGCAGATTTGGTCGCTGTGGTCTTTAAAAACGAAAAAAATAAAATATTAATTAAGTACTCTGATAATGGTGTAGGCATCCAAAAAGAAGAAATTAAATCAAAAAATGGACTCCGTAATACGGAAAAGCGTATTCTAGCTATCAACGGAACTATTATCTTTGACTCAGAAAAAAATAAAGGCTTTAAAGCTGAGATTAAAATCCCGTGTTAAAAAGGATCGAATATGTTTACAAAAGTATTGGTAGCAGAAGATTATGAAATTGCCAATCAAGGTATCGTAAAAGTACTTAATGACCAAGTAGGTATCCTAGATATAGAGGAAGCAAAGTATTGCGATGATGCGTATATTAAATTTAGAAAAGCGCACCAAGAAAATACTCCTTTTGAGTTACTGATAACTGATCTTTCTTTTAAAGAAGATCACAAAGTACAAACCAGAACTTCTGGTATAGAACTCATACAGGACATTCGAAAAATAGACCCTACCATTAATGTAATCGTATACTCACAAGAAAGCAGACCTGATAAGATAAATATGCTATTCCAAAAACTAGATATTAATGGCTATGTGTGCAAAGGCCAACATGCAATAAAAGATTTAGTAAACTGTATACAAGGTGTATATAAAGGTGAGACTGTTCTTCCGTCTGAAGTAACGGATGCTAATACTGATAATATTATCAACTTAGATGATTTCGATATTATGTTATTAGAAGAACTTGCACTCGGTTTTACTAAAAAAGAAATTGTGCAAAAATTAAAAAAACAAAAAATCTCTCCAAATAGCGAAAGTACTATTGACAAAAGAGTAAGTAAACTCTTTGATGATTTTAAAGCAAAAAACACCACACATTTAGTCGCAATTGTAAAAGATTTGGGGTTATTGTAAAAAAAAGCAATCTACTACCAGCTATATTCTTGGTTATTTGTTTCTAATCTCTTTTTCTACAAATATTTTCTTTAAAAAAATCCTTCTTAGTAGGGTTACGTGTAGATCTTTTGATCAAATCGCGATGTACATTTTCATCTGCTTTTTGCAATTATATTTAGTTAGATAACAATTACTAAAAAAACTGTTTTTTCTAAAAAAATTCCCTTTGATTACGGAAATCTGTAAGGACTTCCGCTCCAGTAAATTTATGTTTGTACCATCAAAAAAAGTAAAATTCTATTTAAGTATTCTAATCAAAATCGAACGGTATAAACAAAAAAAGTAATGGGAAAAATGAATACAGATCAGGCAATAATATCCGGAATCATTAAGGGAGATCAACGGACATTAAAAGTTTTCTATCGTGACAATGTAAGATATATCCAAGGGTATATTTTACGAAATGATGGTAATATGCAGGATGTAGAAGATGTTTTTCAGGACGCGTTAGTAGTATTGTATCAAAAACTAAAATCTGGAACTTTAGAAATAAACGTTCCATTAACAACCTATTTTTATGGGATTTGCAAAAACACTTGGAGAACTCGATTGCGCAATAAACATAAGGTAGTTCATGATGAGACAAAATTTATAAGTGCAGAATATGTAACCGAATCCGTAATCAAGGATATCGAAAACCAAGAACGTGAGCATTTATACCGAAAACATTTCCAGAAATTAAGTAGTGATAACAAAAATTTAATGCTGTTATATTTTGAAGGGAAATCTGCCAAGGAAATTTCAAAAATCACAGGATATACTGAAGGATATACCCGAAAAAAGAAATTTGATGTCAAAAAACAATTATTAACGATGATCGAGAAAGATCCATTGTATCGCGAACTAAGAATTACTGCTTAGGTATTTACAAAATTGATTAGTGTGTAAGTACATTTAACGAATAAAACATTCAGAAAATCTAAAAAAAAGAAAACCAGGCCGGGATCCTGGTTTTCTGCATTAAAAAAGTAATCACTGACGACTGACTTGTCGCTTATGAAAAAACGAGAATTAACTCATATTCTTCCTTATAGCCATTTTTTATACTATAAACAGTCAACTCCAGAAAAACCCTACATTTTAATATTTAAAATTATTATTTAATGTTACACAACCGGATATTGAGCATAAAAATAACTTTGAACCTAATAAAAAATCACCTATCATTACATCACTAAAATTAAACAACATGAAAAAAATAATCCCTCTATTACTTCTCGTTATTTGTCTATTCGCCTGTAAAGACGAGCAAAAAGAAAAAACTTTGGATACTGAGAATAAAATAGAATCCACTGATGATAATCAAGAAAAAGAAGCAGAAAAGAAAAATAATAATTATCAAACATCTTCGGTAGTTAAACCAGCTAATATTGATCTGGACAAAGAAGTAGAGAATTTTATCATGTGCAAAAAAGCAGCTACGGAACGAAATGATTGCAGAAATAGTATCTCCAAAACGATTACCAAAGTCTTTGAAGTAACAGAATTTAAGGATCAAAAATCGGGATATGTTATATATGACAGTATTCGTCCTATTGCAGAACGATCTAAAAATTGGTTACAATTAGGAACTGTAACTCAGCAAACCATAGATCAAGCATTAGAGCATACCAATAGAGGTGGTTTAGCACTAATCATTGACACTTCAGAAACATATGGCCATGTAGTTGTGATTGTTCCTGGAGAAAGTAAAAAATCTGGATCTTGGGGTATGAAACTACCTAATGTGTTATCACTAAGCAATTATAAACCCGAAAAATCATTTAGTGACAAATCACTTTCGTATGCAATGAGAAAAAGTGATGATTTAAAAGTTTTTGTTAGGCAGTAAAAAATATCTAGTTTAATAGTATCTAAATCCTCAATTGGTTATATTTCTTTTGAGGATTTTTTTTGATTATTAATTACATTACGCAAAACTATTGCGTAATACAATCTCATCTTTGCTTCATCAATTAGATAATATCATGAAAAACAAAATTAACATTACCGGAAAGACATTGATTGATTTAGGATTTAGATCTGGTAAATGGTTTCCAAAAGCTATTGAACATATCAATACACATCAATTAGCTGATGAAGCAATGCACGCTTATTTAGAACAATATAAAATGCCTCCTATCCAGGAGTTACATAAAACTGCTATAGACTTTAAAATTAATATTAAAGCAGCGAATGAATTAGAAAAAGATAATGTTACCAAAGTAACGGACTCCATGAAGGAATTGATGAAAACTCCTACCATTATAAACGGTGCCGTGATGCCGGATGCATGTCCATCTGGCCCAAAAGGCACTATCCCTGTGGGTGGTGTTGTCGTTGCTAAAAATGCAATTCATCCAGGAATGCACAGTGCAGACATCTGCTGTTCTGTGATGTTAACTGATTTTGGTAAAACAGATCCTAAAAAAATATTAGATGCTGCACATGCCAGCACACATTTTGGACCTGGAGGTAGACCTAGAGGACACCAATATCAGCTGACCGATGAATTGTTAGCAGAATTTAAATCTAACTTCTTTCTTAGAGAAGACAAAGATATTAGTATGGCTAGGGAACATCTAGGAACGCAAGGAGATGGAAATCATTTTCTGTTTGTAGGAACTTCTACAAAAACTGGTAATACCATGATGATCACACATCACGGATCTAGAGGTGTCGGAGCCAGATTGTTTAAAAAAGGAATGCATATTGCCAATAAATTTAGAATGGATATTTCTCCTGAAACTTTAAAACAAAATGCCTGGATTCCTTTTGATACCGAGGAAGGACAAACCTATTGGTCGGCATTACAAACGATCAGAAAATGGACAAAATTAAATCATGAAGTGATTCATGATGCAACTTTGAAAGCGTTAGATCTAGAAGCAGAAGATAGATATTGGAACGAACATAACTTTGTCTTTAAAGAAGGTGACTTATTCTATCATGCAAAAGGAGCAACCCCTTTAGATAAAAAGTTTATGCCAGATATCACAGGTCCAAGATTAATTCCGCTAAATATGGCAGAACCTATATTAATTGTCGAAGGAGCAACCACTGAGAATAATCTTGGATTTGCACCTCACGGAGCTGGTAGAAACTTAAGTAGAACACAACATAAAAGAAACAAAGAAGGACAGACTAATGAAGAAATCTTTGCCATTGAAACAGAAGGTTTAGATGTACGTTTTTTCTCTAAAGAAATCGATATTTCTGAATTGCCAAGTGCTTATAAAAATGCCAAAGCTGTACGAAATCAAATGGAGGAATTTGGATTGGGTGCAGTAATAGACGAAGTGATGCCATATGGTTCTATTATGGCGGGAGATTTTAGTATCAATGCTCCTTGGAGAGTAAAGAGAAGAAATAGAAATAAGTAAATATAACAATTGATTAAAAAATAAAAATGCAAATTAAAAAAGGAACCCTGTATTAAGTTTTTAATTTAAAAATTAATACAGATGAAATCTTATGACAACAAGAAATTTTATAATTACAAAACAAGTCATAAAGGAAAAAGAGAACGCAAAACGCCCCGAAATGGTGGAAGTTAGGTAGCGAGTATACAAGAGAAAAGAGACGAGAATATCGCACTAAAAGCAAAGTTGTTTTACGCAAAAAATTAAATAACGAGTTAGTAGAATTTCCTTTGTATAAAAAAACCATGTGGTGGGATGCCTAAAAGAATTTAGAAACAAAAATGAATTTATTTTCAATTTTACAAAACAGCAAACAGTTCCTTTCAGATTCCTGGAAGGAACGCTATGCTGATTTTTTACAAGAAGAACATCTACAGGTTTTCTCCAAAAATCTGGAACATTATCATGAGTTTGGAATTCCAGATAAACATCCACTCCCCCATTTTGATGAAGAAATAACATCTTCACTATCCGAAGCGTTCAAGAATTTTAAAACAATTCTTGCTGAAAACAACACAACTCCAAAAGATTGGGCAGCGATTATTGAAAACACACCTTTTGAGCATCTTTTATTGCTTATTGGTCAACGATGTACCTCAGCCACGTTACAGAATGAAGAGGCGATTCCGCCATTAAAAGAAACATTACTAGCCAGTTGTTTTACTCCTTTTAATCATCAAATCTGTATAGCTACCAGAGCTTGGGAAAAACATATCGGAAGATCTACTGATAATTTTTGGGGAGAGATAAAAGGTAACCCTACTCAGAAAGAAGAAAAAGTAAGAAAACGTATTCTAGAAATTATAGAAAATAAAACTTGGTGGAATATCTTTTATCATTATCAACACGAATATGTATATGAGATTAGAGTACCAAGCGGTCATGGAATCCGATGGAGTTCGGATGGAACAAAATTAATAGGTTTTTTAGAACCTTTTCTATAGATTCATATATCGAAGTAACTTCTTTCTTTACTTTTGTAATAACCATTAACCAACATAATACCTATATGATTCACACTATAGAAAACGACCACCTAATTGTTAGTATTGATAGTATTGGAGCAGAATTAACAAGTATCAAAACCAAAAAAGATAATAAAGAATTTTTATGGCAAGGTGATCCTACTATATGGGCAAGTCGGGCTCCTGTGCTGTTTCCTATCGTTGGAGGATTAAAAAATGGAACATATACTTATAAAAAGAAAAGTTATTCTTTACCAAAACACGGATTTATCCGACACAACAAAAATGTAATAGGAACGCAAAACAATCCTACTAAAGTTTCATTTTCGCTATCTACTTCAGAAGAAACACTGAATAGTTATCCGTTTACATTTGATTTCATAATTAGTTTTGAACTTGTCAACGATCAAATCATAATTTCGCATAGTATAAATAATAACGGTTCGCAACCCATGTTTTTTTCAGTTGGAGGACATCCAGCTTTCAATTGTCCTATACACTCGTCAGAAAACTATGAAGATTATTATATTTTATTAGAAAAAATGAACAATACTGATTGTTATGTACTTACATCAAATGGATTGATTAGTAATCAAACTATATCTGTCATAGAAGATCACAAAATCTGGCTTACCGATTCTCTTTTTGATAATGACGCACTTATTTTTAAGAACATCAAAGCAGAAAAGGCCACTCTTGTTCATAAAGAAAAAGGGGCAGTACTTTCTATGGATTTAAAGGATTTTCCCGATCTTGGTATATGGGCAAAACCCAAAGCTCCTTATGTCTGTATAGAACCTTGGTTAGGATATGCTGACGTAGAAGATACCACCCAAAACATCGAAGAAAAAGAAGGGATCCAAAAACTGGATGAAGAAAAAACGCATAACAGTAGTTATACAATTACCATAACCGATTGCAAATGACACAAAGTGAATATTAGTAGCAAATAATGCTAAAATTGCTTTAAAATCTTCTAGTATTCGTATAAAACAGTTTGGTCAGAATTTGTAATATTTAGCAAGACTTGATTCCCTTCAACTTGTAGATTCGAAATATCGAAATCCAATTCTTGGGTAATAAAAGCTTGACAAGCTTCTTCATTTTTCAATGACAATCTTAAATTTCTTTGTGGCGGATTGGATTCAAATACACTCTCGGAATCAATTAATTTTAGTTCCCAAGTATTTCCATCACAACCCGATGCACCAAAATTGACTTTTAAACAATTATCAGCTATTGCTACACTATTAATGGTTACTTGATCTGAAGGCGCATCCTCATATTCTGAAGCATCTACCAAAGTTGTAAAATCACAATTAGTTGGGTTTGCAACATCATCATCATTCGAACAGCTCAAAATTGTAACTCCGATTAAAAGAAGGACAAGTATATTTTTCATGATTAAAGTTATATGTTATTTCATAGATGAAACTCTTACCTAATGGTTGCGGTGAATTATACAAAATTTTTATAAAAGCTATTGCTATTTTTCAATCCAAACTTCAATACAACTAAACACCTAACGATTGCGCTGTTGTATTCTTCTGTATGGAAAATCTTCTTTAGATTGAACAGCATTTGTCTTTTCATTTTTCATATAACTTTTATGGATCCACCTTTTCTTATCAGTATCTTCCGTAGTAAAAATTATATTCCCTTTGTTATTCTGAACGGTTCTGAAATTGGTTGTTTTATTAACGTTTTTAACCACACCTTTATTCTCAGTTTTAATTGCATCCATAAACTTCGTTACATCTTTTACTGTACAAGCCTCATAATCCTTATCATTTTGTTCGCTAATAGCTTCGACAATAATCGATTCTAATATTTTATCCCACAAATTCTTAAAAAGACGTTGATTATTATAGATCTCTACTGCATAAACTTTACCGTTGATTGCGTATGCATATCCAATCGTATTGTCCGTTGTTAGTAAATCCTTAAACTTATTGTAATATTCTTTTTTTGCACTATCCAATTCGTCACTCTCTAGCGCTAATTGCAAGCTCGTATTGGATGCGTTATTGGCTACATTTACCATTTTTCCATTTTTTCTGGAAAGATTATCATTTAAACGATCCTTCTGTTCCGCTACTTTTCCCCAAACCTTACTCTGATTTTTTTCGTGTCTTGCTGCAAGTTTTAATTCTCTAGATGATAACATTTTAGTATTAGACGCAAAAGAAGAAAGAGTTTCATTACCACGTTGTCTCCATCTACCTTGTTCTACACAAAAACTTTGTAATTCTACATTCTTCGCTTTTGGAGGAATAATTACATCATAACTTATTGTTCTATCCTGTTTTCCTCCTTTTACAATATCTCCAGAATGAATAAATATATAATCATCGCTATTATTATCCAATAGCAATTGATTTACATTTCCTGTTTCTTTTACCGTCACTTCCCTTGTATTCATTGCTTCAGATAAGGTTTTATAAATATCACCAGATATTTTTTCTTTACCTGTAATCATAAATAACGTAAGATTCTGAACACGTATTCCTTCCTTAATTTTAATTTCTTCTGTAATCTGTTCATTACTTGGATCATCAGTAATCTTTTGGTCATCAGAAACTTTGCCCTTTTTGAAACCAAAAAATAGAATACAAATACTAAAAACGGATAAAATAATTGAGTATACCTTCATGATTGTTTTTTTTCAAAAGTATCTAGTTGAATGACGATTCTCAATACATATCGAGTGAGATGACCTTTTCATTTAGGGAATTACTTTTACGATTTAGGTAACTCATAAAAGAAATACATTAAAAAAATAATCCACATTCTTTTGTAAGTTTTATTTCTTTATCTTGACTGAGTATGACAATTAATACCTTAAAGCACCTTTTTGACCTGTAATAAAAAAAATATTGCAATTCTAGTTTTTGCACTTTCGCAAGAAGAGGAAATTAAAAGAAAACCTTTTCTAAAGAATAGTTCATTACAATCAGATCTTACTTCTAGAACGATTACTTTAGTCAAAAAAACAGGATTAGATTATTTTGTATATAACGAACAACAACAATCCGGTACTGGTTTTGGAGAACGCTTTTCGAATGCAATCAGTGATATTTATAATAAAGGGTATCATGCGGTAATCACGGTAGGGAATGATACTCCAAACCTGAATAATCTACATTTACTAAAAGCAGTTGAGACTATACAAAAAGGACACACTGCGATTGGTCCTTCTTATGATGGAGGTTTCTATCTTTTAGGAATTCATAAAGAGACTTTTCATAAAAAAGAATTTGCTCAATTTTCTTGGAATACTGCTAACGTAAGAAAGGAATTATACACCTATCTAGAGTCCTATAATACGTCTTTTTCTCAATTAGACTTTTTATATGATTTGGATCATTTTTCGGATATTATAAACGTATACAAAACACTTCCATTTTTATTAAAAAAATTACGAAGTGTATTACAAAGAATATTTCAAAAAAGGGAAAAAACAACTTCTTCCGGACAAATACTCCTATTACATATTTCATTAAAAATATATTATAATAAAGGGTCTCCGCATCTTATCTACTAATATGTAAAAAAGATGTTTTTTTAGACATCATATCCTCTTATTTTATTAAAAAAACACTAATCAACCTATGGATGATATCGTGTATTGATGCGTCTAAGTAATCTTAAACGTTTCGATAAACGTCTTACTATGTGGTTAATGATACGCTCAATTATATTATAATACATGAAACTCTTTCTTAAAGTCATTTTTATTTTTTTTACACCTTATCTAATCATTTCTCAAGAAACCACAGGAACACTTCAGGGAACACTTACCGATACCGAAAATAACCCAATACCATTTGCAACTATTCAATGTATTGATGTTTCTACCAATTACAAATACGGAACTATTTCAGAAGAAAATGGTTTTTATAATATCACCAACCTATCTCCATCTAACACTTATAAGTTACAAATTTCATATGTTGGCTTTCAGACCGTCATAGAAGAAAATGTTAGGATTCAATTGGGAAATACCACTATTAAAAACTTTGTGATGTCTGAGGATAGTGTATCCTTAGAAACTGTTGTAGTAACAGGTTCTTCTAAAAGTCAAAAAAACGGTAATGAAACCTTACTAGGAAAACGAGAACTTAGAACCACTCCAACTATCAACAGAAGTATTCAGGATCTTACTAAAAATCTAACAGAAAATAACCTTAATTCTTTTGGTGGTGCTAGTAATCGTTTTAACAATCTTAATATCGATGGTATTGCCAATAATGATGTGATCGGTTTTCAGGAACCTGCAAGTGGAGCGGCAGGATCCTCTGCCAACGGAACCCCAGGAAGTCTCTCTAGAACCCAACCAATTGGATTAGGTGCAGTAAAAGAGCTTTCCGTAAAACTAGCTCCGTTTGATGTAAGTATCGGAAATTTTAGCGGTGCTAGCATTAATTTAGTAACTAAAAATGGGACAAATACGACAAAAGCAGAAGTATATGGATACGGAAACAATCAGCTTTTATTAGGTAACTATGCAGATGGTATCAAGCAAGAAAGTGCTAACTTCTATGATGTTCAGTTTGGAGGTGGAATCGGAGGACCGATTATAAAAGATAAATTATTTTATTATGTAAATGTGGAACAGGCACTTTCTGACAATCCTGTATTAAATGCTCCTGGTAGTGCAACCTCTAATATTTCTTCAGAAGATGTACAATTAATTGCTGACCGTCTAATTTCTGAATACAATTATGATCCAGGTTCTTTTACCAACGCTTCTATTAAAACTGCAAGTACCAAAATATTTGCTCGATTAGATTATAATCTATCAGGTCAGCATAAAATTACAGTACGTAATAACTATGTAAACAGTTTTGCTGATAATTTAGAATGGAGCTCTTCTATATTTAACTTTGGGAATCAAGGATATCGACATAACAGTATTGCCAATAGCTTAGCATTGGAGTTAAAATCCAATCTTACTAATGGAATTACGAATCAACTTACATTAGGATACAATACGGTAAAAGAAGACAGAGATTTTGATGGACGTGTATTTCCACATATCCAGATAGCTTCTAATTCTAGTAATCGCATATTTGCCGGAACCTATAGAGAAGCTTCCGTGTATAGCACTGATTTCTCTACACTGCAATTAGCCGATAAAATATCGTACACTTCACAAAAACATACAATTACCGCAGGCGGATTAGCGCAGTTTCATGACGTAGATTATGGGTTTTTATCTGCTTGGAATGGGCGTTGGGAGTACCGATCTGTACAAGATTTTTTAGATGATAGCCCTAGTCGAGTGCGTGGCGTCTACAATATTAACAATAATGATTTTGATTTTGTAACTAGCCGACCATCCGCAACCGTTTCGGTTATAGAAACAGCGCTTTATCTACAAGATCAATTCAGAATTTCTAACCGATTTTCTGTTACCGCAGGTATTCGACTCGACGCTCAATTCTTACCAAGTGACTTACCGATAAGTCAAGAAGTATTGAACACACCAGAATTTAGTCAGTTTGATAACAAAATTTCCAATGCACCTCAATTTAATCCTCGATTAGGATTCAATTATTCATTAGATACTAATAATAGATATAGATTACGTGGAGGTACTGGACTATTTTCCGGTAGAATCCCATATTTATGGTTTGCTTATGTAGAATATATATCTGGAACAGAATATTTTAACATCGACTTACGTCCCACAGATGCTACTCCACTTACCGAGAATCTGGCAGATTTGCGCAGTGTACAACCTAATCTTACCGAAATTAATTTAATTGATAATGATTTTACATTACCTAGAGAATGGAAAACTAATGTAGCTTTTGAAGCAAAATTACCTCATCAATGGAATGTAAATCTCGAAGGAACGTATACCGAAGTATTAAATGGATTATTTTTTCAATCCATCAATCGCAGAAATGAACTTGGGAATTTTGCTGGTGCAGACAATCGTCCTTATTTTCTGCAAACAGGTGAGGATATAAAAATTAATCAAAATTTTACCAATGTATTCCTATTAACCAATACAGATAAAGGATACCGTTACAATATAACCGCAAATGTTTCTAAAAGAATAGGAAATTATAGAGGAACTGTTGGATATACCTATGGTAAAAGTAAAGATATTTCCAGTACTGTAAGAAGTTCTCCTGCAGCCAACTTCGAGTGGAATCAGGCTATTTTCGGGAATGAACCTGCTATTTCTTTTTCTAATTTTGATCTAAGACATAAGATAATATCCACACACTCTTACGATATTAATTTTGGAAAAACCAATACTGCATCTATTTCATTTTTATATAATGGTCGTTCTGGAAGCCCTTATTCCTTTGTATACCAAGGAGATACTAATCGAGATGGTTCCTCTAGAAATGATCTCATATATGTACCTAGAGACCAATCAGAAATACAACTAGTAGATATTGTAGATAATAATGGCATTGTTACGAGCTCAGCAAATGAACAATGGCAACAATTAAACAACTATATCGAGAACAATTCTTATTTAAGAAGCAGAAGAGGTAATTATGTAGAAAGAAATGGAGCCAAAACTCCTTGGAATCACGAATTAGATATGAAGTTGCAATATGGAAAACAACTAAAAAATGGACATAGTATCACAGTATCTTTAGATATGTTAAATGTATTTAACTTTATCAATCGTGATTGGGGACGTTTAGTATTTGTACCTAATGTAGTTAATTCAAGTTTTAGTTTACTCAATTTTGTTGGAATAGAAAATGAACAACCGCAATATCAATTTAATGTCGATCCAGATGAGCAACCTTGGAACATAGATTTACAAAATTCTAGATGGAGAGCACAAATTGGGATTAAATATGGTTTCTAGAAATCTTACTTATCTTATTCAGAATCAAAATGAATTATTCCTAAAATTTGGAACTTATTTAAGAATAAACTGATATTTGCAATATAAATAAGAACAAAAAAACAAGTTTAAAATATCTATGAATCTATTTTTTACACATAAAAAAGGACGCTGTAAAGCTGTTTTCGAATCGAAAGCATAGATAAAAAACTAGAGATATATATATTCTAAAGGGCGTCCAAAAAAAATGGACGCTTTTTTTATGTATTATTTTTTAGAAACTATGAACATTCAATAAAATGTTGTTTGAACGATACTCATAAGAACTACAGTTAATTAGCAAATAGATCAATATTCGTTACTAAACGAACAGGAATCCTTTTGCCTAAAAATAAACACAAATTACTGATAGTCAATAAATTAAATTAAAAAATAATTTGCATACTTAAAAAATAGATTTCATATTTGCACCGCAATACAGCAACAAAAATAATAACTATTAATAACCGAAGTAATATGACATTTAAAAACATATATACATATACACTAAGAGAACCAGGTTCTTTTATGCGTATGCTTCGAGACTTCTATAATTCATAAACTGATCCTATCAGTTTGATTTAAAGTCCGAAGCCTGAAAAAGTTTCGGACTTTTTACTTTCAATAACTTAAAACATATTCAATTCTTGGATTGGACTCTTTCAACGAGTTTAATACAGTACCACTGAAGTGTTGTTATGAATAATTCTTTCCGAAAAACAAAATAAACAAACATTAACCTAAACAATAATCAAATGAAATTTTATAACCAAAACAGTTAGGGTTTCAGATACCAAAAGGTATGCTGGAATCATTATTAAGACAATTATGAATTAAATAAAAATGTCTAATGAAACCGGCACATATTAAAAGCCAAAGACAAAAAGAGATTCGTCGTATTCAAAAAAGGCAGCGTAAAATCTGGGAAGAACAACGAAATCTAGGGTATATAAAATTAGAAAAACCTATTCGTCATGGTTGGTTTAAAGAATCTGTAATTACCAAAAATGTAGAAAAATATAAAAATCAAAAATACATTGAAGAATTACACAAAAAGTTAGAAAAATCATTTTGGGGAAGAACCAAAGAAGAAGCTGATAAAAAATGGCTTCAAGAAACTTCAAAATATTTAATTAACAAAGAATTGCCAACCATAAGTCGTAGGTCCTTTAATAAGCTTAGTGATGGTGCACAAAGAATGTGTGTTCCCTTCAGGTATTATACTAAGGAAAAGAGATTAAAACTTCGGTTTTATGTCAATCTACCGAAAGGTACATATAGGATCAAATTTACGAAAGCTTATGTAACACATAGCAAACGAATAGATCCAAAACTGGAAAGTGAAGATGCATTACTAGACCAAAGGTTGTTAAAAAATGGATACTTCGAGGAGGTACAAAAACAATACAACTGGAAAGATTATTGGCAGATTTCAAAAGGAAGAAAAGAAAAGCTCAAAACGAATAGCAAATTAAGGGGTCTTAAAAAACATAAGATCCAAGAAATTATAAAAGAAGAAATATCATGGGAAAGAAATTAAGCGGAAAAGACTTAATCAAATTAGGCTTTCCAAAAAACAATAGTATTAATGTGACGTTGGGTCAGATTAATCGATATCAAAAAAGAGTAAAAAAAGAACACATATTAATAGAAGCTAAAAAGGTATTATCAAATCCAGAAGCCTATCAAGGTGATGGCGTATGGGGCAAGATTGCTGAGAGTTTACTAAAGCCAGTGGAAGTAAAAAAGCAGGCTTTAAAAACTACCAGATCACCATTTCAGATTTATGGCGAAAATGAAATCGATGAGCAAGCAAAATACCAATTGTATGATGCACTCAAGTTACCAGTAGCAGTTGCGGGAGCTTTAATGCCAGATGCACATAGTGGATATGGTTTGCCTATTGGCGGAGTGCTTGCCACAAAAAATGCCGTGATTCCATACGGTGTTGGGGTAGATATCGGATGTAGAATGTGTCTAACAATTTATCCGATTGCTATCTCCTATTTAAAAGGGAAAAAGCATCAATTGGAAAACATATTGTCTGAGCATACCAAATTCGGGATGTATGAAACCCATAAAATAAAGCATGATCATGAGATCTTTGAAAGAGAAGAGTTTAAGAACATACCTCTAGTAAAAAGATTGAAGGACAAAGCATATAAACAATTGGGAACATCTGGTGGTGGTAATCATTTTGTAGAATTTGGAACTGTAGCTATTACAGATACAGAAAATGAATGGGGATTAGATGTAGGTACATATATAGGTGTGCTATCACATAGTGGTTCCAGAGGATTGGGAGCCAATATTGCAAAACACTATACTTATTTAGCAACCAAACAATGTCCATTGCCAAAACACGTACAACAATTAGCTTGGCTAGATCTAAATACGCATGATGGTCAGGAATATTGGTTAGCAATGAATCTTGCTGGAGATTATGCGCAAGCATGTCACGATGATATTCATGCCAGAATCGGAAAATTATTAGGATCACGACCTGTTGCAAAAATTGAAAATCATCACAATTTTGCTTGGAAACAAGAAGTAAATGGCGAGGAGTGCATCGTGCATAGAAAAGGAGCTACTCCTGCTGCAAAAGGTGAGCTAGGAATTATTCCGGGATCTATGACAGCTCCAGGATTTATAGTGAGAGGATTAGGGAACCCAGAAAGTTTGCAATCTGCATCACACGGTGCTGGAAGATTACATTCTAGAAGAAAGTGTAAAGAGAGATTTACCAAGAGTGATATCAAAAAAGAATTGAAAGCAAATGATGTTACATTAATTGGTGGAGGAATTGATGAAGCACCTATGGCGTACAAGGATATTACTAAAGTAATGGCGAATCAACAAGAGTTGGTTGAGGTAGTTGGAACATTTACACCAAAAATCGTGCGAATGGATAAGTAAGATATTGAGGAGTTTAATGAATCAAAAACTCCTCAATGCTTAAAAAAGAATATAAAAATGAAAACTAAAATAATTCAAATAACCGCTGGACGAGGACCCGCAGAATGTTGCTGGGTAGTAGCGCAAGTATTAAAACTATTTCTTGAAGACATTAAAAATAGCGGATATACATACAGCATACTACAAAGAGAAAAAGGTTTTGAAAATGGAACCTTACAATCTGCAACAATACAAGTAAAAGGAAAAGAACTAGACCTTTTTATAGCGTCGTGGATAGGAACCATTCAATGGATTGGGACCTCTAAATTCCGGAAGCATCATAAAAGGAAAAATTGGTTTATCGGGATGTATGAAGTAAAACAGGAACAAACCATAGCTATTAAAGAAAAAGACATTTCTTTTCAGGCAATGCGCAGTTCAGGTCCTGGCGGCCAAAATGTAAACAAAGTAAATTCTGCAGTACGTGCTACCTATCATCCTACAGGAGATCAAGTAGTAGTCATGGATAGCAGATCGCAACATCAAAATAAAAAAACCGCTATAGAACGATTAAAAGAAAAAGTACATCAAAGTCAGCTTTCCAAATTACAACAGTCGCTAAGCGACCAATGGGAAAATCACTTGAATATACAGCGGGGTAACCCAATCAGAATATTTAAGGGTACTGATTTTAAGAAAAAACATAAGAAACAATCGTATGCGTCGAATCGACAACAATTAAAAAAAGATTTGCGCAACGAACTAAAAAATTAAGATCATGGGGAATTTACTAGACAAATATCTATTTCAGGCATTGGATGCATATCCATATAACTTAGAAGAAGCTGTAGAATCATTGAACTATGCGTTGTCATATGATGAAAAAAATCCAATGGCGCTTTGTTTAATGGGGCAGATTTATGCTGAAAACCTTAAAAATTATGAAACCGCAAAAGAGTATTACCAACAAGCACTGGCAGAAGATATGTATGCATTAGATGTATATCCTAAATATATCAATGTCTTGCTATGGAACGAAGATTATAATGAAGCAGAAAAACTTATTGATTTTGCGGTAACCTTAAAAGGTACAGACAAGGCACTTCTATACCTTAAAAAAGGAATTCTTTTTGAACAGCAAGAAATGTACAAAGAAGCACTTGTCTCTCTTGAAATTGCCAAAGAATATACCTATAACAATTATTTCATGAGTGATATCGAAGGTGAAGAAAAAAGGATAAAAGACAAAATGCCTAAAAAGAAGAAAAAAAAAGGTAAAAAGACCAATACATCTTCTAAAAAAGCGAAGAAGAAAAAGAAATAATAATCATCTGTCATTCGCGAGTAGGTTGGAATCCAAATAAGGAATTACCTTATCAAATAACAATGGATCCTGGGCTACAGCGTGATGACAAAAAATAAAAAAGAAATATGGGAGCTCCACATAACAAAAAAAGATATGGAGAACTATGGCCTAGCTATAGAATCCAATATGCATTAGAAATATTAGTATCTCTCAAAGATGTAGTGATATTATCTGGAGGTTGGGCCTGGCATTTTCTATCGCCATTAAACCACACAGAATATAAACATGCACACGATCATAAGGATATTGATCTTTTTGTTGATCCAAAAAATGTTGCCGAGGTAATGAACATATTACTGGAAAATAATTTCCAAAAGGTATGGACGCGATATGATCAATTACCAAGTGATGAGAATTTTAGAAGATACGAAAAAACTATACTTACAGAAGATGAAAAATCCGTGAGAGTCACAATTGACTTTTTTGTAAAATCTAATATTCCTAATCGTATGGCAAAAGGATGGAGTATTGTGGAACCTTCTTATCTACTTGGGTTATATTCTAATATTCATTCTAGTGACAAATGCTGGGCAGTACAATCAGTAATCAAATTATTGGATCAAAACATTGACCCTTTAGATAGAGAAGAATTAGTAACAATTCCGAAAAATTAAAAACAACCGGACCTTACCATCTGTAACAGCAGACTGTGAGGTCCATAATTATAAAGACTAAAATGAAAACAATAAATACAATCATAATCATTGACCTGGAAGCGACATGCTGGAATGGTCCAATACCAAAAGGACAAATACATGAGATCATAGAGATAGGTATCTGTTTATTGAATACAGAAACTGGAGAGATTTCTAAAAATGATGGAATACTCATCAAACCAGAACGATCCGAAGTAAGTCCTTTCTGCACAGAATTAACTACGATTACGCAGGACCTATTAAATAAAGAAGGTATATCATTTATTGAGGCTTGTGAAATTGTAAGAAATAAATATCAGGGACACCAACATACTTGGGCAAGTTATGGTCAATATGATTTAAATATGATGAAAAAACAATGTAGTTTTAGAGAAATAGAATATCCATTATCTCAAAATCATATCAATGTAAAAGAGCTTTTTACTAAAACTAGAGGCCTTCGAAAAAAAGTTGGAATGAATGGAGCATTAGAGATCTTAAATATCTCTTTAGAAGGAACCCATCATAGAGGAATTGATGATGCCAGAAACATAGCTAAAATTTTGGACTGGTGTATAAGTCAAAATTAGGGCTAAATTATGTCCGGGGAAAATTCAAAAAAATACAAATTGTTAAATTTTTATAAAGTTATGTTAATGGTTTTACAGTAATGTAGTTACAACCTTACAATAAATTGTAAGAAATTACGTGTATTTCGTCGAATTTTTACATTAAAAACCTGTTTTTAGCCCAATTTTTAGGTAACTTATCTAACTACTAACAAAAAAACCCCTAAAATAACTTCAAGATGAAAGCTCTTAAAACCCCTTTATTTTTTTTAATTTTATTGTCATTTTTCAACATTAATTCACAAGAAATTGTAGATCATAATGCATGGGATCAGATTCTGGTTCTTAACGTTACCGACGAAGGTTTGGTTGACTATGATGGTGTTACAAATGACGTATTAGTATTTTATAAATACTTTAGATATCTACAAAACATTTCTCCAGAAGATCATTGGAGTAAAGAAGAAAAATTAGCCTACTGGCTCAATGTCTACAATGCTACTGTTATGAAAATGATTATTGATGAATATCCTATAGCATCCATAAATCAAATAGAAAATCCATGGAAACGTAAAGCATTTAAATCAAAAGATGTTCGATATAGTTTAGATGACATTGAACATAGTATCTTAAGAAAATTTGGAGATCCTAGAATTCATTTTTTACTTAATTGTGGATCTATGTCTTCGCCAAGGTTATGGAATAGAGCATACACTAGTAGTAATATAGATTATGCCTTAGAGGAAAGAACCCGAGAATTTATCAATGATCCACAGAGAAATCAAATTAATTCTAAAACAGTTAGAATCTCTCAATTATTCGAATGGTACGAAGATGATTTTGCCAGTAATCATATGGATGTAATTGATTTTATAAATGAATATTCAACCATTACTATTGATAAGCAAATAACTAAAAAGTATGTTACCTATGATTGGAGCCTTAATAAAAATGACAAAAAGACTCCAATAACAAGCAACAATTAGCCTCTTTAATTTATCAAATTTTTATCCTTTTTAGCCAAAAACAATATTCATATAGTACTTTAGGTAGTATCCAACTTACTCATCTTTAGAACAAGATAAGAGTTTTAGATACTATCACTTTATACCAAATATGTAATCACTTTTAAAACCTAAATACACCTAATTATGATTAACATTACCAACCTTAAAATGACAACAGTAATATGTTGTTTAATGTTTTTTTCATCGGTATCTGCACAAACTATTATAAATGGATTTTTTCCACAAAAAAACGATTTTACTTTAGCTTCCTCTTATTCCTATAAAAGTTATGACAATTTTTTTCGTGGTAGTGATCAAACCAACTCAAACCCGATGAATATGGGAGAAATCTCATCAACTGTTATAAGTGTATATGGTGAATATGGCATACTTAATTGGTTATCTACTACGGTAACGCTACCTTATATTTCTACTCAAAATGAAACAGGAGTTTTAGATCCTGTGTCCCAAACCGATGAGGTAAATGGAATACAAGATTTAAGTCTTTTCTTAAAAGCAAAAGTTCTAGAAAAAAATCTGGATGCTGCAAAAGTAGCAATTGGAGGCGCTGCTGGCGTTTCTGTTCCTGTAGGAGGGTATGAAGAGGCTGGGATACTTTCTTTAGGCAATGGTGCGACTGCTGTAGATGGTTGTGGTTTTATTCAACTTAGTACCCCTTCCAATCTTTTTGTCGAATTACAGGCTGCATATAGTTTAAGAAATAATTCAGATTTTGAAATTCCAAACGCTACTCTTTTTAGTGCTAAACTTGGATACTATAACAAATGGTTTTATGCACATGCAAAAGTTGGAACTCAGAATTCATTAGATGGATTAGATATAGGAACGCCCGAGTTTGCTGCTGCTGGTGGAGCTGCTGCATTACCAGAAACAGAAGTAGATTACACTAATTTTTATCTTAACCTCTATGTCCCAATATATAAACAAAGTATAGGGATATCTTCTGGATACACAACTAATATGAGTGGAAAAAACTACGATCGAGCTTCAGGTTTCTCTCTAGGATTAGTATACAAAGCAGAGTAAACCCATATACAATTAATTTATCTTAAAATAACCTATTAATAAAAATTTACCCCGTGAAAAAAATACCCCTACTTATTGCCCTTATGACCTTGATTTCTTGTGAAAAAGATGATTTTATATTACTAGAAAAAGAAATAATTGAGTACAAAACTGATAATGTATCTCAAAATACTGAAATGCTAGCAGAAAATCTTGAAGAACGTTTTAATTATATAGAACCAACTAAAACTGAAATAATCAATCTTGTACCATTTAAAGGAAATAGCTTAAGAGATATCAATGTATCAATTGATATCTCTACTCCATAAAAAAATAAATACTCTTTCTTGACTAAAGCTCTTATATCAAGAATAAATTTTTATTGCAACTAGAAAATTATTTCTCAAAATGATTATTCAAGATATAAAACGAAAAAATATAACATTTTAATTTAAACTTATTTTCATGAAAAAGATATACTTACTTATCCTTATTTTGGGACTATTTTCCTGTGAAAAGGATGATTATATATTACTAGACAAAGAAGTAGATCAAACATCATTTTCTAAAGCACCTTTAGGGCCAACTGGATTAGACAAACAAGTCTTAGATCAATTAGAAATCATTTCTGGGGGGATTGGAGCAGCTTATTTTATACTTCCTGATAGTAATCAATTTAATAATATTCCTCAAGACCCATTAAACCCAATAACTCCTGAAAAAGTAGCTTTAGGAAAGCTTCTATTTCATGAAACCGCCACTGGAGGAAATCCTACAACTGCTTCTAATTTATTTACATATTCATGCGCATCTTGTCATCATGCTGCCGCAGGTTTTACTGCTGGTATTAGACAAGGGATTGGAGAAGCAGGAATAGGTTTTGGAATTAGTGGAGAAGGAAGAACTTTTGATCCTAATATTGCAGTAAGTGATTCCGATATTCAACCTATTAAGTCACCAACTGTATTAAATGTTGCATATCAAGATATCATGTTATGGAATGGGCAATTCGGAGGTTCTGGAACAAATCTTGGTACCGAAGCAAATTGGACAAATATTCCTGAAAATTTTATTGGTTTTGAAGGTGTTGAGGTTCAAGCCATAAAAGGACAAGGAGTACATCGATTATTAGTAGACGATAATTTTGTTTCTAATTTTGGATATCAACAAATGTTTGATGATGCCTTCCCTGGTTCTCCAGTAAATGAAAGATATACTACTACAAATGCAGCACTGGCTATCGCCGCATACGAAAGAACCGTATTACCGAATCAATCTCCTTGGCAAGAGTGGCTTAAAGGAAACTACAGTGCTTTATCTAATGATGAGAAAAAAGGTGCAAAGGCATTCTTTGGTGATGGAAAATGTTATCAATGTCATACTGGACCAGCACTAAATGATAAAAATTTCTATGCCTTTGGTATGGGAGATTTTGATAATACAAGTGATGCGTTTGTTCTCGCAAATGTAAATTTCGAAGATGTTAAAAAAGGAAGAGGTGGTTTTACAAAAGTTGCTGCGGATAACTATAAATTTAAAACCCCTACTTTATATAATCTAACGGATAATGGTATTTACGGACATGGAGGAACTTTTACCTCTATAAAGGAAGTTGTTGAGTATAAAATTGATGGTGTCCCTCAAAGCAATGAAGTTCCATCAGAGAATCTTGCAACACAATTTGGTGATATCAAACTAAATAAAACTGAAATAGATAATCTCGTATCATTCATTGAAAATAGCTTAAGAGATCCCAATCTTACGAGATATGTACCTCAATCTATAAATTCTGGAAATTGTTTCCCTAATAATGATATAGCTTCAAGAGTAGATCTTGGATGCGATTAGAAAATTTTCTTGAAAAAATTAAATACCAAAACATAATATTATTTTACATCATGCTACAGCTCATTGATAACTATTTCCCCGAATAGATTGCTTAAAACATACATCAATGAGCTTATCATGATTATCCTTAATAATTATCCGTTTATCACTAACAATATAATTTGAACTCATTGCAAATGAAAAAAATAGTTTTTTTTATAATTGTCCTCATTTTCTTTTCTTGTGAAAAAGATGAATACTTCCCAATAAATGAATCTATCATTAAAACAACAACCAGTCCTTCTGAACTAGATATAAAACTTTTAACTAAACTAGATAGTGTAACAGATGGCGAAGGAGTTTCTTTTTTTATCCTCCCTGATAGTGACAATTACGAAAACATCCCACAAGACCCTTTAAACCCTATTACTTCGGAAAAGGTCGCTTTAGGAAAACTTCTATTTCATGAAACTGCCACAGGTGGAAATCCAAAAACAGCATCGAATTTATTCACGTATTCCTGTGCTTCATGCCATCATGCTGCTGCAGGTTTTAGTGCGGGCGTTAGACAAGGTATTGGAGAAGGAGGAGTAGGATTTGGATCAAAGGGCGAAAATCGAAGCTTTAATTCGATTATTCCCACCAATGATATCGATATACAACCCATACGTTCTCCTACCATACTAAATGTAGCCTATCAAGATGTAATGCTCTGGAATGGGCAGTTTGGCGGGACAGGAACAAATGAAGGAACCGAAGCTAATTGGACCGGTATACCAGAGAATGCTTTGGGGTTTCAAGGTGTAGAAGTACAAGCTTTAAAAGGACAGGATGTTCATAGATTGTTAGTGAATAAAAAATTTGCCAAAGACTTCAATTACAAAAAGATGTTTAACAAAGCATTTCCGGAAATCCTAAAAGAAGAACGCTATACAAGAGAAACAGCTGGATTAGCTATTGCAGCATATGAAAGAACCGTACTTCCTAATCAATCTCCTTGGCAAAAATGGCTTAAAGGAGATTACAACGCGTTAACAAATAAAGAAAAAAGAGGTGCAAAAATGTTCTTTGGAAAAGCAAAATGTTTTAAATGTCATAACGGACCAGCGCTAAATGACAAAAACTTTTATGCACTTGGCATGGGAGATTTTGATGATACTGATAGTGCTTTGGTACAGGATGACACTAATTTTCCTAATGTAAAAAGAGGAAGAGGAGGGTTTACAAATAAACCAAGAGATTATTATAAGTTCAAAACTCCTACGCTATACAACCTCATAGACAATGGCGTTTTTGGCCATGGAGGAACTTTTACTTCCGTTAGGGATATTGTAGAGTATAAGCTTAAGGGAGTTCCAGAAAACATTGAAGTACCTGAAGAGAGGTTACACAGATTATTTACAAATGTTCAGAGTTTAACAGAAAATCAAATAAATAACTTGGTTTTATTTATAGAGAATGGACTTAGAGATCCAAACCTAATGAGATATGTACCAGATACAATAAACTCCGGAAATTGTTCTCCTAATAATGATGTGGTGTCAAGAATAGATCTTGGCTGTGAATAGAAAATTTATTTTTATCATTTTTTAAAAAACAACACTGAACATTTCACGCAATCGTCATTTTTATATCATGCTCCAGCTCATTGAAGACTATTTCCCAAATAAAATAGCCTAACACAAATTGTACAATGAGCTTTGCATGATTTTTCTTATTCGGTTAGTAACATTATTTTACTATCAACTATATAATATCCGAATACTGATCACCAATATATTTTTTTAGAAAAAACGTCCCCTTTTCATCTAAATCAAAATTTATTAATTGGTGATCAGTTTATAAACAAATATTCATTCCCAATAAATGTATTCTATTTGCATTCGGAATTATGAATTTTACGTTAAGTAATTCGATCATATTAATAGAACGAATCTATAGAAGAACACCCTACCCCTATTTTTTAGTTTTTTTAAAGTTTTTTCATTTTTATGTTTTCCAGCTATTCATATCTTTAGATCACTAATTACTATATTTACTAAAAACAATCATTAAAGGAATGAAAGACAAATTATTTGAGGAGGTAATTGATAATTACGATGCATTAAAATATAGCTTACTAAAAGCGCAAACTTTTGATGAATCTCATTTTGGTTTTCCAGAAATCTATTATAAGATTATGGAAACTGACAAACAGCGAGTAGATGCTTTTCATAAAGCTTTTCAGCTTAATAATAATTTTAAAGACGCTATAGTTTGCGAGATAGGTGTAGGAACATTACCACTTACTAAACTATACATGCCTTTTGTAAAAAAAGCATATCTAATTGAAAACAATCCTGATCTGATTCCTTTTATCAATAAAGAAATTGCCAAATATCCTTGGGCGGATAAAGTAGAAGTAATCTATGCTGATGCGCTAACTGTAGATTTACCTGAAAAAGTAGATTTTGTTGTTGGTGAGTTAATGAGTATTTACTGTGCTAATGAATTTCAGGTACAGATTTTTCAGCATATGAGAGATTTCTTAAAACCTGGAGGGAAATTGTTTCCGAATCGAATTGTAAATTTTGCAAGGTTATGCGAAGCTGAGATCGACTCGGATGTGCATCATTACCCGGTTAACTTTACTAGACATCAACCTATGTTTTTAACTCAGCAGTTTTTGGTTAACGAAATTGAATTATTAAAAGAAAAAAAACAAGGTGTAAAACTTAGTTTTTCTGTTCCAGTTTTATTCTCCGGAACTATAAATGCGTTGTACTTAGAATCATATGTAGAAGTAACGGAAGGTTCTAATTTTACAGGAACTGATAGTTTAATGCCTCCAACGGTATTAAAAACCACCAATACTCAAGAAGTAAAAGCAGGAGATTTGGTCCATATAGATTTTAGTTTTGATTATGGTTCTTCTTTGGATGATATTAGTTGTGTATTATCATAAAATTTATCCAAACTTTATTGAATAGTTTAAATAATAATTATGGGTAAAATTCTTTCTTTTCTTTTTGGGATTAAGGAATCTAAGTTTGAGATTACTAAAAAAGAATTAGAAGATATAACTAATAACTCTAGTAATAAAAAAAGTAAGCAAGAAGAAAATACTATAAATGTAGATACTACTCCTTTCTTTAAAGATAGCTTTTCTGCTTTATCAGATACTATTTTTAAAGAAGCTACAGAAAAATTTAAAATCAATAGATATAACTATTGGGCACCAAAATTTACAAGCTTAAAATCTTATAAATTTTTATCGGAACAACAGGTTTCTTTTAAAAGGGATTTTCTTTATTGGATATCTAATGAAATTATTAAGTTAGAAACAACTCCTGAAGCCTCTGTCCATAAATTAAAAAGTCAATATCTAAATGAAATATTAAACCTCTTATTAAGATCTAACTTGCATTTTAAGGAAAATGATTTTAAATATTTTATGAACCTTTGGGTAGAATATCCTACTTATGTTACAATAGGTTCTATAACCTCTAGGTTACGAGCAAAATCTAAAAAGGATGATATCAGTGAAGAGTTTTATAATTATCTAAAAATATTTCTAAAAAGTCCAAGGTTTAACAATCACTTCTATTCTTATTACAAAACTGCTAGAAATACAATACAGAAAATATTACATACATATACCACTGATAAAGACGAAAACCACCCTTTATTTTTGTTAGTCTCAGATCCTTTTGCTGATTACATAAATAAATTTCTAAAAAATAGTAATCAAAAAGAACAAGATGCTTATTGCATAATATTCAAAATTTTCGAGACTAATAAAGAATTTTATAACCCATTTAAGTTACTTGTTTTAGTTGAAAAATATATTGATATTATTGGAAAAGATACCTATAAGAAACAAGTGATAAACTTTATAAAAAAAGCCTCAATTTTCAAGCCTAAAATGAGCAATCTTAGAGTTGAAAAAGTAACATACAATACCGGAAGAGAAATTCGATATAATTGTCAATACATAAAAAAAGAAAATATAAGTATTTTAAAAAGTATGATTTTATCAATCGCAACTTTTAATAATAAAAAAAATGCAATCCCCCACCTTCTGAAAATTACAACCCGTTCTTTTTCCAATGCCAATGCTCTCAGGTTAGGAGAAACCTCTCAATCTTTGGGAAAACTATGCATATACACCTTAGCTTTTCAATATGATCAAAAAGGGAAGGATGAACTAAAAAGACTATATCAAGAAACTACATATAAAGGTATTAAGAAAGAAATATTAGAATACTCAAAAATGTTAGAAGAACATAATGGAGTAGGTCTAATATAAAACAGTTTTGCTACAACTAATGTCTAATAAAATCAAGAAAATACTATCATTCTTTGGATTAAAAAAATCTTTAAAAATAACAGAAGAAGAACTAGTACACATTAACTCTGACACACTAACTGACGAAAAAAGAATTGTAGAAATTATAGATTTGGATAGTATTAACACAGATATATCTCAAATTGAAGAATTATTGTTTGACATCTATGAAGAAGCTAAAATGACCTCTAATTATGAGGATAATGATCTTTATAAAATAGGTTTTAATTCATTAGAACATTATAAAAAATTAATCACGTCACACCCAGAAATTAAAAAGCAGTTTTTCTATTTTATCACACCAGAGATATCCCAAAAAGATCGATCAAAACGCATAAGATTTATAGAAACTAAATCAGAGATTCCCGAAAATTTTAAACGCGCTCTTGGTCAACTTGTTCTTAATTCCAAAATGAGATTGAACAATACAGATTTTACGCATTTCTTTCAACTATGGAAAAATACTTATCCCTACTATTATCCGTTACGTCCTTTATTACGCCAACTACAAAAATATTCTTCAGATCATAAAATAAGTCCAGAACTTAATACTTGCTTACATTCTTTTTTACGTTCTAAATCCATACAATACTTACCTATCAAAGAGTATATGGAAGCTAAAAGTACTATTCATAGGATAATTCTAGAAAATAGTAAAATAAGCTTAGTTCCTTCGGCATATGTTTTTCAATTATTACCAGATTCATTCGGAACACATGTAAACAAACTACTTTCTGGCATGAATGAAAAATATCAACATAATTTTTCTAAAATTCTAAAAATTCTTTGCGATACAATCGACCAAAATACACTACAACAAATCAATACATGTATTGATAATACAGACGAAAATAAATTTGATGTTTTTCTATATAATATCATTCGTAAATCTTCTTATCTAAAACTAAGAAGCGTTACATTAAGAAATAAAGTCTACAATTCTAAGGATGATATATATGGCACTTATGAACAAGTGTATATAGAGAATATTGACATAATAAAGGGTTTAGTATCTCTTGCTGGTATTAGAAAACACCAAAAATGTGTCAAATTTATTACAACCATTTTAGAACGCTGTTTTGGCGTAACATTAGGCACTAATTATGGTACTACATCTCGATCATTAGGTATTATATGTATTCAGACACTTGCCAATAAATTCGATGTAGAAGGAAAAAATGAATTACGTAAATTATATCAAAAGACTAGTTTTAAACTTATCAAAAAACAAATAGAAAAAGAATCAAAAATACTAGAAGAGACAACTGGAGAATCGTTACTCTAAAATATCCATATCAAATCCAATGATATCGCGTATGCCAGGTTTTGAAATATCTTCTGGTTCAATTGGCGTTACATAATGCCAGAGGTCGTTTCCAAAAGTAAACTCCTCACCTGTATCAGCTTGAAAAATAAATTCTCCAGGTTCTAATACCTTATTATAAATAAGCTCATTGTCTTTTGTAGTTGTTTTTTCATAAATCTGACTCTCAGCTCCTACTATATTTTGTCTATTAACTACTAAAGCAGACATGATATATTGCGCGCCATCCTCGTGCACACCTTCCGGGGAG
This sequence comes from Aquimarina sp. MMG015, assembly GCF_018100855.1. Classification (NCBI taxonomy): domain Bacteria; kingdom Pseudomonadati; phylum Bacteroidota; class Flavobacteriia; order Flavobacteriales; family Flavobacteriaceae; genus Aquimarina; species Aquimarina sp. MMG015. The sequence goes on from NZ_JAGJEB010000003.1 coordinate 115,998, forward strand.
TTTTCCCCTTTTATTTTTTCCTCAGAAATCGTTCGCATAAAGTGACTGGTAATTTGGATCTTCCTAGTTTCTGGATGTATCCTTTTCACCAAACCTGCCATTTTTTTTAGTAATTCAAAAAAGAATTTGTTTTCTACCGTATCCCTATCCGCCTGTTTAAAAACACGTTTCCATACTCTAAAATCATCAACATCTTGTTCAAAACCTTGTTCCACTATTCTTTCTACAAAATACTGATCATCCCAAATTTCAATTAAAAAAGTAGCTATATTACGCTGTCTTGTGATAGTAGATAACCGATCGAATTCTTGTTTTTGATCCTCGTCGAGTTGCTGTATCCAATATGCTAAAACATCTATTGACTTTGTACCTTCAAAGTAAGGTTTATGAAGTTTTTCTATGGCTTCGGAATCTGAAGAAAAAGTAGTTTTTAAAAATGCAATTTGTTTACCTCTTACCAAATATACATCATCTTGTAATTGAGAAAAAAATGGTCTGAAAAAATGCAAAAAAGAACTTACATCTATTCTTAAATCAGCAACACTGCCAACTCGAATAGGTGATTTAATAGATCGTCCTAAAGATTTAGATATGTTTTTTTCTGTGATCATTTCGTTCTTTGCTTAATCTTCGATTTTTATTTCATCCAAACCTAAATCTTCGAAAAAAATGTCTACCTGAAAATCAAGTTCAAAAGCTAATTCATAAAACTTCTTAGCCAATTCTTCATTTTTATCTACTTCATCACCAATAGTGTACATTGCTGATAATTGTGCTGCTGCTTTACCATGTCCCAGATTTGCTGCTTTCGTGTAATATTCAATTGCTTTATCTGTATTCTTTGAAATATGTTCATATCCCGCCGCATAATAGGTGGCTAGGTTATAAATTGCTCTTATATTTTCCTTTTCTGCAGCCTTGACACACCAATCTAACGATTTTTTTATATCTTCTTTTACTCCGATTCCCTGAGCAAAATAAACACATAACTCGAACATAGCATTTGCATTACCTTTTTTAGCAGATTCATAATGGGCATTTAAAGAAGATTTTAAATTTTCTGTATATGCATATCCTCTATACAACATATATCCTTTTAACAAATATACTTCTCCACTAGGATCTTCTTCCTTTAATTTCTCAACCAGATTTATGATTTTTTCAGCAGGAATTGATTCAACATTAGCAAAATATGCGACTCTCAAATATTTAATCCAAGCATCAATCCCATATCCTGATTCTCCCGCCAATCTAAAATAAGATAAAGCTTTTTTAGCATTTTGTTCTACACCTACTCCTAAATAATAACTCATTCCTAGTTCATACCATCCTGCTGGGTTTCCTGACTCTCCAGATTTAGCATATAAGTTCAGCATTAAATCTATATCTTCAGTCTGCAGCAATCCAATTAACAAATCACCTCTTTCAATCTTTTGCTTAATTACTTGAGCCTTTTCAAAATAAGTCATTTTATTTACTTTTTTAAATGAAGTTATATTGCATCCAGTAGTAATAAATATCATTAAGACACCGATAAATAATGATTTAATTATCTTCACTTTTTAATTTTTCAATCTTAAATACTCTTAAATTCTTCCGGCTTTTCGAAATTAAATAAATACCTTTTTATGATCATTTTTTAATCCTAACTTTCTTTGCAATATGATTAAGACATTCGTTTTTATTATGCAACCAATACGCATAAGGTATTGTAATAATTGGAATTTTCGTCCTAAATAGTGTTTTATACTGTTCTATAGAAAATGTTTTTTCCAATGTACCAGGATATCCAACTAAATCAATACAGATGGTTTTTTGATTAAAAGTTACTAAAATATCCATTATATATCCTGCCAATGAATAATTTACCATAATATCTTGTTCATCAATCCCTAATTGAATTAATTCTTCGTGCACTTCTGTGGCAAAATTATCAATATATTCTTCTGTCTTATTATGCTGGTGATGTATTCTCGTTTCTGATAAATAATCAATGAGTAAATGTTTATTCTTAAAATTCTTAGCATCAAAAGAATAATACAAAAACTGTTTTTGTTTAGCACGAGTTATACTTACATTAAATACATCTTCCCTATCCAAATATTGAAAAACTGAACTACTAATATTGTTATCAATAGTAAATGTAATATACATCTGATCCCGTTCCTCTCCTTGAAACTCGAAAGGAGTTCCTACAGCAATTTTATGCTTTTTTATTGCAGCAAGATCATATTCTTCTATCTTATCCTTTAAGTGGTTTACCTGATCTCTAAAAGGAGAAAGAATACCTATTGTCGTTGCTACACCTGCAGCAACATTAATTTCATTATCAATTACTTCTTGTACATCTTCTAATATCTTTTCTGCTTCTTTAAGGTTAGTACCATCCTTTAGTTTTTCTCCTTCACAAAACACCCAATGTACGGCAGAAGATTTATGATGTATTTGTAAGTCCGACATTACCTTTAGTTTATCAAAATAGAACTTCTGATTACTATAACGTATAATACTAGGAACACTTCGATAATGCTCATCAAGAAAATGAATATTATTGTTAGAAGGAAGTCGTTCCATGGCATAATCTAAGAAACTCGTTTCCCTGTAATTCATTACATCCTCTCCCTTTATTAGACCGTAATTATTGGCAGTATTTTCCATTACCTGTCTAGATAAAAAAGAAACATGTCTTAGTTGTTTTGGATCACCAACGACTACCACTTTTTTAGCTCTGGCCAATACAGGAATCATTGTCGTAATATCACATTGAGAAGCTTCATCTATAATGGCTACATCAAAAATATCATTTTCTAAAGGAAACACATCACTAACATCTGTTGACTTTGTAATCCAAATAGGTAAGCATTGTAATACTGATATAAAATTAATATCCTGAAATAAGCGATCTCTTTCTACAATATCCTTAGTTTTTACAAGCTTCAATAGTTGAGAAAAAGTTCGATCTTTTTGTAATAAATTAGAAATCTTATCCTGGTATTTTAAAGAAATGATTTCTTTAATCAGCTTATTTCTCTGGTGAATATAATGATCCAACAATTCTATTAGCTGCCAAAAAGGATATTCTTCTAATACTTTTTTAGAAACATATTTTCGCTTCAATCTTTTAAAAAAAGAAGGCTTGTGATCCAAAAACAGCTCAGCATTTTTAATTTCTCTACCCTCTCTTTCTTGTATTTCTTCGCTTATCTCCTTTATTTTATTTTTAGCATAATCAATTTCAGCTTGCTTTTTAGGAATAAAAAAATCTCCTCCAGATTTTCTAAACCTAGTAATTGATTCTATTTTCTTTCTTAAGGTAGCACGGTGACTTCTACCAGAACCTGCTCTAATAGAAAGACCTTTTACTCCTAAATCTTGTATTATTTTATCTTGGAGTACATCTATTGCTTGATCGGATTTAGAACAGATCAATACACTTTTATTATGATATACTTGATCTAGAGCTAATGAAGCAATGGTGTACGATTTACCAGTTCCTGGAGGACCAATTACTACAGTAACATCATTTGATTTTACGGCCTGAATAATATCTAATTGTGACTCACTAAGATTAGAAGGTACATATACAGCTTCTTTCGAATTGGTTTCTTTATCAACTTCTACTTTTCTTCTGGAAAAGAAACTTCTAAGTGTATCATTAAATAAATGTCTTTCCTTTATCTCATCGATTTCATGTAAAACATCTCTGCTGGATTTTGATTTCTCGACAATACCCAAAGCAATTGCGGGAAGTAACTTTAATGAAGGTGATTTTAAATGACTTCTTAATTTCTCTCCCGAAACAAGCTCAGGCAAATCTTCTAGGGCAATTGTATCAATTTTTATATGCTCTCCTAGCTTTCTGGCAACTTTGCGAATATCCTGTTTTTCCGGATCCTGATCATTAATCAATGATTTCATCTCCAAGACAAACGAATCATCAAGATTAAAATTAGATTTTAATAAATTTAGCAAAGCATCATTAGCTCTATTTTCTTCAAAATTATAATTGATATGATATAATGCTTCATTATTAATTTCTAATGACGCAGGAGTAATAATTAAGGGAGCACATATTGTTCTCTTTTTACCTAAAAAAGTTAGCTTTCCGGTAATAAAAAAACTACAGGCAACAAATGTCTTTTCTTTTCTATGGATCTCGAGATACTTATACAACTCTTCTCCAAAATCTGTTTTCATAAAGACGGAATCATCTTCACGATATAACTGATCAATACTACTTAGAAAGAATCGCTTGTGAACTTTTGTTCCTAAAAAATTTAATATATCATTATCTCTAAATTCTTGCTTATAACAATCCTGATAGTATGATAGTACTTTTTCTATATGCATATCCTACTAAAATTAAGCTTCTTCTTCGTCCTTCTGAAATCTTAAATAATCATCTACGGTTTGATTAATCGGTGGAATATCATCCTCTATGATTGTCTTTAATAATTCTTCGGTAAGTGGAGTTATTGATACAATACGATTCGCTTGGTATTCTATAATCTTTTCAAACAAATTTCTAGCAACTCTAGCATTACCAAAACTTTTATGTCTTTTTTCGTATAGTTTATCAAAAATAAACTCTAATTTTTCCTTTGCTTCATCTGCCAATACAAAATCATTCTTGCCACAAAACAATTCAAAAATACCTATGAGTTCTTTTGGCTTATAATGATCAAATGTAAAGTATCTATTAAATCGTGATTGTAATCCAGGGTTCGACTCTATAAATTCTTCCATCTCATCTGGATATCCCGCAGCAATAACAACCAATTGATCTCGATGATCTTCCATCTTTTTTAGCAATACCTCTACAGCTTCATTACCAAAATCCTTTTTATTATCCTTTGCCAGAGAATATGCTTCATCAATAAACAACACTCCATCTAGCGAAGTCTTTACTACCTCTTCTACCTTTAATGCAGTTTGACCTACATACCCAGCTACCATTCCTGTTCTATCTGTTTCTACAAGATGTCCTTTTTCTAAATATCCTAAATGTTTATATATTTTAGACACCAAACGTGCTACTGTTGTTTTACCAGTTCCCGGAGGTCCCATAAAAACCGAATGTAATGAGTTATTTACATTCTTAAGACCCTTTTCTTCTCGTAGCTTTTGTACCTTTAAAAAGTTAGATAATTCTTTTACAGAAGTTTTGATATTGTCTAGACCAATTAACTCATTCAATTCATCCATTACATCATCTAACGTTTCATTTTCATCGATCTCTGTTTGCTTTACTCCTTCTAATTTTTCTTTAGGATGTTGTAATTTACTATTGATCTTCTTCAGTAAGGTTGTCTCTTCCTCAGAGATTGTCCCATCCGCTTTAGTTATCAAAGAAGCTATTCTATATAAAAATGATGCTGAATTAGCAAAATGCTGGCTATCTAATCGTTTTAAAAGTGATGGTAATAAAAATTCATTCTTATATTCATTACCTAAATCAAAAAGACTAGCTGTTTTAATTACTTCTATGTTTTCATCAAACTTTTCTGATTGAACAAATTTGTTAATCCGTTCTATAGACAAAGAAGCTATAATATCATTTCCCTGAAGCTTCTCGAACATAAATGCTAATAAAAATTTCACCTTAGCATCTGCAACCGTATTTTTTTTATCACTTAGCGGATATATCATATTGAATACCCTAATGATGTCCTGAAGAATTACATGTTCCGCCTTAAACTCAATAGCATCATCTGTTTTATGAACGATAGCATTAATCGTATTAGAAAAACGCTTGTTATTATTTAAGTCTTCTGCCAAATTCTGAATCTTCTCTCCTTCGTTTTTTAGAATTTGTAGAAACTCATAATCGATATCAAAATCTTGAGTTGTATCTTCTTTTTGGTTTACGAAATCTTTAAACTTATTGGTAAAATCAGAAAGATTTTTTTTCTCATCTTTCTTAGTTAATAACAAATCATCTACCAAATTATTAAGTAACGTAATCTGCTCCTTAGGAAAAGCACTAAACTTGACATCTAGAAACACATCCTTAACTAATGGAATCTTGTTATCCGCAAGATGGATATGTTGTGTAGTAATAATAAAATCTAATTCGTCAATTGAATCTTTTAAAGAATATAACACTAACAGATCTTCATCCTTTATTCTTAGCGTTGGAAATGCAGAAGAAATAGATAATATCTTTAACGGATTAACCGATTTTCCTTTAAAAAAAGAAGCTTTATGTTCCTGAGTTAATTTTGAAAAAAAATGATCTGTGGTTTTATGGTATTTTCTATTGGTCATAATACTCCTACACTATTTAATTTAGGATGATGATAATTGTTGTTCTTTCTTCTTTTTAGATTTTTTCTCGGATTCTATTGCAAATAATATAAAACTAAAAAACAAGGACAATAATGCTATTAAAATTAAAATCCCCCACAATCCATTATTAGGATAAACCGCTAAACCTCTCGGCACGGTAACTTTAGTACTTTTACCAGTATCTACCAATGTTTCTCGTAGTTTTATCAATACATTAGTCCGTTCTAAAGCACTATTAGATTTTAAATTTTGAAGTTCAGCTTGACTGGCTTTTAAATTTCTATACCAAAAACTAATATCTTCATCAGGAGTTTCCCATATCATAGAAGTATATCCACTAGTGATATTATTAGCTTCTAAATAATCAATAACTTTGGTCAGTTCTTCATGAGCAAGTTCAATAGTATTTGCATCTGCTGCTCTCTTTAAATATCCAGAAACATTCTGTTTAAACTGTATCTTTTTAGCGATTCGAACTCCAAAAATTGTAAATGATACTAGAATTAGCACAATACTGATTATATTTCTCATTTCTTCCTTTTTTTCGTTTTTATAATATAATTTATAGATCACTAAAAACTATAAAGCAATACTAAAATTAAGAATTAACTCCCTGCATCAATCTGCATCATTGCATCTTCTACTTGATGCACCAATTCGTCAAAATGAGCTAATCGCTTCGTTTCTCTATTTCTATTAAACGGTAAATCAACATCTATATGCTTAACAAAATGAGACGGCGCATGTTTCATTATATAAATATCATCTGCTAAGTATACAGCTTCTTGTATATCGTGAGTAACAAATAAAATTGTAGGGCTAAACTTTTCCCAAATACCGATTAGTAAATCTTGCATTTGTAAACGTGTCTTAATATCAAGTGCTCCAAAAGGCTCATCCATCAATAAAATTTCTGGATTAGACATCAAACTACGAGCTATGGCTACACGCTGTAATTGTCCCCCAGATAATGTAGGATATTGTGCATACTTCTTTTGGTGCCCATCCAATCCAACCAGCTGGATCATTTCCATCGCTTTTTCATCACGTTCCTTCTTAGAAACACCTTTAAAACGTAATCCCAAACCAACATTATCCAACACAGTCATCCAAGGCAAGGATGAATATTGCTGAAACACCATGCTTACCCTATTTTCTTTACTTACTGGTTTTCCTTTGACTAACACCGTTCCTGCAGTTGGCTCTTGCAATCCCGCAATATATCTCAGTAAAGTTGACTTACCACATCCGGACATTCCTAAAATGACAGAAAACTGCCCTTGCATTGGTTTGTCCTCTACTAATAAATCTAAGTTTTCTATAATTTTAGTTTTTCCTCCATCGTATGATTGAGAAATCCCTCTAAGTTCTATAACATTAGGAGCCTGAGGAGTATCTGTAAACTGTAATGCCATATTAATGTTTGTTTCCTTTATTTATGTGTTTATATGGAAATAATATTCTATCGATCATTACAAACAATCGATCTTGTAATATCCCTATAACCACTATGATAATTAGTATAGCAAAAGCTTTATCTATTCTACTTTGTCGTTTCGCAGTCCAAATTAATTCTCCTATTCCTCCTCCTTTATTCAACATCTCTACAATAGTGATATATGTCCAAGAGATAGCTGTTAACACTCTAATATCATCAATAATCTTAGAGAATACATATGGAATATATACTGTTCTGATCGTTTGCCAAGATGTTGCTCCCAATGTAAAAACAGTATTAAGATATACATTCTGGACTTCATCAATCCGCTGGATGACGACAGGTATCAGATATACTATAATACCGAATGCTAGAAAAGATACTTTCATATCGCTTCCTAATCCCAGCCACATAATAAAAATCCCTGTCACCGCAGTCAACGGAATAAAACGATAAGAGTTTATAATTTGACTAAATAACCCTCGAAATAACGGAATCAAACCTAATAAAAAACCAATAGGTATAGATACAAGGATTGCTACCAGATATCCTAAAAAATTTAATTTAATAGAATAAAAAGTATTTCCGATTACATCATCGTTTTTATTTAGATCAGGAAAAGCTTTAATCACTTTAATTGGTGATGGTAGTAAAGGATATACCTTGTTTTTCTTTAATCCAAATGTTGTTAACTCTTCAAGACTCATTTGCTCTAGAGCATCATAACTAGCAACTAACAGTGAATCGTTTTCGTAGTATTTTCTTTCGCTTTGAGCGATCTTAGAAATGTCTATAGACTCATCTTGTGTAATTACTGAGGTAGATAAAACTTCGGCCAATAAAAACCATAATCCAATTAGAATCAAAGCACCAATCACAGTAAGAATGGCTTTATCCTTTGATTCTAAATTTCCTCTAAGTTCAAACAGTTTTTTGATCCCTACCATTAGTCTACAACCAGTTCAAAATCTGTTCTTCTGTTCTTAGACTTACAATCTGCATTTTGATTTCTTTCGCATCCAGGAACTGGTTTATCTGGACCATTTCCTAAAATAATAAATCTGTTCGTTGGCATGCTGTGTTGCTGGATCAAATAATCTGCAACTGATTGCGCTCTTTTCTTAGATAGTGCAACATTAGGACCTCTAGATCCAACATTATCAGTATTTCCTTCAATTCTAATACGTGCGTTCGCAAATGCTTTTGCGATTGGCGTAAACTGAAGATCTATTAATTGTTTAGAATTTTCATCTAATTGAAACTCTCCAGTTCTAAAACTAATACTTACTTTTTTTGACGAAAGCGATTCTTTTTTCTCCAATGTTTTATCAACTGCAGTAAACTGCTTTTGTTGTTCGGCATTATGAGAAGCACCAGATAGCGATGTTTTATTTACTAAATCCTTAGTAGAAAGTAATCTCCAACTTTTTGCACCAGCAGTACTATATCCAAGATTATTATATTTCACTTTCATTTTATTATACAAATCCTCTCCTGTAACACCTGTATAATTTGAATTCAACCCAAAGAAATCTTTGTTATCTCCATGAGTAGCTAATCGTACATTATTTATAGCGTCATAACAGAAATCTTCTGGCTGCGACAATCCTTCTGCAAGTATCTTCGCCGCTTTTCTCTTATTGCTATCAGAATTATTTAATTCTGAAGCTCCAATCATCCAACCTTCATATAAATCTTGTAATTGCTCTTTATGTGTTTCTATAAATTCTTTTTTAGAAACAAATACATCAGCAATAATATGTGTTGCATTCTTAGTGCTTTCTAATACTTTAGAACCTGCTACTTTTGCTACACAATCCGCATCATCCGGACTCCAAACAACAGCGGCATCAACAGTATTACTTTTAAAAGAATCAGCAGCATCAATTGCACTTGGTACTTCTACCAACTGAACATCTTTGGTCGTCATATCACTAGCTTCCAATAACCAAATTAAAAAAGAATGTGATGGTGTCATTGGCGCTACGGCTATTTTCTTACCTCTAAGATCACTGACCTTATTAATTCCTCTTGCTGCTACAATAGCATCTCCTCCACGACTCCAATCTGCCTGGAACACAACTTGTGGTTGGTATTGCGATAACCCTTCTACTTCTGTCGGGAACGCATCAATTGTTGCCCACATTAGATCTATAGAACCATTTTTAAATGCATCTCTAGAAGCATCAAAGTCATCAATAACTTCGAAGTTTACCTTAAATCCATAATCTTTATAGAATCTCGATGCTGTATTGGCTTTAAATCCTTCGTTGAAATACTGTCCTCCAGCATATCCTCCCCAAGTTACTACCCCTACATTAATAACATCTTTATATCCTTCTTTTGTTTCTCCTTTATCAGAAGAAGAAGTTAGTTCTTCTATTTTTTCTTTAGCCTCTGGGTTATTTCTTACAAATTTATTTAGTAAAAAATATAGTCCTCCAATAATGAGCACTACAATTAAAATTTTTGAAAACGGTGTTAATCTTCCTTTTGCCATGATTTTTGATTAGTGTTATTTTTTAATCCTCAAAATTAAATAAGTCTGAGTATTGATTATTTTGGGTTTTAGTTTTAACTATAGGTGCATCCAGATCTACACTATGTTGATCATGCACTAACAGGTCTTTTTGATTTCCAAGAATAAGAGAAACTCCTTCATTCTCCCATTTCTCAAGTAATTCTAAACCTTCTTCTTCGAATATTCCATTCTGTAAATCAATAGAATCCATGAAGTTATTAGACATTTCCATAAAACGCTCCATCTCTCCTATCTTCATACTTACATCATCAGCTATTGCTTCTAATGCGCGATCAAACATTTCCTTCTTGTCATTATTTCCTGCAATAATGTTCATTGCAGATTTCATTGCAGAATGTCCAGCTCTTACTGCTTTTCTTTCTTGCTCCTTAACCATCACTTGATCCTCTATATCTTCCAATAATATCTCTGAATTCTCGTACATCTTAACTAAAACTCTATATAAGATTTCCATCTTCTTATAAAGTTCATCTAATTTCATATTAGATTCTTTTAATCTACCAGCTTTTCTAGATTTAAGAATCATAATCCCTTTCTTATCTCTTTCTTTTGCTGCACTTGCTAGCTTTAGATTGTTATTGATATTCTTCTTATTATCATATATAATAGTTTGCAAACGTTTCATCTGTCCTTTTAAAACAGCAATTTGCTTATTCATCTTCTTTAAGTTACTATGAAGATCATCAATATAACTTTTAAGAATCCCTATCGGATCAATCTGTATAAAAAGACCTGTTAACCAACGCATAAAAGATTTATACATATAGAAAATAAGGTTTCTCATCTTAGGATCTAATACAATATATATTAATGCCCCTAATACAGCTAATAAAACTCCTAGGTATAATGTATTTTCTACAATATTAATTAGAAAGGGAAGTACTTTATACAATCCGTATAATCCACCAGCTCCTAAAAGTCCCATAAATAACATCCCGGTTTTACCTTCGGGTCTTTTCCAAAATGTTTTTGGTTTCAATGAGTTGTTGTCCATTTATTTTAAGTATTTCTGCATTTTAACAATATCTTCTTCGAACTGAGCTTTTAGATGACTATACGACACTTTAAAATCATTTTGTGTTTTATTAATCTTACTATTACTCTCTTCTACTTTAGCTTTTAAATCACCGATCTGTTTTTGGTGTTTCGCAATTTCTTCTGTTAGCTTTTTAATTTGCTCTGATTTTTCTTTTATTATTGATTCAAACTGAGCAATCTCTCTTTCTCTACCTGATACCTTGCTGTCAAATTGATTTTTAAAAGCGCCTATAAACTGCTCATTTTCTTTATCTAAAACTCCTATATAAAAATTAGTAGTTTGTAAAAGCTTATCTAAGGTAACTCCCATTGTTGATGCTGTGGCAAATGCAGAACGATATTTCGTCGCTTCATCCATTGGCATTTTCTCCAACGCTTTTAAAGATTTTTTATATTCTAAATAATCAAAACCATCTAGATTATTTTTCTCTATAGCTTGTAATAACTTTTCTACAATTTTAGTGTCCAAAACTCCTTCTGAGGAAGAACTTATTGGATTATTTGGAAGCGGCGGTGGTGTCGAAGCGGCTGGCTTTTTATCCGAACTTACATCAGCTTTTTCAGATGATCCAGAAGTCTCTTTATTCTCTTCTTCAGAATCATCTACTATAAATAAGGACTTTAAATTTTTTAGCATGGTTAGTGAATTTAAACAAATTTAAAAAAATAAGTGTTTTTAGAAGGACCTAAGATAAGTATTTCCTTATATACCTTTATAATATAGGTATCATCTAGCATCAAAATGTTACAATTATTATTTTTTCAATCATTTTACTATACGGTCCCAAGCTATTTTAAGCCCAAATAATAAAGCCAAGAAAAACAACAGTAAATATTGAAACCTTCCTACGAAGAATACACCAAAAAACATTCTCTGTAGGACATATGTTATTATGAACGTTATTATAATAATTATGAATAGTCCTGATAACTTTCCGAAACCAGGAATTCGAGACATAGGGATCGTTTTATTTATAATAACTAAGGCTACAATCATGAATAATAATGGAACAAAGTATGTTACCAAATCAAGTTGTAATAAATTAATTTTTAGAAAGAAAAAACTATAAAGAAGTAAAACCAAAGATAACAAGCCTGGTATTGTTACCGCATAAATTAAAATTCCGTAGAAATAATTAATAGGTGGTTTAAAATTCGACGGCTTTACAAAAAGTAAGCCGATTAAAGTGCACGCTAAAATAATTGCAAAATAACCTAATAATAAATTAGGGTGATTGCTGAACCAATTTAAAAAGTCTTGTACCGTCATTATTGATAAAAATACAAATATAGTTTTATATAATACTTTTTTGCTTTTTAAAGAAAAATCGCTTAAATTCATTCTAAACTAGAGGATTAAATATAAAAAACGCAAATGAAATTTGGTTAATACCTCTAGATTATCCAATATTTGCATAACAAATGACAAGAAATAGAGCACATATTAACCCGAAATCGCTGTTTAGTCAGTGTGATTATCGATGGATAGTAGAATTATCCAATCGAAACCGGACGTTATGTGGCTGTTTTAATCCTTAAATTATAAAGTGATTTAGATAAAACCTATATATAATAACAAGCGTCCAAGAAATTGGACGCTTTTTTTATTAAAAAAAATCAAAAAATGTTTAAAAGTTAATTAGTACATAAAGAATAGCATTTGGAAAGTAAGCATCAGAGAGACAGACGATTGCCAAAACATCCAAAACTTGTTGAAAAACGAGCAGGGATTCCTATACCTAAAACAAACATAACTAACTGATTTTCAGTAAAATAAATTCAAAAAATGTTTGGAGATTTAAAAAAAGTTTTGATCTTTGCATCGTAATCAAAGTGCAACTAAATATCAATATTGATTACATAGTTACTAAAACAAATAAATTAAAATGATACCGAATAAGTTACAACATAGTATTACCCGTCTCTTTAGCAAGCAAGGAGAGTATTGTTCCGATTGGAATATATATGGTGTCTATTATATAGAAAGGAAACGTATGCGATTATAAACCGACATACAACCACAAGATATATAAAGGCGCCCGAATAAGGCGCCTTTTTTTATTTACATAGTTCATTGACATACTGAAAACCAAAATTGACACGTAGCTTAATTGGAAAAGCACTCGACTTTTAATCGAGGTGATGTGGGTTCAAATCCCTCTGTGTCAACTTTAAGGAGAATAGGCAAATATTGGTTTGTTGCGCTTGTCTGCTAAACAAGTCTGTCTAATCACAGTGAAGGTTCAATTCCTTTGTCCTCCGCAATACTGATACTATAGCTTAACTGGTAAAGCTAAGAGCTGTTAACTCTTAAGATGTGGGTTCAAATCCTACTAGTATCGCTAAGACAAGGTGGCTGAATGGTTAAGGCTACGGACTGCAACTCCGTTTTTTACAGGTTCGATTCCTGTTCTTGTCTCTAAAAAATGGAAGTATTGAGCAATTGGTTGGCTCACCAGACTGTAAATCTGGTCTCTTCGGAGCTTGTAGGTTCGAGTCCTACTACTTCCACTAAATATAATAATAAGGCGCTTTTAGTGTAATGGTAGCACAAAGGTCTCCAAAATCTTTAATCTGGGTTCAAATCCTAGTAAGCGCGCTAAATACAAATTATAAAATTAAAGACTCCTATCTATTTAGGAATATAGTATCGTAGCACAGTGGCTAGTGCACCCGACTGTCTCTCGGAAGGTCGCGGGTTCGAATCCCGTCGGTACTGCAAAGCAGGATTCGGGATGAGAAGTTTATCCTGAGCTAGGTGGAAGGGAATCCCGTCGATACTGCTAAAAAACGGAAGAGCAAGCCAATAGGTGGTGGCCGCAGTCTTGAAAACTGTTAGGAGCTAATGACTCGTGTGGGTTCGACTCCCACTTCTTCCGCTATAAATCTGGGAAGATAACGGTGGTTTTGTTTACTCGCCTTGGACGCGAGAGGTCGCAGGTTCGAATCCTGCTTCTCAGACAAATTAACTCATTTTGAAACTAACAATAATGAGTTCAAGCCTAGACTCTCTAAGAAAACAGAGACAACTCTGTTTCTCGGTCTAAAGTTATATCTATGGTGTAATTGGAAGCACAAGGGATTTCTAATCCCTAAGTCTAAGTTCAAGTCTTAGTAGATATACAAATGCTCTGTTCGTATAATGGTTTAGTACACCTCACTTTCTATGAGGAAATAGGAGTTCGATTCTCCTACAGAGTACAATTTTAATGCAGGAATGGCGGAACGGCATACGCGCTTGACTTAGAATCAAGATCTTGAGAGTTCGAATCTCTCTTCCTGTACGAATGCTCCGCTAGCCCAAATGGCAGAGACAGGCGAGAAAAAGCAACGCTTTATCGAAGATTGCGAGCGAAGCTCAGGTTTAAACCCGGTTCAGTCTAAGTTCGAATCTTAGGTGGAGTACAAGAAAGGCTCATGGTGTAAAGGTTCGAAATGCCAAGCATTCACAAGTACAAAATTATCAAATATTGACCTAATGAGTAATCCTTTCAGGTCATCAAACTAAGGTATAACTCAGTGGCAGAGTGCCGCGGCTATATCGCGGAAGTCTTGGGTTCGATTCCCAATGCCTTAGTTACTATCAATTCATAAAAATAAGGTCAATATATAGTACTTTATTTTTTACTATTTCGAATACCAAAAAATATTGCGATCCCACCTGTAAAAAACATTAACAGACTATATACGGCTGGAGCAATTGCAAAAGAAGTATTATGAAGTATAGCAATTGCAACGGTTATCGCCAAAGTACCATTTTGAATACCAGATTCTATTCCGATAGATATGGCGCCTTTTTGATGAACACGAAATAGCTTTGCAGAATAATAACCAATAACCATTGTCAAAATATTCAATAATAAAGCGACAAGACCAGCTTCTTTAAAATAAAAAATGAAATTGTCTTTCTCTTTAATAAGAATACCAACAATAACTAAAGCAAGTACCAATGCTGAAGCTATTTTTACCGGTTTAGCCATCTTTAATGCAAAAGACTCATTATACTTTCTTATGATCATGCCAATAGCAACAGGTATAATAATTATAACTAAAATCTGAATAATAGTTTCAATTACATTTAATTGAATAGTTTGATCCTCTGATAAAAAGTAAAGTAACGAAAAATTAACTATGAACGGTATCGTAATTATCGTTATCAAACTACTAAATGCTGTAAGCGTTACAGATAATGCAATGTCTCCTTTAGCTAAATGAGAAATCAAATTAGAAGTCGCTCCACCTGGACAGGCTGCTAATATCATAATTCCAATAGCTATTTCCGGTTTTAGCGATAGCACAGATGCTAACAGAAAACCTACAAGTGGTAAGACTATAAGCTGATTCGCTAAACCAACCAAAATTGCTTTAGGATAAATAAGTATTCTCTTAAAATCATCTATAACAAGAGATAACCCCATACCTAACATTATAATAAATAAGGATGCAGCTAAAACAATGGTCGATATATTATCCATAAAACTTGTTTTCTAATCTTACGGACTAATATAAAGAATTATTTATCAATACTCTGAAAATCAAATACTCTAAAATTAGAAAATGGTGTCTCTAGCTTATCTGGTAAAGCATCTCACTGTGAATGAGAAGAACAGGGTTCAAGTCCCGGAGTACACCCTAAAAGGAATAGTAGCAAAGTTGGTCAATGCGTCGGATTGAAGATCCGAAGATATAGGTTCAAATCCTATCTGTTCCACTAACAATTAAACTTTAAACTATGAAAAACAATCTATTACAAAGGTTTTTATGTAAAACTGAAGACACAGGAAGGTTCATAGTTCAATCCAAAATTACTGGTATTACCTATTTCGTAGAACCAATCGATAATGGCAAACCAGATAAGCTTTGGGGTGATCTAGACCCTGCTACTAAAAAGCTTACTGGTGATTACGGAAATTCTAGAAGAGGAGCTGTTAAAAAAGAAGATTCATTAATTCTGAAAGAAAATGGATTTAAGAACATCTCCATTTTTAAAGGAAGCCCTCTCGGAGAAATAGATAGGCGTGATCACGAATATGAACAATTAAACAATCCATAAATAACAAATGATGTAAAAACTAATATCATGAAAACACAACCAACGATTATCAAAAGAAAGGGAACAAATGGCTTACAACATTTACTTTTAAAATGGGCTACTATGTATATCAATAGTATGACCAAAGCGCTGTATCCTGATACAGATACCCCAAGTAGTAAAAATGATCAAAATCGATTTTTTTACAAATAAATAATTACTACGCAAATACATTGCGCTCATATAATAAATATTTGCAGAGTAATTAAACAAACCCTCTTTTATAAGGGGTAAACAGATTAGGGTTTGTAGTAATGCCCTGCTATTAAGTGAGGGAAATAAATAGCAGGGCTTTTGATAAAAAACATGATTATGAGTACTAAAAAAATATCTAAAGTTATTGATATAGATCAATTCTTAGAAAACAATAAAGAATTTTGGAGAGATTTAGAAACATACTGTGTTGCTGAATGCTGTGGAATTGATGCTTTTGATTTTTCAAAAGAACATATAGAAAAAACTATTTCTTTTTATAATTCTAAAGACGTCCTATCCAATATAGATGAGACCATTTTATTTATAAATACAAATCCCTTAAAGCTTATGAGTAGTTCAATTTTGAACCATTGCGCTTCAAAAGAAAAATTTATTGAACTCTTTAAAAATATCAAGCAAGTCTTGTTGGGTGTTTCTGTATAGCACTATTGTATGAAGTATTGCAGATTTGTATGATCACTTCATATCCAACTTGCCTTGAAGGTTTGACTATTAACCAAATAATAGTCTCGACTCTGTAGGTCGTGGGTTCGACTCCCACTCTGCCTAAGGCAGATAGTTCAGTGGTTAGAACAACAGACTAGTTGGTTGTCGCGGGTTCGATTCCCGTCAAAGCGCCATTTGCTTTGTAGCTCAGTAGGTAGAGCACTACACTTTTAATGTAGCCAAAATGGACTCAAAATCCGTTTTCAAGAAGTTCGGGTTATCTTCTAAAACTAATCCACGGCTTGTCAGGCTGTAAAAATGACAAAAACGTTGACTAGTAGATCAGTTCTTATGCTACTCTAGGGATAAGAACAATCTTAAAGGTTCTTTGAGAAATTAAAAAGGTTGGTACTAAGAAGTAATTACTTTTTTGAGTCCAGATTTTAGAACAATCGTATTTTTTCTAATACTTCTTCTTCTATCTCGATACTAAAAACTAATTGCAGAAAATATCACATATTATTTTCTCCGATCTGGAAAGATGATTTGCTGTCACCGTTTTTAACAAAAAAACAAACATCCTTAATACGTATAAAAGGAAATAGATAACACCTCCGTTACGGGATTATCGTCCAATTAATGTTGAATCTGTCTTTTTAAAATAAAAGACATAAAAATGAAAAAAATGAAAAGAGTAAGAATCAATGCTGGCAAAGTAGGCTTGGTTTTCAGAAAAGGAGATTACAATCGTGTTATAACACAAGGAATCCATTGGTTAAGATTTAATGAGCGTGTTATTCAGTATGATTTATCTAAACCCTTTGCAGCTCCAATAGCACTGGAACTCTTATTAAAAGATACAGTGTTGGAAGATATGTTACACCTAATTGAGGTAAAGGATAATCAAATTGTATTGGTTTATGAGAATGGTAACTTTAACAGTGTATTTTCTGCAGGTAGATACACACTTTGGAAAGGATTGTACGAATATGAGTTTACAACAGTAGATCTTAGTAAAATCTATATTACCGAGAAAATTGATAAATCTTTATTCAGCAATTACGCACTTAATAAATACATCCGAGTTTTTGAAGTTGCCGCGTATGAAAAAGCTGTACTCATTGTAGATGATGTATACGCTAAAACTTTAGGTAGTGGCACATATCGTTTCTGGAGAAATGATACAACTATCAAGATCGCTAAGGCAGATCTGCGTCAGCTACAGTTAGAAATAGCTGGTCAAGAATTATTGACAAAAGATAAAGCTGCTATTCGTATCAATTTCTATATACAATATAAAGTTGTAGATATTGAAAAAGCATTGCTTGATAATAAAGAATACGAAAAACAATTATACATCGCGATGCAATTAGCTCTTAGAGCTTTCGTAGGAAATTACACCTTAGATGAACTTTTGGAACGTAAAGATAGTATGGCAGAAGCTATATTGGAAACTACCAAAAATCAAACAAACAAACTAGGTGTAAGAGTATTGAATTGTGGTATTAGGGATATAATCTTAACTGGTGAAATGAAAGAAATCATGAACCAAGTACTAGTAGCACAAAAGAGAGCTCAGGCTAATATCATTACTAGACGTGAGGAAACAGCATCTACTAGAAGTTTACTGAATACAGTAAAACTAATGGAAGATAACGAAATGCTCTACAAGCTTAAAGAAATGGAATATGTAGAGAAAATAGCTGAAAAAATTGGTGAGATCACAGTTTCTGGTAATGGTGGAATGGTAAAACAATTGAAAGACATATTCTCTGTGAATAGGTAGGTGTGAAAAAAAATGCACTGGTTATTATAATCAGTGTATTTTTTATTTTTAATAGGTAAATCTAAACTAGTAATTTTTAAACTTTCAGGTAAAAAAATAAAGGAAAACAAAAAAGAGCGTCTCCACGCTCTTTTTCTTCACACAAATCATCTTAATTTAGGGGCTTATTCTAAAATTAAAACTCACTTTTTATAAATGTTTTCATCTTGGGGGAAATGAAAACGCTAACTCATTAACTCTGGTGTAAAGATACAGTTATTTTTCAATTCACCAAACTTTTTATGTATTTTATCTAAAAAAAATGTATTTAAACACGTTAAATAAATTTAAAAAACAATTTTTTGTAGTATTTTTCTTTCATTTTATTGTTTTGAAAAATATATTAAAATGTAGGTAGGGTATACTCTTTCTTTTTTGTTTTAGGGTTGTAATTTTTAACATATAAAGCAAAAAGTTGATGAAAAAAATAGTTTTAATCTTAACCTTTATGGTTTCATTACTACGTACTGGATACTCACAAGAAACGATTACGAGTAATCAAGATAAAATCGCAAGCGCTAATTATAAAAATAGTATCCGTTTACTTCCTCTATCAGCTTTATATGGAGAGATCAATTTTGAATATGAACACATCCTAAAAAATAATTTCTCTCTATTGTTACAAGCATACGGAGATTTTTCAAATACTGATGTTGTATCAAATGGTACTCTAGTTCCGGAAAGTAATATCACAGCGTACGAGATAGGATTAGAAATTGGAGGTAGGTATTATTTTTCAAAACGTAAAAATGCTCCAAAAGGTTGGTTTATTGGTGCCGGAATCATTGGTGGATATAAGGAAGTAGATTATAATGCATCTATATTTAACCCTAGAGATTATAACACGGTTATGATTGGAGGTTCTATAAAAGGAGGCTATCAATGGGTTTTTAAATCTGGATTTACTATTGGCGCGGCCAATCGCATTCAATATACGCAGGAACTTTCAGGACCAATGAATACATATATAGATGTTTTGCCAGAAATATCTATAGGTTATTCTTGGTAATATTGTTAAATTAACAACTTTATATATTATTCATTGTAATCTTATAATTGATCTAAAATTTTATAAAGAATGCCTGAAAATGTAATTAGCGTATGTGATGAGAAAGTATACGAACAACTGTATAGAGAACACGCAGAAAAAATATGCTACTATCTATATTATAAATATGGTGATATGGAAAAAGCTCAAGATATTGTACAGGATAGTTTTGCAAAACTTTGGACTAATTGCTCTAAAATTATTTTTGGAGCGGCTAAAAGTTTTCTATACAAAATAGCTAATAATGCTTCGATCAACGATTATAAGCATCAAAAAACCGTACTAAAATATAAATCAACTGAACAAAAAACCTACACCAATGAATCTCCAGAGTTTCAGATGGAAGAAAAGGAGTTCATGCACCGTTTAAATTCTGCTATTGGAGGATTAAAAGATGGACAACGAGAGGTTTTTCTTTTAAATCGAATTGAAAAGAAAACATATAAGGAAATTGCAGAAATGCTTGACATTTCTGTGAAAGCTGTAGAAAAAAGAATGCATTTAGCATTAGTAATTTTAAGAAAAAAAATAGGTAACGTATAAATTTACATTGGAAAGTATTAAGGTTTCCTATTAAAGGTATAGTAATAACAAAAACATTATGGAGAAAGATAATTTTCTAGGAAGATGGCTGACAGATGATATCTCTGAAGAGGAGAAGAAAGAATTCGAAAATTCAAAAGATTATCTTGCCTATAAAGATATTTTAAAAGGTGTTGACAAATTCGACCGCCCAGTTTTTGATCTCGATAAAGGATTTAAAAATCAAAAAGAATATAATAAAACATACAAAAAAACTTCTGAAAAGAAAGTAATTAAATTACGCCCATGGCTGTATGCAGCAGCAGCAGCTATAGTAGTTTTGTTTGGACTAAGAACAGTATTCTTTTCAACTACAGAGATATATACAGAAATGGCAGAAACTAAAACCTTGACATTACCAGATAATTCATTGGTTACCTTAAATGCTGATTCTTCTGTTGAATATGACAAAAGATCTTTTGCCGAAACAAGGATTATCCATTTAAAAGGGGAAGCTTTTTTTGATGTAGCGAAAGGTTCTAGTTTTACTGTAAAAACTAAAAATGGAGATGTTACTGTATTAGGAACAGAATTCAATGTCTATTCTAGAAATGAGCATATAGAAGTTCAGTGTTTTGAAGGCAAGGTACGAGTAAGCAACTCTAAAGAAACAGTAATTCTAACTCCTGGAAAAGCTATTAAATCTAATTCTGAAGGCGCATTATCCCCTCAAGAAATCAAAGAATCTAAACCTAGCTGGATGCAGGGTAAAAGTACCTTTAATCAAGTTACTTTACAACAACTTATCCAAGAATTAGAAAGACAGTATGACATCCGTATTACAGCGAATGATATTGATACCAAACGCTTATTCTCTGGTTTCTTTATACACAGTGATCTTGATAAAGCGTTGAAAACTTGCTTTGAACCTATGAATATTAGTTATACGGTCAATAATCAACAAAATATATCGTTAAAAAATAAGTGAGATTATTTAAACTAACTACATTTTTAATTTGTTTCTATACTGCTTTAGGTTATTCACAAGATAAGGTGGGTAAACCTAAAGAACCTGAATATAAACCTCTAGAAGAAATACTAAAAAATTTTGAAAATCAACAACAAATAAATTTCTCCTATGATGTAGAAGCAGCAAAAAACATCTTTTTAAATATAGATAAAGAAAAGCTATCTATTGCATCATTACAAAATGTAATAAAACTTCAGACTTCCTATCTACTGCAAAAAGTAGGTGAAAACGATTACATTCTAATTAAAAACACTAGAGTTGTAGATATCTGCGCTATTGTCATTGATGCAGTTTCTAAATTTGAACTACCACACGCAGATATACTTTTAGATAAGAAAACCATTGGTGTTACTGATAAAAAAGGTGTTTTTAAATTGCAGCTTCATCCTTTTGATACTATCTCCATTTCCTATCTAGGTTACCGAAACAAAACAATCAAAATTTCTGCGTTAACCACCAATTGCGACACTATTAGGCTACAACCGGAAATACAAAGTTTGGGACAAGTTTTGGTAAAGGAATACCTTACTGGAGGTATCCAAAAAAATCAAGATGCATCTGTAAATATATCCACAAAAAAACTTCGTATCCTTCCTGGACTTGTAGAACCAGATGTCTTACAAAGTTTGCAATTATTACCTGGTATTAACAGTCCTACAGAAGATCCCGCTGGATTATACATTCGTGGAGGAACACCAGGACAAAATTTAGTGCTTTGGGATGGAATTAAAATGTATCAGAGTGGTCATTTTTTTAACCAAATCTCTACTTTTAATCCATTTATTACCAAAAATGTAACTGTATATAGAGGTGGTACCAGTGTTCGTTATGGAGATAGAATATCTGGTGTGGTTGCTATAGAATCTGACGATGATCTTTTGGAAAAAGTACAAACTGGAGGAGGCCTTAATTTCACACATGTAGATGCATATTTAAAAGTCCCATTATCAAAAAAAATAGGGTTTTTACTGGCCGGTCGGAGATCAACAACAGATGTCTATCAAAATATAGCCTATAATAATCTAATAAGAAAGGTATTCCAGAATACGCGATCTAACATTCCGGATAATGGCGAAACATCAACATCAGAAGAACGTAGTAGAGAAGATGATTTTTCTTTTTCTGATAGCAATTTTAAAATTCTTTGGAAACCTAATGATAATAACACAATAAAGTTCAGTTCTATCTTCGCAGAAAATAGACTTGATAATAATAAAACTGTCATCGTCTCAGAAGCTAATCTTGAAGCGAAAGTTCAAGATATACTTAAAATCAGAAATTTTGGATTTAGTTTAAATTGGGATAAAAAATATCTTGAAGGTATACATCAAAATGTGAACTTCTATTTCTCATCTTATGATCAAAGATATAACAATATTGAAACTCGAACTTTTGGTGATGATGTAACAGAAAGTCTAATTAACAATAATAAGGTACAAGATATAGGAGGAGAATACACTGTACATTTCCCACTTAATAAAAAACAATCTTTAGATATTGGATATCAATTTACCTATAATCAAACAGAGTTTGAAACGAAAAACATTTTTTCTGATGAAACTGGGTTTGAGGAAGGAGGATCTATTATTGATGGAAATGGGACCAATCACACAATATATTCTGAATACAAATACAAGACTTCTAAAACATTTATAAATATTGGTTTGAGAGGATCACAAGTAAGTAACGCTAATTCATTTTTCATAGAACCACGTATGTTTTCTTCTTATGAATTATTGGATAACTTTACCCTCAACACTTCTGCAGAGCTAAAAAACCAACAACTTAATAACTATCTTACGTATAATAGTGCATTTGGAACAATTCCTACACTTCCTGTTGCTGATAATGTTTGGATTCTTTCTAATAACTCTTCAAATAATGAAGATGTAAATGTTCCTTTTATTAAAGTGGTAAAAAGTGCGCAATTTACGTTAGGAGCTCTATATACCTTCAAAGGCTGGAATTTTGACTTAGAAGGATATTACAAAAAAGTAACC
The DNA here is from genome assembly GCF_018100855.1 of Aquimarina sp. MMG015. Taxonomy (NCBI): domain Bacteria; kingdom Pseudomonadati; phylum Bacteroidota; class Flavobacteriia; order Flavobacteriales; family Flavobacteriaceae; genus Aquimarina; species Aquimarina sp. MMG015. The sequence continues at coordinate 139,463 of NZ_JAGJEB010000003.1, forward strand.
GACATTTCTTCATTAAGTGATCTTGTACTAGATATAGCAGTTCCTGATGATGATGAAACTATTATTTTTTACGGAAAAGAAGAAAGAATTGGAGTTGATTTCTTAATAAAAAAAAGAATCAACAATTATAGATTTTGGGCTGGTTACTCACTAAGTAAAACCATTACATCATTTCCTTTTGTACAAAATTCATATTTTGATGGCAGTTATGATCAACGTCATGTGTTTAATCTTTCGCAGACCTTAGAAGTAAATCAATTTGAGTTTGCTTTGGGCTGGAATTATGCTTCTGGAAGGCCTTTTACTAAAATATTTAGAGACGATAACGACCTAGATGGTGGAGTTATTGACCCTAGAGGTATTAATTCTAGTCGATTTAAACCATATCATAGACTAGATGCCTCCGTGACCTACAGATTTCCTCTAAGTACATCAAAAAATACAAATGGAATGATTGGGATTTCACTAAGGAATATATATAACAGGAAAAACACCATTAGTCAGGGTTTTAGAGAAAATCAAGATGAGAATTTCAATTTTTATCTTGAGGGTTATGAAAATAAGTCTTTACGTTTTACTCCAGATTTTGTTCTTCGTTTTAATTTTTAATTTATCTACAAAAATGACCGCAGATAATCGTAGATGCTACAATTATTTATATGTTTTATTCATTACTATACTCTGATTAATATTTTTTAAAAAAAACTCTGCGAGTATGATTCAAAAACTATAACATATACGAGAATCATTAATAATAGTTATATTTAAAAATTAAAAAAACCTAGCGCTAAGAACTAAGTGAGATTATTTAAACTAACTACATTATTTATATTTTTCTCTATCACTATTGGTTATTCACAAGAAGTGAAATTACCCGTAACAAATGAAAAACAACTTCTAACGGACATACTAAAAGCCTTTGAGAACCAACTTAAATTCAATTTTTCCTACGATGTTACGGCTATCAAAAATATATCTTTAGAACTCCAAAAAGCGAATCTATCTATAATATCGCTTAAAGAAATAATAGCCCAAAAAACTTCTTATGAATTACAAAAAGTAAGTGAGACAGATTTCATTTTAGTAAAAAACAAAAAAGTTATAGATGTTTGTGCTATAGTTGTAGATGCTATCTCTCTATTTGAACTTCCACAGGCAGATATTCACCTAAATAAAAAAACTATTGGTCTTACCGAGAATAATGGTGTTTTTAAGTTACAACTTCACCCTTCTGACTCCATTAGTATATCTTACTTTGGTTATAAAAACAAAACAATTACTATTTCAGAATTGACTAATAATTCTTGTGATACTATTAGATTACAACCAGAAATTCAGAGCCTAGGACAGGTTTTAGTAAAAGAATACCTTACTGGTGGTATCCAAAAAAATCAGGATGCGTCGGTAAATATATCTACAAAAAAACTTCGTATTCTTCCTGGACTTGTAGAACCAGATGTTTTACAAAGTTTACAGCTACTTCCAGGAATTAATAGTCCCACAGAAGATCCGGCTGGATTATATATTCGTGGAGGAACACCTGGACAAAATTTAGTGCTTTGGGATGGAATTAAGATGTATCATAACGGTCATTTTTTTAACCAAATTTCTACTTTTAACCCTTTTATTACTAAAAATGTACAAGTATACAGAGGTGGAACCAGTGTTCGCTATGGAGATAGAATATCAGGAGTAGTCGTTGTAGAATCTGATGATGATGTGATAGAAGAAATAAAAACTGGTGGTGGTATTAATTTAACGCACGGAGATCTTTATTTAAAAATGCCTATCTCTAAAAATGCTGGTATCTTATTAGCAGGAAGAAGGTCTACAACAGATGTTTACCAAAATATTGCTTATAACAATCTGGTAAGAAAAGTTTTTCAAAATACTAGAGCAACAATTCCTGATGTAGGTGACGAGGTTACCTCGGAAGAAGAATCTAGAGAAGATGATATTTCATTTTCTGATGTTAATTTCAAACTCGTTTGGCATCCGGACAGTACCTCTACAATAAAGTTCAGTTCTATTCTTGCCGAAAATCGACTTGACAATAAAAAAAACATCATTATTGATGATAAACGAAATGAAACTCAGGATGTTCTAAAGCTAAGGAATATTGGTGCGAGCATAAATTGGGATAAAAATTATAATAATTCTATATCCCAAAATGCCAATTTTTACTTCTCATCCTATGATCAAAGGTATTCCTTTATATTAAATAAAATAGATGATAATATAGACGAAAGTACCAATATAGAAAATGCTGTAAAAGATATAGGGTTTGAATATTCTGTTCGGTTTCCTTTAGTTAATAATCATTCCCTTCATACGGGATATCAATTTTCGTATAATGAATCAAGTTATAAAGCATTATTCGATACAGGTTTTGGAGATGACCCAAACACTTTAGATGGCAATGGGACCAATCATACACTATACTCAGAATATCAATACAAAACACCTAAAACCTATCTTAATTTAGGGTTTCGAGCATCTCAATTAAGTAATGTAAAAGATTTTTTCATCGAGCCTCGTATGTTTGCTTCTTATGAGTTGTTTAAAAATTTCACTATAAATACTTCTGCTGAATTAAAGAATCAGCAACTTAATAATTACTTAACTTATATTAGTACTGAAGATGGGAGACTATCTACATTACCAGTTTCTGATAATGTTTGGATTCTTTCTAATAATTCTTCAAGTAATAATCCAGATACTCCTAGAATTAGAGTTTTAAAGAGTATGCAATTTACGGTTGGAGGCTTATACACATACGATGGCTGGAATTTTGATTTAGAGGGTTACTACAAAAAAATAACTGATGTTTCTTCTCTTAGTGATCTTATATTAGATATAGCTACCCAAGATGATGTTGAAACTGATATATTTTATGGAGAAGAAGAACGAATAGGTTTTGATTTGTTAATTAAAAAAAGAATCAACAATTATAGGTTTTGGGCTGGATATTCGCTGAGTAAAACAATAACTTCGTTTCCATTAGTTCAAAACACGTACTACAATGGGAATTTTGATCAACGACATGTTTTTAATCTATCCCAAACACTAACTCTAAATAAGTTTGAAATTGCACTTGGTTGGAACTACGCTACTGGAAGACCATACACAAAAATTGTGGCAGATAGTGCTGCGATATTTGGAGGTACTATAGATCCAAATGGCATTAATTCTAGTAGATTTAGAGATTATCATCGATTAGATGCTTCTGCAGTTTATCGCTTTAAATTAGATAAAGAAAAGGATTGCAATGGTATGATAGGTGTTTCTATTAGGAACCTCTACAATAGAAAAAATATAATCGGACAAAGTTACAGTGAGTTTACAGACGTTAATTTTAATAGAACCTTAGAAACTTCCCAAAATGAATCTTTACGTTTTACACCGGATATTGTATTACGATTCAATTTTTAGTATAATCAAAAACAAAACTGTAAAAATATACAGTCTTGTTTTTGATTAAAAATATTAAACTCTGGTTAATATTTGTTTAAACTCACCATCTTCATCATTGGTTACTGCTGTCATTGTATTACCAGAAAAAGTAATGGTTGCTTCTACAGCTTCAGCTCCATCCATATCCGAAGTAATCTTGTATTTATTATCCCCTAAGTTTTCCCAAGTACCTGTAAATGTATCTTCCAATACACAAGTACCATTTTCCATAACATGACTGGTCCCACTAAATTTTTCATCTTCTGTTACTGTAAGAACATCCTGTAAGTCGCAGGTTTCGACAGTCACTTCTACTCCATCTTCAAACTCTTGAGTTATTTTCCAAACTCCAATAAATTTGTCCTGTGCATCTACTGGTCCAGAATTATCATCATCAGAACTACAAGATGTAAACATAATCGAAGTGGCTACGGTTAATAATAAAATGATTTTTTTCATGATTGTTTTTTTACGTTTTTAAAATTTTTACAACCCTAAAACATATATCTATCAAAACACCCTAAAAAAATATTCAGCAAAAATCAAATTAAATTACAAAAAATTGATAATCATTCGTTTAAAGAATAAAAAAAAATAATTAAGTTTAAAAAACAAGTAGTTTTACATTCTTGGAAGTATTAGCAGTATAGATAATTCAACCAATAAAGTTAGAAAAACAAAAAAGAGCGTCTCCACGCTCTTTTTCTTCACACAAATCATCTTAATTTAGGGGCTTATTCTAAAATTAAAACTCACTTTTTTTAAATGTTTTCATCTTGGGGGGAATGAAAACGCTAACTCATTAACTCTGGTGTAAAGATACAGCTTTTTTTAAATCCACCAAATTTTTTGTGTATTTTATCTAAAATAAATGCTTTTTAACATATTTAAACATCTATAATTATCATTTATGTAGTCTATTTCTTACTCTTAAAATTTAAACAAAAAAATAGCCTCAACTGTTATGCAACAAATGAGACTATTATTTTACTTCCTATCTATATGATTAATACCTCAACAACTCTTCTATCTTAGTTTTTACTTTTTCTGTAGAAGGAATCATGGTCTGTTCTAATGTACTATTTAATGGGATTGCTGGCATATTCTCTGAACCAATAGTCATCACCGGTGCATCAAGATATCGGAAACATTCTTCCTGAATTTTTCCCGATAATGCTCTTGCGAAGGAATTATTAGTTGGTTCTTCTGTTACCACCAAACACTTCTTTGTCTTTTTTACTGATTCCATTATAGTTTCTTCATCTAATGGATATAGTGTTCGCAAATCTATTATTTCTACAACTTCTTTTAACTCCTTAGAAGCATTCAGCGCCCAGTGTACACCCATTCCGTAAGTAACTACCGTTAACGTCTCCTTCTCATCTTCAGGCCATATTTGTTGTACTACATTAGCTTTGCCAAAAGGTAGTATATAATCTTCTGCTGGTTCTATAGTTCTTGCAGCGTCTGTACCTTTTACCTTAGACCAATACAATCCTTTATGTTCTAAAATCACCACGGGATTAGGATCGTAATATGCCGCTTTCATTAAACCTTTTAGGTCTGCTCCATTACTTGGATAAGCTATTTTAATACCTCTTATATTAGTAACAACGGATTCTACCGATGAGGAATGATAAGGTCCTCCACTTCCATATGCCCCTATCGGAACTCTTAGAATCATAGAAACAGGCCATTTACCATTAGATAAATAACAAGATCTACTTACTTCTGTAAATAACTGATTCAATCCTGGCCATATATAGTCCGCAAACTGTACTTCTACAATTGGTTTTAAGCCTACAGCAGACATTCCTACAGTAGACCCTACAATAAATGCTTCTTGTATAGGTGTATTAAAAACTCGTTCATCACCAAACTTTTGCGCTAATGTTGCTGCCTCTCTAAATACTCCACCTAATCTTCCTCCTACGTCTTGTCCATATAATAAACACTCTTTATGTTTCTTCATTAGCTCTTCTACTGCAAACAGAGCACAATCTACCATTACTACCTCATCCTTATCAGAAGGAGATCGTTCTCCTTTTTCTTCAGTAATTGGAGTAGGCGCGAAATCATGGGTAAACAAATCTTCTGGTTTTGGATCTTCTGCTTTCATTGCTTCCTGAAGATCTGTAGTAACGGTTTGTTTAGCCTCCTCTTCCAAACTATCTAACTCATCACCTGTAAAACCAGCTTCTAATAATTGATTTCGCAATACCGGATAAGGGTCTCTAGAACGAGCTTCTTCCAGGTCATCCCTATACCATTCCATGCGTACTCCAGATGTATGATGATTTAGTAAAGGTACTCTTGCGTGAACTAAAATTGGTCTTCGTTCTTCTCTTATAATTCGAATAGCATTTTGAACAGCTATATAACTCTCTGTAAAATTAGCTCCATCAATTGTAATCGCTTCTAACCCATGAAATCCTGCAGCATATTCGTACGCACTTTGTGCTCTGGTTTCTTTCTCATTGGCAGAAATATCCCATCCATTATCTTGTACAACGTATAATATTGGTAACTGCTTTAAAGCTGCCATTTGAAAAGCTTCTGCAATCTCTCCTTCTGTTACCGAAGCATCACCTAACGAACACACCACTAGTGGTGCTTTTATTATCTCACTCTTGCTGGAATCATTATGTGGAATATTTAATAACTCTTTATACTGCATTCCCAGTGCTACACCAGTAGAAGGAATCGCCTGCATACCTGTAGCAGAGGATTGATGAGGGATTTTTGGTTTATCATCCTCATTTAAACTTGGATGTGAGTAATAGGTTCTTCCACCAGAAAAAGGATCATCTTTCTTTGCTAACAGTTGTAACATTAAGTCATAAGGTCTCATCCCTATTCCTAATAACATTGAATCATCTCTATAATAAGGAAAAGCATAATCTTGAGGCAATAATTGCATAGCTACCGCTATCTGAATTGCTTCATGACCTCTTGATGTCGCATGAACATATTTTGAAACTGTTTTAAAATTTTCTTCATATAGTTCTGTCATGCTTTTAGCAGTACAAAGTGTGCTAAATGCTTTTTTAAGAACTTCTTTTTCTATAGTTGTTGAGGCTACCATATATCCCTTATTTTTTTGATCTACAATCTACGAATCACCAGTATTGGCGATAACTATTATCCTACCTTCTCTGTTATTGATACCGGTATTATCCAATTAAACGTATCTTCCATTTTTTGAGTCTTGATATTATCAAGTGTATTTTTTACATCTTGGCTCACGGGGTTGTTGTCGGATAAAGTAAGTACCTCATCTTTATACCCTATAGCTTCTATCATAGCAATAGCTACTGCTGTTCCTGTACCAAAGGCTTCTTCTAATTGTCCTTCGTTAGCACATGTTATTAACTCATCAATTGTAATTGGACGCTCTTCTACCTCAAAACCTTTATCTTTCAATAAAGTGATAACACTATCCCTTGTAATTCCTTTTAATATAGAACCGTCTGTAGAAGGTGTAATAAATTTGCCTCCTATTTTGAAAAATATATTCATGGTCCCTACTTCCTGGATATACTTATGCTCGTTAGCATCTAACCATAATACTTGATCATATCCCTTTGCCTTGGCTTTTTCTGTTGGTAGAATTGCTGCTGCATAATTACCCGCAGCTTTTGCTTCTCCTGTACCACCATCTGCAGCTCTTATATACTCTGTTTCTGCATATAATCTAATCTTTTTTGTAAAAAATGGTCCTGCAGGAGAACAGATCACTATGAACTTGTAACTTGTAGCAGCTCTCATACCTATAAAAGGTTCATCTGCATACATGAAAGGTCTTAGATACAAAGCGCTTCCATCTTTTGGAGGAATCCAACTGTCTTCTACCCCAACAATTTGTTTTACCGCTTCTACAAATAAATCCACCGGAACTAAAGGCATTCCTAATCTCGCAGCACTATGATTAAAACGTTTTGCATTCTCTTCTGGTCTAAAAAGTAATGGTGTATTCTCCTTACCTACGGTAGCTTTCATTCCTTCAAAAATTGCTTGTCCGTAATGCAATGCCATTGCAGCAGGATGTGTTGGAATTAATTCTAATGGTTCTATTCTGGGATTGTTCCAAGCGCCATTTTCATATTCACAGATAAACATATGGTCTGTAAAAGTTGTTCCTAAAGGAATATTATCAAAATCAATATCCTTAAGTTTTGAATTTGCGGTCTTTGTAATTTTGATTTGTTGTTCCATTCTTATTTTATTTTAATCACACAAACTATTGGGTAAACACTATTGTTGGGTATATGCTATCCATTGTACATTTATTATATTTCTCTATTACTATCAAAAGCTTCTAATTCGTCCCCAACCTTTCTTAAAAAAGATCCTCCTAAAAACCCATCTACAACTCGATGATCAAATGATAACGATAAGTACATCATACTTCTAATTGCAATTTCATCTCCGCTATCTGTTGTAATAACTTCTGGTCGTTTCTTAATAATTCCCAAGGCTAGAATAGCTACCTCTGGTTGATTAATGATAGGTGTCCCCATGAGACTACCAAATGTTCCTACATTAGAAATTGTAAACGTACTTCCTCCTATTTCATCAGGTTTTAATGCATTATTTCTAGCATTATTCGCTAAATGATTTACACGTTGCGCTAAACCTAGTAAGTCTTTTTCATCAGCATTTCTTACTACGGGAACAATTAAATTACCACTAGGTAATGCCGTAGCCATACCTACATTAATATCTTTATGGACCACAATCTTCTTTCCGTCTACAGAAACATTAATCATAGGGTATTCTTGGATTGCTTTTGAAACTGCTTCTATAAAAATTGGAGTAAACGTTAACTTTTCTCCATGTTTTTCTAAAAATTCTAGTTTCATCTTATTACGCCAATTCACCATATTGGTAACATCCACTTCTATATAACTTGTTACATGTGGTGATGTATGTTTAGAATACACCATATGGTCTGCTATCATCGTTCTCATACGATCCATTTCTACAATGCGATCCTTTCCTTCTATATAGGAAATTGGAGGTGCGTTATATGATGGTTTTGGTGCAGTTGGTTGCGGTCTACTTGGTAAAGGATATTTTCTGTGTTTAAGGTACAACATAACATCACTCTTACGAATCCTGCCACCATCGCCAGTTCCAGAGATACTTTGAACCTCTTCTATTGTCAAGTTTTCTTTTTGAGCTATACTAATTACCAAAGGAGAAAGGAAACCATCATTATCTCCTGTATTTTGAATTTTAAAATCAGATTTAATATCCGGCTTAACCTTTGATTTAATTGATGATTGAGGTTTTACATTTACATTATTATTAGATAATTCCTTTCCTTCTGATTGTGATTTTTTTTCACTTGATCCAGAATCATCATCAGCATCAATAACGGCTATTACTTTACCAACTTCTACCACATCATTAGATTGAAAAAGTAATTCTGTGATGATACCATCACAAGGAGAAGGTACTTCAGAATCTACTTTATCAGTAGCCACTTCCAAAATAGTTTCATCTTCTTCTACAGTATCTCCTACATTCTTTAACCAATTAAGAATGGTTGCTTCTGATATACTTTCACCCATTTTGGGCATTTTTAGTTCTACTCTTGACATTTTAGTTAACTAATGTTAGTTAGTTTGTAATTATTACTTCTTAGATATTTACACTATTTGTTCAACCCATAGGGATCACTTTTTATCTTTAAATTCTTCTAAAGTTTTATAGAAAGCTTCTTGTGTTGGACGATCTTTCGGAATCTCTCTTAAAGGCTCCACTTCTTCTAAATAATCAAAGCAATCTTCAGGTAATTGTTGGTACAACTTAGTCCCTTTTGTTTTCCACCCAATCATCTCATCGCTAACAGCTTTTATTACTTTTGCTGGATTTCCCACTACTAAACTTCGTTTAGGAAAAACGGTGTTTGCTTTTACAAAAGACATAGCACCAATAATACACTCATCTCCAATTTCTGCATCATCCATAATAACTGTATTCATTCCTATAAGACAATTACGACCCAAATTAGCTCCGTGAATAACAGCGCCATGACCTACATGCGCACTTTCTTTTAACACTATAGATTTCCCAGGAAACATATGTACGGTACAGTTTTCTTGAACATTTACTCCATCTTCAAGAATAATCTCGCCCCAATCTCCTCTGATAGCAGCTCCAGGACCTATATAACAATTTTTACCTATAATAACATTACCTGTTACCGCTGCTAACGGGTGTACAAAACTACTTTCGTGCACTACTGGTATGTATCCTTTAAAACTATAAATCATTATTATATTATATGGATTCCAGCCTGAGCTGAAATAACAAAGCGTTTTATTTAAATCTTTTAAGCGTTTCTTTGGTAAAATCGCTTAACACTAATCTACCACTGATGATTGCCCTCTCTGCTAACAATGTATCCCAATGTTCTGTTCCTTCCCAAAATGCCTTTTTCATATCTTTCATCGCCTCGGGGTTATAGGTACATAAATGTTCGGCAAATTCTTTTACCGCAATATCCAATGCCTCTGTATCTTCAAAAACTTTAGTAAATAACCCTTTATCTCTTGCCCATTCTGCATCATAAAAAGAATTAGCATCAATGGCTATTTGCGTCATTGCTGACAATCCTATTTTACGTTCCACCGCGGGTCCCACAACAAAAGGACCTATTCCCACATTCAATTCACTTAATTTAATAGCGGCAAATTTTGTAGCCATACAATAATCTGTTGCAGACGCCACTCCAACTCCACCTCCTACAGTTTTACCTTGTACGCGTCCAATAATAAATTTTGGACAGGTACGCATTGCATTAATTACATTTGCAAAACCAGAGAAAAATATCTTACCAGTTTCTGCATCGTTAATATTTATTAACTCCTTAAAACTTGCACCTGCACAAAATGTTCTATTTCCTCCACTTTTCAAGACAATTACTTTAATATCATCATTATCTCCTGCTTCTGTTATAGTTTTAGCTAATTTGGCTAAAATATCACCAGGTAAAGAATTATGTGCTGGATGAAAAAACTCTATGGTTCCTACTCCATTTTCTGTTGTTATATTTACGTATGGTTGTGTCAATGTTTATTCTTAAATGTTTTACAATAATCCAAACTGTTCGAAATGATGATTCAAATGTTTTACATTTAACAAATCCCATTCAAACTTCTTCATCTCACCAAATACGGCATTTTTCGTAATTGCGTCAGGATTTTCTTTAAAATAGATTTCAAATTCATCCATTGCTTCCAACAACTTCTTTTTAGCAGTTATTAGATCTTCGTGAACTAACGCTTCCAACGACTCTTCTTTCATTAAAGGATGTTTATGACCTTTAGGCATTGGTTTATGGTTATACACCATTTCTTGTACTTTTTCTAAATACTGCTCTGGTGTAGCTATTTCAAAATCTTGAATCTCTCCGGCACCAATTCTAATGGTTTTCTCTATATGTTCTATCATATGCTGAGCGGTCATCAATCCCCATGTAGCTTTGGTATCCTCTTTTAGCCTTGCTAAATATCCCTCAATATTTGCTCGATTTACTTGTACAAATGGTGATTTTTTTTGTACCATCGTTAAAATCGTTGCGATAGCAGTCAACTCATCTTCTTGATCAAATACTTCTACAAACCACTTTACGATACCACTTGGCAATTCTTTTCCTCGATGATCACGATCAATTTTTTGTTTACAAGTTAATCTTACGTAAACGGTATCATTATGATAAATCGGACGCAAGAATCTACATTCCTCCAACCCATAATTTGCGGCAACCGGTCCTTTATTTGGATATACAAACAATCCAGCTGCTGCAGCAAGAATGAAATATCCGTGCGCAGTTCTTTTTTCGAAAATACTTCCATCAAGAGAAGTTATATCCGTATGTGCGTAAAAATGATCCCAAGTAAGATTACCAAAATTGATAATATCTGTATCTGTAATTGTTCTTTTATGAGTTTTAAGAGACATTCCTGGTTCGATATCTTCCCAATGATATGCAAACGGATGTTTATCCGACTCTTTATATTTAGAATTTGCTTGATAAATTCCAGTAACCTCTGTTAAAGTTGTTGGTGTTCCTTGTATTGCACAACGTTGCATGTAATGCTTGATTCCGCGCATTCCGCCCATTTCTTCTCCTCCTCCTGCTCTTCCTGGACCTCCGTGAGTAAGCATTGGTAGCGGAGAACCGTGCCCTGTACTTTGTTTAGCATTTTCTCTATTACCAATCAAAATACGTCCGTGATGAGAAGCTGCTCCTACTACGTATTCTTTCGCAATCTGATCATCATAAGTAAATATAGAGGATACTAAAGATCCTTTACCCATCTGAGATAATGTTATAGCATCATCAAGTGTATCATAAGGCATAATTGTAGAAACTGGTCCAAAAGCTTCTATCTCATGAACACCTTTATGCTGAAACGGGTTATCTTGTCTCATCAGAATTGGACTTACAAAAGCTCCTTTTTGTGCATCAGCACCAACAGTTTCTATTGTATCTAAATTTCCATAAACTATTTGAGCTGTTTTAGCTATTTCTGCAACATTATTTTTAAAGCTTTCGACTTGTTTTTTACTTGCCAAAGCCCCCATTCTCACTTCTTTCAATCTAGGGTCCCCAATAGTTACCTTATCTAATTGTTTACCTAAAGCAATCTGAACATCTTCGACTAATTTTGAAGGAACTATGATTCTACGAATAGCAGTACATTTCTGACCTGTCTTAACGGTCATTTCTTTTCTAACTTCTTTTACAAACAAATCAAATTCTGGTGTTCCTGGTACTGCATCTTCTCCAAGCACACAAGCGTTTAGTGAATCTGCTTCCATAGTAAACGGTACAGATTCTTCTATCAACCTTGGGTGTGCTTTTAAAACTCTTCCAGTATGTGCCGAACCTGTAAATGTTACCACATCTTGTGATCCAACAGTATCTAAGATATTTTTAGTCATTCCGCTTAAAAGCTGTAATGCTCCTTCTGGTAAAATTCCTGAATCTACAATTACTCGTACCACTGCTTCCGTAAGGTAAGCAGTTTGCGGAGCTGGTAGAACTACTGCCGGCATTCCAGCCATCCAATTAACCGCACATTTTTCTAACATCCCCCAAATTGGAAAATTAAAAGCATTGATGTGAACCGCTACTCCACGTTTTGGTACTAGGATATGATGCGCCATAAACCTTCCTCCTCTCGATAAATCAATAGGATCTCCTTCTACATGATAAGATTGATTCGGAAATAATTTACGTAAAGATGCATTTGCAAAAAGATTACCAAAACCACCTTCAATATCAATCCAACTATCAACTCTAGTTGCTCCTGTTCTATAACTAAGCTCATAAAATTGCTCTTTTCTTTTAGTAAGATATAAAGCTAATGACTTTAGCATATTTCCACGCTCCTGAAAAGTCATTTTTCTAAGTACTTCTCCTCCTTTGGTTCTACCGTAATGTAAAACTTCTGGAATATCTAGACCATCTGTTGTGGATGTACCAATTATTTCTCCAGTAACTGCATCGTTCATCACAATACCATCACCTGAACCTGTTGCCCATTTTCCAGTTATATAGCTTTCTAGTGTTTTCATAAATTATAGATTCGTGTTTTCTATTACACAAGCATATCCTTGTCCTACACCTACACACATAGTGATTAGTGCATATCGTTTATTTTGCTCTTGTAACTCTAAAGCAGCTGAATATGTGATTCTAGTTCCTGTAACTCCAAGTGGATGTCCAATTGCTATAGAGCCTCCATTAGGGTTGATTCTAGGATCATCATCTTTTAATCCCCATTCTCTTATACAAGCCAATGCTTGAGAAGCAAAAGCTTCATTTAATTCTATGATATCAATATCATCCATAGTAATACCTGCTTTTTCTAATGCCCTATTAGATGCCTGAACCGGACCAATTCCCATAATTCTGGGCTCTACTCCAACCACTGCAGAACTAACAATTCGTGCAATGGGTGTAAGGTTGTATTTTTTGACTGCATCTGAAGAAGCAATAATTGTAGCAGCTGCTCCATCATTTAGTCCTGAAGAATTTCCTGCAGTTACACTTCCATCTTTCTTAAAAGCAGGACGTAACTTTGCTAAAACTTCTTTGCTCGTAGCAGGTTTTACAAACTCATCATTAACAAACTTAATAGGATCTTTTTTTCGTTGCGGTATCTCTACAGTAGTAATTTCTTTTGCTAATCTCCCAGATTCTTGCGCTTTGGTAGCTTTCATTTGACTCCAGTATGCAAAAGCATCCTGATCCTCTCTAGAGATATTATACTTCTCTACCAAATTCTCAGCTGTATTTCCCATTCCATCCGTACCATATAACTCATGCATCTTTTGGTTTACAAACCTCCATCCAAAACTTGAATCATACATTTTGGAATCATTACCAAATGCCGAAGATGGTTTTGCAATTACGTATGGACCACGTGTCATATTCTCAACTCCTCCAGAAATAAAGATATCTCCATCATCAGCTTTTATAGCTCTGTTTGCGTGTATGATTGCCGAAAGTCCAGAACTACAAAGGCGATTTACTGTTTCTCCTGGAACTGTAAAAGGAAGTCCAGCTAATAAAGAACACATTCTAGCTACATTTCTATTATCTTCTCCTGCTTGATTAGCACATCCCATAATCACATCATCATAATCTTCCTTAGGAATATTTGGATTCTTTTTTACTAATTCTTTAATAACTAAAGCTCCTAAATCATCTGTTCTTACCGCGGATAATGTTCCTTTATAATTTCCAATAGGAGTTCTAACTCCATCTATTATATATGCTTCTTTCATTTTGATATGTGCGTATCTGGTTATAGTACTTTAATCACTATTTTATTCTTTCAATTTTGCCGTTACCACTGATTTTTCAATTAGTGGTAAGTATTTAGATTCTTCCTTTTCCATAAAATAGGAAGATATCATTATTGTTTTTTCTCCTGCAGGCATTGCATACATCATCATAATCATTTTATCACCTGTCTCGTCTAAAGTCATTGACTTCTGAACAAGTACTTTTTTACCTTCCAACTCAACTTCTTTAATTCCTAATGAAGTAACTCCATTTTGTTCTTCTGGTTCTTGCATCATCTTTACTTTAAAGGCATCATAAGATTGAGGAGCTACCATTTTCATAATTCCCGCAGACATATCCTCGTTCGCACGATTAGTTCCATTGTCAATAACAAAAACAGTTTCATCCACTTCCATTACTATTTGATCATTAAAAAGATCTCCCATAGCATTTTGAACATCCTCGGATACTTTTTCTTTTGTTTCGGTAACAATTGGTTCTGTGCCTTCTAAAGTTTCTTTTTTTGATTTCGTCTCTTTTCCACAAGAAAAAATTGACAAACATAAAATGGATACTAAAAATATTCTCATTGGTTTGTGTATTAGTTGATTAATTATTGCCAATCTTTATTGGTTCTGTATACTACTCCTTTGAATAGTGCTACTATTTGATCACCTCTTTTAACCTCAACAATATTAAACCCTATTTTAGTCTTTGCTATATCGGTAACTGCCTCGGCAGTAAGATAATCTCCTTCTTCTAAAGCTTCAATATGGTTGATCGATGTTTCTATAGAAACTGCATACTTACCATGGGTATTTGCAGAAAAACCAAATGCTGTATCTGCCAAACTATATGATATCCCTCCATGAGCTTTACCCATACTATTAAGCATCTCTTTTCGTACCGTCATTCCCACTTTACATCTTCCTACTTCTACTTGTATAACTTCTATCCCTAACCATTGACTAAAAGGGTCTTGGTCTAGCATTTTTTGAGGTATTTTTTGAGAGTCAATCATAATCTTAGATCTTTTTCTAATTAATTAATTGGAAAAAATGTTCTATTCTCTCTATCCATTCTTCTTAATAATGGGCTACATCGATACCTATCTTCTCGGTATTCATCATATAATTTATCAAGTTTATTTACGCACCAGTCAATTCCTTTTTTATCGGCCCAAGCAAGTAAACCCTTAGGGTAGTTAACACCTTTAGTCATTGCATTATCAATATCTTCTGGAGAAGCGATATTCCAAAATAGTGCATCTGCAGCTTCATTAATCAACATCACTAATACACGATTAAATATATACTGTGAGAGTTCTTCTTTGGATAACTTTTCAGCTCCGTTGGGAGTAACTGAACTACCAATATTCGGAGATGTTATTTTTCCTTGTTCATCATAATTATAGTATCCTTTACCAGATTTTCTTCCAAGGTATCCTGCTTCTGACAGTCTTTTTTGAGTAAAGGATGGTTTGTATCTAGGGTCGTAGTAAAATGCTTTGAATACGGTTTCAGTTACCGTATAATTAACATCATTCCCTATAAAATCCATCAATTCAAAAGGTCCCATTCTAAAACCTCCCAATTCCTTTAAGCTACTATCTATGGTTGCTAGGTCTGCCAGTCCTTCTTCATAAATACGAAGTGATTCTCCATAAAAAGGTCTCGCTACACGATTCACAATAAAACCAGGAGTATCCTTAGCAATGGCTACTACTTTTTTCCAATCCCTAATAGTATCAGTCACTTCATTTATTACGGCATCCGACGTTTGTACAGCCGGTATCACCTCTACTAATTTCATTAAGGGAGCAGGATTAAAGAAATGAATTCCGATACAACGTTCAGGTCTTTTTAACGAAGAAGCTATAGAAGCTATAGATAATGAAGATGTATTTGATGCTATAATAGTATCATCAGAAACATAGGTTTCTAATTCAGAAAACACACGTTGCTTAATTGATAAATCTTCGATGATAGCCTCTATAGTTAGATTGGCATCACTCAACTCTTTTAGCTCGTTTACATATGTAATATTTGTTTGAATCCGATCCTTTTCTTCTTTATCAATCCTTCCTTTTTCAATTAAACGAGAAAGAATTTTTTCCAAAGCTTTTTGACTTTTATCAAGTGCTTCTTGTTTTGTGTCAAACACTTTTACTTTGCATCCGGCTGTTGCGGCAACTTGCGCTATCCCACTACCCATTGTTCCGGACCCTATAACTCCTACCACCATATCTTAATTTCCTTTAAAAACAGGTTTTCTTTTTTCTATAAAAGCATTTACTCCTTCTGCATAATCATTACTTTCAGCTGCTTCTATTTGTAGATCAGACTCCATCGCTAATTGCTGATCTAATGTATTTACCATCGATTGATTTAATAATCTTTTGGTAAGCCCTAAAGCCTTAGTTGGCATTTGCGCAACTTTACTTGCTAGTTTAAGAACTTGATCTTCAAAAGTGTCAACTGGAAATACCTTATATAACATTCCTAAATCTTCGGCTTGCTCTGCACTCACTTTATCACCCAACATCATTAGGGCTGAAGCTTTCTGAAAACCAATCAACCTTGGTAAGAAAAAAGTCCCTGCACTATCAGGAATTAAACCAATTTTACTGAAAGCCTGAATAAAACTTGCTACTTCTGATGCTACAACAATATCGCAAGCCAAAGCAATATTTGCTCCTGCTCCAGCAGCAACTCCATTAACGGCTGCAATAACTGGTTTTTCTATATTTCGTATTCTCTGTACTATTGGATTATAATGTTCTTCTAATATTTTTCTGAATCCTGGGTTTAGTTCTGGAGAGGTAACTTCATTTAAATCCTGACCCGCACAAAACGCTTTACCATTACCAATTAACAGTATCGCTCTGACCTCATCGTTAGCTTCACAAGTATCTAAAGTATCCTGAAGTCTTAATGCCATTTCTCTATTGAAACTATTAAAAGTTTCCGGACGGTTTAAAGTTATCTTAGCTATATTATTTTCTATTTTTAATTCTATTGAGTTCACACTTTATGTTTTTATTACCTTAAATACTACAACGTCTCTAAGGAATTATTTTTCTATTAATTTAAACTGCGGATTGTATATAATTCCGATAACATTACTCCAAGGATCTTTTACCGAAGCAACCATTAATTCTCCTCCAACATTAGTTGGTTTTTCGTGTTCTATAGCTCCTAACTTTAGAAGTTTCTCATAGGTTTTATGAATATCATTCACTCCCCAATAAGAAAGCACATTATCGGTTTTGTTTTCTACTACATCCTCTTCTGGTAACAACCCTAATTCATATCCTCCAATATTGAAACCTACGTAAAAGGGTTCATCAAAATATTGTTTTGTATCAAAAGCTTTAGCATACCATTCTTTAGCTTTTTCTAAATCAGTTACTTTATATATAGTTGTTCTTAATCCTAGCATATTATTTAAGACATTTGAAATAATCAAAAGGTTCTAAACAATCATCACACTGAAACAAAGCTTTACAAGCGGTAGATCCAAACTGGCTTATCATCTTGGTATTATTAGATCCACATTGAGGACATTTTACTATTCGCTTATTCCCTAATAAAACTTCTTTATCAGCTTCTTCTTCTAAAGGAGCAGCAATCCCATAATCCTCAAGGGCTTTTCGTCCTCTAGGTGTTATCCAATCTGTAGTCCAGGCAGGAGAGAGTACTAATGACACCTTAGCATCCATCCGTTCTTTTTGAAAAGCACTTACAATATCATCTCCTATAACATCCATTGCTGGGCACCCACTATATGTGGGAGTAATATTAACATACACAGTATCATCAACGATTTTGGCAGATCTTACCACTCCCATATCCATAATAGATAATACGGGAATCTCTGGATCACTAACATTCTGTAGAATCTCGTATAATTTTGGATCAATATGTTGTTCTAATGTGATTGTCATATTACTTTTAATATTACTCTTGAAAAACAACCCTTTTGATAAATCGTTTGAATGATGTCTAATATATCATCACCACTTCATATTTGGGTAAGTTCTCTGCATATACTGAAGATCTGAAAGAAGATATCCCATATGTTCACTATGAATTCCTTCTTTGCCTCCTTTTCTAAACCATTTTAGTTCAGGAATCACTAAAGTTGCTTCTTCTAAAATTTCGTTTATAACCTGGTAGTATTTTTCTTTTAAAAGACTAACATCCACTCCAACTTCATTTTCAAGCATCTTTTTATCATCTTCTGTCATATGAAATAATTCATCAGTAAACTTCCAAAGATCATTCACCGCCTCTTGAACCTTATTTCTACTAACCTCTGTTCCATCCCCCAATCTTTTGATCCAGTCCGACGAAAAACGTTGATGATAACTAACTTCTTTTATCGATTTTTTAGCTATCGCAGAAAGTGTTTCATCTTTACTTTTTTGTAACTCTTGTAGTAGTAACAAATGAAAAACATCGTAAAAAAACTGACGAGTGATAACATATCCAAAATTAACATTTGGTTGCTCTACTAGTAGTACATTTTTATATTGTCTTTCTGTTCTCAAAAAAGCAATATCGTCTTCTGTTACCTTATCTCCAGAAAGTTGTGCAGCGTATTGATAATAACTACGTGTTTGTCCTAATAAGTCTAATGCTATATTAGTACATGCAATATCTGTCTCTAAATTTGGCCCATGGCCACATAATTCAGAAAGTCGTTGTCCTAAGATTAGAGCATTATCCGCAATTCCGTAGATATATTGTATTAAATTTTCTTTTTCCATTTTAAAAAATCGCATTAATTAAGCAAATTGCCATTTTACAGATATACTATTGCCTTTTATGCATTACATATGCTTTACCTCATCCGGCAATGTATAAAATGTAGGATGCCTATATACTTTATCCTGAGCAGGCTCGAACAACTCTCCATTATTCTCTGGATTAGAAGCAGTTATATGTTTAGATTCTACAACCCATATACTAACTCCTTCGCTTCTACGAGTATATACATCTCTAGCATTTTCTAATGCCATTTCCTCATCAGCAGCATGTAAACTCCCGAAATGTCGGTGTTCTAATCCATTTTTACTTCTTACAAAGACTTCCCAAAGTGGCCAATTTTTTTTCATAATCATTAAGCCCTTATTCTCATTAATTCTCAAAAAAGAAAGAAGTGAGTTAATAAGGTATTTATTAAATTGCTTTCTTTATTTTATTATTCTGTTGTTTTTCTGCATAAGCCATAGCAGCATCACGTACCCATTCTCCTTCTTCCCAAGCATTGACTCTAGCTGACAACCTTTCTTTATTACAAGGTCCGTGACCTTTAACTACTTGCCAAAACTCATCCCAATCAATTTCTCCAAAATCATAATGCTTAGTTTTCTCATTCCATTTTAAATCTGGATCCGGTACCGTTAAACCAATAAGGTCTGCCTGAGGAACAGTTTGATCTATAAATTGCTGACGTAGTTCATCATTTGTTTTTCTTTTTAACTTCCATTTCATGGATTGTTCTGTATGCACAGATTCTGCATCGGTAGGACCAAGCATCATAAGAGATGGCCACCACCATCTATTTAAAGCATCCTGAGCTAATTCTTTTTGCTCTGGTGTTCCTTTAGCCAATGTCATCATAATTTCATATCCTTGACGTTGATGGAAACTTTCTTCTTTACAAACACGAATCATGGCTCTTGCATAAGGACCATATGAAGTACTACAAAGAGGTACTTGATTAATTATTGCTGCACCATCAACCAACCATCCTATTGCACCTATATCTGCCCAAGTTAATGTAGGATAATTGAAAATACTAGAATATTTAGCTTTTCCAGAGTGTAATTGCTCGTATAATTCCTCTCTAGAAATCCCTAAAGTTTCACAAGCACTATATAAGTATAACCCATGTCCAGCTTCATCCTGTACTTTAGCTAATAATGCTACTTTACGTCTCATAGAAGGAGCTCTGGATATCCAGTTACCTTCTGGTAGCATTCCTACTATTTCCGAATGTGCATGTTGCGATATCTGCCTTATATGAGTCTTTCGATACTTTTCTGGCATCCAATCTTTAGGTTCGATTTTTTCATCTCTGGCAATTCTTTGGTCAAAAAGTTCTTCCAGATTTTTTATTTCTTTTTCACTCATAACATTGGAGTTTTATTATTCTGAAACCAAGTTCAGTTTTCTTATCAGAACTACAAAATATCCTGATTACACATCAAAATCAACTACTACCTTTTCTGTAGTTGGCACTGCTTGACAAGATAACACTAAGCCCTTTGCCACTTCATCTTCTTCGAGTGCATAATTTATTTTCATTGCTACTTCTCCTTCTATCAATTTACATTTACAAGTACTACAAACACCACCTTTACAAGCAAATGGAAGGTCGGCTCCAGCAGCCAATGCTCCATCTAGAATATTATCATATTCATCATCCATTCCGAAATGGAATTCTTTTCCACCATCAATTATTGTAACCTCAGTCCCCTCGAACTTATGTTCTACAGCAATTGCAGCTTGTTTCTTATCTTCTTCTGAAGCTCCAGAAAAAAACAACTCGTAATGAATATGATCCTTAGATAGTCCCGCATCAACTAATTCATCTCTAATAAGAAAAATCATCTCTTCTGGACCACAAATAAAACACTCATCTACTTCAGGAACATTAATAATCTTATCAGTAAGTTCTTTTAACTTATCCGAGGTAAATCTTCCATTTAACAAAGGAATATCTCTATGCTCTTTTGTTAGAAAATAAAATATCTCAAACCTTCCAAAATAAGTGTTTCTCAATGCTTCTATCTCTTCTTTAAAGATAATAGATTTAACAGTTCGATTCAAGTAAAATAACTTGAATGTACTATCGGGTTCTAAAGCTAAATGAGTTTTTATGATCGAAAGAATTGGAGTAATCCCACTACCTGCAGCGAAAACAATATAATTCTTAGATCTTGTTGTATCTACGTCTGTAAAAAAACTCCCATTGGGAGGCAAGACTTCTAATTCATCTCCAGCTTTTAAAACATTACAAGCATAATTGGAAAAAAGGCCTCCCTCTATTCTTTTAACAGCAACTTTCCACTCATCATCAATAGGACTTGAGCATAAGGAATAGTTACGCCTTACATCTTGCCCATCTAATTCGGTTCTTAAAGTTAAATACTGACCTTGTTTATATGCAAATTCCTCCTTTAAACTTTGAGGAATGTCAAAAGTTATTGAAGTACAGTCCTTAGTTTCTTTAAGAACCTCAGCTATTTTTATGGTATGAAAATCACTCATGAAATATTATACTATAACGTTATAGTATAACAAAACTAACAATTGTTAGTTTGATAAACAATTAATTAACAGTTAATTTTAAACTACACCTTTTAGTAATACTTCAATCATATCTTTTTTTAGTATCCCAGCATCAATATTTTTTTGCTTCGGATACCATAAATAAAGAGTTCTTAACGTAGATAACGTAGAGAATACTATAATTTCAATATTGTTGGATTTAATCTCTTTTGCATCCACTCCCTTTTTCACTATTCGTCTAAAATTTTCCTCATAATCATTTCGCATTTTTTCAAATGACAAAAGATTATCTTCTTCTAAATGCATCCAATCATTATTAAGTGATGCCAACCCATCAGCATTTCTTAAAGTAACATCGATATGAAGACTTATTATGTTTTCTAACTTCTGAATAGCATTTTGATCAGATTTTACTATAAGGTTCATTCCTGTAGTAAATTCTTCTGCAAGTTCAATAATAATTGTAGATAAAATTTCTTGTTTGGATTGGATATGATTATACAAACTAGCAGCTTTGATCCCCATAGCGGTTGCCAAATCTCTCATTGTAACCGCGCTATATCCTTTTTCTTTAAAAAGAATGGCTGCAGCGTTTACAATTTCTTGTTTTCTACTTTCTTGTTTCATTGGAAATGGGGTTTACTTATTGATAAAAACATTAAACTCTAACAAAAACCTTCTTTAGAGATTAAAGACTAAAAATATAATAAATTTGTTATATTGGAAACATTACTACATCTCTTTGATATTTTACACGAAATATAAATTACTATGAAATATGCAGGTTTATTTTTAATTTCTTTATTATTATTTGGCAACTGTAATACTATAAACGCTGTTAATTCTAATGATACTAAAGCAGTCACACAATCAGAACTCGAAGGTACATATGCCGTAACATCACTTTACGGAAATGATGTCTCTGAATACAAACTAACTTTAATTTTTAACCCTTCTAAAAAGACGCTTTCTGGTTTTGCTGGATGTAATTCCTACTCTTGCAATTACAATGTGGAGGGAAATTCTCTAACAACTAGTTTTCCAATTGGTACTAAAATACATTGTGAAGAAACTAGTGCTGTTGAAAAAGATTTTTTTAAGATCTTCTCTGATGAGAAAAACCCAAAACTAGATGGAAATACTCTTCATTTAATTAATCAAAATGATCAAAAAATTATTGTAGCAAAAAAAATCCTCTAATATTATTATCGTACTATCACTTTTTTAGTAAAGCTACCTCCGACCGAAAGATTTTCCATACACACAAAGTACATTCCCGAAGACATTGAAGATAAGTCTATTTCCCTATTATCGTTAACTTGTCCTTCTAAAACTAATTGACCAAATATATCAAAAACCATATAACTGAATTCACTTTCATCTCCATCAGAAATCATCAATACACCTTCTGTTGGATTAGGAAAAAGAACTATTTCTTCTGAAGTTTCTCCACCACCATCTCCCGGGTCATCTCCCTGAGAAAGTGCATTAAGTGTGGTTCTACCTGTATTTTCTGGATCAAGCCAGTTGGACAACCTAGTACTATCCGTAGTTCCAAAATCCCAAGAAATACTAAATCTTCCATAAAAATCAGGCGCACCATTATCATTAGTTCCAGAACAGGCAGCACCTCCTCCAGCAAGCTGTCCCACAATTCGACCCGAAGGATCAAAAATAGCAGATCCAGAAGATCCTCCTTCTGTAACTCCCAAATCCCAATCATCTACTCTCCAAGTATCAACAGGATCTGGTATTCCTCCAATATTTATATTATCAGCGATAGTAGGACTTACATTCTCTCTACATACTTTCATGATATCTCCATCAGGATGATGAATCCCAACAACAAAACTTGGAGTATTACCCGTTCTATCCCAACCTGCCCAATCAATATCCCAGTCTTCATCCAAACCACCTGTAATTTCTACAAGTTGCACATCAGATTCTGGGTTACTAGCTCTAGAAATAGCGCCACTAGTTGTTTGAAAATAATTAGATGGACCATTGTCGGTACTATTGTCGGAAGTTGCACAAACCGCATTTGTACTTATCCAATTAAATCGAAATGCCCAATTGGCATTGGCTGTTCCACAATGATTTGCCGTAAGAAAATAAGGAGCTTTATCATTACTAGTGTTATTAATTAAAGTTCCAGAACAAAATCCACTATTTCCAACAAGAGTAATTCCTACAGCTTTTTTGATGATATCTTTTATATTATCAAAATCTGATCCTACAGGGCAATTTACATCCTGATTACAATCACCGGATGTATTTAAACCCTTTTGATACGCTTTGTAATTACTAACACTTCTATATCCATGTACAACAGAACCTATATTTAACTTCCCTTCTCCTTTAACTGCCTTAGGCTCATAATACTCGATTATAATACTTTCTCCATCAGCAAGCCATGTACCTATTGTTTCATCAGGATTATTCATCTTATCAGTATAGGCTCCTAAATGAAATGTTTTCTCCTCATTATACAAATACACTTTACCTCCTTTTGGTAGCCTAAAAGAATCAAATACAAAATTCAGTGTATTCGCTCCTTCAGAGACAATATTTATTCTCCATATTCTATCGCCATTAGGCAAATCCGTCCATAATCCAGCATTTGTAATCCCAAGATCTACTTTAAACTCATGACCAAACCTATACACTTTCGACTTGTCCTTATCATTGATTTTATCTTCTTCTTTTAATTTTTGGAAATCAAAATACGGCATTCTAACTGATGGTACTTTAACCTCATTTATTGTTTTAACTAGATTAACATCTAAACTCTTAGGAAGTTCATTAGTTACTTGACCAAAAATGGCAGCATTAAAAAACAATATAAGAACATAAGAAATAAATTTTTTCATAATATTTGTCTAATCCATTAAATTGTTATGATTTTAAGATGTATTACTTTAGACGAGATAAAGATCTCAAAATCACTTGTAATAATAACAACATATCTGCTTAAAACCCTACACTATCTAAACAAAATTAGTTAATTAATTCTAATCTTAGCATTAAAACTAGTACTTTTCGGCTTGTAGAATTTAGCATCAAAATTTGATTTAAAAATGTCATCACAAATAGAATCCAATCCATTACTTGACAGGTTACCCCCACACCTCAAGCAATTTATCAAACCTCAGAATTACGATGAATACACTGCTATTGATCAAGCCGTCTGGAGATATGTGATGCGAAAAAACATAGTTTCATTAAGCAAAGTGGCTCATAAATCTTATTTAAAAGGGTTAGAAAAAACAGGAATTTCTATCGATGAAATTCCAAGTATGTATGGCATGAATAGAATCCTAAAAGAAATTGGCTGGGCAGCAGTTGCTGTAGACGGATTTATTCCTCCCAATGCTTTTATGGAATTTCAAGCATATAACATACTAGTTATAGCATCTGATATAAGACAGTTAGAAAACATAGAATATACTCCTGCTCCAGATATTATCCATGAAGCAGCAGGACATGCTCCCATTATTGCTAATCCAGATTATGCCGAATATTTGCGACGATTTGGAAAAATTGGCTGCAAAGCTATTTCCTCTAAGAGAGACTACGATATGTATGATGCAGTGCGGACATTGTCAATTCTTAAAGAATCACCAGATACTGATCCAGAAGCTATTAAAGACGCTGAAAACAGAGTAAATGAACTACAAAATCAAAAATCAGAGCCTTCGGAAATGGCTTTAATTCGTAATCTACATTGGTGGACAGTGGAATACGGTCTTATTGGCACTGTAGAGGATCCTAAAATTTATGGCGCAGGATTACTCTCCTCTATTGGAGAAAGCGAATGGTGCATGACTGATAATGTAGAAAAACTTTCTTACACACCTGATGCTGCGTTCCGTGATTTTGATATTACAAAACCTCAACCCCAATTATTCGTCACTCCAGATTTTGCCTATCTATGTCAGGTATTAGAAGAATTTGCGGATACCATGGCTTTAAGAAAAGGAGGGCATCGTGGACTAGCCAAACTTATTGAGTCTCAGAATTTAGGAACTATAGAATTAAGTACTGGTTTACAAATTTCTGGCGTTTTTACAAGAATGATCAAAAACGAAGATAATGAAGTAATTTATTTTGAAACTGAAGGCCCTACTGCACTTTCGTTTAGAGAAAAAGAATTAATTGGCCAAGGTATTGACATACACCCTAATGGTTTTAGATCACCTCTTGGTAAACTTAAAGGTATCAATTTAGCCATTGAAAACATGTCACCGAGGGATTTAAAAGCCTATAATTTCTATGATGGAGAATATATAGAATTTGAGTTCGAAAGTGGGATTACAATCGCAGGAATAAATATTACCGGAATGAGAAACATTAAAGGAGAACTTATTTTAATTCAGTTTAAAGAATGTACTATTAAATATCAAAATGAATATTTGTTTAAACCTGAATGGGGGACATTTGATTTAGCTGTAGGAAAAGAGATTCTTTCAGCATTTTCTGGACCTGCTGATGATTACTCATTTGACATGATTACTCATAACCCAGATATGAATACAATAAAACGAACATACTCTACAAAAGAGCAAGAATTACATTCCTTATATCAAGCGGTTAAAAATATACGAAATGGAGAAAATTCTAAATTTTCCCTAGAATCGGTATTTGACATTATAAAAAAAGATCATTCAGAGGATTGGTTATTATCTATTGAGATTTACGAATTAGTTCATGACAGAGAACCTAAATTTGCAACTGAAATATTAAATCATTTAGATCATATTAAAACAAAAAAGACAGAAATAAGACACCTAATAGATAGCGGGATTAAAATTATTAACCAAAAGACTTTAATAGCCTAATTTTAAAGTTTTACTTTTAGTCTAGTAAATAAGATATACTCTGATTATTTCTTGATTTTGACATTACCCAAGCATTCGTTTATCACGATATTATCAAAATAGCGGTTGTTGTAATTTTGATGAAGAAATAATCAGAATATACCAGTTTTTTATTTAATTACTTTTTTCCCTCTTTTGAGATAGCTCGTATTGTATCTGAAAGGTCTCCGGACTTTAATAAACTTACTAAAGCTCTAAAAAGGTCAAGACCATAAATTTTATTAAAATTTTCTAAAATAGATTTTATCTCTGTAATAGCAACAAAACCTGCTATTATCTTAAGAAAGGGAACCTCATTTACAATATACTCTTCTAATAAGAACGATGCTAGAATTACTAAGTTATATATAAAAAACTTAGAGATCGTATTCCCAATTCGTTCGCTACTTATTGGGATTTTATTTTTATAAGCCGCATACGAACCTGTAATAAAGTCTACCAAAATAAGGAAGACCATTGTCATCATTACTCCATTAACTGGTGAAAGAATCGTAAGCAACCAAAATACCATACTTATAATTTTATCCATGTTTCATTAATTTTTTGTAATCTAATACTCGATTTTTAGGATATGCTCTTATGCACACTCTATTATCTTGATTTCCTCCCAGAACGTATACAAACCCTCTAGTTTCTTTAATAAAAAAACCTACATGACCTTTTCTACTGCACGGCTTTTCTTTCCACAAAACCACTATATCACCAGCAGTCGGTGTATCTGTAGATTCACCTACATTAAGCCAACTACGAGCATTAAGCTGTCCTGAATAGGAATATCCAGTCTTTTTTGCTACCCAATTAGCAAATGCACTGCACCAAGCAGTGTCATTACGTAATTGGGGACCGTCAAAACCAATTTCATTAAAATAAGAAACAATCTGTGGGTGATCTTTAGAACCATTAATCTCTGTAACGCCATACTGAGATAGCGCCATTTCTAAAATATTCATACGTTAAAAAAATTTGATTACCTCTACAAGAATTACTTTATTCGAAAAAACCTTTATCCATATAACTAAATTTTTCAGACTTTTTCTTGAATTTAAATCATCATCTAGAGCTTGATTAAGAGTACTAAAAAGTTAAAATTCCAAGGCTTAATTATGAACCTGCAGGAACCCAGAATTTTTTTCTTTTTTGCACATAATTACAGTAAACCATTTGCACACTTTTGTCATAGATTTTATAATAAAACCAATACATACAGTGCGTTGAAAAGCATATATAAATATACGAAAACAGTAAAGATTTCTAAAGGTTTTTTATTGGCAAATACTGCAACTACGGGAGTAAAAAAGAAGGCTAAACTTTCGGAGGAAAACCTCTTGATTTAACCTTCTTATAATTTTATATTTTGTTATTTCAAAACTATATTTATTGAACTATAAATCTTTTCATTCTTTTATGATCATTGTTTCCTAATTGTAAAAGATATAATCCACTAGACAAACTACTTACATCAATATTACCATTAATGATTTTAGTATTTATTACTTTCTGTCCGGCATAATTATAAATAGTAACTTTTGACTCTTCATCAGAAACTCCTCTAACAAATAAAACTCCTTTGCTAACGGGGTTAGGGTATAATTGTAATTTTTCATTCGTCCCAAAACTTAAAACATTACTTTCTCGGGAAGCAGTAACTCCTCCAATATTTATAGTATAATCTTCTACTTCTCCATATGTAAAAGTCTCACAAGGTGTAGCTGTTGCATTATACTTTAAAGTTACTCGCATTCTTGTTGCTCCTGACAATGCACTAGAAGGTATCGTAAAATCATATGATTGATTTGCATCACTACGTGTAGATTCGGAAACTATTAACTCCGAACTCTCAAAAGCTCCATTTTTATTATAATCAATCCAAACATTCCAATATTCTGTATATACTGTCCCTGTATAATTAAGACTTAACACAATAGTATTTTGTCCATAAGACACAGCACCAGTTTGGCTTGTGTAATCCGTATATCCGCTCGTTGCAGCAGAAACATTATCTATACCTCCTATACCTACATAATCAATATATTCATCATTTACATTAGTACCTTGACTATTACAATATGTAATTACAACACCAGTTGTGGTAAAAGTCACAGAATCACTTGCAGAAGAACTATTCCCAGCAGCATCTTTTGCTATCACCACAAAAGTATATTCTGAATCTGGGTTTAATCCACCAATAGTAGTATTCGTAGCTGCCGAAGTTCCTATTAAAGTTGCTCCTTGATATACTTCATATTCAGAAACACCTATATCATCTATAGACGCATTCCAAGATAAATCCACAGTAGTACCTGTAATATTAGACGCAATTAGATTGGTCGGTGTTGACGGAGCTTGAGAATCAGGTGTTGTGGAAATAATTTTTAAATCATCAATAGCCATATCACTTCGAAATCCATTTCCCGTAGTTCCCTTAAACCTGAGCTGCATCACCGAACCAGCATATGCAGAAATATCTAATGAGACCTGATTCCATTGATCTCCTTGACTTCCACTCTTACTCCAAATCGATGCATAACTTGATCCATCATTGTTACTAACCAAAACTTCTAAAGATCCCATATTAGTCCCATTCATATGATATCCAAACTCTAACGTTGCACCCGTTAATACCGAAAGGTCGACACAAGGACTATCAAATAATGCTATTTTCCCAGGATATCCAGTACCATTTCCTGAAGCTTCTATAAACATATAAAATGAGCCTTCTTGAGCAGAAGATGGTCCTGTTCCACTAGAAGGTGTTCCATTACTATCACGAGTCCAATTAATATCATCATCAGTATTATTCGTCCATAGTCCAATATTCGACTCAAAACCTTCTGCATATGGAAATATAGTAATCCCAGTGCAAGCAGGTGTAGTAGTTGTAGTAAAGGATACAGAATCACTATAGGGAGAAACAATTGTTGCTGTACATATACTACGAACCTGAGCTTCGTAATCAGTATCGACCATTAAACCGGAAATACTAGTCGTATTAGTATTTACTGAAACTACCGTCCAATTAACAGTGCCTATCTCCCTATACCGAAGATCAAAACTAGCTCCGGCACTACCTGACCAATTTAAATCAGCACTAGTCGATTGCACAGAAGAAACTGTTAATCCTGTTGGAGCAGTTGCTCCTAATGGGGTAAGTTGAACATCTTGTATTACCGATTGACCATCTGCAATTACGATACCTGTTATAGTTTTTGACTCATAACATTCCGCTTCATAAAGAACGGTATACGTTCCTGCTTTAATTGGTCTATAATAATCCCCTTCTGGCAATTCGGTAGGTGTCCATGTTTCATACGCCTCTTTCCCAACAACAGTCACTTTTGCATCTATAGGTTGATTCGTTGCAGCATCAGTAACAATACCACGTATTCCATAATTTACTTGTTTTAAAAAACCAATAAGTGCTTCTTGATTATAATTCCAGAAATTCACTAATTGATTTGCAGGAGGAGTTTTTGCGTTAGAAAGCTCTACAGTTACTTCTCTCCCTTTATGAAAATGTATTTGATAATCCTGTCTTCCTCCTTGTACCTCATACCAATCATATCCATTAGTAACTCCATTATTTAAGGCATCAAAATATCCACTTGGACTATTCTGCTGACAGAAATCTCTATATTCTTCGGAAACATGAACAAAATAATCCTCATCAGGATGCGCTCCAGCATAAGTATCCCAAGGATAATTAATCAACTCAATACCTCCATGAAAGTTAGCTGACAGTACGAAGTGTGTTGATGCAGCAAAATTCATAAAATGTTGTGTTTCTATTTGATAACTATTTCCGTCAGGATTCGCTCCATCATCTGGATCAGGGTAATTACGATTAAGATCTACATTGTTAGCATTACCACGAGTAGCATTAGCTACCGATGTATTACTAGCACTATTTCTATACGTTCCATCAGGATTCGCTAATGGATTAATCCATACTTCATTATTATCCAAAAGCTGCTTAATTTCTACATGCCTTGGATGAGAGGTATCATTATAAGCAGTTAATAAAAAATCAATAAGATTAAGCATCATTGGATATCCGGCGATCTCATCTCCATGCATAGAAGACGTATACATAACACGTGGCTCTTGTTCATTTGCACCAACATTATCAGACAATTTCACAAAAAGCAATGCTTTATCCCCTTCTGTGGTGGCGCCAATATTTTGGATTTGACATATCGTTGGGTTATTGGTAGCAAAATCATTCATCATACTCACATAATCAGCATATGTTGGGTAAGCAGTTAAAGGAAATGTTGCAGCTTTAATAGAAAGATCCGATGTCATTGTTCTATACCCGATGATATTATCATCTTCGGTTGTAGTAAAAGGAATCTCCTTATCTAGAAATTCATCAAATTGAGACTTATTAGCCATTAACTTTACAATACCTGTCACCTGATCATAATGGACAATGGATAATCCTTTTGTAAAGGTTTGTAGCTGAGACGGGCTTTCTATCTTAATATCGAATATCACCTCTCCTTTGAGGTTTATATACTCAATTGCTTGTTCTTTTTGAGTTTTCTGCGCAAATAGCGACACACCTAGGATCAGACAGACCCATAAGGCAAGTATTCGTTTGTTCTTCATGGTTTTAAGAGTGTTTGTGTAAGACATACTTTGGTTATAAGCAGTCTTTATAGTTAAATTGGTTTTAATAATTATAAAGATAAGTTAAAAAACATCAAAACAGCGATGCAAAATCAGATCTTTTCCCCTTTGTAATACTCCAGTTTATCAATAGATTAACTAGTAAAAAATATCCTAAACCAGTCCTTATTTTGATTTTCTATAAACCTAAAACGAACCTTCTTACAAAAGCATTATTTATATAATTTTGGAAATAATCTAATCTTAAATCTGCATTATAAGTTCTTAATATCACGACTCATCCTTAGTTTTTTAGAATATTATAAATTGTTTTTTCTGAAATAAAAAGTTGTTCTATCAACTCTTCTACAATAACCTTCATTTGTTTTTCCGAATTGCTTTCGACATAATTCTGAACAAACTGTTTACGCTTTTCTAATAACAGTTTACTTCGCTGCATAAGCCATTTAATTTTAAATTAAATATAAAAACACCACCTTATTCAAACAAAAGTTTGAATAGTTATCCTTCTAAAGTGACTCTAGCACGACGTCTTATGCTATTTTACCCGAAAATGTTGCAATAGAATTAACACAAATGTTTGATTATGAATAATTTTTCCTATTTTAGCAACTAATTACAATACAAATATACAACATTTTACAGAAATAACCAACAAAATACAGATGTTTTGTGTATTTTGTTTGAATTTATTTATTTTAGAAGTTTTAAATTAAAAAATCAACATAATGATAGCAATTGATGAAAAAATTAGGGAAATAATAGATTTTTTTAGTTTAAACAATCATTCTTTCGCTAAAAAAATAGGGGTCACCAGTACTACAATAGATAGTATTACTACAGGAAGACTCCAACCAGATGGCTCTAGAAAAAGAACCAAACCTGGTTACGATTTACTAGAACGCATTATTAATGAATTCTCTATTAACCCAGAATATCTTTTTGGAAAAAGCAGCAACATATTAATAAACAAAAAAGAGGAAACTACAACATATGGTGGAATCCCACAAGTAGTCGCTGTAAATCAAGAAGGAGATGAAAATGTAGTTTATGTCCCCATAAAAGCAAGAGCGGGATACCTAGATGGTTATGGTGACACAGAATATATAGAAACTCTTCCTACATTCAATATGCCTCATCTGAGTAACGGCACTTTTAGATGTTTCGAAGTACAAGGTAATTCTATGGTCAGAACATTTTTTGATGGAGATCTTGTTTTTGGAAAATATGTAGAAGATCTAAATGATATAAAAGATGGAAGGATCTACGTAATCGTTAGTAAAAATGATGGTATTGTTTTAAAACGAATTATCAATAGAATTGAAGAACGAGGTAAGCTTATTCTAAAATCTGACAATAAAGATGGCAATTACCCCACATATACTATAAATTCTGAAGAAATCATGGAAGCCTGGTATATCACTATGTTTGCTTCTAAACAAATGCCTGAACCTGTGGATGTTTACGATCGTTTACATGACTTGGAGACTAAAATTGTTTTGTTAGAAGAAGAATTAAAAAGAAATAACTAAATAAAGATCGGGCATAACTTTTATAGTTATAACCCGATCTCACGTAAAAAAACCTCACAATAAAGTTTTCTATACACATATATCTATCCTACACATTAGTGAGACTAAAAATCAATAGGTTAACATTATAAAACGTATATTTATGGAATGTTTTTTGATGCAATGAAGTAAATCAGTTTGCTAATTATGAAGAATTTTAAAATTTTACTTTCTGTTATTCTTTTTATGGGCTTTGGCGTAATATATTCTCAATCAATAAAGTCCCCGTCTTTAAGTAATAAAAAGCCCCCTAAGACGTTGATCATAGACTCTATTCCAGTGGATATAACTAAAAGCTATCGTTTATCCGGAATTAATAATAAAAGTAATGACTATAGGTTGTTTTTTGGAATTTCTCGATTTACGGACTATCCTGCTTTTGGAGTTTCCAGAACTCGCCCTTATTTAATAGTAAGAAACAATGCATTCACTCATAAATCCTTATTTGATCCAGTAGCAAACATCTCATTACAAAACCAATCTTGGGATAATCCATTAAATTCTGACTCGTTCGGAGCAGGAGTAATAGCTGGTAGCTTACATTTACTATCTGGTTTCTTTAATTAAAAACCTTACTGTTAATTATCCAATATCTCGAAAATCAGAATGTAATAAAAGCATATTCTTTTTGAATTTCACTTTTTTTCTGTTCTAGTCTCTCAAGAAATTGTTGATGCTGCCGACTATTTGGATTAAAAGGTCTATGTGATATGGCACTTTGCACTTCTTTAACTTTGTTCATAACAATTAACGCTTCATTAGAGACCCAAGTTTGCTTAAAGTACTCCCATATATAGTCAATTGCTACATCACTTGGATGAATCATATCTGTATTATAAAACCTATAATCCCTTAGCTCATCCATCATAATTTCATAAGAAGGGAAATACGCAGCTGTGATGTCTTTATTTATCACCTGATGTATACCAGCGATTAAATGTGATTTACTTTGATTATTTTCTACAAAACCATCTTTACTATGTCTTACTGGAGAAACGGTAAACACCACTTTTACATTGGGATTCAAACTTTTGATTAATCCAACGCTATTTAGCAAACATTGAGTTACTTCTTCTACAGATAGGAGCTCTTTACTAAACTCCTTTTGAGATACTTTATGACAATTTGCTACTACCATATCCAGCGATTGTAAACGATAGACCCAAGCTGTGCCCAAAGTAATATATATATGAGTTGCCGATTGAATCTTCATATACGTCTGTTCTAATGCTCCATTTAGAGATTGTAACAAATACTCCTTATCCGAATGACTTAATCTAGAATGCGCGTCAAAACAATGCCACTGTTCATTATGATAAAACAAATCCGTTTCTGTATACGACTCTCGTTGAGTAGCCATCCATAGAAAAGTTTCAATTGCTTTGGGATGAAAAAGTATTCCGAAAGGATTTACTAAAGATTTATATTTAAAGTATGAAAATTTTTCTCCAATATTTTCAGCAAAACAAGATCCTATCAACAATAACTCTGAGTTATAATCAATCTTCGGTTGCTGAGGCTTTAAGGGTATTTTGGTTTGTAAATTCATACATAGTACCAACTCTCACCTTAATTGGTAAGAGGGGTATTGGTTTTTAATTAAACATATTGTTTTGCTTTTTCTAAAGCTTCCTCAATTCCTTTTGGATTTTTACCTCCAGCAGTGGCAAAAAATGGTTGCCCACCTCCTCCACCTTGGATATACTTTCCAAGCTCACGAACTACTTGACCAGCATTCAATCCTTTTTCTTCTACTAAGTTTTTAGAAATGTAGCACGACAATAATGCTTTACCATTATTATCTGCTCCAAAGATCATAAAAGCATTTTCTATTTCTCCTCCTAGCTCAAAAGATAAATCTTTTATTCCTGCTGGGTCAAGATCTACTTTTTTACCTAAAAATTGAATTCCATTTATTTCTTCAAATTCTGATTTAAGATCTCCTTTTAGGTTTTTAGCCTTATCTTTCAACAATACTTCTATTTGCTTTTTAAGATTCGTATTCTCATCCTGTAAAGTAGTTATTGCTTTAATAGGATCTTTAGGGTTTTTCAAAATTGCTTTTACTTCCGAAAATGCTTCAGATTGATTTGTAAAATAATCCTTTGCAGCATCACTAGTGATCGCTTCAACTCTTCTTATCCCAGCTGCAACTGCACTTTCGGATGTTATTTTAAAATGCCATATATCACTTGTGTTTTGGACATGAATTCCTCCACATAACTCCATAGATTCTCCAAAGCGTATTGCCCTAACATCATCTCCATATTTCTCTCCAAATAAAGCAATCGCTCCTTCTGCAATCGCCTGATCGTATGATATATTGCGCTTTTCTTCTAATGGCAACGCCTCTCTTATTCTAGCATTTACAAAATCCTCTACTTGTTGTAATTCATCAGAAGAAACTTTTGAAAAATGAGAAAAATCAAATCTTAAATTTCCACTATGCACCATAGAACCTTTTTGTTCTACATGCGTACCAAGAATGGTACGCAACGCTTGATGTAATAAATGAGTTGCTGTATGATTAGATGCTGTTCTAGATCTCTGTTTAACATCTACAACAGCCTTATGGGTTTCATTAATATGCTTTGGTAACGTTTTTGCAAAATGAATGATTAAATTGTTTTCTTTTTTAGTATCAACAATATAAACCACATCCCCATTAGCTACTTCTAAATATCCTTTGTCACCAACTTGCCCTCCACCTTCTGGATAAAAAGGGGTCTTATCTAGAACTAACTGATATAATTCTCCATCTTTTTTACTATTTACTTTTCGGTAACGAGAAATTCTCGTTTCTCCCGAAGTATGATCATATCCGATAAATTCTTCTGCAGCACCAGGAATTAATATTTCCCAATCTCCAGCTTTTACCTCAGAAGCTGCTCTAGAACGATCTTTTTGTTTCTGCAACTCAGCTTTAAACACATCTTCTTCATACTCATATCCTTGCTCAGATAATATCAATGCTGTAAGATCTTCTGGAAAACCAAAAGTATCATACAATTCAAAAACTTTTTCTCCAGAAACTACTTTACCCTTGGTACCTTTAATTACATTATCAAGCAATACTAGCCCTTGATCTAATGTTCTTAAAAATGAATTCTCTTCTTCTTTAATAACATTTACAATTAGGTTTTTCTGGGATTTTAATTCTGGAAAAGCTCCACCCATTTGACCACTAAGTGTATCTACCAGCTTATATATAAAAGGTTCTTTTGTATTTAAAAACGTAAAACCATATCTAATTGCTCTTCTTAAAATCCTACGTATTACATATCCAGCTCCAGTATTACTTGGCAATTGCCCATCCGCTATAGAAAATGATACTGCTCTAAGATGATCTGCAATCACCCGAATTGCTACACTAACTTTACCATTCTCATCTGTTGGTAAACTATCTTTATCATATGCAGCATTTGTAATCGTTTCTATTTCCCTAATTAAAGGTGTAAATACATCAGTATCATAGTTAGATTTTACACCTTGTAAAGCCATACACAATCTTTCAAACCCCATTCCCGTATCCACATGTTGTGCTGGTAATTTTTCTAAAGAACTATCAGCTTTACGATTAAATTGCATAAATACGAGATTCCATATTTCTACCACTAATGGATCATCTTGATTTACCAAATCACGACCCGGTATTTTAGCTTTTTCTTCTTCCGATCTTAGATCTACATGAATTTCTGAACATGGCCCACAAGGTCCTTGATCTCCCATTTCCCAGAAATTATCTTTTTTATTTCCCATGATAATACGATCTTCTGGAACAATTTTTTTCCATAAATCATACGCTTCTTGGTCCATCTCTAGATTTTCATCTTTTGCTCCTTCAAAAACTGAAACATATAGAATGTTTTTATCTATACCGTAAACCTCGGTTAACAATTCCCAAGCCCACTCGATTGCCTCTTTCTTAAAATAATCACCAAAGCTCCAATTCCCTAACATCTCGAACATGGTATGATGATACGTATCCATCCCTACTTCTTCTAGATCATTATGCTTACCACTAACTCTAAGGCATTTTTGAGTATCGGTCAACCGATTATTCTTAGGAATTCCATTTCCTAGAAAGTATTCTTTAAATTGATTCATCCCGGCATTGGTGAACATCAAAGTAGGATCGTCCTTAATAACCATAGGCGCAGAAGGCACTATACTGTGTTTTTTGGATTCAAAAAACGCTAAAAATTGGTTTCTGATGTCTTGGGATTTCATTTTTTTATATTTTCTTTATAATCAATTAATTACCGCAAGCAACCTAAAGATATGCTATCGATATTTGTCAGTTTTTTCTGGACTTTGTGACAATTTATTATATTTGTTCTCGCCTCAAAGTATAAACAAGCCTATTTTTGGCTAATATCCTGCAAAAATAGTATATTTTAGATTATGTCAAAGGTTAAATATTACTACGATAGCGAGACGCTATCTTATCGTAGAATTGAGCAAAAGAAAGGACGTAAATTTGGTTTCGCCATTTTAGGAATTCTTGGTGCTTTTTTGGCTGGTTTTGTGCTTTTATTAATCTATCTAAACATTCCTCAACTAGAAACTCCAAAAGAAAAGGCTTACAAAAGGGAACTGGATAACATGAAGCTGCAGTATGAACTTATGAATAAACAGTTAAAAAAAGATCACGCTGTTCTTGCCGAAATTGCAGAAAGAGATGATAACATTTACAGATTATACTTTGGTGCGCCACCAATTCCTGAAGAAGTTAGAGGTGCTGGTTATGGAGGTGTTAATAGATACAAAGGCTATGAAGGTTATGATAATTCTGAAATGATTATCGAAAGTCAAAAACAAATAGACAAGCTTACAAAACAAATAGCTGTGCAATCTATTTCATTAGATGAAATTAAAAATTTAGCAGAGCAAAAAGAAGAATTACTATCAACAATTCCAGCAATCCAACCAATTCAAAATTCTGATTTAAAAAGAATGGCATCTGGATATGGATGGAGAAGTGATCCTTTTACTAAGGCTAGAAAATTTCATTACGGAATGGATTTTTCTGCGGCCACAGGAACACCAATATATGCATCTGGGAATGGAACAGTAACAAGAGCTGATGCAAATTCTAGCGGTTATGGTAAACATATTAGGATAGACCATGGCTTTAATTATGTAAGTCTCTATGCACATCTTAGCAAGTACAATGTTAAAAAGGGTCAAAAAGTAAAGCGTGGTGATGTTATTGGTTATGTAGGAAGTACGGGTAGATCGGTAGCTCCTCATCTTCATTACGAAATATTTAAAGATGGAGAACGTATTAATCCACGTAATTTTTATTATGGAAGTTTAACTTCTGAAGAATTTAATGAAATGCTAAAAGCTTCTTCTTTAATTAATGAAACTCTAGATTAATTCCTATGCGCAAAGCACTTCTTCTTGTATTTTTAATTGGTTTTAATTTTAGTATACAAGCACAGAAATTTTCTAAAGAAACTATTGACTCAATGATTACTATCGTTGAGGATTTTAAACTAGAAATGGAAAAACTTTCAATCCCCAAAAGCATTAAGCTAATGGCGGTTGGAGATATTATGATGGGAACTAATTTTCCTAACGAAAGTTATTTACCACCAAAAGATAAAGGTCCATTTGATGATGTTAATATTGTTTTACAACAAGCAGATATTCTTTTCGGAAACTTAGAAGGCACACTTACTGATGTTGGAGAAAATGCGAAACGATGTTCTGACCCTTCTAAATGTTACTCCTTTCGTTCTCCGGAGTATTTTGGTAAATATCTAGAAGAAACAGGTTTTGATGTAATGAGTATTGCAAATAATCATATTGGTGATTTTGGAGCCATTGGCATTAAAAACACAGCCAAAACTCTCGAAAAACATAACATTGCATATGCCGGTATTTTTGCACAAGAATCTACTATATTCGAAAAAAATGGAATCACGTATGGATTTTGTGCCTTTGCCCCAAATAAAGATTGCGTAAAAATTCATAACTTAACCAAAGCAAAAAGAATTGTTAAGGAACTAAAGGAGAAAGTAGACATTGTAATTGTTTCTTTTCACGGAGGAGCAGAAGGAGCTGATCACACACACGTAACAAGAAAAACTGAACGTTTTTATGGTGAAGATCGAGGTAATGTATATCTTTTTGCACATACTTTAATAGATGCTGGAGCAGATATTATTCTTGGACATGGACCGCATGTATCAAGAGCGTTTGAAGTATATAACAATAAGTTCATTGCTTATAGTTTAGGTAATTTTTGCACCTACTCTAGATTTAATCTAACTGGAATAAAGGGATATGCACCTATTGCTGAAATTGAAGTAGACCCTAAAGGTAATTTCATAAAAGGAAAACTGCATTCTGCAAAACAGATTGATGAGATATATCCTTTTATGGATGATAAGAAAAGAGCTTTAAAGGAAATTAAAAAATTAACTGGCGAAGATTTTCCTGAAAGTAATTTGGTTTTTGAACAAGATGGAACTTTTACTCAAAAAAACGAGAATTAACTATGTATGTTGACTTACCGAAAAAAATGTACTATGGTATTGGCGAAGTAGCCGATGCATTTGACGTGAATGCTTCTCTGATTCGTTTTTGGGAAAAAGAATTTGACATCCTTAAGCCAAAAAAGAACGCTAAAGGAAATAGAAAATTCACTCCAGAAGACATCAAAAACCTAGAACTGATTTATCATTTAGTAAAAGAACGCGGGTTTACCCTAGAAGGGGCCAAAATTCATCTAAAAGAACAAAAACAAGAAGCTTTAGACAGCTTTGATATTATTAGGAAGCTGGAATCTATTAGAGGTCAATTATTGAAGATTAAGGAACAACTTTAATTTTTCATACTACGAAAGTACTTTATTTCTCTATATAACCTAGAAATATACTTGACTCAATCGAAGTAACATCAGATTGCATTTGTGTGAGTTTTGTTATACTTGCTACTAACGGAAAATCCTTAAAATTAAACATTAACCAATCCCTTCTTCTACCATCTCTATCACGTACTTGTCCAGTACTTAAAGCATTAGTTATTTCGGATTTTAATTCAGATGTTTCTGCCATTATCAAAAGTGTTTCTCTAAGTTGATCTATTTTCTCAACAAACTCTTTCCCTTTTTCTGAAAAACCGTTTCCCGTAAAAAAAATAGTATTTGGTTCCCCCATTAGTTCATAATTCTGAGGGTCCTTTTCACCTAACATCTCCTGTTTTATGGACTCTATATATTCTTTAAAACTAGTTGTTATAGAATCTACACGTAATGCTTTAACCAAAAGTTCTTCATTCTCTATTAATGCTAATAAAGAATCATTGTTTTTTTGAACTGAATAATTCTTTTGTTGCAAAGCTTCATCCATTTTACCGAATGCAGAAACAACATCTCTACTACTCTTAACCACAAGAAAACTAATCCCTGAAATTATAAATATTAGCAACAATAGTATTATCAAAAGAGGTTTTTTCATATTCAGAACCTTACTTCTTTCTAAAATAAACCGCTACGGGCACTCCATGAAAATCAAACTCTTTACGCAGTTTATTTTCCAAAAATCGTTTATATGGTTCTCGAATATATTGAGGCAAATTACAGAAAAACGCAAATTGTGGTTGAGGTGTAGGTAACTGCATGCAATACTTTATTTTTACATACTTTCCCTTATATGCTGGAGGTGGATTCCTCTCTATAATAGGAAGCATTGTATCATTCATTACACTCGTTTTGATCTTTTTAGAACGATTTTTATATACATCTACAGCAGTCTCTATAGCTTTGAAAAGCCTTTGTTTAGTTAATGCTGAAATAAAAACAATAGGTACATCTGTAAAAGGCTCTATCTGCTTACGGATGTACTTCTCAAAATCTTTTAAAGTATTACTTTCTTTATTTTCGATTAAATCCCACTTATTCACTAAAATCACAATACCCTTGCGGTTACGTTCTGCTAACCAAAATATATTTTGAACCTGAGCATCAAATCCGCGAGTAGCATCCACTAGTAATAAACATACGTCACTATGTTCTATAGCACGAACGGATCTCATAACAGAATAAAACTCTAAATCTTCTTTAACTTTAGACTTACGTCTTATACCTGCAGTATCTACTAGGTTAAACTCAAAACCAAAACGATTATACTTGGTATCAATAGCATCTCTAGTAGTTCCTGCAATATCTGTAACGATGTATCGATCCTCGCCAATAAGCGCATTAATAAAAGATGATTTTCCGGCATTAGGTCTTCCTACCACTGCAAAACGTGGTAACTCTGAAACCTCTTCTTCTTCTTGTTCAGGTAGCGCCTCTACCAAAGCATCTAATAATTCTCCAGTACCGCTTCCATTAATACTAGCAATCGTATAATACTCCCCTAGACCTAGGCTATAAAACTCTACAGCATTTTCAGCCCTTTTACCATTATCTACTTTATTAACTGCCAAAAAAACTGGCTTATCAACTTTACGAAGTAAGTTAGCAACTTCTTCATCCATACCAGTTACACCTGACTCCACGTCTACCATAAAAATGATTGCATCCGCTTCATCAATAGCTAGCTCAACCTGTTTATCAATTTCAGCCTCAAAAATATCATCACTTCCTACTACATAACCACCTGTGTCTATAAGTGAGAACTCTTTACCATTCCAATCACTTTTACCATAGTGACGATCTCGAGTAACGCCACTAACCGCATCTACGATTGCTTCTCTTCTCTGGATCAGTCTATTAAAAAAAGTAGATTTTCCTACATTAGGTCGCCCTACAATTGCCACTATATTGCTCATTATCCTGAATTCTAAAATTTGTGCAAAATTAGTCTTTTTATTCTTCCTAAACTATTGAACCGTAATATGAAGTAAATAAAAATAAAGAGGAAGGTAATAAAAACGAAAAAGCTCAACGGTCAGCGCATCGACCTATTGAACTTTTTCATAATTGATAGTCAGTCAGTGAAATAATTACTTATTTCAAAGATAAAAACAATTCTATATAAGTTGGTTACTGTAAAACAACAAACTTTTTATGGACGTGATTACTTCACTTCATAAATTGCTACTGTATTAGAAACTTCGTTAGTAACTATTACTAATGCATCGCCTGTTGGACTATCTTCGGCTTTTATAGTGATTAAACCTTCTGGTGAAATATCAGACGCATCTCTTAGCCATTCTATAAACCTAGGATTAACTGGATTAGAGATATCATATACCATGATTCCTCCTGTTCTCTCTAAACCTACAAATAACAATGTACTTCTACCTATACTCAAGGTCTCTACCGCTTCTGGTTCTGCACCTTTATCATCTGATCTATTATCTACTCCATCACCCTCGTTACTATTAAATGCGCTAGGATCTAATTCAAATACCGTTTTTGCTATTTGATCTCCGCTATCATATACTTTAACTCCTGTTGTGGACCAAATTGTGAAAGACCTTCCTCCATAAGCATAAATTTGATCTACATCACCATCACCATCTATATCTCCATTAGCAATTGTAGTCTTTAATCTTCCTAAGTTTTCATCTAACTGTAAAGTTTCTGCATCAGGATATACAGTAGGATCTAAAATTAAGTCCTTTACTCTTTCTTCTTCTGAATATCCATCATAATCTCTTGCATCTCCTTCATTAGCTGTAATTAAAAATCTAGCTCCTTGTATTCTAGCGAAAATCATGGCATCAGGATGATAGTATCCCAATACAGGCCAATTTTGAAAATTCCCTACAATATCATCCCTATCACTAGCATCTATTTGATTTTCTCTAAGCGCATAATTTTTTACCCCTAAACCTGTAATATACCTAACTGTCTTAGTTCT
This sequence comes from Aquimarina sp. MMG015, assembly GCF_018100855.1. Taxonomy (NCBI): domain Bacteria; kingdom Pseudomonadati; phylum Bacteroidota; class Flavobacteriia; order Flavobacteriales; family Flavobacteriaceae; genus Aquimarina; species Aquimarina sp. MMG015. Next base: position 181,928 of record NZ_JAGJEB010000003.1, read on the forward strand.
TAAATCTATTGTCGCAATACCATTATTTTCTTGCAATGCAACATAAGCAGTTTTAGAATCATCTGAAACTGCAATATACTCTGGCTCTATATCCTGAGCTAACGTTGCCCCAGGACCAAATACTCTAAAGTCATTACCTATAGTCCTTCCATTAAAACCAGTAAAACTTACTTGATTTACTTCTCCAGTACCAACTTCAATTATTGTAACCGATCCTTCTGGATCTAAAGTATATTCATCATTAGGTTCTCCTTCATTAGCTGCAACAATATACTTACCATTAGGACTAAAAGTCACCATATCAGGCAGTGCTCCGGCAGGATAGGTATTTAAAAGAGTTTGTGATGTTGCATCATAAGTTACAATCGTACCATTTGCTTGTTTATTAGCTGGATTTTCTAGCGCGACAGCCACAATTCCTTCATGCACAGCTACACTATTTGGAATTCCATTTAAAGCAATATCTGTCCCCGCTATAGGATTGGAAGGGTAAGATATATCCCAAACAGAAAGTTCCACATCATTTGGGTTTACTACAAATAACTTAGCTGTCTCTGGATCAAAGGCAGAAATTTCTGCAAAACCTTCGTCTCCGGTTCCATTTATAAAACCTCCGATTTTGTTAAACGTAAGATCATCAGTACTGCCACCTCCCCCTTGATAATCATCAAGATTACAAGAATAAAATAATCCTAAAGCCCCAATTACAACTAGACTTGATTTGTTAAAGATTTTCATTATTAATTTGATTTGCGTTAGCTAGCTAAATTCAATAATGTATATATCTTTAATGTTATGAAAAGAATAAATTATAAATAACTTAAACTTCAAAAAAAACTGCCTAAAGAATATTCTTTAGGCAGTTTTTTATTTAATTATTTTGAGAATACTATTTATTTGACAATAAACTTCTTGTATTCTGTTCCTTCTTCTTTATCAATCTTAATTAAATACATTCCAGAAGGCATTGAACTTAATGTGTCAAAAGTTAACGATGTTTTACCCTTCTTAATTTCATTCTCAGCAACTTTAGGAATCATAGTTGAACCAGACAAGCTATAAAAAGACACATATACTTTTTGGTCTTTCTTAGATGCTACATCAACCGTTAGTGTTTCTCCTGATCTCAATACTGTTGGATATACAGTGGATGATATAATTGATTCATCACAATCTTGAACAAAAACTGTTACTTCATCCGTATCACTACAATTACCTACAGTAATAGTTAACGTATAACTTGTAGTAGTGCTTGGTGATACGACAATACTTCTTGTTGTCTCTCCTGTTGACCATAAATACGCATCAGCAATAGTAGTGGAAGTTAAAGTTGCTTCTTCTCCAAAACCTTCACATAAAAACTTATCTCTTCCGGCACTTACTTCTACAATAGTAACTCCAACAACAACCTCATCTATGGCTTCACAACTACCATTTGTTAAAATAACAGAATATGTCGTTGTTTCTGTCGGTGATACAGTTATACTTGTTGTAGTTTCTCCAGTAGACCAAAGAACATCTCCTTCTCCTGCTACTGTAAGCACTACTTCTTCTCCCCAACATATTTCTTGATCATCACCTGCATCTGCAACAAGGGTACAACCTTCTACCGAAACAGTTACTTCATCCTCAGCAGAACATCCATTTGCAGAAACAGTAACAGTATATGTAGTAGTTTCTTCTGGAGAAACCTCAATTGTTGAAGTAGTTTCTCCTGTTGACCATACATAAGTATCACCTCCCGTAGCGGTAAGCATAGTAGTCTCTCCTACTGCAATAGTTTGATCATCTCCCGCATCAGCAGTAACCGATTTTACTGTAACAGTTACCTCATCTGTAGCAGAACAACTACCATTTGTAACTTCTACAGTATATGTAGTAGTATCAGATGGTGAAACTTCAATAGCAGCAGTAGTCTCTCCTGTTGACCATAAAACATTACCTTCTCCAACTACTATGAGCGTTGCTGTTTCTCCTTTACATATATCTTGATCATCTCCTGCATTTGCTGTAGCCGAATTTACAGTCACAACCACTTCATCTGTAGCAGAACAATTACCATTGGTCACTTCTACATTATATGTCGTAGTATCAGACGGTGAAACTTCAATAGTAGCAGTAGTCTCTCCTGTTGACCATAAAATATCACCTTCTCCAACTACTGTAAGTGTTGTTATTTCTCCTTCGCAAATATCCTGATCATCTCCTGCATCCGCCGTAGCAGAATTTACAGTTACAACCACTTCATCTTCTCCAACACAATCCGTACAACTTGTAACAGTTACAGAATAGGTTGTATCTTCTTCTGGTGACACAGTAATACTTTGTGTAGTTTCTCCGTTAGACCACAAATATTGAACCTGTCCTTCTTCTTGAGAAATACATTCTCCTATATTTATATTAAAATCTCCAAAAGAATCAGGATCTCCTTCTAGATTAAACCATCCTGAAGCTCCATAAACCTGAGGTGTATATTCAAACACATTTGCTCCATTTCCTACTTGAAATGCCTCTCCTCTTCTAGAAATATCATAACTTAATGCACCTCCAATTTGAGTAATAGTTCCACTAATTTCTGTGTAATACTCCCAACCGGTTGCATCTTCTGATTGACAAAAACTATCTTTAGGACTATCAACAGGTGGAGTATTAGTTAAACCAGAGAACGTGGCATCCACTAAGAACGATGTATTTGTAGAGTTATACTCAAATACTTCACCTTTTAGTGTAGCTGTTCCATCTGTAGTATTATCATTCCAAACAAGGTTTACATTTCTAAACCATAATCTAGTACCATTATCATTTATGAAAACAACAAACTGGTGCTGTCTTCCTCTACAATAGTCCGTATCTTTAATACCATACTCAACACAATCACCACAATTAATACCTGTAGCCTGAGCAGTTAATGTAATCTCTTCTCCTAAACATATTTCTTGATCATCTCCTGCATCTACTATAACTGGATCATTTACTACAATAGTAACTGAATCAGATGCCTCGCAACTACCGCTTGTTGCAGTAACTACATATGTTGTTGTTTCAGTTGGAGATACTGTAATTGTTTCAGTAGTTTCTCCGTTAGACCAGCTAAATGTACCTTCTCCAATAGCAGATAATGTAACTGTCTCTCCTAAACATATATTTTGATCATCTCCAGCATCAACAACAGCAGATTTAACGGTTACCGTTACTTCATCTGTTGCAGAACAACCATTACAATTTGTTACTGTTACAGAATATGTTGTATCTTCTTCTGGCGATACAGTAATACTTTCTGTCGTCTCTCCATTAGACCATAAGAAACTAGTATTATTTGTCTCGGAAGTAATGCAATCTCCAAAATTAAAATTGAAATCTCCTACTGGATATTCACTATCATTAGTATCAAACCATCCACAAGCTCCAAACTTACCTAATTCTTTTTCAGTTTGGTTAGCTCCATTACCCATCTGGAATGCTGGGCCTCTTCTAGATAAAGTTGTAGACCAAGATCCATCCTCACTAGTAATAGTTCCAGTAAACTCTGTGTAATATTGCCAAGCTGATTCATCTTCATCATTACATAAATGTGATTTTGGACTATTGGCAGGAGCAATTGCAGTTTTCCCTGTAAACACTGCATCAACTTCATAATTTGATTGTGTATTTGTATAATCAAAAACAGTACCTTTAAGAGTTGCAGTTCCATCTGCAAGTTCGTTCCACTCTAAATCAACATTAGAAAAGAATCTTCCACCATCTAACCACAATACATAGTTTTGATTCCCCTTACAATAATCAGTATTTTGTATACCATATTCGATACAACTCTCACAATTTTCATTTCCATCTGTAATAGCTGTTAAAGTAACCTCATCTCCTAAACAAATCTCTTGATCTTCTCCAGCATCTACCTGCGGAACATCATTTATTACAACTTCTACAGAATCTGAAGCATTGCAATTTTCACAATCCTTAACCGTCACTGTATAAATTCCTCCTTCACTTACGGTAATGGATGGAGTAGTTTCTCCTGTAGACCACAGGTAACTTACCTCTGTTGTTGAAGTTGTAACACAGTCTCCTAGGTTAAAATTAAAGTCTCCTCTATTATATTGATTATCCGTTGTATTAAACCAACCGCAGGCTCCAAATTTTCCTTCTTCAGTTTCTGTAACATTAGCTCCATTTCCTAATTGAAAAGCTGGCCCTCTTCTTGACAGATCAATTGACCAAGATCCGTCAGAACTTGTTACAGTACCAGTTAACTCTGTATAATAAATCCATGCAGATTCATCTTCATTATTACACTCATGCTCTTTTGGACTATTTGTTGGTGTGGTATCTGTTCTTCCTGAATAGACTGCATTTACCTCATACGTAGTCTGGGTTAAGGTATGATCAAAAATAGTTCCAGTCAATGTTGCTGTACCATCTGCCAATTCATTCCATTCTAAATCAACATTAGAGAACCATCTTGGATTATTACCATCCGTTAACCACATTACGTAATCTTGATCTCTTTTACAATTATTAGTATTTAACACACTATATTCTCCTACGCAATCTACACATTCTGATGCTCCAGAAACTATTGCAGTAAGTGTTACTTCTCCTTCTCCGCAAAATTCTGAATCATCACCAGCTTCTACAGTTAAAGCACAACTTACATCATCATCCGTACAAGAATCAAATACATGCTGGTGTAACTCTCCTTGAATATGATGATAATTTGCTGCGATAACTTGTCCATTAATATTTCCTGAGGAATCCTTTATCACATCTGATTTAGGAGCAAATAAACTACCAATGATCGTTGAACCCCCTTTTAGCGTTATACTTGAATTATTATAAAAATTCCAAATAATAAAGGCTCCTTGCTGATCCCCAATTCCAGTAAGATTTAGAATATTCCATTCAAAATCACCTGCCGCATCAACATTTATAATTAATGGCGTATTCTGACTTGGAGTATTTTCAAAAGTTAGATAAGGAAGGTTCTGCAACTCTGTCCCAGTAATATGCAAAACGTTTACTGTATTTTCAGAAAGTAACATTTTATTATCATTACTTATCTGAACATTAGATAACATATTACTATATGAGATAGATTTTGATTCGAACGCTGCAAAAGCTGCTTCAAAATCAATCAAATTAGCCTGACCAACTGAACTTTGATCTTGCTTTCTTTGTACTTGAATTCTTGGCTTAGCATCGTAATCTCCAGCAGTAACTCTTGTATTAACTGATGCTAAATTAAAATCTACATCAAAAACTGAAGAGCCATTTAAATCACCTACTTTGGTGTATCCTTGATTAAGATGTATTCCTTCTCCTGAGATGTAAATTACTTTACCATTTACAACTAAGGATGAAGCTTGGTCATCTCCATTAAAAAAATTAGTCCCTGGCGTTTGAGCCGCTATTGTAATGATTCCATCAATAGTTAAATCTCCTCCTAATGCAATAGGACCTTCGGTATCTCCACCATTAACTATAGTATTATACCTAACAAATGCATTATACCCCAATGCTTTTTCTAATGGGTTATTACAAACAGATGTTGTTGAATCAAAACTTGCATTATTCTTGTCAGCCAAGGTGTTAAATCCCGAGGTCAACATAAAAATGACGATCATTGCTAGGCTAAAGAAAGAAGAACTTATAGAAGTCACTCTCACTTTACCGCTCAATGAGTTAAGCTTGTTAGTAGTTTTAGACATTGTGTAGTTGTTTTTTTCGTTCGAGTTTCAGAAGCTCAAACTGGTTAATTTATTTTGGGTTTTATAAGATAAATACGCGGGACAAGAAATCACACATTGATTTAAGACTACAAGAGTCAACAAATCCTTTGTAATTTATTTAGATTTTAGAGTTAAGCGTTTATTAAAAAGTGTGTGAAGATAAAGTATTGTTCATATCATATTTTAGGGCGTTTTAAATATGTTAATAATGCAAAACTATATGTTTCCCTCTAAAAAAACACATAAAAAGATGTAAAAACGTTTAACTGCAGCATTTTATCCGCCAAATACAGTTTTCCCGTAATTATCAAAATTTAAAAGCTCACAAAAATCCTACAAACAAAGTAAGGGAGTTTTTACCTAAAAGAATTAACGATTATAACCAAAGCGTTTTAGTTGACGTTCGCTATTTCGCCAGTTTTTATTAACCTTCACATATAACTCAATATGAATTTGTTTTCCAAAAAACTTCTCTAATTCCTTTCTAGCCTCTACTCCAACTCTTTTAAGTGCCGATCCTTTATGACCTATTATAATACCTTTTTGAGACTCTCTCTCGACCATAATTACCGATCTAATTCTGATAATTTTTTCATCTTCAAAAAATTCTTCAGTTTCTACCTCTACGGAATATGGAATCTCCTTTTTATAGTGCATTAAGATCTTTTCGCGAATCGCTTCGTTTACAAAAAACCGCTCTGGCTTATCGGTCAATTGATCCTTTGGATAAAAGGCGGGTGAATCTGGTAATAACTCTACAATTCTTCCAAAAACTTCTTTAACATTAAAGTTTTCTAAGGCAGAGATTGGATATAATTCTGCATTAGGAACTTTTTCTGCCCAAAACTGAACTTGCTGCTCTAATTGCTCTTGGTTAGATTTATCTATCTTATTTAATAATAAGAAAACTGGGATCTTAGCACTTGTAATCTTATTAAAAAATGCTTCATCTTTCAGTTCCTTTTCACCTATCTCAACCATATAGATAAGAATATCTGCATCCTCAAAAGCCGACTTTACAAATCCCATCATAGATTCTTGCAATTCATATGCTGGTTTTATAATTCCTGGAGTATCTGATAAAATAACTTGAAAATCATCTCCATTTACAATTCCCAAAATCCTATGCCTAGTTGTTTGTGCTTTAGACGTGATTATGGACAACCTTTCTCCAATGAAAGCATTCATCAATGTTGATTTTCCAACATTTGGATTACCAATGATATTTACAAAACCTGCTTTATGAGCCATATATATGATTTTGTTGCAAAGTTAGTCCATTATTATACAAAATTGTCCAATCTAGAGAAGGAATATTTTATACTAAAATAGATTTAGACATACAATTTCAGCTTTATAAAACAGTATTTAAGACACATAAAAAATATTATATCCATAAACCTTTTGTTAATTTTTCGTAAATTTAATTCCAGTATGTTTTTAAAACCCCACAAAAACAGATAATTTATTTTATAAATACTGGGATTATTTTGGGAAATTATTCTATCTCTTTTTTAACTATTTCGAAAACATATCACACCATACGCACATGTGTATCTGTGATGGTACTACTCATGCTATCACAATTCAGTTTTGCACAAAACACAGATAAACTTCTTACCAAGGCTGACGAAAGTTTTGAAGCATTAGCTTATATAAACGCTCGTGACATCTATCTAGATGTTGCAAAACAAGGATATTCCTCTTCAGACCTTTATCGAAAATTAGCAGACTCCTATTATTTCACAGGAGAACCAGAAGAATCTATTCAATGGTACGAAAAATTAATCTCAAATTTTTCTGAAGAAATAAAACCGGAGTATTTGTTTAGATATGCTCAAAGCCTTAAAAGTACAGAGCGATATAATGAAGCAGACGATGTTATGGAAAGGTTTAATACAATTACAGGAAATGACAAAAGAGCAAAATCTTTTATAAATAAACGCGATTATTTAGATTTCATAGAAATGCAATCTGGTAAATATGATTTATACACTCTTACCATAAATTCTGAATATTCTGATTACGCTCCAAGTTTTGATCACAAAGGAAACATAGTATTTGCTTCCTCCAGAAGTAAAAACTCCAAGCTTCATGAGTGGAATAAAATGCCATTCTTAGATCTTTTTTCTTCAAAAATAAATAACAACAATATTTCTACACAAGAATCAAAAAAATTAAAAGGTAAAATAAATACCAAATTTCATGAATCTTCTACAAGTTTTACTAAAGATGGAAAGACAATGTATTTTACGCGAAATAATTTCACCAATAACAAACTTGGTAAAAGTAGAAAAGGAGTTGTTTTATTAAAATTATATAAAGCTACTCTTTCTAACGAAAAATGGTCTAATATTGAAGAACTCCCTTTTAATAGTGATAATTACTCAGTTTCCCACCCTGCCTTAAGTCCTGATGGTAAACAATTATATTTTGCTAGTGATATGAAAGGAACTAGAGGGAAGTCTGATTTATTCGTAGTAAATATACTTCCTAATGGAAAATACGGGAAACCCAAAAACCTAGGAGACAATATCAATACAGAAGGTAGAGAAACTTTTCCATATGTAAGTGAGAGCGGAAGATTATATTTTGCAAGTGATGGTCACGTTGGACTAGGTGGATTAGACGTATTCGTTGCTATTACTAAAGACACGGGTTTATATGAAATATTCAATGTAGGGAAACCAGTAAATAGCCCAAAAGATGATTTCTCATTTGTATTAGATGAAGAGAACAATACGGGTTATTTTGCAAGCAATAGAAGGGGTGGAAAAGGAAATGATGACATCTATAGTTTTAGACAAACAGAGGAATTAATTACTGAGTGCAGAGAATTCTTAAGTGGTATTATCACAGATAATGAAACAAATGAAACTATTGCTAATGCTAATGTAACATTATTAGATACTGATGGGAACATCATAAATGAAATTAAGTCCGATTATGATGGAGCCTATAATTTTGAAGTTGATTGTGACAAGCAATACATTATTCGTGTCTCTATAGAAGGATTTAATCCCAATGATATTATTTTTAAATCAAAAAATACTTTTGAAACTACTAATAATGTTCAGATATCTTTTAAGAAAGAAAAACTATTGTCTACCACATCCGAACCGGTTAATATAGGTGATGATATTGTCGCCCCATTGCAGTTACGAACTATTTTCTTTGACCTAGATACCGACGAGATTAGATCAGATGCAATTGCTGATTTACAGAAGGTTATTTCTGTTATGAAACAGAATCCTAATCTAAAAATTGAAGTGCGTTCTCATACAGATAGCAGATCTAGTTATTGGTATAATAAAAAACTTAGTGTAAAGCGGATGCGAGCTACAGTAAGATATATCATTCGTAAAGGAGGAATCAATTGGAGACGTATTAAAGGAAAAGCCTATGGAGAACGAAGACTCATTAATAAATGTGCAAACGGTATTCCTTGTACAGAAGAAGAACACCAAGAAAATAGAAGAAGTGAATTTATCGTAAGGAAGTAATTTTCTGAAAGTAAACCTTAGCTTGAGCATTAACTTTAGGTGCTAATAGTAATCCAGAAATTACTGTAGGTATTGCCATTAACGCAAAAGCGCTATCTATTAAATTAATAGCAAAATCAATCTTCACTACAGCTGAAACAATAATAGACCCTATATAAATATAATTATAATATTTACCGTACTTGGGCTTAGTTAAAAAACCTAAGCACGTTACTCCATAATAAGAAAATGAAAATAATGTTGATAAGGCAAAAACAAGAACCATAACAATCACTATACCATCTCCCATCCCATAAGGTAAAACAGAATTAAAAGCCTCTAAAGTAAGTGAAATACCATTACCGTCAGAATATCTCCATACCCCAGTGGATAAAATTGCTAATGCAGTTAGTGTACATATAAGAAGTGTATCGATAGCAGGACCAATCATAGCTACAAGTCCTTCTCTAACAGGCTCATCAGTTTTAGCTGTCCCGTGCATCATAGGTGCAGTACCAATTCCTGCTTCATTAGAAAAAGCGGCTCTTTTCACTCCCGTTTTAATCAAATACCCCAAAACTCCCCCTGCAGCAGCCTCCCCAGAGAAAGCATCCGAAAAAATTAAAACAAACATCTCGGGTACATAATCCATACGTAAAATCAATATGGTAAAGACTGTAATAAAATACAAAACCACCATAAAAGGGACTAACTTACTAGCCACTAACCCAATCCTCTTAATCCCTCCAAGAATAACAAATGATGCCATTATAGCCAAAACGATCCCTATATATAATTTAGCTTCTTCGTTCCAATCCAAAACATCAACTAAAGTTTGAGTAAGTTGATTTACAGTAAAAGCAGGTAATGTCCCTACTAAACCAGCTAATGCAAAGAAAATGGCTAATGGTCTCCAATGACGTCCCAATCCAGCTGTAATAACATACATTGGGCCACTAAGCGTCTTACCCTCTTTACTCTCTGATCTATACATAACAGCAAGAGTGCACGTATAGAATTTAGTAGCCATACCAATTAATGCACTAATCCACATCCAGAAAATTGCTCCTGGACCGCCCATTACTAATGCTATAGCGACTCCACTAATATTCCCCATGCCGACTGTTGCCGCAATCGCTGATGATAATGCCTGAAAATGAGTCAATTGACCTGGATCATTTTCATTATCATATTTACCTCTTAAGATGTTTATTGCGTGTCGGAAATATAAAAATGGCGTAAAACGAGAATAGATAAGAAAAAATAAGCCTCCTCCAACTAATAGAATAAGTAATGGCCAATCCCATATCCATGAACTAAATACTGCAACACTCTCTTCTATTTTTTTAAACATAGGCCTTGTAAGTATGCTAAAGGTACTATATATTTCTAATTACAAATGAATAGTAAATTATTATAGTAAAATAACCACTTTACTCAAAACTATTATGTAGCTCTTATAAATCTAGGTTTATTAATTCCCCTATCATACATTACGATACTTCCTGCCACAGCAACATTAACACTTAATTCTGACTTAAACTTAATTAAGAAATGTGACTTTTCTACAGCAGTTTTAGATAATCCATGATCCTCAGCTCCTAACAAGTAGACACATCTTTTAGGGTGATTAAAAGTTTCTAATGGCACCGCATCATTCGTTAATTCAACACCTACTAGCATTGCTCCTTTTGGAAGATGTTTATAAAAATCTTGAAAAGTATCATAATGAAAATATGGCATAGATTTTACCGCATTATGTGTATCACTTGCTTGTTTTGCATATCTGTTACCAATTGTAAATATATAATTCGCTCCCATATTCTGAGCAGTTCTCCAGAGGACTCCTAAATTCTCAGGAGTTTTTCCATTCTGAATACCGATACCAAAAAATTCATTTTCAAAATTATCTATCATATTACAAAAGTAAATAGTAACACTTTAATAGCAATAAAAAATGATTCATACTCCAACCCAGACACCTCAATTATGTTAAAACCGTAATGAGATGTACGAATTCTAAATTGATCCTAACGAATTCTAAAACCAACTTATTTTAACCGTTTATAGCATATAAATTTGTACAAAATAATCAACCTCAAAATAATACTGTTATGAAAAAGATCATTGTTTTTTTCATCCTAATATTAGGATTTCAGTTTATGAAAGCACAAAGTTTTCAGAAGACGGGAAAGTACACAGCAGTTACCGAAATTAAAGAGAATGGTTCAGAACAACCGACTTGCATTGTTAATCTGATTCGTTTGGGGGGAATTTCGGAAAACGTATTTACTTTCACACTCAATGATATTGAGCTTTTTGAGGACATCTTTATCACCACCTTAGAGAACCCTGGTCTGGAAGGGATCTCTGAGGTGATTAAGATGGAAGTGGAATACTTAGCTTGTTGTGCTCAGGTAGAATCACATTACTTTATGATAACAGACAAAAATGAACTTGTATCCTTACCACAATTAACAAATGTTTATTGTGAGAATTCAGATACAGATTCTCAATATACTTTTCCTAATCAACAATATGGTATAGAAGGAAACATTCTTGAAACCGAAACTTTATATAAAGAAACAGCAGAAATTAAATACGTAAACCTAAAACAAAGCTTTACCTGGAATGACAACAAAGTTAATACTCCAAAGAATACAGCAATCACCAGTTACTAGAATATTTGGTGTAGAAAATAACACTATTTATTATTCAATTATTCTATTGTACTGTATCGCTTTATTTTTTTTCACAATCCTAGTAAGTTTTAATATTTTATAAAAAAATAAAACTATTGTATACGGCAGGCGCGTCCAATTATTTCCAATTTGTTTTTTCCCAAAAAAACTGCCTGCTTGTATACGGTTTTACTCAACATCATTTTCATCAAATTATTTAATGGGAGTACACATAACAAGAGAATCAGTTTGATTATATTTGTTATCAAACCATAGTTTTTTATGAGCCCCAAATGCTTTTCATATCTACTATCCTTTTCAATTATATGGATAAGTGCTATTCATTTATTATCTGCTCAAAATAATGGCCTTAGGGCATATACATTAGAAGACGGGCTTCCTCAATCTCAAGTATATGATATTATACAAGATGATATTGGTTATTTGTGGCTAGGTACACGTGGAGGTGGAATAAGTAGATTTAATGGAGAAGAATTTGAAACCTGGAACGAAGATGATGGCCTCTTATCCAACTACATACACTCCTTACTCTTTTCTAATGACAGTTTATTCATAGGAACTAGAAGAGGATTATCGATAAAAACAAAAAAGAAATTTCATAATTTCGAAGGATTACAAGTAAACAAAATATTTAGGATCCACAATAAAACTTATCTAGCTACTAATGTCGGCATCTATATATATAACCGCAGTGATGGATTAAAAAAAATACAATTAGATCCTAAAATAAATACCAGCATTGTAAATGGAATTGTGTTTGATGGTAAGTTATTCTGGATAGCTACAAATAAAGGTCTTTGGAAATTAAATAAAATTCATAAAGATGCTAGCATTATGGTACGTCATAGTGCATATAATTTTACTTCGGCATTATATCACAAAACAAAAGTATTTGCGGCAGCTATAAATCAAGGAATTTTAGTTTTAAATACAAATGCTAAAAGTTATGGTAATAAATGGATCCAAAAACCATTAAATGTCAATAACATTTCAGTTCTAGATACAGAATTATGGTTCTCTACGAATAATGAAGGAATTACTGTATTGGATGCCAATAATTATCGATTAAAGAAAAAAATAAATCGAAAAAACGGTTTAGCAGTTTCTACTATTAGAAAAACCATTTCGGATCGTCAGTCCAATATTTGGATTGCAACATCTGGAGGAGGGTTCTATAAATATTCTCAAAATAATTTTACCCACTATAATCAAGATACTGGACTAAAAGGTAATCGCGTATATGCTGTTCATAGTTTTAACGAAGAAATCTGGGCCTCAAACTCGGAAGCTGGATTAATAAAAATTGATTCTACGGGAATAGTTCAAGTCAAGCAAGACAAAAGGTTATCTGAAATAAAAATCAAAACTATCACGCATGATAGCAAAGGAAATATCTGGGCAGGTACCGAAGGAAAAGGAATCTTATTTAAAGAAATTAAATTTAAAGACAGCATCGTAACTCGTAATAAGAAGTCCAAAAAACAGAGAAAGGATACAATAACCAAAGAGGTTATCAAGAACTACATCATTAATAAAAGAAGAGGTTTATCTTCTAATTGGGTTCGATCTATACATATTTCTGGAGACACTATTTGGGCAGCCACTTATTCTTCTGGAATTACCAGATTTATATATGATTACAAGAAACACAAAGTAAGATCTGTTAGACGATTCACTAAAAAGCGTGGCATAAAAGACCTTGAAATTAAACATATGGCCTCTGACAAAAAAGGCAAAATATGGTATGCTACAGAAAATGGAAGTATTGGATTTATTAAAAGGAATAAAGTTACACATCTTAGTAATGTACTCAATCAGAAAATTGCGATCAATTGCTTTCTTTTTAAAAATAATAACTTATATCTAGGTACAGCTGGACAAGGTATTTGGTGGGCCAGTTTAGAGGAAGAGAAACTCTCTTTTAAAAAAATAAAAGGAGAAAAGAATTTATACTCAAACAATATCTATCAAATGATATTTGATAATGAGGATAATTTATGGGTTGGTACTGAAAGGGGTGTAGATCGAATAGAAATCAACTTAATAAACCAAATTACAGATGTTTTTCATTTTGGGCGTAATGATGGCTTTTTAGGTATAGAAACTTGTCTCAATGCTATAAGTAAAGATATCGAAGGAAACCTGTGGTTCGGAGCCATCTATGGACTTACTAAATATGAACCAGGAGAAACTGACAAAACCACTGTAAAACCAGAAATCCATTTTGAAAATATAGAAATCGCATACCAAACATTGGATTCTATAAATCCTGATATATGGGCCAAAAATGACAACGTTCTACAGCTAACTCCAGAACAAACCGAGCTTTCATTTAACTATAAAACTATTGACCTAGATCATCCAAATGACATAGAATATCGTTATAAACTAAATAACACAGCTTGGAGTCCATGGTCATCAGAAAAAAAGCAAAATTTAGCTGGATTAGCATATGGTGCTCATTCATTTTCTGCACAATCCAGAAATTATAGATGGGAAGAAAGTGAGCCTATTACTTTTAAAATATTCATAGATAGCCCTATTTACAAAAAACTCTGGTTTCAACTTGCTACACTAGGGATTATTCTTCTGGTACTTACAATAATTACATTGTTATATATTAGAAAAGTAAAGCTTAAGAATAAAGAAGAACGAGAAAAATTGCAAATGCAAAATCACTTGCTTTCTTTAGAACAAAAGGCATTAAGATTACAAATGAATCCGCATTTCATTTTTAATGTACTTAATGGGATTAAAGCGATGGGAACGAGTAACCCATCCAAAATGAATAGTACTATTAACACTTTTGCCACTTTATTAAGAGAAACATTATATAACTCCAGAAAAGACAATATTACATTAGATCAGGAAATGAAAACCCTGAAACATTATATTGAAGTAGAAAAACTAATGGCAAATAAGCCTTTTGAATATACCATTTCTATCGATTCGGAATTTGATCCAGAAGAAGTATTAATTCCTCCAATGCTAATACAACCATTTGTTGAAAACGCAATACGACATGGGATCCTAAAAGGAAATAGAGATGGAAAACTAAAAGTATTTTTTGATACTAATGAAGAATTCTTACATTGTAAAATATTAGATAACGGAATGGGTATTTTCCAGTCCCAAAAAACCAAAACCAAGACGGATCATCAATCCATGGCATTAACAGTAACTAGAGAAAGGCTGGAGTCTATCTCTGGAAAAGATGCATTACAGATAAAAGAAATTCTAAATGAAGACTCTTCTGTAGAAGGAACTGAGATATCGTTTAAAATACCATTATTAACCGATTATTAAAGACACTATGCTTACAGCGATTATTGTAGAAGATATGCCAGATGCACTTCAACTTTTAAAAAGTGACCTGGAAACAAATCATCCCGAAATAAAAATTATAGATACAGCAAGAAGCGTAGTAGAAGCTGCAAAATCCCTTAGAACCAATGTTCCTGATATTTTATTTCTGGATATTATGCTAGGAGATGGTACAGGTTTTGACGTATTAGAGATATTTCCAGAATTAAAATCTAAAATTATCTTTGTAACTGCGAGTGATGAGTATGCTATAAGAGCTTTTAAATTTGCAGCTATTGATTATGTTCTAAAACCATACTCTAATGAAGAACTAGCACAAGCAATATCCAAAGCTAAAGAACAAATTCAGCCTAATAAAGAAAGACTCAATATTCTTAAAGATACATTATCTGCACCAGAGCAAAAACCTGATAAAATATCTTTACACACTTTAGACAAAATTATTATTGTAAGCTTAGATGATATTGTTAGATGTGAATCCGATAGTAATAATACTATTTTTTACCTACAAGATGGCCAAAAGGTATTTGTAACGAAAACTTTAAAATATTTTGCTGATATGCTTAAAAACTATCAGTTTTTACGTGTACACCAAAGCCATTTAATTAACCTCCAATGTATTAGTGCTTTTATTAAGGCAGATGGCGGTTATCTAATGCTTAAAAATGGAGAAAATGTTCCAGTTTCTGTTAGAAAAAAGGTAGAAGTAATGGAGATCTTAGATCGCATGCATAGATAATGTAGAACAAGCAACTGTTTTATAGCGAAATACGTTTTACTACTATTCTATCCTTTAGTCCATATTTTAACTAAAAATTTGGGCATATTGGTCTACGAATGTATAGCTGATTTGCTTTTTAATTTTACCAAGGTTTTTCCATATACCTGTAATATCAAGCGCATTCCAATTTTTGGATTGTACCGTATAGCAGTCTAAAATTTGATCATATATTGTTCTAACTCCTAAAGAGCCCATATCTGCTTTTATCTTTACATGTATAGCAATGTAATTACCTTCAGAACTACAATTATATATTTCGACTTTTATACCTGGTTCATTGTTAATTTGCGTTTTAACATACCCATTACAAGGCACTTTAATTTTTTCAATCTTTCCTGTATTTATATTATTGAATTCACTTGAGTAATACACTCTGTAATAATCATCCCCCAAATTTACTAACTGAAGCTTTGTTTTTAAACGCTTTTGAAATGGCCAACTACCAAACTTCACTTTTTGTGTCTTTGTATTAACAACAGAATATTTCATACTTTCAAGTTTTACGTTAATAATTATACAGTATCAAATCATTGAGGTAAAACTAAAAAATACCTCTCTTCAAAACTATTTCATCATATTTCATCGGGTTCAGATATATCATTTAGAAACTACATAAAATGCCAAGTGCTATAGAATCTACCCCATTGACTCTATAGCACGATTATCTTGGATTATCTGCTTGGCTTTATGAACATCAAATCACTTTCACAAGTACTAATTTCCCTTGTGGTTAATTTGATGTAATACTTCTTAATATTTTGACTTTACCTAACAAACAATAAGAATATTCTAACCATCCAAAATGCTAAACTTTTTTTATCTGAGTTTTGTGTGTTTCCAGTCATTATTTTATAGTATATGATTAATTCTTAATGTTTGATGAAACAAATATATATTGAACATATACGAAATAATATTTCATCATATTTCATTGCTTCATTTATTAATCAAAAGCTACAAATACCAAAAGAGCTGTAGAATCTACCCCATTGATTCTACAGCTCAATAATCTAACCTATTATTCTGGCTATTCACCAAAAATTATAACCTTTCAAATACATCTTAATTTCACAATTAATCTACTTGATGTATTTTTTAATTATCTATTGTTTGATGAGACAAATATATACCGAACACTTAAAAAATAATATTTCATCATATTTCACAAAGCCCTCCAATTACTTTTGTATAGCATATAAAAATGCCGAAATCCGTAAAGTCTTTCCCCTTCGACTTAACGGATTCTAGCTTTTCTTAACATCAAATCGTTTTCCCTACTTATGTTTACCCCCAGTATAGATTGATCTGATGTTATTCCTAATAATTGTTTACAGTTATTTTGCTCTGATGAGACAAATATATGCCTAACACTTAAGGTATAATATTTCATCATATTTCATGCCAAAAAGTAGTCTTTAATTAGACTACTACTTATTCTATATTATTCGGCACTATTTTTAAGAAGTATCGCTACGATACGAAAAAAAGATCTTATTATGAACCTAATATACCGAACTCACTTCTAACTTATCTTCTTTGAATAATTCAAATAAGTCACCTGCATCTTTGGTGTGCTCATCAAAAGGAATAAGCTTGATTTTTCCCTCTCCATTAGTTTCTGGAGGAGACTGTAGACTTTTAAGAACAAAATATTTTTCTCCGTTAAGCTCTGTTATTCCATCTAATAAAATTCTATGAATATCATTTACAAATACGGGCCCTCGAACCGTTCTTGCCATACCAGAAGAAAGCTTTTGAGCTTCATTAAAAATAGTATAGGCTTCAGCAAGAGGAATACGAAAACAACTTTCTTTATTATGATCTGCTTCCATAAGCATATAAAAAGGAATTAGTCCTAGTTCTATTTGTTTTGTCCACAAATTACTCCAATCTTTTGCAGTATCATTTATTCCATTTACTAAAGGACCTTGACAACGAATTACAGCTCCGGTAGTATTAATATTCCTTATAGCTTGCTGCACTATTTCATTTTCCAATTCACGTATATGTGTAAAATGCGCTATAATATTAAGGTGCTTTCCTTTAGATTTAATGTATGTAAATAACTCGAATAACTCATCAATATCAGGATCTGTTAAGTAACGATAAGGCCACCAAGCTATTGATTTGGTTGTAATGCTTATAATTTTAACCGAATTAATTTCAAGTATAGGATCAATGTATTTTTTTATAGTCGAAGCTTTTAAAACTAATGGATCCGCACCTGAAAAAACTACTTCTTGAATTTCTGGTTGCTCTTTAATATAATCTATAGGGTATTCCGGTTCTATATAAGAAGAAGAGTTTTGCATTTCTGTGTCATTAAAAGCTACCCACCTAAAACAATATGTACAATAACTATGACAAGTTCTTACCATTGGAGAAGGATATAACGCCAAACTAGTGTTAAAAACTCTATAAGCTCCTTTTACAAGATTACCTTTATAAATGGGAATGCAACTTTGGTGGTAATTGATTTCAGGGAACATTTTAAGTTTTAAAGCTTTAGCAAAGTCATTTAATTCCTCTTTTTTACCTTTACTAAGAATACGTAATAGTTTTTCATAATCTTCTTCGGGAAGCATCTCTTTTCTGGGAAAAACCAATTTGTACATCGGATCATTAGGTATATTATCCCAATCAATTAGTTTTTCCAATACATAATTATTTACTTTAAAATGAAATACATTCGCTAAAGCATTAAAAGTAACTTGTTCTTCGTGAGGTAATTTTTCAAAATAAATTGTTTGTTTGAAGGCTTTACTATGATATGATTTAAATTCCATTTTAATTTTTTTTGTTTGAATTTACTTTATTAAGAACCTACACATATAGTCCCATTGTATTCAATTCATTTTCAGTTAGTATTCCTTTTTGACTCAAGTCTAATTCTAAAGATGCTTTGTACAACCTTTCATTCCCTAATTGAGGCCATATAAAACACAAACCTGGTATTATGACTTTTACCGTTTTTATAGGTATTTCAGGACGACTGTAATTAATAACTAATGTTTCGTATCCAAACTGTTCAACTTTTGAAGCACAGAATAAAACATCTTGTTTGATATTTTTGCTTTCAAAATTTAAAAAATCAGCCATTTTCCTTTTTTTATATCCTTTTAAAAAAGACTCTTCTTTTATAGCCTTAAAATCAAAGGGGGCATCATCTTGATGTCTAATAGGAATTAATTGACATAATTCTGTAAGGGCTCTAGAAGATGCAGTTTTGATATTTAAGTGACACCCAAAACCAAAACAAAACTCTTTAGTATCCTTATGTTGTGCAATTGCAGCTACAACTGGTATTCCGAAATTAGTAGTAATATCCAGCAACCAATAATCCCATTCTTTGCTTAAAGTATAATTTACTTTTTGCAAGTCATCTTCATCCAAACCCTGAATTTCAATTTCTTGTCTTACCGTTTTGTTATACCACCAAATGGCTGTAGCATCTCTTTCTATAACTTCATAGAACCCTTGTAAAATAGCTTCTTCAATGGTATTACCAGCTGCAGCACCATTTGAATTCCAACGAACATAACTATTATCCTCCAAAGGAGCATTACTAAAACAATATGTAAACGGCAAGTATACTTTTTCTTCTTTCAGCAAGGACCAAGTAGGCACCCAATGTAGAGGCTCATCAGTCAAATATCTTTTAACAGCGTGGTTTTTAGAATTTAAGTAAGAATTTTCTGTTTCAAATTCTTTATATTGTTTTTCACTAAAAGGTGCAAGTTGATTAGGTAGATAAAACCTAGAATCTAATAAATCAGGTGTTGCTTGTAAAAAGTATTCGTCTCCTTTAAATTGCGCTGAATACCTTTCGATAGACTCACATAAAGCACTCACCTTTGATTGTACATCTGCTACTCCTTTGCCTAAAGAAAATTGCACAAACAAGTCTTCACTTACTGATTTGTAATAGTGAGGAGGAGTACTAAAAAATGAAGATTTATAAATGGAAATGTTCGTGTTACTTTCTTCGGATATTAAGGTTAAATCCGTAATAACACCAGTAAGAGGACTGATGAATTTTTTTAAGTTTTGAACTGTGTTTTCCGGCTTTACAGATCTAGAACCGCCATCAAGACCTGCTATTTTAAATGTATCTTTTAAAACAATTGGCATTTGTATTTGTGTTTTCATTAATGAAATATCTCCACAAACAGAACACTGCGGTCGATGGTTAACCTTATGTTTTAAAAATGATTTTGAATAATTATTTATTTCAAAACAAGTGTCCTCTTGTTGAGAAACTTGAAAAAGTAACGAAATAAACCATTCTTTATCAAATTTCTCTGTTTCAAAAAAAGTTGGAGTTTGGATGTATTTATAACCCTTTTTTTGTTGAATCCATTTTTTTACGGGCTGATTTGCTATCATTTGGTCTGATAAACATTTCCAACAAGGGCGATTGTCTTTTGCAGAAAACAAAGGACCAATTAGCGGTTTTTCACCTGTAGGTTTGATAAGAATGAAGGAACGTTTTGATTTTAAATATTTTAAGTTAAGTTTCTCAAGCCTAGGGTCTAAATAATCATCTACAAAAACAATACTAAATGGAAATTTTAGATTTAAAAACACCTGAAGTATTTCATTACTAATTAATTCTGAAAAATTGTAAACCTTTATTTTTTCGTTAATTATAAAAAATTCAGGAAGTTGTTGCTTTCTTTTATTTAAAGAATATAAATTATCCTGTTTTTTAACTTGTAGAATTTCACTCTTAATTAAAGATTTTATTCCTTGTATAAATAAAGCGCATCTATAAAAATCAGAAATTTCTTTAATTATTTGGTTAATGTTTTTTTCGCCATCAATGTATTTAATAAATTCTTTATACTTTTCTCCAGACAGACAGTAATTTTCTGTTTCGCTAATTAATATCAACTCATTTTCAGAAATTACAAATTGTTTATACTTTGGATGCCAGTCAAATGTCTGATTGAAGTCTATCATTATTAAATATGAATTTTTTAAGTGAACAATGTTAGAACTTTATATTTTCTTAATTCCATCATATATAATTTTTGGTTCGTTGTTTTTTGAAAAAATTGGAAAGATTGTGTTTTTTATAGATACTTTTTCACTTAGATCATTTCCTTTTTCAATATGCAACGCTACTGATATAGTTATACGTGGTTTTTCTGTTTTATTTCCCTCACTAAAATGCCAGATATTATCATGATGAAAACTTACACCTCCTTGTTTAATAATTGCTTTTTCCTCATTCCAGATATAATCTTGAGGTAAATCTTTTATTATTTGTTGCCTTTGTTTGTCCGTGTTTTTTTCTGCTCCATCATTAACCAAACTAATATTGTTATTTTCCCAAAGATGAGAACCTTTTAAAAAAGTTAAAGTTCCTGATCGTTCGTTTATAACGCTTAAAGGTATATACATACTAAGTAAATCTCCATTTTTAAAATTTACATATTTAGTATCAGTATGCCAACCTACACTTCCTTCAATTCCACTAAAAGGTGATTTATAAAATACATGACTTGCTGCAATAGATACTCTTGTTGCAGAGGTTATTTCAGAAATTCGTTTTCCAAGAATTGGAGTTGAGATTATTTCTAAGATTACAGAGTCAAAAAGATGTGCTTGATCTATTTTCTTTATTTTTTCATCAGTACCAATACCCCAACAATTATAAGCAGGAAAATTGTGAGATAATTTCCCTTCAAATATTTTTGTATATCTATCACAAAGTTCTAAGTAATCTTTTCTAAGAAGGATATCTTCATTAAAAAGAAGATATCCTTGCTTATAAAATAATTCTGTTATACTCATTGCAGACTATCCTATAGTAAAAGGATATGCCTTACCTGCTGCCATAAACGAAGCAAGAGCAGATGCCATATACTTCTCTTCAGGTTTAGGCGGAATCATCATTTCAATTGTAGCATAATAGTTATCATCGTCCAAAACCTTGAACCATCCATTAGTCGGAGTAGCATCTTTTTCAACCTCATGGTTGTATTTTTCTTCTCCTTCATACTCACTAATTTTCAATCTAAGATTTGAAAATTCTGAAAAGCCGTATTCCTTAGAGAATATTTCTTCAACTTCTTTATAGCCCTTGTTGTAGATATCGGAATGTTCTCCTTCCCAAATATCAGCTACAAGTCTTAAAAAAGCTGTTCTCCAAGCATCATTACCAATAAGACCAGCTACATAATTTTCGTCTCCTGTGATTCCTTCTTTGATACTCATAATTTAAATTTTAAAGTTAATTTTTCAGGTTATTAATAATTTTTATTGATTCATAATATAGAGGTATATCATGGTGATTTGGAAGTTTATCCAGTAAAGGCTTTAACGTCTGTGTTGCTACATCCGGTTGATTTTCTTTAATCAAAATTTTAGCATAAGACAACCCTGCGTTTAATGCCATTACAGGTGCTCCTTGTTCTTCTGCAGACATGATTCCATTTCTAAAGTGTTCTTCACATTTAGATGTCAGCTTTCCATTTTTAGAATATTCAGCAAGTCCTAAGACTTTTTCTATAAACGGGAAACTCCATTGTTCTTCAAGTTTTTGAGCCCTTGAAAGTGTTTCATTCATTCTATCAATAGCTTTATCTACATTTCCAAGACATACTTGTGTTTCTGAAAGAAGTGGCTCCCATATTGATAAACCACCACCTATTCTACCTTGATCTATAAGCGTGTCCAAAAATGATTCGGAATGTTCAATATCTTGATTTGCCCATTCATAAAGAAGTGCACTATATGATCCAGACCATTCTTCATCTTTTTTCTTAAGAAACTTGTTTACAATATCATTGATTCTAGCTTTATCTTCGTACATATAGGCTACCCATGCTTCAAATACTTTTCCAAAATCACTAAATAGAGTACATCCAATTTTCATGGACCATTGATACCCTTTTTCACATAATTCATAGGCTTCCTCTAAGTCTCCCATACAACCTTTTAGAAATCCAAGAATATAAAGGGCGTTGGCTTTAGGTTCTATCCCAAATGTTTTCCACAGTTCACTATCTTCTTCATCATTATATAAGCTTAAGCATTCTTTCAAGTATTTTTCACATGATTTTAAATCTCCTTTAATATGACTAAGCTGAGCTATATTCGGTAAAACAAGAATTTTATTTTGTCTATTTTTCAATATTTCTGCTTCAGAGATTACTTGGTTTATTAAATTGATAGCATCATCAAAATATCCAGTGTAATGCGCATTTTGAATATTTGTAAAATGGCTAACAAATCGGAAATTATCGCTGGATTCTCTATGATCAGTAAATTCCTCAATAGATAAATGCTTGTCTATTTCATTATTTCTTTCCGTAAGTTGAATTAATTCTTTTGCTCCCATTCCATGGATTGCTAGTAAGGCAGGGAATCTCATTGCGTTTAATCTAAACTCAAGCACAAGCTTTTCAGTGGCATCCGAAATCTTAGAAACCCAAATTAAAGCAGCAGAAGTTATAGATTCAGTTTCAAGATTAGCGGAGCGTTTCAAAGATTCTTGAGCTGCTCTTATACCATATTCAGATGCTTTTTCATAGTTGTTTGCTTCTGCAAAGTGGTATGCTAATTCAAAAGGATTCTCATTCACCAAATCTTCAAAATCATTTTCTATGGTTTCAGCAATCCTTCCATGTACTTCTTGTTTTAATAAAGAAACCATGCTTTCATAGGCAGCATCACGAATTAAGGCGTGGCGAAATATATATTTTTCATTTTGTACTCTCCGATGGTGATAAATTAAGTTTGCATCTATTAAAGCATTTAGATTGGTTTGTACCATGCCTTCATCTTGTAATGAGGATTTTACCAACAAATCATAAGTAAATTCTCTACCTATTGATGCAGCAATTTGAGCTGTTTCTTTAGCAAAACCTATATGATCTAGACGGGCATTTAATAAGCCTTTTAAAGTTACAGGAACAGCCGTCGCATCAAAATTTTTGGTAAGGACATAAGTGTCATTTTCTAATATTAAATATTGCTCTTCTAATAACATTCTGGTTAGATCCTCAATAAATAAAGGAATCCCATCCGCTTTTTCTACAATATAATTAAGTGCTTTATCCGCTATCGATTTTTGTGGAATAAATTCTTTAATAAGTGATTGCGTCGCGTTTTCAGTTAATGTTTGTAATACTATTTCCTCAATATGTTTTGAGTTCCAATCATATTCAAATTCTGGACGTGTTGTTAGTAAGAATAGAAAATTATGTTGATCGATCTTCGTGACTATTGTATTTAAAAAATCTAAACTCGTAGGATCAATCCAATGTAAATCTTCGATGATTAACGTAAATTTCCTATCTATATCAATATGAAATATTAACTTTTCTAAAGCGTCGTAAAGAACCTTCTTTTGTTCGGCCGGTGATTCTTGAGAAATCTGATAGGTTTCATTTAAAGGTATCGAAAACCAGGAACAAAGTACGGGAATCGCTCTACTTGAATCAATATCTACTTTTTGTAAAGCTTCTTCCAAATGAGGTATTAAGGTTTCATTATCATGAACTCCTATATCCCTTTTTAGCATCTCAAAAATAGGATGTAAGGCATTGTTTTGATATTCTGGAAGACAACGACATTCTCTTACGGCAAAGTTTTGATTAATTAGTTGCTTTTTAGTTTCATAAATCAATTTGGATTTCCCAATACCTGCTTGTCCTCTTAACAAAATAGCTTTTCCTCCTTTTTTTCGGATACCGTCCCAAGTTTGAAAAATTTTGACAAGCTCTTCTTCTCGTCCGATCATTTTTTGATCGGCACTACGAGGGCTTAAATTAGAAAGCGCTTCTGTTTGTCGTTCTCCAGTAAGTAGAAAAGCATTAGTTTGTCGATCAATATTCGAAAAATCGTTCACTATTAGAGCTTCAAACTCCAAATGAGCTTCTAGTAATCTTCTAGTACTTTCGGTTGCCAAAATTTGTCCTGAAGGTGTAGAATATAAAAGATTAAAAGCTGTATTAGTAACTAAGCCTTCGGGAGAGCTATTGTGTTTTATTAGAACGGTACCTGAGTTTAAAGCAATTCTAATTTCTAACCCAACACCTTGTTTCGCAGAAAGTAAAGCGTCTCTTTTTTGTAATTGTCCAATCAGTTCTAGCGCCGTTCTGCCCGCTCTACGCGCATCATTATCGCTTCCTTGAGGATATCCAAAATACATTACGATTGTATCCGCAATAATTCCAGAAATATGTGCTCCAAATCGAATCCCTACATCTTTGCAAAGGTGTAACTGATCTTTTTGCAGAGTATCCAAGGTTTCCAAATCCAACATAGAATGCTCTGAAACCGATAAGGCAAGCTTAGCACATAATACTGTAATCTGTCTTTTTTCACTATGAGCACTGCGCCATACTAATTGATTAACTTCCGTGGCATCTTCGGTACGTAAGGTAGTTTCTCCTTGTGGTTGTACTTGACCTACTAATGTACTAAAGTTAATTTTTGAAAAGGTTTCATAGACTAAAGCAGCAGTAGCTGTTCGCCTATTTTGATTTTTATCCAAGACCCCGCTTAAAACTTTACCTAATGAATGCCCAAAAATGGAAGGAGGTAGTGGAACATCGGCAGGGTTGAGTTGTTTTTGAAACACTTCGGCAACGCTATTTCCTTGTATAGCAGTCTGTCCAGTGAGACATTCTAATACAATAAGTCCCCAAGCATATAAATCAGATTTTGCAGTGGGTGGTTCCCCTCTTAACTGTTCAGGTGCACTGTATGCGGGAGTTCCAATTACTTCGTGAGTAAGTGTAATATCTTTATACTCATTTGTTTTAAAATCATTGGTAAAAGCTCCAATTCCAAAATCCAGTATTTTAATATATGATCTCTTTCCTGTTTGCGTGACCATGATATTATGAGGTTTAAGATCCCGATGAATAATTCCTTGAGCATGAGCTGCTACCAAGGCATCTAACACTTGCCCCATTAACGTACCCGTTACATCAGCTGGTAATCCGTGTTGAAGCGTAATTAAATCTTTTAAGGTTTCTCCAGAAATATATTCAAAAACGGCAAAAGGTTCTTTGTTAGAAGTATAACCCTTATCTAAGAGTTTAACAATATTTGGATGATTTAGTTCTGCACAAAGTTTCGTTTCTCGGTCAAAACGTGCAATTTGCTGCTTTATCGTTTTCTGATCAGGAGTTTCTTTAAATTTGAGTATCTTGATAGCTACCAATTGCCCAGTGCTCAACTGAGTAGCCTTGTATACAATACCATAACCTCCTTCTCCAATCTTTTCGAGTATAGTATAATTTTCAAGATAAATATCGACATTTGGGGCATTTTTAGTCGAGGGGTTTTCCATGATTAGGTTTTATAATTATTTTATATATAAATCTTTTGTTTTAATTGGCTATTGCGAGCACCTCACCAATGCATCGTTCTTCTTTTAAAATTTGAAAAAATCTGTGAGCAAACCGAATTTCACCATATCGCCTTTCGATACTATTCGCAAAAAGATATCCATAAGGTTTCGTTTCTAATAATAATTTTCTGATTCTATAAATTTTTAGATTTAAATAATAGGTATCTAATTCTTTACCAAATTCCTTACTCATATCACTTAATAAATCATCAATAGCCATCCAACCTTGGTCTCCATAAACATAACCGTTATCTACATCAATTAATCTTTTACGGGCAAGTGATAATAAAATATAATTATGAACTCTTTCTCCTAAATCTAATTCTAAGTTTTGCGTAATTATCTTAATACGGATATGCTCCTCATCCGAACTGAGAACAAACTGGAAATAAGCATTATTAACTATATGTCCATTATCCATAGTATCCTCTAATACTTGATTTTCTACAAAAACATATTCCTCATTATCAAATACATAAATTCTGTTTTGAACCAAATTGTCAATCACTCCATTTTTCTCTAATTTCCATGCTGCATCTTCTGGATAAATAAGAACTTCAGGTTCTTCTTCATTAGGAAATGCATGACCTGTAGTAAGTTCTATTATTTTGTTTTTATTTTTTAACGATTTGAGATAACTAGATGGAGGGTCGAGGTTTACTATTACCCATAAGGTTGAAGTATTTTCACCAAATTGAATCTTAAAGCCTTGTGCTAGTTTTATAGCTGTATTATTTATATACTCCCCATTTACTATAGTACCATTTCTACTATGATCTTGTATATACCAATTACTACCTCGCCAAGATATTAATGCGTGCGATTGAGAAATATCTTTTTCAGGAATATACGTATGAGCAGTGTTTTGGTTTCTCCCAAAAGTATGTTGTGTATTTAAACATACTATTTCCGCTGTTTCATTATTTTTGATAATAGCCATGTTTCAACTATTTCATTTATAAAATTATAAGTGATTAATTTCAAAATAAGTTTAACACTAATGATCTATACATTTACTAATTTAGATTATAACTATTAGTAATAATTATATATCTAAATTTCGAAACAACCATATTAAACTACACTCTGAAGTAAAAATCACTAGACTCTTTTTTTTACAACATCACTGAAAACAAATAGCTTTCTATCCTTATAGAAAGAAGCTACCTAACAAAGTGTTGTCTAAAAACCATAGATCTTAGAATATCTGAACACGTATTTTGGGGAGAGGGGAATAGTAGTAGTATCATTACGTTAGTTTATTAATAAGTAATATTGTGCTTCTCAAATATATAAAAAACAAGATTGCTTTTTCCCATTAAAAATCATTTAAATCGGTAAATATTTTATAAAACATTGACGCAATGCGGCTATGCCATATTCAAGTTATTGTTTTACCCTTTTATTGTGAAATAATAGACCATTTTAATTTTTGAAAATCAAATTTCTATTGAAAATCAAACATCTTAGGTTTATGTTCTTGACCTATAACCTGATATATTTTACTAGTATTAATGTGTAATTATTAGTGATCAAAAAATAAAGCTCCTAAAATTTAGATGTAAAACAACTCATAACTAATCTCAAAACTTATGAATTTTTTTAGTAAACCATTACGAAAAAAGCCGCTTAATTTTTCAGAAAACATAAAAAACTCATATCATTTCTAAAACATCCCATCGTCTTAAAAAATTAATTAAAGTCATATTTTAATTATAAAAGCACCTCCATATTTGCACAAGGATACAAGTTTTAATATTTGATTATCAATTAATTAAATCAAAAAACAACATCGTTTAATAGGTGCTAAAATAAATCAATAAGGCATATTGCGAACTATTAAAATTTTATAATTTTAATATTTTTAGCGAACGTTCGCTTTTTTAATCAAAAACTTTTTTATAATATTGTCCTGTAATTAATTTACAACAAATAGTAAATCGTATTACTAAAAAAGGAATCTGGTAGACGCTACGAAGTAGCAATTAGAATTCGAATTATTAATTAAAAGATCTAAGAAGATGAAATCTCAAGTAAAAACTAAAACACTGGTTACCAATTGGGCTATTAATAACACGATTGATTACAATTCGTACGTCTACAGCCTACAAAAAACAAACAACTCAAAATAAAGACTTTATCCTTAAAATAAAATATAAAACATTACATTATGACTACTTATAATTCGGCACTTGATACGGTACGTACTCTAAAAGCTAAACACGGAAGTACTTGGGCAACCATAAGCCCAGAAAATGCAGCGCGTATTGCTATACAAAATAGATTTAAAACAGGATTAGATGTTGCCAGATATACAGCCTCTATTATGCGTAAAGATATGGCTGAATATGACGCTAACAGTGTAAAATATACACAATCATTAGGTTGTTGGCATGGTTTTGTTGCCCAACAAAAAATGATCGCTGTAAAGAAACATAAAGGCACTACCGATAAAACATATTTATATCTTTCTGGTTGGATGGTTGCTGCATTACGTTCTGAATTAGGACCTTTACCAGATCAATCTATGCACGAAAAAACTTCGGTTCCTAAGTTGATTGAAGAAATCTATACCTTTTTACGTCAAGCAGATGCCGTAGAATTAAACGATCTTTTTCGTCGTTTAGATCAAGGAGAAGATGTGCAGAATGAGATTGACAATTTTGAAACACATGTTGTACCAATCATTGCAGACATTGATGCAGGTTTTGGTAATGAAGAAGCAACATACCTATTAGCCAAAAAAATGATCGAAGCAGGAGCTTGTGCACTACAAATAGAGAACCAAGTATCCGATGCTAAACAATGTGGTCACCAAGATGGTAAAGTTACAGTTCCGCACGAAGATTTTATCGCTAAGCTAAATGCACTTAGATATGCTTTCTTAGAATTAGGTGTAGAAGAAGGTGTAATTGTAGCAAGAACAGATTCCGAAGGTGCTGGTTTAACACAAAAATTACCTGTATCAATGGAAGAAGGTGATCTAGCTTCTCAATATATGGACTTTGTTGAAGCGGAAGAAGTTCTAATTACCGAAGTAAATGAAAATGATGTATTATTTAAACGTGATGGTAAATTAGTTCGCCCAGTGAGATTACCTAATGGTTTATATAAATTTAAAGAAGGCTCAAATATTGATCGTGTTGTATTAGATTGTATTACAAGTTTAGAGAATGGTGCAGATTTATTGTGGATAGAGACACCAACTCCAAATGTTAAACAAATTGCTCATATGGTAAATCGCGTAAAGGAAAAGGTGCCAAATGCTAAATTAGTTTACAATAATTCGCCATCTTTTAATTGGACAATCAATTTCCGCCAACAAGCATTTGATCTTATGACCGCAGCGGGAGAAGACACATCAGCTTATAATCGCGAAGAATTGATGGATGTAAAATATGACAATACCGAGTTATCTAAAAGAGCAGATGAAATGATTCGTATGTTCCAAGCAGAAGCATCTCGTGATGCTGGGGTATTTCATCACCTAATTACATTACCAACATATCATACGACTGCACTACATATGAATGATCTTGTAGCAGGGTATTTTGGAGATAGAGGAATGTTAGAATATGTAGATTCTGTTCAACGTCAGGAAATACGAAAAGGAGTATCGTGTGTAAAACACCAACGTATGGCAGGCTCAGATTTAGGAGATGACCATAAAACGTTCTTTGCTGGTGAAAAAGCTCTGAAAGCTGGTGGTGAGAAAAACACGAGTAATCAGTTTGAAGTTAAAACAAATACAAAAGAACCTGCAATGGCCTTAGATAAATAAGACTCATATTTGAATTAAATAAGAAAGGTGACCCTATAATAGGTCACCTTTTTTTATAGTTTAAAAAAATAAAACAATAGAAAGTCGTAAACATATATAATATTGTAAGTGCAATATTGATACACGATATAAAAAAGATACTTTATAAAAATACTTCTATTAATTTTGTATTGATCCCACTTAATTCTAAAGAAAAAATAGTTGCAGGGACTAATATAGTTTCTCCCATACTCAACACATAATTTTGATTTTTACATTTCATTTCTAAACTACCTTCAACACATATGTATATCACAAAAGAATCAACGGATGATAAATCTCTCAACATTTCTCCCTTAATATTCACAAAATTTGTTTTGAAATAAGGTGAGTTTACTAATTCATTAGTCAAATTAATTTTATTAGAATATACTGTTCTATAATCTGTATAATAATTAAAATCAATCGCATCAATAGCCAAATTTGTATGCAGTTCTCTCTTCTTTCCAGTAGTCTTATCAACCCTATCATAGTCATAAATTCGATAGGTTATGTCCGAGGTTTGTTGAATCTCTGCTAATAATACACCTGCACCAATAGCATGAACTCTACCCGCAGGAATATAAAATGTATCTCCTTTAGTCACTTTTTCAATATTTAAAACATCACTTAGTCTAGTATTATCAAGATGTTCTTTATATGTAGTCTTTTTTACTTTTTGATTGAACCCAATTATTAACTCTGCATCTTCTTCTGCTTGCATAACGTACCACATTTCATTTTTACCAAAAGAATTATGTCGCTCTTTTGCTAATTTATTATTTGGATGCACTTGAATTGACAAAGGTGTTTTTGCGTCAATAAACTTAATTAATAGCGGAAAATTATTTCCAAAAGTTTCGAATACACTATGACCAACTAATTCCTCTTGAAATTCATTGATCAATTCTTTTAACGATTTACCTTCCAAATGGCCTTCACTAACAAGTGTTTCATTGTTTTCAACATCAGATATTTCCCAAGATTCTCCTATCGATTCTTGGCTACAACTTTTATTCAGCACTGTTTTTAACTTGTTTCCGCCCCATATTCGATAACTATAAACAGGATTAAACTTCAAAGGATATAATTCCATTTATTTTAATATTTCTTTAGTAAATGAGACAGCTATATTCTTTAAATATTCACTTGCATTAGACATAGCATCGTCTAAACTAACTGCTTGTTCTATTATAGAAGTTGCATAAGCAATCCCAAAATCTTTGATAACACTTTCTTTTAAATCAATAGCTCCGCAAAACACTGCTAATCCGATGTCCTCATCTTTTACCGAAGCCAAAATACCTTGTATTGTTTTTCCCGAAAGTGTTTGTTTATCTAATTTTCCTTCTCCCGAAATAACCCAACTTGCACCTTGAATCTGTTCATTAAATTTGGCTAAATTTTTTATAAGTTCAATACCCGGTTCTAAGACCCCATTTAAAAACACTTTTGAAGCTATTCCCATACCGCCTGCGGCTCCAGCGCCTTTAATCCGTCGGACATCGACATCAAAAAAAGTATTAAGTACTTTAGAAAAATCTTCTAAGCCTTTATCTAACATCATAACATCATCTGGTGTTGCTCCTTTTTGAGGGCCATACACATATGCAGCTCCGTTTTTGCCATATAACGGATTTTTAACATCACAAGCAATTTCAAATGTAACATCATTTAGTTTTGGATGTACCACGCTAGAGTTAATCGATACAATGTTAGACAGGTTGGCTCCAATAGGTTTTACTTGTTCATTCCTTTCATTCAAGAATTGATACCCTAAAGCAGTCGCCATACCAATACCACAATCATTTGTAGCACTACCACCAATCCCCAAAATAATTTTAGAAACTCCTTTTTTCAAAGCATCAGCAATCAACTCTCCTGTTCCTAATGTTGTTGCATTTTTACAATCCAATTCATTGGTCTTTAACAATTTTACACCAGAAGCTTCAGCCATTTCAATGAAAGCAGTTTTAGTAGATTCCGAATATAGATATGATGCCTTTATAGGTTGAAAAAAGGGGTTATTTACTTCGATAGTAATAATTTCTCCATTCAAATAATAGTTTACTACTTCAATAGTACCATCTCCTCCATCTGCCAATGGTAGCTTCACGATGCTAACATCTGATCTTACTTGTTTAATTCCGATTTCAACCACATCACAAAACTCAATTCCCGTCAAGGAATTTTTAAATTTATCTGGAGCAAGTACTATTTTCACATCAATTGATTTAACTTAATATCTTGGATATAGACATTGCTAAAACACATATAATAACAAAATACACTAAGAGTATAGCAACTTCTCTTTTCCCTGTCTTATAGATTACAACTTCTAGTCCTTCTCTTCTTTCGCGCTTAATTATCAAACTAATCGTATATGCTACAATTATGGTCACCAAACATCCAATAGCATTCCACCAAAACCAAAAAATTTCGGAAACATATAACCATAAATACATATTAAAAATCACACCAGCAACAATACCAATGTTAGCTCCTAATGCATGTGTTTTCTTTGTCAAAATAGCCAATATAAATGCCGCTAAAATTGGTCCATAAAATATAGAACTAATCTTATTTATAACTTCTATAACCGTACCTTCGATGTTTCCCGCGAAAAAAGCAAAAAACAAACATACCAATCCCCAAAAAACCGAAAGAAATCTTGAATAGACGACGTATTTTTTATCTGAAATACCTGGTTTAAACCGTTTAATAAAATCTTCTAAAGTAACTGCAGACAATGAATTTACTGTTGAACTTAATGAAGACATTGCTGCAGACATAATAGCTACAATCAAAATTCCTATAATACCATTAGGAAGGTATTTTATAATAAACACCGGCACCATTAAATCAGCTTTTTTACCCTCCAAACTACTTATATTGGTTTGATAAACGCTTTCCATCAATTCTTGAAATCCTACATCCTGAAAAAGAAGTGTTCCCAGTACCAATCCCATAATACAATATGTAAGCGTAATAGGAAAACGAAATAACCCATTTGCTAACAATAATTTCTTAATTGTTGGCATTCCCTTAGCGGAAAGTAATCGTTGCGACTGTGTTTGGTCTGTACCGTAATATGACGCATATAAAAAGAATCCCCCAATGACCATTGGCCAAAATCCAAATTCATCATTTTTATCAGCATTATTGAATCCCCATTTAGAAAAATCTACAGCTGTCAATCTATCTTTATCCACATGTGTCAAAAAATTCTCAAAACCACCTAATTCACTTATACCATAAATTAAACAAATAATTATTCCGAAAAAAAGAATACACATTTGTATAACATCCCCCCAAATTACTGCCTTCATACCACCCTGAAATGAGTATATCATTGTAATAACACCAATAAGTATTATTGAAATCCAAAAATCTATGCCAATAGTCGCTTGTAAAATAAGCGCCATAGTATAAACCATAACACCTGTTGCCACGGAACGACTTATTTGAAATACAAAACTTATAAGTAACCTCGATGATGCATCAAATCGTTTTTCTAGATATTCATAGACACTAACAATACCAGAATTATAAAGTGTAGGTATAATTGCTATTAATAAAAAAGCCATAGCCAATGGAACTCCAAATTCATAGGTTAACCATTGTAAACCACCACCTTCTTTAAGTCCAACAAATGCAGGTGCGGAGATGAAGCTAATCGCAGATAATTGTGTTGCCATCGTAGACAAACTAAGCGGAAACCAGCTCAAGGATTGTCCTCCCAGAAAATAGTCCTTGGAATTTTTATTTTCTTTAAAGAAATAGCCAATACCAAGGAATACTAGCAGATAAACTATGATGATGATGTAATCTATATAATTCATAATTCTATGCTTTTACTTTTCAGCTTTTGGCTTAATTTAGATTTTACAAAAGCCTGCCATTCATTCTTTAAAATACTAAATAGTATAATATCTACTCTTCCTTCCCCATTTAATGAAGGGATAAAACTTCTTAAAATCCCTTCCTCTTTACAACCTATACTTTTCATTGCAGCAATACTGGTTTCATTTTCTATATGGGCTCCGAACCCTATCCGTTCTAACTCCAAATTATCAAAAGTGAATTCTAACAAAAGATATTTACAATTCTTATTTAACTGAGTGCCTCTAAAATCTTTACCATACCAAGTATGTCCTAACTTAATCACTCCTAATTCCTTCGAATAATTATAGAATCTTGTTGTTCCTGCATACGCCTTTTTAGTTTTATCATAAACAATAAAAGGGTATTCTTTTTCAATTTTCCGATTATCTACGGCCTTTGAGACATACGTCAACAATTGCTTGTATTCATTGCCTTTTTCCAGCAAATAGGTCCAAATATCCGGATCATTAGAAATTTTTAATAAGTTTTTTACGTGATCTAGATGAAGCGGTGCTAGTCTCACATTATCATTTTCTAAAATATACTCTTTTGAAAAATCCAAAGCCTTCATATCTCAAATTTTAATGATCCTATGAATGAATTAAATCTATTAACAAGGCAGCACTCCAAGAAAAATTGTCTCCTCCATATCCAGCTTTTCCATTTTGATGAATTTCTTTTCTAGAATCAAAATATTCATAAAATCCATTTTGAGTTATCATTTCAATAGTGTCCTTTTTTATTCGTTCTGCGATATCTTTATATCCATATTCATCCAAGCCTCTGTATAGCATCCAATTTAAATTCACCCAAACCGGGCCTCTCCAATATTTTTTTGGATTAAATCTTTCGCTATCTGGGTCGAAAGACGCACATAAATATTGATGACTTCCACCAAATTTATCTATCATAATTTCAACCATAGACCTTGCTGTTTCTTTGGTCGGGATACCTGCAAACAATGGAGAAAAAGAAGATGAAGAAATATAACTAAGTAATTTCTCATTTCTTAAATCATAATGTACATAAGTTCCTAATTTCTTATCAAATAATTTATCATTAAATGACTTAATACTCTTTTCTTGCCAATTCTGTAATTGCTTAATTTTATCCTTATTATTTCCAATCAGCGTGTACAATTCAATAAGACTTCTATTCGATTTTATAAGAACCGCATTAAACAGTGGATCCTGAATTAAAAAAGGAGATAACTCCGCTATTTTTTTGTCATCGTAATTATGCTTTTTAGCAATCTCTATGATATGCAAATAATGATCATATTCTCTTTTTGAAGGGCGTTGTGAAGCGTCAACATGGGTTGTATCTCGTCTTTCAAAAGTATACTCTGGAGGGTTCATAGTATCCCAAACATCGTCCCAAATAGGAGAATTATCTGTACCTGACTCCCAATTATGATAAATATAAACTAAGCCTTCATTTTTAGGATCTCTATTATTAAAAAAGTATTCGTGATTAAGATAAACTTTATCAATAACTGTTTTAATATAGGATAATGTTTTTACTTTATTTTGGCTGATTTTATATAATTCTTTTAATACAAATCCAGTAACTGGTGGTTGGGTCATTCCAGTAGTCTTATATTTCTTAGATGATTGTGGATGTAAGTCCGAACGGTGGAAATCTGCTCCAGGAAAATAAGAATCGGTTTCACTACGAAAAACAATGTGAGGAATAAACCCGTTTTCCCACTGAGCATCTAGCAGAGTTTCTATTTCTTTTTCGGCTTTATCCATATCAAAGTGCGCAAAACCTACAGCAATCAGACCCGAATCCCAAAACCACTGAAAAGGATACAAATTTGCACAAGGTATACTAAAACCATTTTTCCAGTTTTTATTCAAAACTTCGATTGCTTTTTTCTCTAATAATTTCATAGAATCTTGATATATAATTAATAAGACTCATCACCTACACGCAGCAGTAAGTGACGAATCCTAATTAAAACAATTTAAAAACTAAACGTGGCTGTTAGGAAAACTCTACGAGGTAAGATTGGTCTTCCAAAGAAAAACTCTCCATCATCTGATTGTCCAGCAATACCTGCTCTTGGATTACCTTCGGTAAGCCCTGAACTATTAAATAAATTAAATACAGAAAGCCCAAATCTAACGGAGTTATCACTCTGTATATTAAAAGTATAACCCCCTCCTAATCTCGCAATAGTAATAGCATCTAATTCTACATTATTCGTGTCATCCGTAAACTTTGCACCTGTATGGTTTACACTAAAATTGGCATCGAACTTTTCATCATCGTAATTAACACCTATATTTCCTAAGAAATTTGGTTGTCGTCCTATCTCATTTCCTTCATTAATTGTAGAAGTTGTATTATTAACTAAATCTGTAGTCTCATTTTTAGTAATCTCATGATTTTGATACGTAAGTGTGGCGTTGATATTAAATGCATCAGACAAACGGTATTTCCCTGTAGCTTCAAGTCCAAAAGTTCTTGTAGTTTGTTCACTTCTGGCTTGATCAACTAATTGACCACCAGATATTGCCTGATCAATACGGATACGATCACTTAAGTTTACGAAATAACCTGCAACTGAGCCGGAAAAATTGGAAGTTCCAAACTTAGCCCCTAATTCTCCTTGAAGAATTGTTTCTGCTTCATAATTGGTTTCCCTAATCCCAGGTGTTGGTGCAAAACCTCTTTGTTGCGGAAAGAAAAATCCTCTAGAAAAGTTAGCATATAAATTAGTTGATTCAGTTAATTCATATAGACCTGCCAATGAAATAGCCCAATCCGTATCATCAATCTCACCAGTTGTAAAACTACCATCTGCAAAGCTAACATTCTGTAATGCTCCCGTTAGCTCTGGGTTATCATAAACTTGGGTTTCTTCTAAACCACCTCTTCGGAAAGTTCCTTGTGTATTTTCAATACGGATACCAATATCAAAACGCCATTTATCAAACACCATTTCATCTGTCAAATAAAATGCAGTTCTGCTTTGCGTCAAAAAATTATTGGATGTCATACCAATTCTATTGTATAAACCACTTTCAGAGTAAATAACATTGGCTCCCACACCATCAGTGTAACTTAAATTTACTAAACGGGGATTATTATTGAATTCTGAAAGTACTCTGTATTGATAATTAACATCTTCAGCCTCAGTTCTGGCTAAATAAGTACCCAACGTAAACGTATGATTACCTCCCTCCGGTTTAAATATTAAGTTTACCTCTCCAGAATAAT
This sequence comes from Aquimarina sp. MMG015, assembly GCF_018100855.1. Taxonomy (NCBI): domain Bacteria; kingdom Pseudomonadati; phylum Bacteroidota; class Flavobacteriia; order Flavobacteriales; family Flavobacteriaceae; genus Aquimarina; species Aquimarina sp. MMG015. The sequence continues at coordinate 219,227 of NZ_JAGJEB010000003.1, forward strand.
CCGTCATTGGTCTTAAACGATCAACATGCAAGTTCTCCACTACTAAATCATTAGGGTTAATTTGTTCTCCAGAACCTCCTTGATATGTAGCATCTACAGCTGTATTTCCTGGTGCAACTTCTGCAATGTAGTTTGATAATGTTATAGGATTTCCGAAATCACCATTCCCACCAACATAAAGCGCAAAATTATGTTTATAATTAGCATATTTAGTTTTCGCTTTGAATTTTAAGTTATCGGTCAAGTTGTATTTAAAATCCGCCATTAAATATCCTCCTTGTGTAAAAACACCGTCATCAATCGGGCTTTCATAAACTCCTCCAGGAGTCAAGAAAGAGGTATTAGCTAATTCCCCGGATAAAAGCTGTTCGACTTCTTCACCATCATTACCATTAATACGCTCTCTTGATCCTCCTTGAAGTGGTAATGGCAAGAAGAATTGTGCTCTATCATTAATAAATTGTCCATGTATCGTAAAAGAACCATTCTCAAATTTCTTTTTAATATTAGCTCTAAACTGAACACCTCTTGTAGTTAATCCAGTTTCAATTGGACCGTTATCTTTTCTAACAAAACCAGTTAACGCGTAGTAGGTATTAGAATCTTCACCACCTAATCTACCTCCTGTATAAAAGTCAGTTTTTAACCTACCTCTATTTCCATATTCAAGGTTAATTACATTTTCGTTATTAGTATCTCCTGTTTTACTGGTATAATTTATAATCCCAGCAACAGATCCGGCTCCATAAAGCACAGCTGCTCCCCCTCTTACAAATTCAACACCTTTGAATCCAATATCTGGACGAGCGTACACGTCATGTGCAGAAGAATTAAGGCCGAATGTACTCATTAATGGCATTCCATCAAACTGCAATGGATTAAATACATATTGACCACCCGATGGAAGACCTCTTACAAATAAATTTGTGGCCGTCTCTCCACCCCCACCTTCGGCAGTTATACCTGGTACATCTCGCAGAATATCTGCTTGACTATTTGCCGAAAGTTTAGTGATTTCTTCAATTCCCTTAGAACTAATAGATAAAGGTGCCTGTTTTTGTGACCTAAAAGTAGAAGAGGCAGTAAGTACAACTTCGTCTAAACTATTACCTTCTTGTAAAACAATCTGAAGATTTATTGGTGATCCATTTAGTTCTATTAACTCCATATGAGTTTTAAAGCCTACATAAGAAACCTGTAGTGTTTTTGAACCTATGAAATCTGATGAGAAATTAAAATTTCCGTCAAAGTCTGATATTGATCCCGAGTTACTATCTAGAATAGAAATATTTGCTCCAGGTATAGGTAAACCTCCATTATCTTTTACAGTTCCTGAAATCTCAGTTTGCGAGAACGCTATGAAAGTGCTAAATACATATAATAGCGTAATAATATATTTTTTCATTTCGAATAGATTTATGTGATGTTTAAGTCAAATCTATTGTTATATCACTAACAAAAATGCTAAAAAATTGCAATATTTGTATGCAAACGTTTGCGGGAACGATTGCAATTTAATTTTATGATATGAAAAAAGAAGTTACTACTCTAAAAATGTTAGCTCAAAACTTAAACCTGTCAATTTCTACAGTTTCCAGAGCACTAAACGATCACCCAGACATAAATATTGACACCAAGGACAAAGTGAGACGTTTAGCAAAATCTATGAACTATATTCCAAATATTTTTGCAAAAGGTTTTAGAAAACACAAATCCAATATTATTGGTGTTATCGTTCCTAATATCACTCATTATTTTACCGCTACCATAGTTCGTGGAATACTTGAACAAGCGTCTAAACAAGGATATCGTGTTATTATTTCTGAGTCTAATAATGATGTCATTAAGCAAAATGAAATGCTTAATACTATGATACAATTTGGTGTAGATGGTATATTGGCTTCTTTAACAAAAATGACCCGAGACATAGACAATATATTGCCTATTATTGATACACTTCCTTTAATTTTATTTGATAAAGTATCTGATAAAATTCCGTGTACACAGATCACGATCAATGATGAAGAGGCTGCTTTTAATGTTGTTGAACACCTTATTAATACTGGAAAAAAAAGAATTGCTATAATTAAAGAAAGGGAATTTTCTTATACTTCGGAAAAAAGGTATGCGGGATATTTAAGAGCATTAAAAGCAAATCAAATAGAAATTGATGAAAAAATTATTATTAGCGTTGATGACATCTCATTGCAGCAAGGAAAAAGAATGACTAATACCTTACTAAGTAATAAAAAAAGACCAGACGCTATCTTTGCTATTACAGATAGTGCAGCTATAGGTGTAATTCAAACATTAAATAAATCTAATATTAAAATTCCAGAAGAAATAGCAGTCGTTGGATTCAGTAACTCCAAGCACTCCACGATTATTGAGCCTAAACTTACTACGGTAGATCAACCAGGCAATACAATTGGAAAAACTGCGATTAAATATTTAATTAGGGAAATTGAAAATGACGATACAAACGATATCACTATGAACAAAACTGTAGAAATAAAAACATCTTTAATTGTAAGAGAATCTACTTTCAAGATTTCTTAATTATCTAAAAAAATGATTCAAGAAAAATCTTGCTTTATCTGACCTCTCAATAAAGAATATTTCTTACTAACAAAAAAGTTAAAACATAGTCCATGTATTAGCTTTTACAGGGTTAAATGAACTAAGATTTATTATTTAACGTAATACCGCAAACCTATAGATTTAAAAAAATACTTTAATAGATTTAAAACTAACTTCAGGTTACGCTCCTAAATTAGGAACATTTTTTATGAATGTAGATCTAGTTTTTTCCTTTCTTTTATACTTTCTTCCATACCAAAGCAAAATCCCACTAACGGGTAATGATGCACAAATTAAGCTCACTAAAAAGGCAATGATCTTGCCTACTATTCCTCCGATCGCCCCAATATGGATATCATAATTCATTCGAATTACTTTATCTGCAAAATTGGTATTTTTATATTTACCATAAATACTATTTGTTTCTATTTCTTCTAAAGTATTTTGATCAAAAAACAGATAATCCATATTATAATACAATCCTTCTGAATTACTAACCTCAACAAGAATTGAAGTAGAATCATTTTCTGGATAATGTAATTCAAAACTATGTGCATCCTTATAGTTACGTTGTAAAATAGGAATCAACTTATCATATTCAAAACTAGTAGTTTCCTTGGATACTATTCCTTGTTCGCTCTCTGGAATCACAAACCGAGGGTCTTTATCGCCACCTGTAGCTTTATAAGCTATAAAATAAAACCAGTTAAAAGCCATCACACATCCGGTAAAAGCTAATATCAAACCAAATGATGAGATATAAAACCCAGTTACCGTATGGAGATCAAAATTTTTCCTTTTCCATCTGGTTTTTTTATTCCAATCAAATTTTAGTCTTTGTTTCCAATTCTTATTATTTCGTGGCCACCAAAGAAAAAGACCACTTATTATAATAATTAAAAACAATAAAACAGAATACGATACAACTCTAGATCCGATAGCATCTGGCAACCATAATCTTAAATGTCCTTTTAATATAAATCCAAAAAAACCTGCTTGATTATCTATCTTTTTAATAAACTTCCCAGAATAAGGGTCTAAAAATACACTTTGGTAAAATATTTCTGGTTCTGCTTCATAAAAAACAACCTCAATCGCTTCATCTGGTTTCCCATAGATAACCCCATGAATCGTCTTTTTAGGAATCACGTTTTCTGCCAATTCTTTAATCATAGAGGCTTCTAAGAACTCTTGATCTTGAGGGGTAACATATTTATGATCATCATAGAGACTTTCTATTTCTTCTTTAAAAACCCATAAACAACCAGTAACAGAAACAATAAAAAGCACTACACCTGTAACTAATCCAAGTATTTTATGAAGTTGTAAAATTCTTTTACGTCTATTATTTCTTTTTTTTCTTGTCATTTATGGATTTATTAAATGCATGGGTCTGAAAAACCTCTACTTAGTCCTTTTACTCTGAACAAAATCACTAAATAAAACACAACTACTTATTAATTTGACTTTGATCTTTCTGAGCTTCAAATGGGGGTATAAGCGTCAGAACAAAAGTTTTTGAAATTTCTCAGAACCCATATTTACATAGAGTCTAGTTGAGTTAATTACTAATTTTAAAGATCCCTTTAAGTCCTAGTCCAAGAACTTTAGCACCTTGTGTTGCAGTTGCGGTTTCAGGATCTACTATATACACATACGTATCTGTATCAGTAGAACTACTAATATACGCTTTGCCATCTTCTACAAACATAGGAGACGTATATCGATGACCGTGAGTTGGCACTCCAGCTATATCCGTAACAGTTTGGTTTATTAAATCTATTACAACCATTTTAAATACATCTTTTTTAAAGAATGCACCCCATTCTCCAGCTCCATTAGTGTCATCTACAATTATTCTTGCAATTGCCTTTCCGTTACCGACATAATCCATCCAGAACAACTTTCCGCCATTAATAGCTTCTTCTACATTAAAGAAATAACTTGAATCAAACTCAGTGGTTCCATTATTAATTCTTAAAATTCCAGAAGGCTTAGAAGCAGCCGTAAAACCAGCACTCAATGCAGATGTAGAGAAAGAATAAATATCTCCATTTTCTGTTTGTTCAATACCTGTACTATGACCGTTTACTCCAATTGGACTGGTTCTATCATCTTCAATTATTTTTTCTAATTCGAACTCTGGATAGTTAAATACTGCCACGTAAGCACGATCTACATCTGGAGTAATAAAAGAACCATCAGCCAACCACTTATGATATGAAACAAATAATTTTCCATCTCTAAGTACCATACCGGTCACCCAAGGAGTTGATCCAGGGTTTTCTGCGGTTCCATCACCCATATCGATATCCACAGGATGCTCTTCAATCTTTTCTAATAAACCTGTCTCTGCATTTACAATATGAAAACGTTTATCAGAAAGTCCTCCATATGTTAATTCCACAGCCAATAATGTATTCTCGTCTAATGCTGCATAATTATCTAGTGTAGATTGAAAAGCAAAATTTGCTTTTTCTTCTAATGTTCCCTCTTCATTCAAATGATAAGCAATACAAGTATCATCATCAGAATATCCCGCGGTAAATATCGTATTACCTGCTCCGTGGAAGAATCTCCAACCTTTTAATGGAATTCCTTGACCTTCTACCGAAATTTCACCGGTTGTTAAAGATTCTAATGATGGTAATTCCAAAATATAATCCACAGGACTTGCATCTCCAACAGGAAATGCCTCAAATCCTACAACATATTTAGATACTGCAATTGGATCCGGATCCGGATCAATAGGTGTATCTCCATTATCATCACTGCTACATGATATAACCATTGCGGTTATTGCTAAAAGTAGCATTACATTTTTCATCCATTTTATTGTTTTCATTTTATATGATTTTTGATGTTTAATATTTAATTTGATATATAGTATCGTAGTTTTACATAAAAGGCTCTTCCGGGTTGTTGTATTTCGAAATTGTCATAAATTTTTGAATCCAAGATATTCCTGGCCGAAACAGCAATGTTGTAACGCCCTTCATTAAATGAATATCCAAGCTCTACATTATGCGAAATTTGTTCGGGAATAATATCTCTATCTTCTGGATTTCCTTCTACAAAAGAGGTAAGCGGGTAATCATGCACATAATAGGTGTTCCAGGAAACGTTTAACTGATCATTTACAGCAAGTACATTATTGAATTTACCTCCAATACGAGCATTTCCAAATACATATGGAATATTTGCTATTCGTTGATTTTTCAAAAAATCAACACCTGCATTTTCTCCAGCATTTCTATCAATGATGTTTTGATAGGTGGCATTCAGATCCAAAAAGAATGCATCATACAACATTCTTATTTCTCCTTCTACACCTGTACTTCTAGCATCAGCAGTATTGAAGTATCTAGAAAAGATTCCTTCGGATCTAATAGCTATAAAATTCTCAGATTCTCTAAAAAATACATTGGTATCAATCTGAAGTTTTAACCCATTAATATCTGTATTAAAAAGAGCTCCTAGATTGGCGTTGTAACTTTCTTCTGGTAATAACGCTGGATTAGATTTCAATAAAAATCCATCCCCAAATACCTCATAACCTTCAGGAATTCTAAATGTTTTTTCAAAAGATCCTTTAATCTGAAAATTATCAAGGATTTTATAAGTAGTAGCAAAGCCATATCCCAGTTCTTCAAAAGTATTTTCGAACCTGGTAAACCGATCTTCTTCTACATTGGTAAATAGGTCTTCCAAAATTCCTTCTGAGTTTAGAAGATATCCTTTAGAAAAAAAAGAAGTACGCCATCGTGTATCTAAAAGATCAATATCGTAAGAAAGACCAAGTATATTTTTATTAACTATATGAGGGTCCCGAAATGCAATTCTTCCAGTTCTGGCATCATCTTCTCCTCTACGGCGAATATAATTTTTGGTATAGTTAGCGCTTAGAGAATGTACGTCATTAAAGGTGTATGTGGCTAATGCGTTTATTAAATGTAGGTTATCTTTAAACTTAAATAACGTCTTACTGGCTTCAAATTCTCCCAGCGTTTGATCTCCTCGTTCTATAAAATTTCCAAACCAATCATATTTCCTAGAAGAAGTATCTACGACCCTTTCATTATTTTCTGTTAGAGCACCATAAATTTTTAGTTTCAACTTTTCATTAAAAAGATTGTTTTTTTCAAACTCAATAGATCCCGAAATAATATCATTTTCAGTAAATACTTCCCCAAATGGATTCTGCGGATCAATAGGGTGCTGTATTTCGTTTTCGTTTGCAGATGCAGTAAAACCTAAAATTAATCTATCTGCGTATGATCTATCAACTAATCCAGTTTGTATCCGTATCATCTGAGAATTATATGCATCATGAAATCTTTCTACATTATCTCTGCGGATACCGGTATCATTTCCTAATTCATCCCTAACCTCAATATCATCAATAGTATAGTTATTATCAGAATAATTATAAAATGAGGACAACTGAAACATCCATCCATTTTTATTATAATGTTGTCCATTTATAGTAGCACGATGTGTATTAAAAGATCCTATATCATAAGACACATCAAGAAAATCCGTTTTACGTTGATTAGTAATAATATTAACTGCACCGCCTAGTGCATCTGCTCCTAAATGTATCGGAACTACGCCTTTAAAAACTTCTGCTCTTTCTACGAGTGTAGCAGGAAAATTATTTAGAGATAAAGAGCTCCCAAAATTCTCTATTGGAATACCATCGATAAAAAACTTTACTTGCTTCCCTGATAATCCATTTAAAGAGAAATCAAACGCAGCCCCTAATCCTCCTCTTTGACGAACATTTACTCCTGGTATCGTTGTTAAAATAGCATTGATATCTACACTACTATTTTTTAATCCTTTGGTTTCTATAACTTCCACTTCAAAAGCCTTTTCTTTTACCTTTTGAGCAGCAGTTTTCCCTTTAACAATTACATCATTTAATTCTTCTACATTTTGTTTTAAAACAATACGGATATATTGTTCCTTAGAAGCATTCGTAGTAATCTTATAGAAACGAGTTTGAAAACCAATAAAACTAGTTTTTAGTGTATATGTTCCTTCTGGAAGTGAAAGGGTAAATTCTCCATCAAAATTAGTAATTACGCCTACGTTTTCTAATTCTACTACTTGGATAGCTGCTTCGGGTATCGGATTAGAATTCTGATCCACAATGACACCTTTTATTGCCTCTTGACTCTGACAAAATAGAGTAATCAAAAGCATCAAAAAGACACTATTTTTTCTTTTTAAAATAACCACTGACTGTAACATTTTTTTATTTATTTTTGCGACCTAAATATTTATTATTTATAATTAGTCTAAATAAATTTAAAGTGCAAAATTAGTATCTAAGGGAAGAGAAAAATGACGCATTATGGATAAAAAAAGACGCAAAAAGACGTCAATTAAAACCGAAATACAAGACCCTAAAAAAACAGTTAGCTTATCTACTGTTACAGAGCTAATAGGTTCTGGCGAACGTTGCGGAATTATTACTAAAAAATTCCAATTCTTACCTCAATATGGTATAGGTTATTATCAGACACATAAGTTTGAAGGTCTATCTATTACTATCTATGATGTATTATTAGAAAAAAATCTAATAGTAGAAGGTAAGCTTTATGACAATTTCTTAGAAATGTCCTTCCTGATTGAAGGCGAGCAGATCATTAAAATTGAAGGAATAACTAAAGATCTAATCTACGAAAGTCAAGAGTGTTATCTATTGTATCTAGAAAATATAAAAGGTTCTATCTCATATCACAAAAGAAAGCGGCTTAAGGAAGTTAAAATTAGAATGAGTACAGATTTTATAAAAAGGCATAAACTAGATGAAGAATATAATATCTTAGAAAAACATTCTTTGTTAAAACTACAAAGCAAATTTTTAAAACCATTATGTTCAAAAACTCAAAATATTCTTTCCGAAATTTTGTCGGATCAAAGGAAAGGGTTGTTAAAACGATTATTTTTAGAATCTAAAGTCCTTGAATTAGTAACTTTAAAAATAGACACTGCAACTACTAATATTATAACTAATAACATTCCTCCCATTGATAATTTAGTAAAAAAGCTATACCAAGTGCAGCATATGATTTCTTCAGATCTTTCTGTTCAATATTCAATTCATCAGTTATCCAGAGAAATTGGATTAAATGATTTTATATTAAAAAAAGAATTTAAAGCTCTATTTGGCAAAACAATTTTTGAATATGCTACCAAATTACGAATGGAAAAAGCAAGGCAACTCCTGTTACATAGCAAAAAACCCATTTATGAGATATCAGAATTAGTTGGTTATAAAAACTCTACACATTTTACTGCAGCATTTAAAAAAATAGAAGGGACTACTCCAAAAAAGTATCGTAGTAATCTAGAGAACTGAAAATTCAGTTCTCTAGTAGTCATTCTATTTCTATGATGTCAATCTTCCTTTAGGAATTGTTTTACCTGACCTATAAATATTCCTGATTTTACCCACGGAGAAGTGAATAACAAATGTTAATCCCATAAATATTGGCATTAATAGTAATGTACCAAGTTCACTTTTACTTTGAAAACCAAAAATCACCATTCCCCAACAAATCAAAACCCATTGGATAACATATAGTGATGTTACATGTTTACTACAATAATAAAAGGTTTTACATAAGAAATTGTCCTTAGTTTTCGATAATATCCAATGGAATATTGACAACACAGAAAAGTTCCATCCAGCGAGATAAATTACTCCTCCAGGTCCTAAATGAAAAAAATCATTAAAATGATATGCTTCATTCATAAATACCAATGGGGCTCCAGCTGCAATAAATAGTAATCCTACGATACCCATTCGTTTAAATAACTCATTTTGATTATATCCTTTTTCCACATACCATTTCCCAAAAAACATTCCTAATAATATAAATGATATCCAAGGAAAAACAGGAAAATAGACCCAATAACCATCGCTCCATAACAATTGAGTTATATAGTTTAATCCGAATGTTTCTGATTGAATACCTCTTAATTCTGGAGATATGAATGCTATTAAAATAGCCAGTCCTAATAGAATAAATTTATTTTTTAAATATGCTCTGATCAGTGCTAATATAATCAATGATATTCCAGCTAATTGTAATATATCACCTGTTAATAATAAATATGTGTATTCTTCTAACTTCAAAGGCATTTCCCATCCATAAGCGACTATAAAACTATCAGGCATTAACCCTACGAGTATAGGTGCTAAAAACTTGAGAAAATTCATTAAATAAGCTACTCCAAGAATCGTTATCCCTCTTTTTACTGCGCTTTTTACATCTTGATTCCTTGATATCATAAAAGATACTCCCATTGTTATTAAAAAAACTGGTGTACCTCTTCCAATAAAATGAATAAAATGTCCTAGAAAAGTATCGGATTGCACATCTTGTCTAGCATGAATCCACAATGTATGAACCATAATCATAGCAATAACACTAAATCCTCTTCCAAAATCTATAGCTAAAATTCTATTTGGTTTTATAGTTGACATAAGATTTTTTTTAGTAATATTAATTGTCTTCAACAAGTTCAGACTTTCGAGTATTCAATTTTGTATTCTTAAACTTAGCAATAGGATTTTCTAGGGTTCCCTCTAGAATTAAGCTTGCCATGGGATCCGCTAGATTTAACATTTGCTGAGTATTTTTCAGTTGTAATCTATTCAAACAGCACCTGTCAAATTCTGAAACGAAAAGATCATATCGATCAAACTCTGATTGCAATTCTGGATGTTCTGTTTGATAAGAATGGATACACAAGGCTACTTCTTGCCAAAAATCATTCTCCATATAGTCAAGATCTCTTTCTAAAATCGGAGCCATAAACCTAAAAAAGCAATCAAAAACATCTGTAAAAATCGATAACACTTTCATTGTATCAGAAGTCTTTGTATATAATCGTTTTACTTTTTCGGGTAATTCTAATTCCTCGTTAAAAACAATTACTTCTTCTGTGATATCTTTCATTAAGATTTTTACCGGAATATGATTCTCCAATACCATGATAATATTTTCTCCGTGCGGCATAAAAACAAACCCATAGGTATAAAAACAGTGTAGTAATGGTGTTAAATATGCTTCTAAATATCTTCTAATCCAGTCACCAACATCACAAACAGAAGCTTTGATTAATGATCCTATCAATGAATCTCCATCTGAATCCAAATGAAGAAATGCAGCCATCGTCATTAATTGTTGATTCTTTTTTATTTTAGTATGTGGACTTTCTCTCCATAAAGCGGAAAGCATTTTGTTATGAGCATTCGTTTTTCCTAACACTTCGTAGAAAGTATTTTGGAAACCAACCGTAGCAACTTCTCCTAGCATAGTAAAACCCTTTTGTTTTAGATATACATCCCTACCTAATAAATCCGTTATCCATTCCGTAATATGTGGTGTGCTCTTCATATAAGATGGAGAAAGCCCTCTCATAAAACCCATATTTAGAATCGACAAGGCGGTTTTGGTATACATTTTCTCAGGATTACTTTTATTATAAAGTGTTCTAATCGACTGTTGCGCAGAGAAATAATCATCTCCTTCTCCTAAGAATACTAAATTTTGATTCGCAATATCTGCAGCAAACACCTGAAGTATTTTATTATTCCATTGCCAAGGATGTACAGGAATAAAAATATAAGAACTGGTATCTAATCCTAAGGATTCCAATTTGGTATTAAATTTTGAAATTAACTGAACCCCTAACTCTTTTCGCATTAAAGATTTGTATTCAAATTTGTGTACAGAAGTAAAAGTGGTTTTACTTTTATGACCCGCTAACCAATATATTTTAAAAGGTAAATTGGTTTCTGGAGCATATTGCAAATAATCCTGACCATCAAAACCTATTCTTCCGTTATTTGCAACAAAACAAGGATGTCCTTCTGTCATTGCATGCTCTATGACCTGGAAAGAGCTATCTACTAGTTCGCTTGATGAAAATGAATGATGACCTTTCTTATACGCAGCACCGGATAATGTACTAGATATTTCTTCTAAGTATACAGGAAGTAAATGTTTTGGTATTTCTAAGGTATACACAAACTCTACGATAAACGTTAATGCATCGATTGGAACCTGAATATCATTTACTTTTTTAATAATAGAGCTTTTATCAATATCCCAATGATCAAGCTTATATTTTTGCGCAGTAAATTCATATGTTATTCCAGGAGTATCGGCAATTAGCACATATTTATTCCACTTTTGGTTATTTGTCTCTTGTTGAGGTTTAAAAAGTAATTCGTGTGAAAATTCGCTAATTGCTTTGCTTACAAGAGCTCTATTTACAATTTTCCAGTTAGATGGATTAAGGTGAGCGTGAGATACTCTTAATGAATCAGATATATTTAAGTTGGTCATTGGTTTTATTTTTTCTCTAAAAGCATTTTTGGCTTTTTTATAATCTTCTGGTTCACAAAAAGCTAATGCTGCAGTTTTTTCCGGTAATTCGATTTCTTTTTGGTATACAAACCCAGCTTTTTTATTAAGGGTATGAATCTTTTGATTTCTAACATCTGGCTCTACCACTATTCTTTCTACATCCGGTAATTCAAAGAAATATTCAAGAACTGTAGTAAATACATTCCAGGTAAATCCAGTGATTTTATAATCTGATGGCGCTACCAAAATATGCATGCCGTAATCAGTATCTTTAGCAGAATAATAGTCAGAAATCCTATCTGTTGCTGCTTTGTACTTTTCCATTAAAAAGATGGGAACTCCATTATATACACCTATAAAAACATCATAGTCTTTTCTGGAAACTAGCGCCGAATATTCTGAGCGTACTTCTTCTATAGAACTTTCTAGCATACCCCAATATGTAGCATACTCTTTTGTTACCCATTTATGAATAGTAGAAATATCATAATCAAAATCTAAATGGCGTAAATGTATAGTTCCAAAATTTTCAATTGTTCTTGAAAAAACTATGTTTTGTGAGATTTCAGTATTTTCCATAATGCTCGTTTAATTATGAAGTTGTACCTACTAAATCTTTTCTAAAAGCAGCAATGGGATTCTCTAGTTTACCAGCAAACTGAAGCAATGCTACAGGGTCATCTAAATCAATCATTTGTTTGTGATTATTTAGTTGTAATCTATTTAAACAAGACAATTGAAATTCTGGAGCAAATAAATCATATTGCTTAAATTTTGCTTCTTTTTCTGGATAACGACCCTGATATTCTTGAATTACATCTGCAACCACTTTCCAAAATTCTTCTTCTTTGAAATTAGCATGTGCAACTAAAATATGAGACATAAATCGGAAAAAACCGTCGAATATATCTGTGAAAATTGAAAGTAATTTTACATCTTCTGGAACTGGAGCATACATGCGTTTTAAATGATCTGGCAGCTCAACTTCTGGATTTAGAATACAAGCTTCTTCCGTAATATCTTTTAAGAAAGATTTTACAGGAATTTGATCTTCTAATACTATGATAATGTTCTCTCCATGAGGCATAAAAACCAGGTCAAAATGATAAAAACAATGCAATAGTGGGCTTAAATATGCTTTTAAATATAAACGCAACCAATCCGTTATAGTTAGACTAGATTTTTCAATAATTTTTGGTAATAAAGCTTCTCCATTTTGATCTACATGCAGCAATGCTGCCATAGTCATGGCTTGTTGGTTTCCATTTACATTGGCAATGGGGCTTTCTCTCCAAAGGGATGCTAACATCTTATTATAATCGTTGTGAGGACCAAACTCTTCAAAATAAGGGTTCACATAACTTATCGAAGCAATCTCACTTAGCATCCTAAAACCCGTTTCCTGAATATAAGAGTCATTATAAAGTAACTCTTCTAACCAAACTGCCATTTTAGGAGCAGTCCCAAGATAATACAGCGGAAGCCCGCGCATAAACCCCATATTTAGAATTGAAAGCGCTGTTTTGGTATAGAATTTTTTAGGATTCGTTTTATTGAATAATGTTCTAATAGATTGTTGAGCAAGGTATTGATCCGGACCATATCCTAAACATATTAGGTTTCCGGTAGCAAGTTCTGGCGAAAATATATTAGCTAATTTATTAAACCATTGCCATGGATGCATAGGAATAAAGAAGTAATCTTCCGGATCAAAACCTTTATTTTTTATAATCGTCTCAAAAGATGTTATCGTCTCATTATCTAATTCTTGCTGTATTAAAGTATCATAAGATAATACCTCGGTTGCTGCATATACAGCTCTGCTTTTATGACCTGCCAACCATATTAATGAAAAAGAATTACCAGCTTCGGGAGCATACGACCTATAATCACTACTATCAAAACCTATACGGCCATTATTAGCAACAAAACCAGGATGTCCCTCTGTCATGGACTGTTCAATAGTTTGAAAATCGGCGATCGCTAGCTCCTCTGAAGTTGGATTACCTTTTAAAAATTTAAATGCGCTCCCATATAAGGTACTAATGATCTCTTCTAGATATAATGGCATTTGCGTATCCTTAATACCGAGCTGTTTTCTAAACTCCTTTATAAATAAAACACCGTCTATGACAACGGATTCACTTTCTTCATATTTTTTGATCGATCCTGATTCAATATATAAATGGTTTAACGCTAATGGTTTTGCGTTAAATTGATATTGAATGGTAGGATTATCTGATTTTAAAATATAACTATTCCAACCGTCCTTTAATTTTTCTAGAACAACTGGTGTGATCAGAAGTTCATGACTAAATTCGCAAATTGCTTTGGTTACAAAAAGAGTATTTACTTTAACCCAAACTTCGGGTTGTAAATGAGCTATCGATTGTTGGGGCGAAACAGCATTATCTAAAGTATTCATAGCACTTCTTTTATTAATTTTTGAAATTGATGTAAAATCTTGATATTGTTTTTTGTCTAAAAATGCTATTTGAGCAGTCTTATTTGGGAGTTCTATAATTTTATCGAGCTGAAAACCTATCCGCTGACATAATGCAAACATCTTTTTATTACGGATATCAGGTTCTACTAGGATTCTATTTACGGAGGAATCTTTAAACACAAAATCCATTATAGCCGTAAATAAATACCATGTAAAATTTGGGATCTTAACACGTGGCGGAGCAACGATGATATGAATCCCACAGTCTCCTTTTTCCACGCTATAGAGTGTACTTATAATATCTTCTTTGGGATTATATCTTTCTAATACAAAAACCGGTTTACCTTTAAAAACACCTACAAAAACATCATAATGTTCCGGCTCCATCAATTTTATATATTCTTGTCGTACCTGTTGTAAATCGTACCCTTGCATTCCCCAAAAAATAGCATAGTCCATATTTACCCATTTGTGCAATATCTCGCTGTCTTCAGATATCCTAAAAGGTCGTATCTCTATGATCCCAAAATCAGAAAAGCTTTTTGAATAGATTTTATGATACTGATGCTGTATGTTATTGGCTGTTTTTTCCATTCAGAATTTCTTATGACTTAACTAATTGTTTAGAAGTGAGTTTTGGAGCAACTTTAAAAATTAAATAATACAGCAATAAAGTGATACTAAAACCACCTAAAGCAACCAAAAATGGAATTCTCAATCCATAATTATCTACTAGTAGCCCCACAGAAAAAGACGATAGCAACACTCCTAGGTTTTGAAAAAAATGTACCTTACTATAATCCATAGCATAAGAATCTGGTGTACTAAATTTAAAGAGCAATACATCAAATTTTACAACTCCTTGAAAAATTGCCCAACCATAAATTATTCTACCTATTATTACTGTTATTTCTGTAGAAAGCCCTTGAAGAAATAATCCAGTAATACCTATTAATAATATTGGCACCATCTGTTGCCATACATTATTTGTTTCTTTTCTCTTCGTATTTATCCATAAAGCAATCAGCGCTACAAAACCAGGTATTGCATATACTGTTCCTGATACTAGTGTAGTATTATATACTGAAATGCTTTCCCAATAAGTTGCAAAAAATGGTCTTATCAAAAAATCACTGAAATACAAAATCATAGTAATCAATCCAATTTTGAGAATAAAACCTCTAGGAATCATTTTTGAGTTCTGTTTAATAGACCCTTCCGGTTCCAAGGTTTTGGCTGTATTGTATTTGTTACTTCTTAATAAATAAGCACTCATACCCATTTGTATAAAATCTCCAATCGCCATAATCACAAAAATGTAGCTAGCATCAATTAAATCTACAGTAGCACCTCCTATCACTGCTCCTAATATTCCACCAAGATGTACCACTACGGATAATAAACCAATGGTTTTAGGATGTTCTTTTTTAGTGATTATTTTTAGGATATACGGATATACTAGTAAATAGCTTCCTTTAAATAAGATCATCATTAAAGAAATGATCCAGAAGTTAACATATGATGTAGTTGTATAACAACATAAAGCCAATATTCCTGCCACAAACTGTGTGTATATAAGAATATTTAGCTCTGTTATTTTTTTGGAAACATATGCCCAAAAAGGAAACGAAATCATCACCATAAAGCATATCGCAGCAAAATAATAACCTACCAATTCTGGATTTGTCACTCCGAATCGAGCTTCGAAAAATTGAGGATAAAAAGGATGTAATAAATAATCACTTACTACAGCTACTAAGGTCATTATGATCAAAAAGTTCTTCATTAGAATTTTTGTTAAGTTGTTGGAGTTTCTATCATAATTTCCTCTTCTTCTAACACATCAAACTGCTGGAATGCAACTCTCTTTTCTATAGCATAATAATCTGTGCCTGTTAATTCTTTGATGATATATGAATTGCGATAAGCTGCCATACCTAAATCGGGAGTTACAAATCCGTGTGTATGTAGTTCGGCATTTTGTACAAATATCTCACGCCCCAATTGATCAATAGCATAATTACGATGTACATCATATCTACCTTTTTCATCCCATCGAATTCGATCACTAATCCCATCGACAAATGTTGGTTTTTGATATTGATATCCTGTAGCCAATACTAGTCCTTCTGTTCTATGACGATAGTATTTATCTTGCTCGTGTTGATGGATTTCTAGATAAAAGGTGTCCAAAGTATCATCATAAACCGCATTCTGTAACTCTGAATTTGTTCTTAGATTTACTTTGACATCCGTGAGCAATCGTTTCGTATATATCAAATCAAATATATCAGCAATCAAATCTTGATTGATCCCTTTGTATAAATGCTTTTGATTTTTAATCAACTCATTACGTTTATGATTAGGCAGATTATAAAAATAATCTACGTACTCGGGAGACGTCATCTCTAAAGTAAGTTTTGAATATTCTAACGGAAAGAATCTTGGCGATCTCGTAATCCAATTCAATTCATATCCTTTTTCATCTATTTCTTGTAAGAGATCATAAAAAATCTCTGCAGCACTCTGACCACTGCCAAAAACTGTAATAGATTTTTTGGATTGTAACTTCTTCTTATTTGGCAAATAAGAACTAGAATGAATCGCATCTTCTTTTAAAGAATTACAACAACTGGGTATATACGGACTTGTTCCGGTTCCCAAAACAAGTCTTCTAGCTTTATGAACTTTACGTTTATTCGTTTTTGTACATTCCGAAAGAACAGTATAATATTGCTCCTTTTCATCATAGGCAATCTCAACCACTTCGGTCCCAAATTGAACATTAGATAATTTATCAATTGCCCAACGACAATACTGATTGTATTCATTTCTTAGTAAAAGAAAATTTTCTCTAATATAAAATGAATAGATTCTTCCTTGTTCCTTGATATAATTTAGAAAACTGTATGGATTTGTAGGATCTCCTAAGGTTACTAAATCTGCCATAAAAGGGATCTGTAATGTAGTATCCTGAAGCATCATACCTGGATGCCAGTCAAATTTTTCTTTCCTATCTAAAAACAGTCCATCTAACTCTGTAATTGGCTCGGACAAACAGGCTAGTCCTAAATTCATAGGACCTACTCCAATCCCAATAAAATCAAGTATCTTTTCTTCTTTCGTCATTATGCTTTCTATTTTTAATTGTGCTTTTCGCTATTGTAAGTCTTACCTGTTTCCTTAATCATCTGAATGATATTTAACAGATCGTCAATGGTACTTTTAGGATTTAATAATGTAAATTTTAGATATGTTTTTCCATTAAATTTTGTGCTCGCTATAGAAGCTTGACCCGATTTAAACAAGGTATTTTTAATATAAAGATTCGTTTTATCAAGAAGTGCATCTGACGATACACCTGGAACTTTATATCGAAAAACTAATGTACTTAGCTCTGGTTTATGAGCCATTTCAAAATAGATATCATCTCTAATGCTATGATAAAGATCTAATGCTAGATAATGTACTTTTTCTAAAAATGCTCCTATATTTTTTTCTCCAGTCATTTTTAAGGTAAACCAGAGTTTCAAAGCATCGAATCGTCTAGTAGTTTGGATTGACTTTTCTATCAAATTAGGATATTTTTCATCTCTATGTTCTAATGGATTTAGATAATCTGCGTAATATGAAACATACTTAAAGTGTTCTGTATCTCTAACTAAGAAAGCACTAGAACAAACAGGTTGAAACATTGTTTTATGAAAATCAATAGTAACAGAATCCGCATGTTTAATTCCTTCTAAAAGATGGCGATGTGTTTCAGTGAGTACATAACTACCACCATAAGCGCCATCCACATGGAACCAAATATCATATTCATTAGCGATTTTTGCAATGGTATCCAAAGGGTCAAAACTACCAAAATCGGTGGTTCCTGCGGTAGCTACAATAGCAATAGGTATATTTCCTATTTGTTTTTCTTTTTCAATGGCTTGTACTAACGCATCTGCCTCCATTTTCATCTTTTCATCCGTAGCCACAGGAATCACCGAATTGTATCCCATGCCCATAAGAGCAGCATTTTTTCTAATACTAAAATGAGCTTTATCCGAACAGAAAAAACGAAATTTAGAAACTACATCTGACCAGCCATTCTCCTTTAAATTCAATCCAAAATGTTTAAACGCATAATTATCTCGTGCTAATAACAAGGCCATAAAATTGGATTGGGTTCCACCACTGGTAAAAACACCATCAGCAGTAGATGGTAAGTTCATTTTATCACAAATCCATCGAATCATTTCCTGTTCTATATACGTTCCAGAAATACTTTGATCCCAAGTTTCTACGGCCGTATTTACGGATGAAGCGATTAAATCACCAACCAAAGCGGGAAGCAATACAGGGCAATTAAGATGCGCAACATAGTTAGGATGATGAAAAGCAATGGTATGATCGAGATACAATTCTTTAATTTCATTAAGAGCCTGATCCACTGATAAGGTTTCATTCGCGTTTGGAGAGAGTAAATCTTTCTTTTCCCGAAAGTCAGATACTTCTCCTGGATAAAAATGATCTCTATCCAAAAAAGACTTTACATATTGCAGCGCTTTATGCATATATTCTTCATAGCTATATTTGGATTGAGGATCGAAAAAATGATCAACTTTTTGATCAAAAGCAAGATTGGTTTGTGTGTCGAGGAACATATTATTTTTATTTGGTCTAAATAAGCTTAGCAAATTTAGAATCAAACAAAAGTATATTTATGACGTATTTCGGATAAAAAAAGACGTCGTAAGAATATAAAGGAGCTAATTAATCTTGAATTAACGATAGCGTAAGAGTTATTTAAAAGTATATTACGGTTTTTCACAAAAAGATCACAATACACCTATTCTATAATACTTATTAGCAAAATCACACGATCTAAAACTTTCTAAAAACCCTTTTAAATAGTATACATAACACTTTTAATCACTAAAAGATTATGAACACAAAGTAAAGTGCAACAGTAATTAGTTTTGAGCGTTTTTTTATATAATTTAGTAATCTCTCTTTATTAAAATATTTGGATAAAAAAACTACATCGAATTCTACCAAAGAAGCTAAATTCTCCAATTTGTTTGACAAGCACTATAACAGATTGTACAATTACGCTTTAAAAGTTTTAGAAGAAACCGAGCTTTCTGAAGAGTTAGTACAAGAAACATTTATAAAGCTTTGGGAAAACTTTGAGCATATTAACCAATCCGAACGTTCTATAGAATCATTTTTAATCACTACACTAAAAAATAAAATCATCGATTCTTATAGAAAGAAAAGAACTAGAGAGAAACATACAAATGTATATGCGCTCCATACTACTTTAGAAACTGAGATTGATAAACAATGGGAATTGCTAGAGCGCATCGAAAATATCTATACTACTTTGGAACAAAAAACAACAGATATTTTTAAATTATCAAGAGATAAAGGTTTTACCTACAAAGAAATTTCCCAAAAAAAAGGCATTTCTATAAAAACTGTAGAACTCCATATTTCAAAAGCCTTAGCAGCATTTAAGAAAGGCTTAAAAGATTATTTATAAAAAAAAATCAAAATTTTAATAGGGTACTCCTGCTCCGCAAACGTCTTATATCTAATTAACACCTTTTGGGTATGGAGCATTTTAAAATTACAGAAACTGAACTTTGGGAATATATTTCGCAAACCGCGGATGATAATACTATTCTGAAAGTAGAAAAATGGAAAAACTCTCCCGATTTTGATAAAGCACTATTTACCAAAATAACAACCATCTATAACCATACTGCTACGAAAGACCCTTCTGTTGAAGAAGCCAAAAAACGTTTTTTTACTACAGTGAAACCCAAAACAGTAGTTTGGAAAGAAATGCTAAAGTATGCGGCTATATTTGTTATACTCATTTCTGGAGTATATTTCTACAATACCTTATCCTCCAATAAGAATCAAATAGTTGTGCAAACAACTTTTGGTGAACAAAAAAACATCAAACTATCAGATGGTTCTATTGTATGGCTAAATGCTTCTAGTAATCTATCCTATAACTCAGAAGATCCAAGAACTTTATATCTAGAAGGAGAAGCATTTTTTGAGGTAGCTAAAGATACCTTACACCCATTTACTGTAACTACAGCGAATCATATCACCGTAAAAGCTTTGGGCACCAGTTTTAATGTAAAATCATATACAGATAGTGCAATTACAGAAACAAAGCTATTAACTGGTAAAGTAGCCGTTACTTCCAATACTCAGTTCAAAGAAAGTGTATTCTTAATTCCAAATCAAAAAGTAACCTTCTACAAGAAAACTAAAGAAGTCCTAAAATCTAATATGGGCACTAATGAATCCCATATTGCCTGGAAAGAAGGGAAAATACAATTCGAAAATAAAACCTTTAGAGAAATAGCAGTCGACTTAAAAGCGCATTTTGGCACATCAATACTCTTAAAAAATGAAAACATTGCCACTGCTAGATTTACTGGGGCTTTCGACAATACAACTCCTATAAATGAAATTTTTGAAATACTTACAATTTCAAAAAGCTTTACATATCAACTAAATACGAAAACAAATGAGTGGATAATAAAATAAAAAAAGTGGGAAAACTGGCATTTTCCCACTATAAAAGTTAAAAAATTCTAATCGCGAAATCAGTATTAATTAACAATATTCAAATGTATGAAAATATACCATTTTGGGGTCATTTCATGGCCAAAAAATAGTTATGGAAAACCCTCTTTTTTAATGAAATTATCTTTCTTTTTTTATTTGGTTTTTTGTTTTCAACTCTTGGGATTCAATGGGTTTTCTCAAAAAAATGTTACACTAGAAGAAGAAAATAGTTCTTTACAATCAATTATCAATAAAATTGAAACACAAACGTCTTACGCTTTTATATTTAGCAATGACGTAATCGATGTCAATCAAAATTTTAGTATAACTGTTATAAAAAAAGATATAACCGAAACGCTCGAGTTGCTTTTTAAGGATACTAGAATTTCTTATGAAATTAAGAAAAATCACATTATTCTTTCTAAAGCTAAAAAACAAGATGATGATTATACTATTAGCGGGATTGTTAGAGATGCGAATACAGGCGAAACACTTTTGGGTGCCAGTATTATTATCAAAAATAATAACAACGGAGTATTTACCAATGAATATGGCTTTTATTCTATAACGTTACCTAAAGGAGGCTATCTTTTGGAGATTTCTTATTTAGGCTATTCCACTAAAACCTTAGATATTCAGTTAAACAATGATTTGAGCATAAAGATAGAGCTTAGGCCATCCTCAAATGAATTAGACGAGGTAATAATACAGACAAATCAGAATAACAAAAGTCAGGTAGCACCAATTTTAGGAGGAACTACCAATTTAACAACTTCAGAAATTAAGAAATTACCATCTCTTTTAGGAGAACCAGATATTTCACGAGCAGTTTTAACTCAACCAGGTATCAGTAGTATTGGTGAGGGAACCAGTGGTTTTAATGTAAGAGGTGGAAATGTGGATCAAAATTTAATTCTACTAGACGAAGCACCTTTGTATAACACCTCTCATTTGTTTGGATTATTTTCCATTTTCAATGCAGATGCAGTTAAAATATTAAAATTATATAAAGGCGAAATACCGGCTCGCTTTGGAGGAAGAGCATCATCAGTATTAGAAATTCGACAAAAAAATGGAAGTTTAAAGAGAATTAAAGGAGAAGGTGGATTGGGATTATTGTTTTCTAAATTAACAATAGAAGGTCCTATTAAAAAGGATAAAATAAGTTTTTTAGCTTCTGGAAGACGTTCTTATTTTGATGTATTTTTTCCTTTATTTAAAGGTAACGAGGCTGTCGATAAATTTCATTTTTATGATTTAAACACAAAACTTAGCTGGAATATCAATAAAAATAATAGGTTATATGTATCAGGTATTTTTGCTGCAGATGTCTTAAAATTTAATCAAGAAGAAGAAAATGGAGAAGGTGGATTTGATACTGATTTGGACCTAGGATGGACAAACACTACCACTACTATACGATGGAATCACACTTTTTCAAATAGATTATTTTCTAATATAACAGGTATTTATAGTAAATATGATTTCTCATTAGGGCAAAGAGAAGATCTTCGGGAAGAAGAAATTGAGGAAAACATTGAAGAAACTGTTGAGAGATCTATTGAGAATTGGATTTTTAAACCTGATTTTACTTATTATTTAAATCCTAATACCCAAATGCGATTTGGGCTTTCTGGCAACTTATATCAATTCGTTCCCAAAATTACTGGTACAGCAGGCAAACAAGTTCTGGACAAAGAAAAAGCGTTAGAACTCGCCGCCTATTATAGTATTCAAAAACAATGGAATAAATTATCATTACAGACCGGTTTAAGATATTCTTGGTTTGCAAATTTTGGGGAAGAAAACATTGCTATCTACGACCCTAATCTTGCGCAAACACAAAACTCAATTGTAGGAAACAGAAGGGTAAAGAATAATGAGATATCGAAAACTTATTTTGGACTTGAACCACGCATGTCTGTAAAATATGATATTAATGATCGAAAAGCTTTTAAAATAGGATATAATAGAATTTTTCAATACGTCCATTCCATCAATAGACAAACGATAACATTACCAAACGATAGTTGGAAACCATCTGGTGAGCATATTGCTCCCTTAAAAGTAAATCAATTTTCTGCCGGATATGCCTATGACACCAAGGATCAAAATTATAATTTTTCGATAGAGGGATACTACAAAACATTTGATGATATAATAGTTTATAAAAATGGTGCTCGATTAGGAGTCTTTGATAATTTAGAAACTGAATTAGTGGCCGCTAAAGGTTTTTCTTATGGACTAGAATTTGCCGCTCATAAGAACAAAGGAAAACTAACTGGAAATGTAAACTACACCTATTCTGTATCAAAACGGAAAACAAAAAGCAATTTCTCCTCAGAACAGATTAATAGAAACACTTATTTTCCTTCGAATTTTGATAGACCTCATATATTCAATCTTACGGCAAATTATAAATTATCTAAAAAGTGGGAAGTTGGAGCTTTTTTTACCTATCAAACAGGAAGACCCATCACCGAGCCTAATGGTAGGTTGATTATCGATGGAGATGCATTCATTACGTATTCTGATAGAAACGCTTTTAGAATCCCGAATACCCATAGAGCAGACATCTCGTTTACATATACACCTACCGATAATCCTAAAACGAACTGGAAAGGAAGCTGGAATTTTGGTTTATATAATGTGTATGGTCGTAAAAATGCGTTTTCGATTAATTCTGTTTTTGACAATAACCAATTAGAAACGTCTCAAATTTCATTTATCGCCGCACCAATTCCATTCATCTCCTACAATTTTAAATTTTAGAACCATGAAAAAACTACATATATACATAGCATTTATTTCATTATTCACATTAATAAGTTGTGTTGAGGATATTAGTCAAGATTTTGAGTTTAAAGAACAGGTATTTATCTCAGGATTATTGACTAATGAAGTGGGATTTGTTTCAATTCAGGTTCAAAAAACCGTTCCAGTAACCGACACGATCTTTAATCCTGTAAATGATGCTCAAATATCCTTATTTATGAAAGATTCATCTGATGATGTATCATTGGTTTCGGATTCTTTTACAGTAAATAATGGAACGTATACTACTTCAGAAATGATTACTCCTATTATAGGAAATACGTATTGGATAGAAACCATATTACAAGACCAAACTGTACTTATATCAGAAGAGGAAATTTTAAGACCCCCTATTCCTATTACGGATATGGAAAAGACCAATGATAGCATTCGAATTACTTTTACCGGTCCAATTGATGTACAAAATTTCTATTTAATTCAGTTAGAAATTCTTAAAGATGGTACATTAATTTCTGATGAATTGATCGTATCCAATGACAGAATCATCAATGAAGAGGAAGAAAAAATTCTTGTTATAACTGGTATGAACGAAGGCGAAACATTAAATGTAAACATCAGTAACATTAACTTCACTACGTTTCAGTTTTATAGCAATGTCATTAGTAACCAAGGAAATGAACCAGAATTATCCTCTTTGTTTTTACCTGTCAACCTAGTTGGTAATATCACCAATATGACAACAAATGAATTGGTACTAGGTAATTTTGGTGTGTCAGGATTAACTCCTATTACCATAGATTTCTAAACAACTACCTAGAATACTTTTTTAATAAATAAATCAGGATACTAACCTATCCTGATCCCATACTTTGATTTTAATCAATTACAACATTTTAGGAGGTTACCTTAATAGAGGTGTACCCTATCAGATTATTATAAACAATTCAAAAATTAAATTATTATGAAACATTATCGCATGTACACAACGGTCCTTATTTTATCATTATTTTTCATCAGCTGCGACTCTGATGATGATATCGTTATTGATGAACCTCTTGAAATATCACAAGAAATTAAGGATTTAATTTATTTTAAAGGTGATGAAGATGCTCCTATCGTTCTGATCAATGTGCAAAGTGGTCCTGATACAGAACTTAGTACAGGTGAAGTAGACGAAATTTTTCAAACTTTTGATACTACCGACCTTTTAGCTGTAAACGTACACCAAGCACAAACATTAAACCCAAGCCCGTTCGAAAATGATGATATTACATTTAATCAAGCAATTAACTTTAATTCAGAAAGTGTAGAAATGCTGTACAAGGTTGTCAATTATTTTAAAAATCAAGGCAGAACAGTCTATGTATTAGGAATTTCATTTGGAGCTTTCGTGACACAAGATCTTATCGCAAAGAAAGGGATAGATGTCGCAGATAAGTATTTGATTATGGCAGGTAGATTAGATATGGAAACTGTTATGTGGGAAGCTTTTTCTGAAGGAAGGGCTGGGTATTTCGAAAACGGAACTAATCCAATTCCGGATCAAGAACCAGAAATGGATGTTATCGATAGAAACTTAAACCGATTAGCTGCCGGATTTGCAATGAATAGATACACTGAACTTCTTGATTCTTTTGATGACTTATCTAGTATTACCTACGTATACGGAGAAGTAGATCAAGCAGTTGGTAGACTTACAACTTCAGAAATTGAACTTCTACAGTCTAAAAACACAAACATAATCACAGGTTCCGGAGACCACGACCAAACGATTAATGACTTCATTGAGCAAGGTTTTGAAGAGACGTTTGATATATCATTGCAATAATTGATAGTACTACTATCTATAAATAGTAAAAACATAGATTTTGAAGCAGTTTTAAATAAAATCGAGTATTTTACTTTAACTACAAAAAAGCCAGTTATCAAAATAACTGGCTTTACTATTATTAATAATCTTCTATCTAAAATAATCTTTTCATTAAGTGTCTTATTAATTATTTAGTAATTCTAAAGCGCGTTCTATTCCACCATCTTTTTCTTCTTGAAAATCTAGAGTTGATAAAAATGGTACCCTGTTTTCTTGATTTTCGGGACCAATTCCAACTGCTTCAAAAACTTCTCCTTGCGCATCACTATATACTTCATTAGATAATCCTACTTCTGCTCCATTAGGTAATATATGAGTAAGAATAGTAGAAAAAGCACCTGCTGTATTTTCTCCTACTATAGTTACATATGGCAAGTCTTTTACGCATAACGCAAAGAGTTCAGCTGCACTTACACTATAAGGGCTCGTTAGTACTATAATATCATCTGTAAACTGAAAGTCCCCTTTTGGTCCTACAGAGAAAGACTTATTTTCCGTAAAGCTATCTCCTAACCTAGCTTTCTTAAAATATGAAATCCGTTCCTGATCCATAAAACGAGATACCATATCTAAAGCAGCTGTGTCATAGCCTCCATCATTAAAACGTATATCGATAATTAATTTAGAAACTCCTGATTCTCTTAGGTCGTTCATTATAGTGTCTAGTACAGTATTTAATGTTGATAACTCATTACTGAAATTTGTTCCGTACCCTTCCATAGTTCCAATAACAATATATCCTACTGTATCATCGATCAATCCCCATAATATGTTCTCACTATCATCTATTTCAAAACTTCCTCCTAAATACTCCGTGACGATTGTAGTTATTTTTTGATCAACAAGATTAAAATAATCGTCCTCACTTTCTATTACCAACTCTCCAGTTAGGTTAGCATTTAATCTTTCTAATAATTTGGGGTCTCCTGAGTTAATTTCAATATCATTATCTTCATCATAGACACTTACGTGGGCATCTTCTAATAAAACAACAAGCTCTTCTAAAACATCATAAAAATTATCCTCTGTAACTTGATCTCTTAAATCTTCATATTGAGACCAGTCTACATTTCTAGTATCAAAAAAAGCATAATGGTCATTAAAAATATTCCAAAAATGATCAAAATTTACTTTTGGATCTTCTGTACTGGAAACCTGATCAGGTAAACAGTTTGGAGTTTGACTTGATAACCGAGTAAATACTATTTCTGAGTCTGATAAATCTGTAGAAGCTACAAGCTCATTTTCGTTAGCCAGTTCTAGGTGCAATCCAAAGTAATCTTCTGGAACAAAATCATCGTCCTGAATGGAACATCCTACTGTATTTATATTATAAAAAATGTTATTATCATCAGTCAACTCTAAAATGTATCCTTTTTCTTCTGACATCCAAAAACCATTCATTGGATCTTCCACAGGAAGAATGGTGGCGTCATCATCAGATTGACAAGAGAAAATAAAAAACACCATTATATATAGATACCATTTTTTACTAATTGAAAAAGAGAGTTCTTTTTTGATTGTTCGTAATATCATAATTCTGTTTTTTGATTTTTATAAAAAGTAATTTGTTTTAAAAAGATTAATCAGGTTCTATTTATTACAACTGAAGAAAATCGAACCTAATTTTTAAGGTACTCGCTGTTTTTAAAAGCGATATCCAATTTTGAGACTCAGATAGGGTATCGTGTTAATACCTCTCTCCTTATCGTTCCCAAAACCAAGTCCTAAACCTAACCCTGCTTCGTAATTAAAATGATTACCAATATTTCTTCTAATACCCCAAGTTGGTGCCAGTAGTAGATTGTTTAGTGAATTTTTATCATCTTCTGAAACATCATAAAAATGATAGCTCGATCTAAACGACACGTAATTTCCACTATTACCATCTATTCTTTTACCCTTTTTCGCTCGTGCTTTCAGATTATAATACCAACGTGGTTCTAACGCTAAAGCAGGTGCAATATTCGCTGTGTTAGGGCCTCCTAAACCAATTTCACTTCGCAAAACAATTTGATTGAATAATTTTAGCTCATTATGAGTCCATATATTCAAAACTCCAATTTGAATACCAAAAATTGATGTTTCTACTGAAGCTTCTTTTATATTCTGTGAAAACCCAAAATAAGGGCTAGGAAATAACAACAAGACAAAAACTACTTTTCTCATACTTAACATTAATTTGAAAGGTTTTATTAATAAGATTAAGTAGCGTTTTTACATTTTTACATTTTTGAATTACTTATGTAAAAGTATAAGTGTCAAAAAAATAAAAAGTAATTTTAAGTCAGGAGAAGTCCTGAAACAATGGAATATTACGAATCAGGACTTTTGTTGAAGTTTTCTGAAGGCTCCAGGAGACATTCCTAGAGTGGTATTGAAAGTTTTGTAGAAAGCACTTTTAGATTTAAAACCTGATTCCATACCAATAGCTACGATCGAATATTTATTAAATACAGGATCTTGTAATAGTTTTTTAGCAGCTTCAATACGATATTCATTTACAAACTGAATAACACTCTTACTGATTTCTTGATTTATGATCTGCGATAAATATCCTTCGCTTGTTCCCAAGCGATTTGCTAAATCTAATCTACTTAAAAGTGGATTTTTATATAACTCTTCCTCTTCCATTACTTTATATAATTCTGTAATGATTTTAGAAACGGTGGTTTCATTTATTTTCTTTTTCACAAAAGTATTAGTTGTTTTTTGTGAAACTAAATACTGGTGTATTTCATCTTTTTGGGCTATTATCTGTAGTTTAAAAACCCCATAATATAATATCCACCACGACAGAAAAGAAAGTAGTATCCACAGAAAACTGGTGATAAATTCTGAATCATATATATAAAGTTCTATGTTAGATAAAAGCCAACAAATAATAATGCATATAATAAAAAGGTTGAGTCTTAATAACCAACGCTTTTTTTCTATAGAAATCGTATTTGCTTTTTTTATCAAATATCTCCCCCAAAAAATTAATAATACATTATATAAAAAAGATAATTGATCCTTAATATCATATGTTATTGCATCAAAATCAGGATTGTAAATATTTAAAACAATATCAAAAAAAGAAACACCAAGTTCAAGAATTACAGAACCGATGAAAGGAAAGTAAAGCAATCTATACCATTTTTTTGTAAGATACTTATGTTCGATATGAATTAAAAAATATGTAAATAAAGCTACTGCAACCAAAAGCTCTAACATAATATTGTCTAAAAATTGTAAGACAAAATTCCCTATCTCATACCAACCTAAAAAGGTTAAACTTGTTAACAAGAATAGAGATAACGCCAGATATTTATTAGCACGACTTTTATAAAAAGAAGTGGTCACTAATGAGATACTTATAAAGTATCCAATAATTCCACTAACAATAATAGCGAGGTCTAATAGTTTTATATCCAATCCTTGTAAAAATTAATTATAACCAATTATACTCATAACGAATTTAAAAGTGTAGTGTTACATTATGTAATAATAAAAATTATAAAGACTTTATCTTTAAATGTAAGATTCCTGCTAAAAAATAGGACGGAAAGTATTATCAAAAGAAATAGTTAAATAATAAAACTTCTTTTTAAAATACATGTATCTAATAATGCACAGGTTGTAACTATGCATTTTATGATTTAAATTTAATATTACCTTTCTAATCTTAGAGTTGAATATTAAATTTTCTATTCTGTGATGGCATCTGCATTTTTATAAATTTCCTTTAATTCATCTACAATTGCTTCTGAAGGATTCTCCCACATACCTCTTTGGATGGCTTCTAACATGCGCTCTGACATATCTTTTAAAGCCCAAGGATTATGCTCTTCTATAAAAGCTTTATTCTCATCATCAAACAAATACCTATCTGTAATTTGTTCGTACATAAAATCCTCTATTAGATTCGTGGTGGCATCATAAGCAAAAAGATAGTCC
The DNA here is from genome assembly GCF_018100855.1 of Aquimarina sp. MMG015. NCBI lineage: Bacteria > Pseudomonadati > Bacteroidota > Flavobacteriia > Flavobacteriales > Flavobacteriaceae > Aquimarina > Aquimarina sp. MMG015. The sequence continues at coordinate 248,811 of NZ_JAGJEB010000003.1, forward strand.
ATAGTAGCTGCCATTTCAAAGGCGCCTTTGTAACCATGTTCTTGCATTCCTTGCATCCATTTAGGGTTTATAACTCTTGAACGAAATACTTTCAGTAATTCCTCTTTCAACGATTTTATCTTCGGATTCTCAGGTCGAGAATGGTCTCCAAAATAAGTGTTGGGTTGACTTCCTTTTATCGTATTTACAGCTGCCGTCATTCCTCCTTGAAATTGATAATAGTCATCAGAATCTAGAATATCATGTTCTCTATTATCTTGATTTTGCATTACTACTTCAATATTCGATAATCGTTTTTTGAAGGTTTCGTGAGCAGATTTTCCACTGTTACTTTTTCCGAAATAGGCATAACCACTCCAATTGATATAAGCTTGTGCTAAATCACCCGAGGTTGTCCAGTTTTTACCGTCAATTAAACCTTGTAATCCTGCACCATAAGCACCTGGTTTTGAACCAAAAACTCGATACAAAGCACGTTCATTAGCCTGCTTTTCGTCTAAACCTTCTTCTTGCCATTGCCGTTTCTCTTCATCAAATCGTTTTTTTATAGGATTCTGTTCATTAGTTTCATCTAAAGAAGCTACTTTTTCAACAGCGGCATTAAATAAGGAAATTAAATCCGGAAAAGCATCTCTAAAAAATCCAGAAATACGAAGCATTACATCTACTCGCGGACGTTTTAATTCTAAAATAGAAAGTACTTTAAAATCTTTCACTCTTCGATTGCTTCCTTGCCAAACAGGCTGTACACCAATTAAAGCCAAAGCTTGTGCAATATCATCACCACTGGTACGCATGGTAGATGTTCCCCAAACCGATAAACCAATTGAAGTTGGATACTCACCATTTTCTTGTAAATAGCGGTCAATAATATTCTGCGCACTTTTTTGCCCTAATTGATAAGCAGCTTCCGAAGGAACGGTACGAACATCTACCGAATAAAAGTTTCTTCCTGTAGGTAAAATATCCAATCTCCCTCTAGTAGGAGCGCCAGAACCACCAGCAGGAATATATTGACCGTTTAATCCTTTAATTAAATGTGTAATTTCATTTCTTGTTTTGTGCAAAACAGGCAATGTATGTTGTTGTATATAGGCTAATATCTCTTGTGCATATTCACCTAGGTTTTCGTTTTGATTATTACTCACTAATTGACCAACAAGGTTTTTAGCTTTGTTCTCTAGAAGCTCTACTGCTTGCCCATATGTACGACATGAAATACCGAAAATTTCTTTTTCAAAAAGACCTGCATAAGAAACATCTATCGGATCAAAATTCAATTGTAAATCCTCAGCTAAACATTGTGTAATTCCTTTTAAATTACCTTGAGGTAAACGATGTAAAGCAACAATTAAATCCGCTAATTTTTCTTGCCTAGGTAACACTCCTAAAATATGCAATCCACCTCTAATTTGAGATTCCTTGAGTTCACATAAATAACCATCAATAACTTCTAATAGAGCATCGATATCTTTTCCATCTTGATTTAAATCACTTTTCAGATGGGTTTCATTTACAAGGTTTTCAATTTTAGTTTTAATTAATTCAGCTCTTCTTTTATCAACTAAAGCAGATTCATAAAATTCATCAATTAACAATTCTAACTTTAATAAATCACCATAATTTTCTGCTCTTGTCATTGGTGGAATTAAATGGTCTAATATAATCGCCTGATTCCTTCTTTTAGCTTGTGTTCCTTCTCCCGGGTCATTAATAATAAAAGGATAAAAATGTGGAATCGCTCCTAAAATAGCTGCAGGAAAGCAGGTTTCTTTGCTCAAAGCAACACTTTTTCCAGGTAACCATTCTAAGTTTCCGTGTTTACCAATATGCACTAAAGCATCCGCCTTAAAACTATGTTGCAACCAAATATAATAGGCTAAATAAGCCGGTGGTGGAGGTAAATCTGGCGAATGATAACTGGCTTGTAAATCTAAATTATAACCTCTACTGGGTTGGATACTTACTAATACATTTTCAGAAATAAAGCCAGGAATTAAAAAATAACCTTTTTGATAATTAGGAGACTCATTTGGATTTCCCCATTGTGCTTCAATGGTATCCCTAAGAGTTTTTGAAAGCTGATTGTAATACTGATAAAAAACAGCCTCGTCTAATTTAATAGCGTGGCGCTCGTTTAAGGTATTTATCGATTCTACATTATTAGTAACCGAGTTGGTTAATTTATCTATTAGCTCTTTGGTTGTTTTAGGAAAATTAGGTGCTAATGCATAGTTTTCATGAGCCAATTGCGCTAAAATTTGCAAGGTGCTTTGTGGAGTATCTAACCCCACACCATTCGCCAAACGACTGTTGTTATTCGGATAATTAGGTAATATTAATGCGATTTTCTTCTCGGCATTCGTTTTCTGCTGTAAATTAATCCAAGCTTTTGCCATTTCGGCAACAAACTGGCAACCTTCTACATTAGGCGCATAAGAAACTACTTCGGAATCGGTAAGTGTGTCTTTTTCTATGGACTCTTTAAAGGAAATGACTTTTGATATAATTTTACCATCCACTTCTGGCAAAGCTATATTCATAGCGATATCGGTAGGTGGTAGCCCAAAATTTCCTTCGAGCCAACTTTCGCGATTACAACTTCCTATAATAGCTTGAATAACGGGTACGTTAAACACATCGAACAAACTTTGTGCGGTGTCATGAAAACCTTGCACACTAAAACCTGTAGTATTAATAATAATTTGAGGTTTTTCTGTTTGATGCATTTTTAGTAAATCAAATATTTGTTGCTTAATATCGTGTTCGCGATAGCCAGCGGCCATTAAAACAACTGTTGAAATATTGTGTGATTCTAAAGCATCAATAATACTATGAATAGGCGCTAAATTATTGGATAAATAATAACTTCGATATCCAAAAACAATAGCTTTTTTTCTCTTTAACGCAGGGGATTGTGTACTATAAATCCCTTCTTTAGGGTGATATAAAAATAAATCAGGAATGGTTTTAATAGCATCAGGTATTACTGTTGCATCCGTAATTCTATTGCTAATTAATTGTAAAGCAGCTTGGCAATTTTCAATACCACCAGCTTGCATGTACTTCCAGATTAAATCGACATCTTTTAACGGAATATTAGAAGATTGCATCAACTCTAAATCTGGTTTATTATCACCTGGCAAAAACAATAATTGGATATCGTTTTCTTCGCAACATTCTGTAACCGCTTCGCACAAATAATTGTAATAGGCTTTTCCTCCCAACAATTTTAATACTACAATTTTTGCCTCAGCAATCACCTCATCGATATACGTATCTATCGTTAATTCTTGTTTAAAATAACTAAGATTTGCAAACCGAAATGAGGGTGCTTTTTCTACTGCATTATGAATTAACTTATAAGCATTATTCATCATAAATAAATCAGAATCTGCGGAAGACAAAAAAACAATGTCTCCTGGAGATTGATCAATATAAAAAACTCCTTCATCATTAGGATTCCAGCCACCTGGTATCGTAGATATTAAATGCACGTCTTATGATTTTTATGAAACCTAAATACTATTGATTTACAATGGAACAGCAAATTATTCATCTATTAATGAGAATGGGCATGTCCGTGATTGTGACTATGTGAATGAGTGATCATTTTATTTTCTTTGGTTAGTTCTATATTACGACCAATAACCACTATACTTGTTTTACGAGTTTCATTAGTTCCCCAAGATCTTTCGAAATAATAATCGAAACGAGAGCCTACACCTTGTAAAACCATACGCATGGGTTTGTTAGGGATATTTACAAAACCTTTAATTCTATAAATTTCATGTTTCTCTACAAGTGCTTTTAAATCTTTTACTAACGCTTTAATATCTGCTGTTTCAGGGTATTCTAATAAAACCGTTTTAATATCATCATTATGGTGGTGGTGATGTCCGTGTTTATGATGCTCTTCGTGAATAGAATGACGATTATCTACATCATCTTCTGCAGAGGCCTGAATACCTAATAAAATAGAATTATCTAATTCTCCTTTTACAACAGGAACAATTTTAGTGTTTGGTCTTGCTTTCTCTGTAACTATTTTAGTGATGGCTGAAAAACTTTCATCATCCACCAAATCTCTTTTACTTACTAAAACTAAATCAGCACAGGATAATTGGTCTAAAAACAATTCTTCAATTGGTGTTTCGTGGTCTAACGTATCATCCGCCAAACGTTGCGCTTGCACACGTTCTCTATCGCAAATTTCTCCAGTGGCAATTCCAACAGCATCTACTACAGTAATTACAGAATCTATAGTAATATGAGGTTTTAAATCTGGCCAGTTTACTGCCTTTACTAAAGGTTTAGGCATAGATAAACCCGAAGTTTCTATCACAATATGATCAATTTCTTCTTTACGCTCTAACAACTGTAACATAGACGGTAAAAACTCTTCCTGCACCGTACAACAGATACATCCGTTGGGTAATTGAATTAAATTGCAACCATCATCATCACATTCTGAAGATGCTATTAATTGTCCATCTACATCTACTTCTCCAAATTCATTTACCAAAACAGCGATACGCTTTCCATTAGCGTTCTTTAACATGTTATGTACTAAAGTCGTTTTTCCTACGCCTAAAAATCCGGTAACTATGGTAATTGGTATTTTATTCATTTCTTTAAATTATAAGTTCTTAATGATGAATTGTATGTTTAAATTATTAGTATTGATAATACTATGTTGTTTTCTTCTTCTTACGCTTATATAAAAATAAATTCCATTTTTCTTCCGCAACACCGTGCTTGTCCATTTCTGCTCTTGCCATTGTGAAAAACAAATCAGACATTCTGTTTACATAACTCATAATATAATCGTGTACGCACTCTGGGTCCTCTTGCATTAAGGTAACCAACGTTCTTTCTCCTCTTCTTACCTGCGTTCTACAAACGTGACAAAGTGCGGAGATTTCGTTTCCACCTGGTAATAAAAAATAATCAGAAGGAGAACTAATACTATCTTCCATTTCGTCTAACCATTGTTCACAAAATTCAGCACCATCTTTAGGTTCTGGATTAGGGTTTTCTTTTTTAGAATCCGATGGCCTTGCTAAATGCGACATCATATTCATCATATCTTTTTGAATACGATGTAGATTGGGTTGCCATTCGTGATCATTTTCTAATTTAGAACGCAGTAACCCAATGGTAGAATTCACCTCATCTAAGGTTCCGATACATTCAATTCGTGCAGAATTTTTATAAGTTCTTTTGCCTCCAAAAACTCCGGTAGTTCCTTTGTCTCCTTTTCTTGTATAAATCTTCATACGTTACTTATTTATTGGCACCGCCAAAGGGTATAATACCCGAGGTTTGCCTCGAAATTAAAATTTAATTACCTATCAATGTCTCGCGGACTTTCCCCGAGGTAGTTTACTTGGTTAATCAATTGTAATAATTTTTCTGATGTACCAAAATAGTGATGTACATAAGAACCCATTACCTTATTTTTTTTATGAATTTTTGTGGTAGTTTCACCACCTCTTGCGTTTGTAATCATAACCTCTATAGTCGTTTCATTATCATTTACTAAGCTTGAATAATGAAACTCATGTCCTTTAAAAGTATGACCATTAATTTTGCAGGTGCGGTATCCTAAATGCAATTTTTTATTAGCGATTGTCGATTCAAAATCAAAATAATTAACCATTTCAAAAGCCTCATTATTTTCAGATATCATAAACTTTCCTAAATACATCATGCCCCCACATTCTGCATAGATCTGACCATTATTCTGAGCAAATTCTTTAATACTAGAAAGCATCGCTTTATTACTAGACAGTTCTCCTAAATAGGATTCTGGATAGCCACCTGGTACATAGACAAAATCACAATCAGGAAGCATAGCATCGTGCAAAGGACTAAAATAGGTTACTTCACCTACCTCTTTCATTGCTGAAATATTCTGAGGATATATAAAGTTAAAGGCTTCATCTCTGGCCACTGCAAATTTTATGTTCTTGCCTACTGTTGATTTCTTTTCTGAAATAGCTTTTGGTACTACTTCTTTTGAAGCTTCTAAAATCGCTTCCCAATCAACCGTTTTATCTAATTGAGTAGCTATTCTGTCAATTACACTATCAAACTTTTCAATTCCTTGTATATTTAAACCTAAGTGTCTTGACGGAATTTCAATATTTTTTAAATTAGGCAGGTACCCAAAACAATCTATACCAATATCTTCGCAAGCTTCTTTTAACATAGTGTAATGTCTTTCTGAACCTACTCGGTTAAACACAACTCCCATTATTTTTACGGCTGCATCAAAATTTGTAAAACCTTGAATAAGCGGAGCTACAGAATAAGCAACTGCTTTAGCATCAATCACCATTAAAACAGGTGTTTGTAGTTTTTTTGACATTTCGGCGGTACTACCTTGGTCTTTTTTTGCACCATCAAACAATCCCATAACACCTTCTATGCAATTAATCTGAGTATTATTTCCATAGAAATTTAAACTGTTATTTATTTCAGCTTGAGTCATCATAAATAGATCTAAATTGACACCTATTTTTCCACTAGCTAATTCATGAAATTTTGGATCAATATAATCTGGCCCGACTTTAAAAGGTTGGACTGCTCTATCTTGACGATTAAACAACCGCAATAATCCTAAAGTAACAGTAGTTTTACCAGCGTTACTACTTGGAGCAGATATGATAAATTGTTTGCTCATCCTATGGTATGTGTTGGGATTTCAGAAACTGTTGTTCTTACTAAAATTTCGTAATTAGCCTGAATGCGATTTGCTAATTCTTGAGCAACTCCAACTTTCACCATCCCTTTTTCTGCATCAATTATTTGAGTCCTATGTATTCCTTTACAATAGGTTTGAAAAGCTAGTACTATATCTTCTAATATATGCGTTGCGTTTAATTTCCCATCCGTAATAATATGAAGATTGTGATGAAACGCTATATCTGCACAAATCCCTTTTATTTCTTTAAAACCAGCAATTAAATTGGTCTTTCCTCCCGTTTTAAGACCTGCTAATACAATTTCTATTTCTTTTAATATTCCCGTTTGATTTAGAATATGTTGTGCTTCACCATCAAATAAAGAAATAATAGAGAATTGCGTGTTTTGTTTTTTCGATTGTTCTGCAATTTTATGCACAGCACCTTTGGCATATGCTATGATTTCATCTTTAAGCATAGAGCCACTAGAATCTATTAAAAAGATATGATGCTGTTTCAAAAAGTTGCTCTTCCTTTTGGTTTTTAATTCAAATTTATCTGTGGCTACATATTGACTTACTGTCTTTTTTGTATCCGTAGAAGTAACATTTCCTTTGCTGTTTCGAATTGAATTTTGATTATCAATTGTATTTGCTGTTATTTCTTTTGGCTTCCTAAATTCGTTTTGAGGAGGTAGAATATTTATTTTTTCTTCTTTATAAATGCCTGTTTTAGAAGGAGTTTGCTCTTGTTGATTATGTTGTTTTTGTGATGAGTTTTGTTGGTTCGACGGATTGCTTAAACGTCTATGATTTAATACAAAATCGGCAATTTTATCTACTGACTCTTTGGTAACTTCTGATCCATTTTGATATGTAGTATAGGCTCTTGCTGTTTTTAATAGTAAGATATCTGCACGCAAACCTTCTACTTGATGCTGAATAGCTAGTTCACTACAATATTCAATAATCGAATCATTTACTTTTACAGATTTTAAATTGTTTTTAGCAATCTCTATTTGTATTGCTACCTCTTCATCTTTATTTTTATAATTAGTGACAAATTCGACAGGATTATCATCAAACTCAAAACGTTGTTTGATGATTTTTTGACGCACTTTAGGATCTGTAGGTGTTGTTATATTGACGCTTAATCCAAAACGATCTTTTAATTGCGGCCTTACATTTCCTTCCTCAGGGTTCATAGAGCCCACCAAACAAAATTGACTTTTAAAATAACGAGATACGCCTTCTCTTTCTACATAATAGCTGCCAGAGGCGGCGGCATCTAATAAGATGTCTGTAAGGTAGTCTTGTAGTAAGTTAACTTCATCTACATATAAAACACCTTGGTGCGCTTGTGCCATTAATCCCAGGTTAACAACTTCTTTTTTAGCATTAATTAATTCTTCCAAATTAATACTTCCAATAAGTCGATCTTCTGTAACACCCATAGGTAAATTCACAAAAGGATAATGTTCTTGATGACTCATTAGATTTGTTAACGATCTAATTAACGTGGTTTTTCCGGTTCCTTTATCACCAATAGCTAATACTCCTCCAATAAGAGGATCAATTAAATTTAATATAAGTGCTAGCTTAAAATCATCTTGACCAACAATAGCCGAAAAAGGAAAATTGATTTGTTTTTTGTCTTGTATCATAATACCGTACTATTATTATAGATCCATATCAAACCAATAATTATTGACGCTAATCCAGCAATACCGTTCATCCACTTGAAAATAGATAAATTACGTTCTAAAAACCGACTCATCACAACAATCAAAACATAACTATATACTCCCATTGCTACAATGATCCCTATGGATTCTATAGCTAAAACAAGAAGCGCATCTCCAATTGTAGCACTGCTTAAGACTAGCGCAGAAGTTAATGCACCACCAGTACCTGCCAATCCGTGTAACATACCAATCCAAAACGATCTATTCATTGGATTTACGGCTATTTCTTCACCTTTGGTTCCATGTAAATGAATTGGGTTAGAAAGTTCATGTTCGTGAGGTTCAATTTTTTTATGATCTTTTACCATTTCATTAATAGCGTGATTTCTTCTAATGGCTACAATACCTAACCAAATCATAATAGGACCAACAGCTAATTCTGCATAAAACGAAATATCATGTACCACTAAAGTGGCCATACTTTTAAAAAATAATGCCACTCCTCCAAATAGTAATAAGGTAACCGAATGGCCAAATGCCCATTGAGATGCTTTGAATACTGATTTAAAGCTTACCTTTTTTTTATTAATAGCATTCTCCGTAGCTAGCACAGAAACTGCTGTTACGTGATCTGGCTCAAAAGAGTGTAAAATCCCCGCCATCAAAGGTCTAATTAAAGAAGTAAAAGTCATTTTTTATTATATTTAATAAATGTTCCGTTTTTATGAATAAGGTAAATATCGAGCGTTACCTGTTTAATTTTTACATGTGTATGCTGATAACAATGTTTTAATAGCAACTGAAAAAAAGAAGAGTCTTGCTCAAAATCAAATAATTCAATCAACCGTCCAGCCATATTTAAGGATTTGATTTTATCTGCATCCTTATAACCAACCTTTTGCGCTAATTCCACTACAAAACCTTTATTCCAACTAGAGACACAACTATGCGTATCCGTAACTCCACCAGCTAGTTTCACAGCCTTGCCCAACATAATGCCAATACTTACTCTTTCTATTGATGATTGATTAATTTTATTGAGGGTCTCTCCTATCCAGTTTCCATAATGGATAAAAGCGTATTCTGGTAAATAATCGAATTTACTGGATAAATATTTTTCACTTCTAGCACCAGAATTAATAACCAATTCTGTTACCTTGTTTGCAATAGCAACATCAATTCCTTGTTCTATACTTGCTATATAGGATGACGCAGAGTAAGGCTTCACAATTCCGGTTGTTCCTAAAATAGAAATCCCATTCATGATACCTACTCTTTCATTAAGGGTTCGTTTGGCTAATTTTTTCCCATCAGTAACATAAACAGTAACAGATACACCACATTCTAAATCGTAATCGTGCAATAGTTTTTGAAGAGCGCTAGTTATCATTTTTCTTGGAACAGGGTTGATAGCAGGTTCGCCAATAGCAAGCTCTAAACCTTCAAGAGTAACTGTGCCAACACCTTCTCCAGCAATAAACTGAATACCTTTTTCTCGTGTTAATTTTAGCATACAACCTATCTCTACCCCATTGGTAACATCTGGATCATCTCCAGCATCTTTAATTACTGAACAATTGGATGTGCTTTCTGTAAACTCGCAATGGTGAATAGGTATTTCGAGGATTTTATCTATAGGTAAGTATACTTTAACAACTTTACTTTTTTTCTGGTGAATAATAGCCTTCAAACCTGATTTAGCGGCAGCAGTAGCACAAGTACCCGTTGTAAACCCATCTCTTAATGGACCTTTTGGAACTTTCCTTAAACTCATACTACCTCCGTTTTAGAAATAAGCAACTCCAATTCATCAATAGTATATACTATCTTAAAGTACTCCGGTATTTTAGGTTGCTTAATAATAATAATTTGTGCATTTGTTTTTAAAGCCGCTTCAATTTTTGTACTTAAAAACCCACTGCTTCCAGTTTCTTTGGTTAAAACAACATCGATCTGATGCTTCTTAATTAAGTCTATTTCTTTTTTCAGATCTGAAGAAGGCAAACCTAAAATCAACTGTTCTTTTGGAAAATCACTTTCTGCTGCAATTGCTAATGATTCAGGTCTGTTTAATATTCTAAAACACGTAGCGTTTTCCTTCCACCAAGGTGTTAATCTTTTAATCGATTGTACTCCAGTTAGCGCTAATACTCTTTGATTTTCTTGCAATAACTCTAAAGCCTCATTATATGTGTTGACATAAGACACTAATGAATGTGCTGTTTTAGAGAGTAATTGTCGTCCAAAGCGTATTACAGGTATTTGCATACGTTCAGCAACTTTGGCTATGGTATTATGTAATAGTTCTGCAAATGGATGAGAAGCATTAACAATTGTTTTTATAGAGTTATCTATGATGTATTTTTCTAATTGCTTTTCATCTAAAGCGCCATATCTGTAACTGGCAATTTTAGTGGTTATAAAAGGAATGTTTGTTTTTGTAGAATACACGAAAGGCAGCGCAATACCTTCTAATAAAGTGGCTGTTTTTTTACCTTCTGTTGTACCTCCAAAAACTAGTGTCATTTTGTTTCTTATTGATGAATTATTATTCTGTTACTACAAATTTCTTATTAGTTCTAAAAATATGTTTCCATTCTGGGCTATATAATTGAGAACGGTTTTTACGTGCGCCAATAGCATGACCTACTACAATTAATACGGTTCTTGTTTTCTTGCTTTTCTTTACAATAGCGGCTAATTCCGATAATTTTCCTTGAAAAATTTCTTCATCCTTCCATGATATTCTGTACATCACTGCCACAGGAGTATCTGCATCAAAATGTTCTAACAATTGTGCTTCTACTTTTTTAGCAATTCCAGCACTTAAAAAAATACACATGGTAGCATTCGTTGCCGCAAAAGCTGAAATACTCTCTCTAGAAGGCATTGGTGTTTTGCCTTCTCCGCGAGTTAATACAATAGATTGCACAACTTCAGGAATAGTAAATTCTGATTTTAAGACGGCTGCCGCTGCACTAAAAGCAGAAATTCCTGGTACAATAAAATAATCCATCCCCAACTCATCAAAAATGGTCATTTGCTCTTGAATCGCCCCATATAAAGATGGATCTCCAGATTGTAAACGCACAATTGAGTTTCCTTTTCTATAATGTTCTTGCATTATAGATACTTGCTCTTCTAAGGTCATCATTGCAGAGTTTCTAACAATAGCACCTGGTTTACACCAACTAGTCATTTCTTCTGGCACTAAACTACCTGCATATAATACACAATCAGCTTCTTGTAAATATTGTTTTCCCTTTACAGTTATCAAGTCCTCATCTCCAGGTCCTGCTCCAATAATGGCAACAGCAGTTCTACGTTCTGCATTGGTGTCTACAGCTATGGAAAATGTAAATTTCTCACCATTATCTAAATGGATTTTTTGTTTTTCAACCAATACATTTTTATTTCCAGAAAACAACATTGCCGTAGATTCTGACACACCATGTACACCAATTTTAGATTTCACTACTTCACTTGGATTTGGCACTGTAATCGTATCGATTTCATCCGCTGTAAATGTGCTAAATGGAATCTTGTTATTGCTACTGAAATCTAAATATGCTTGTTGCTTTGCTTTTATGTCTATAGAACCAAAGTTTTTAATCGCTAAAAAATAAATGTTTCTACGCTTTAGTTCTTCTTTTAAAGTAGTTTCAAACAGCACTGAATCTAACTGTTTGGAGCATCCTGAACCAATAGAGAGTACTTTTGGGATATAAAATAAACTTGGAATACTTGCCTCGTACACTTTGTAACTTACAACTATTAGTAATTCAAACTGTGAGTAATCAATATCTGCTTCACTATAAAAAACAGTAACAAAATAAGGAACCGTTTTTTCTAAATGCTTTGTTCCTTTATCTTTAATATCTAATAGCAAAGCTGTTGGTTTATTATTTACGAACAACGCCATCGTTTTGTTCATTGACGGAGAACTTTCTACTTGCCAATCAAATTGAGTACCTAGCGTATCTAATGCCCATATGTTTTGCACATCACTCGAGGTAGATATAATAGGTTTTGCTCCTAAAATCACAGCAATTTTTGATGTAAAATCATTTGCACCACCTTTATGTCCACTCAATACTGATTGTACATTCAACCCTAAATCATCCACAGAAACTACTGCAGGATCCATATTTTTATCTTGAATATAAGGTGCAATTAGTCGTACACAAATGCCTAAGGCAGTAACAAAACAAATACCATCTAATTTTATAAAATTTTCCTTTAGATAGTCCGAAATAGATGCAATGGTCGATACATTTTCATCATTGGATTGCAATGTTGTAATTACCAATGATTTTGGAAATTCTTTCTGAATAATGAGGGCTTTTTCAATCCCTTTTTCAGTAACTGCTATGATGGCTATTTTTTTCATGTATTAGTTTTCTGCTTTGTGAATGCTAATCGTATTATGTTCGTTTAACTTTAGGGTATTCGTGCTAATCGTATATTTTAACTTCGAAAGTGCTGAAATGAATATGGTACTACTGGTTTCTCTTACGGCATTGGTTACAAATCGAACTTTTGGATTTAATTGATGAACAGTATGTATCAACTCTTTTAAACGACCTCCATGCCCACCAATAAATACTACATCGGGCATAAGAAAATTTTTTAAATTTAGATTAAAGAAATCATCAATAACAATTTCAATACCTGGTGTTGCTAAACATTCTGTGTTTTGTTGAATAATAGTGCTACATTCTGCTCGCTTTTCAAAAGCAACTATTTTTAAATGCGGAAACTGTTGCTTTGCTTCAATAGCTACGGAACCTGTGCAAGAACCTATATCCCAAAAGACACGTTTATTTTGTAATCCTAAAGCACTAATAGTACTTAAACGGATAGGCATTTTGGTAATCATATTTGCTCGATTCTCCAAAGGAATAAAAGCAGTATCAGGAATACCAAATGATTTTTCTTTAGATCTTATCTGTTTTAATAACACACAATTTAAAGTATGATGTATTTTGGTCGAGCAAGTAGATACATCAAGTTGTTCAATATGTTCTGCGTCACCATCTAAAGATTCACCAATGGTGATTGAATAATTATCAAAACCGTATTGTAACATACGTTTTGCTATTGCAGACGGTGTTTTTTTATGATCGGTTAAAACGCCAATCAACTCATTTCTATTGATTAATGCTTCATCTAAAGCTGACCAATCTCTACCGTGAACAGATATTGATGTTATGTTATTATAATTGGTCCGTGTTTTATGACAGAGTATCTGAATACTATTGAAATACGGAAATGCTTTTAGTTGTGCATCGGGGACTAAACGTTGCAACGTATTTCCGAAGCCATAAAAAAAAGGATCTCCCGAAGCAAAGATCACAATGGAAACCTCAACCGTTTTATATTGCTGAATCAACGCATCCATTTTTCCAGAAATTTCAATCCATGTATGGTTTTTAGGCAAGTATGATTTCACCAATTCATAATGGCGTTTTCCACCAGAAAAAACAGTATGCTTTTTGATTAATTGCAAAATTTCATCACTCCATTTTGGAATAGGATGATTGCTAATTCCAATCAAATAAAAATCGATATGTGTATTCGTTTTATTCACCTATTTATAAGACTCTTTTATAACCACATCATTCATATTCTTACGTTTCTCCCATTGCAAGCGCTCTAATTCCGGGTTTTCATAGAACTTATCTACGTGTCCTAAACATAAATAACCTATGAGTTGTCTGTCTTCAGGAGCGTTTAAAATGGTTTTAATTTTATTTGGGTCTAATATGCTTACCCACCCTAGACCAATATCTAAAGCTCTTGCCATTAACCACATATTTTGAATTGCACAAACCACAGAATACACTCCGGCTTCCTTCATCGCCGTTTGCCCTAAAGTAGGGTGCTCGCTTGGTTTATAGAAAACAGCAATATTCAAAGCAGATTCTATAATACCTTCCAGTTTTAATTGAGTATAGGCCTCTGCTTTTTTTTCATTAAAAAGTTGCTTCGCCTTTTCATTTTCTTCAAAAAAGCTTTGCTTGATTTTATTTCTAATGTCTAAATCTTTAATAATCACAAATTCCCAAGGTTGCGAAAACCCAACAGAAGGTGCATTTACTCCAGCAAATAGAATTTTATCTATATCCTTTTGAGAGACCGGTGTATTTATAAAACGATTTCCTCTTACGTCTCGGCGTGCAAGGATTATCTGTTCCAAAGTTTCTATATGTTCTGAAGTAAATTTGATCATCTTAAGATTTAAAATAGTTTAAAGCTTCGGGTAAAGTAAAAGCAGCATTTACAATTGCGGCGGCAACATTGCTACCACCTCTGTTTCCTTCTACAATTGCCCAATCCGTAGTTTTAATTTGAGATAACTGTTCTTTTGCTTCCAAAACATTTACAAAACCAACAGGTACACCAACAACTCCAACAGGTTTAAAAGTTATATTTTCTCTTAATTGCTCTACAATTTCGAATAATGCAGTAGGTGCATTCCCAACAACATATAAAGCATCTGGATGTTTTTCAATGGCTTTTCTGATACCCGCTTGAGAACGTGTAATATTGGCTGATTTTGCCAATAACTGCGCGTCTTCATCATTTAATAAACAATGAATCTGATTTCCGTATTCTTTTGTGAAAGCTTTTGTGATTCCAGCTTTTACCATCGTGACATCAGTAATAATTTCTCCTCCACTCTTAAGGTAATTATGCCAACTTTCAATCGCTTCTGGTGTTGCCGAATAATGGTTAAAATCTTCTAAAATTCCTGTAGTATGGATAACTCTTGTTATTGCCCATTTATCTGAAATAGAAAAAGGTATATCGGTAATGTGCTGGGTAACAATTCTAAAACTCTCTTGTTGAATTTCTTTACCAGTATGTGGTTTTCTATTAAGATACCCACGTGGCGTTACCAAGTAATCTTTAAAACGATATGTTTGCGAATTTCCAATCATCACCAAACAAAACATATCCACATCTTCAGGGTTAAATTCTCCTAAGGTGGTGATTTTTAGCTCTTCTTCTGGTCGTGTAATGTGTCTTATAATTGCAACAGGTGTATTGGGAGAGCGTTCTTCTAAAAATATTTTTTGCAACCTACCTAGTTGCCAGTGTCTTTTTTTACTCTTTGGGTTATATAAGCTTGTTACAAAATCTCCTAATGCAGCAGCTCTAATTCTTTGCTCTATTTTGTTCCAAGGCGTCATCAAATCCGACAAAGAAATACAACAAAAATCATGACCCAAAGGTGCTCCTAATTTACTACCAGCAGCTAAGAAAGCAGAAACACCCGGTAATGTTTCTAATTCAATAGCATCGTGATTTTCTTTAGAAACTACTTCATAAACAATAGCTGCCATTGCGTAAATACTAGCATCACCAGAACCAATAACTACAACATATTTACCTTCATTCGCTTTTTCAATCGCCTTATGTGCTCTTGCTTCTTCTTTACCTAAGGGCATTGAAATGAGTTCTGCATCTTCTCTAAAAAGCGATGCTCCAAATTGAAAATAATAATCGTAACCAATAACTACGTCTGCTTTTTCTAAAACATTCTTAACTACAGGTAACATATAATTGATATCTCCAGGTCCTAAACCTGCAACTGTTATTTTCATTGGTTATTTTTTTTTATAATAAGAAGAGAGAAATAAGGGATCTCTCTTGAACTTACAATTGCCCAATTATTGGTAATAAATTGTTTTTCGGTTCCTAAGCGTTCGGCATACGTAATACTATGCTTTTTCGTATCGATTACTTCATTAATACTATTCATAACCATTTTTATTTTCATCAAAACCACAGTGTCAAAATTATCAATAGCTTCCTGTAATTCTACTCTTGTTTGAATTCTAGGAATTACCACCACTTTTTCATTTTGCAAGCATAAAGGTATTTTGCTTTCAGATGCTAAATGCAGGTAAGAGCTAATACCAGGAATTAAGTTGATGTTTAATTTACACGCTTGTATTTTTTCCAATAAATAAGAAAAAGAACTAAATGTGCTAATATCTCCTTCGCTAACAATAGCAACAGATAATCCTTTGTTATAATCCGTATATACTTGTTGAAATGTAGCTTCGTAAACTGTTTTTGCTTGGGCTCTTTCTAAATCCATTTTCAAATAGAATCCTTGGAGTTTCTCCATATTTAAATCATATTGATTTAAAATAGATAACGAATAACTCGATTTCCTCCCGTCCTTAAATAATGAACCTGGATAATAGATTTTATCAACTTTCTGTAAAGTTTTTAGTCCTTTTAATGTGATTAAATCAGCATCACCAGGCCCCAAGGAAACTCCATATATTTGGCCCGCCGTCATATACCTAACATCTTTTTAACTTTATTCCCTAGACTGTTTTGTTTTTCATTAGGTTTTTCATCTTCCTCAAATAAAATTCCTTTTACATTTAGATGATGCCCCATTTGTTCTTTTCCTTGATATTCTTCAAAACCAATAACTTGTTTTCTATATTTACACATCTGGCAATTCATATTAGCAATTCCATTTTTGGCTTCGTGTAAACGTTCATCAAAAGCTTGTAGAATCAATTCATCTGCACCAAAAGGATCCGTATAGACATATTCTAAATCTGAGTTGGCATCCATTTCAGAAACACTCTTATAAATTCTTTCTAATAAAACACCTGTAAAAAAGAAAAATGGAATTACAATGGTACGTTTAAAGCCTAATTTTTCAACCAATTGTAAACCTTCATCAATTTTAGGATATGCTGTTCCGCTATACGATGTAGTTGCAAAGCCAAATCCCATTCCGTCCCAAAGCATACTGGTTAATTTAGCAACATCGCTATTAGCATCAGGATCCGTAGTCCCTCTTCCAACTACCACCAAACACGTATCTTTTCTATCTACTTTAGGCAAGTTTTTTTCTGTTTCCTCAATACGTTTTAAAGATAAATCCAGTAAAAAAGAACTTACACCAATATGTTTCCCCATAGAAATGGTTAAATCATCGTGATAGGTTTGTAACGTATTTAATTCATAAGGAATATCATTTTTGGCATGAGAACCTGCAAATAAGATAACAGGTAAGGCATAAATTTTACGGATACCATTTGCATACATACGTTCTACCGCAGCTTCATACGTAGGATGATTAAATTCTAAAAAACCATAATCTACTTCATATGAATCTTGATAGCGTTCTTTAAGAATAGCAACAAATCGTTTAAATGATTTTACGCCTGCTTCTCTTCGCGTACCATGTCCACATAATAAAATTCCTTCTTTCATTTACTATTAGTTTTTAGATTAAATAGGTGTTGCGCCGATAATAAAAACTACTGGCATTTGTATCGTAGCTTTAGCTACTTTTTCTTCTATATTTCCTAGGTTGCCAGTAACAATCACTTGTTGTTTTCTTGATGCGTTTGAGATTGCATTTACAGGAATCGTATCATCTTTACATACTTCTAATAGTTTAGGAACAATTCTATGCAAGCTCTTTAATCCCATATAAATAGAAATCGTATTTCCTGCTTTTAGCATATGTGCAATTCCATTTAACTGCTCAAATGAATAATCAGCAGTATGCGCAGTACATATTAACATGGCATTAGATTGGTTACGTTCGGTAATAGGAATATTACAAATATTAGCTGCCGCCAAGGCTGCCGAAATTCCTGGTACAACTGTAAAAGGCAACTGATGTTTCTTTAAAAAACGAGCTTCTTCTGCCGCTCTGCCATAAACGTAAGGATCTCCAGACTTTAATCTAACAACTTTTTCTCCCTGCTCGCAATGGCTTTTCATCAATCTATTGATCTTATTTTGTCGGGTTTCTTGATCTTCTGAATCACCAAATTTTCTACCCACATACATCCGCTTAGCTTTCGTATTCACATCTAATATTTCATCAGAAATTAAATTATCATGTAAAATAACCTCTGCTTTTTCAATAGCTTCAAGAGCTTTTAAGGTTAATAAATTTTTATTCCCAGGTCCAGCTCCAATAATATTAATTTCAGGTAAATGTTGTTTTGTAAAAATCCATTCTGGATTTGAAAATTGATACTCAAAATTAAGTAGTGATTTTGATTTTGAATTATCAATTATTTTAAAATTTTCTTTTGTTGTAGTTTCGAAAACTGGTGCCGGCAAGTTTAATTTAATAGCTGCATTTTCGTAAAATTCTTTTCGTTTTGGATGTATATCTGCGCAACCATTAATAATCTCACCAAAACATTTTTTTTCCAAAACTGCCTCGATTAGATCTATAGCATCTTTTTGATGAATAAGATTTACAGGTACATTAGGAGTTTTTAATTGTTTTTTATTTGCTAGAAATCTTCCTGGATGACGTTGTGGTCCAATTAGTCCTGCTAATCTCAAAACAGTTACATTATCACCAAAATGCTGTTGCAATAATTGTTCTGCTTTTATTAACGCCCTACCAGATGCTTTTTCTGGAACGCAATCTTCAGTTTCATCTATGAGACTATTACTATTTTGATATACTGACGTGGAGCTTACAAAAATAACTTTTGTAGAGGCAGGCGTATGTTTTATAATCTGTTTGATCTGAAACGGGTGTATCGTTTCTATATCATCGATCCGTTTTGGAGGGAAATTGATAATAAGTGTCGATGTTTCATCTATAAAAGATTCCCAATCTCCTATAATGTTATCAGATTCAATTTTTATTCTACTTGTTAGAAATGAATGCTTACATAATGATTTCAATGCATCTAATTCAGCCGTGCTTCCGTGAATTGAATATCCATTTTTTTGAAGTTTCAACGCAAGTGGTAATCCTAACCAACCCAATCCTAATATAGAGATATGCCTATTCATGCCTATATTGAAACTAGACTTGTATTCTGTAATTGAATTTTTATACAATACTCCCAAGCTTTATTTTGAGCAGAATCAAATTCAATTTTCCCTAAAATTTCTCCAAATTTATTCTTGAAACGGATACCAGTTTGTTCTGTTCCTTTTTGATGGAAATATTCTGTATTAGAAATTTTTGATTGTTGTAATTCCTTATTTTCTTTGGGAACGGCAGCAATAGTTAGTGCAATACTCTCAGTTTTGGTATGCAATTCTAGTGTGTGTGGCTTTGAGTACTCTACTGCATCTATTTCTTCAAACGAAATAGGGTTTTTATCATCTATATATAGGAGTACGCCTTTTGGGTTTTCTAACAGATACAAAAATAATGGATATAAATATTGATCTGAACTAAACCCTTTGGTAATATAACATTCACCTAATTCCGTGTCATCTTTTAACTCAAAAGGTTTTGGTTTAATAGGAGTTCTTTCATTACTTGAAGCTTGTTGTTCCCAACCTTTTTGATACAATAACTCCTCTTCGACAGGGTTTTCGTTATTGAGATGTCTTTTTACAATAGGAATTATTTTTTCTGCAGTTAATTCTTTATACCAAAACTCTCCAGGATGTACAATACAGGTGGGTGCATCTTCACACCTTCCATTACATCTGGTTTTAATTGTATGTGTAGTATCCCAAAGTTCGTTATTACGTAAATAAGCTCTTGCAGCTCTTATAACTTGTTCTGATCCTGCTTTTTGACAAGAACCTCCATCACAAAAGAAAAAAGTATCTTTTGTATTTGCTATGTTTTTTCCCATTCTTATTATTATGGGGGAAAGTAGGGTAAGAAGCCACAAAATAGCCATCTAACACTTAAACTTTTATTCCCGAAAGTTAATATTATGTTTTGCTTTAGGCAGGTATTCTGACTCACTCTACTTTTAACGCCTTCCCATTTTTTTTAAAACAGTGACTACTATGTTAAAAGCTTTTTGCAGAGCTTACAGCTGCGGGAACAGTTTTGGATTCTCACCAAATTCCCTTTTAATTCTATATTCTTTTAAAAGAAAAGAATAAGAAACCAAAAGCGACACAAATGTATTGTTAATTTTTGATTTAATAGTAAATAGTTTCTAAAATGACTTTTGTTCTTTCTAGAGGAGAGGATTTAGGCAATATTATGATTTCGAATCCTTTATTTTTATAAAGCTTTAACAGGGATTTTTCTAATCTTAAACAATATTCAAATTCCTGTAATCGTTGTCCATCTTTACAATAAATCTCAAACCATGTTGGCGTAAAAAAAACAATTTTATGATATGTTTCTTGATAAGGAAAGTCTGTTAGGTAGTCTGGAATCACCTTATCTTCTACCGTTAAATAAGCTTCTAGATCTAACAAGGATCTATCACAAATTAGCGTATTAGTGTTCAATAATTCTTGATTTGTACGCCTAAACACAAGTTCAGTAAATCGATTAATATCCCCCCAAGGTGTTCCTTTTTTGTTGTTTTTTTGTTCATCAATAATTACTTTTCTGGAAACCTCATCCATACACGGTATGGTGTTTTTTAGATTGTTTATTAATGTTGTTTTACCTGTCCCAGGAGCCCCGGTAATAATATGTTTTTTTTGAAAATTATGCATATTGGAATACTAATAACACACCTACTATTAATAAACAAAATACAATACTTACCCCATAATTTACTTTACTTACTCTTTTAATTTCCTCGTGTTTAATTTCGCGATTATTAACACCTATAAAAGGTTTCTTAACCAATTTTCCATGATAATAATTTGGTCCTCCGAATTGGCAATTTAAAACATATGCTAGAGCAGCCTCTGGATAGCCCGCATTAGGACTACTATGCTTCTTTCCTTCTCTAAACAAAAAAGAAAGTCCGCTTAACTTATTTTGAACAACTAATATTAACAGTGCAGTAATTCGAGCAGGAATATAATTAGCAACATCGTCTAATTTTGCGGCAAACTTACCAAACTGTATATAACGATCACTTTTATACCCGATCATAGAGTCTAAAGTATTGATCATTTTATACCCCATTGCTCCAGGAACACCTAAAATCAAAAAATAAAATAAGGGTGCAATAACGCCGTCACTTAAGTTTTCAGACATGGTTTCAAAAGTAGCAACTCTAATTTGTTGCTCATTTAAATTATCAGTTTCTCGTCCCACAATCCAAGACAAACGTTTGCGTCCTGATTCTAGCCCTTGATTTTTCAAAGTATTAAATACTGCATATCCTTCTTTTATCAATGTTTTGTTGGCCAAGCAATAAAACAGCATAAGTATTGAAAAAGCAAGTGCCAAAATTTTAAAACCATACGTGTTTAACGATCTAATAATTAGAAAAGGTATCGTAAAAGAAAGCCCTACTAATACAATCGTTAATAAGGCACCTTTTAAGAATTTATATGAACCTTTATTTAGCCATTTTTCTCCAAGAGCAATACTATTTCCATAGCCCACAATAAGATGCGGCAATTTTCTAGGGTCTCCCAATACTGCATCTAAACCAAAAGCAAAAACTACTATGTACATTTGGTTTACATCCATTCCTTCAACGCTTGAATCAATATCTTATTAGCTTCTTTACTTTGTGTAGAAAGTCTAATATATTCTCCTGTTAACCCTTTAAAATTTGTCGCATCTCTAATCAGGATTTGATGTTTTACGATTAAATATTCTTTTAGCTCCATTGCAGATTTCTGCAACAATTCAACTAAAAAATAAGAGGTGTTGCTTTCACAAACCTTCATTCCATCTAATTGCTCAAGTTGTTCCTTAAAAATGATTGTTTCTTCTATTAATTCAGCAGCCTCAAATTGAAATGCTTCATAATTTTTGAAAATATATTCTCCTGCTTTTATCGCTAATGAATTAACACTCCAAGGCATTTTTAAAGTTAATAGCTTTTTGATGATTAAAGTGTTTGAAACGATATATCCTAAACGCAATCCCGGAATTGTAAATGTTTTGGTTAATGAACGAACAACAATTAAATTCCTGTAGTTTTTTGTTAATGAAATGATGGATTCAACACTGTTGGTAAACTCTATGTACGCCTCATCAATAACAAATGTAGTCTCTGGTTTTTGTTTAAAAAGAAACTCTAAATCATTTTTAGAGAAAATAGCTCCATTAGGATTGTTAGGATTACATATAAACACTAAATCGGCATCAGTATCTTTTATTTCGGTTCTAGAAACTAACAGATAATCTAGCTGAAAATTTTTACAAGCGTCCTCATATTCCGAAAAAGTAGGGGCCACAATAGTTGCTTTTTTATTAGAAAACAATTGCGCTATAAGATAGAACGCTTCTGTCGCACCATTGGTAAATAAGAACTGTTCACTAGGGAGTTGAAATTTATGAGCCGCCAGTTTATTTAACTCACTTGCCGCGGGTGAAGGATAATTTTGAATTAGAGAAACATTCTTTGAAATATGCGCCAATAATGTTTTAGGGCACCCTTTGTAATACACATTTGAACTAAAGTTATGCGTAATTTTTCCTTCGATTAAATGAAGATCATCACCATGTCCGTTTAACATTCTTGTAAACTATTTTTTAAGATGGTTGACATTTCTAAATTTTCATCTATCCAATCTGCTAATTTATCAAATTGTGCTGCCTTAAACGCTTTGTAGTTTTTTGCCTTAGCATTAGGGTATTTTAATTGTAGTAATTCTGTAACTATTTCTTGATTATCAAATATTCCATGAAAGTAAGTCCCCCAACTTTTATTTCCATCAAAATAACCTTCTTCCTTACCATCAACATGGTTTAAGCCTTTCTTTTTTGGCACTATAGTTTCTCCCATATGAATTTCATACCCTTCACAAGATGTTGCAAAATCTTTAAACTGAAAGTTACGTTGTATGGTTTGTTTCGTTTTAGAAAGAGTTGTTTCAATATCAAACAACCCTAAACCTTCTTCAAATTTTGTACTACTTTCCACCGAAAAAGGATCTTTTACCACCTTACCTAGCATTTGATAACCACCACATATTCCAATTATAGGAATATGTGTATATCGTTTTTTGATAACAATATCTAACCTATCTTTTTTTAAGGCAATTAAATCTTCAATAGTATTTTTTGTCCCTGGAATAATAATTATGGCTGCTTTATTTAACTCTTCTACATCTCTAGTAAAATATAAATTGATTAATGGTTCTTGCTCCAAAGCTTGAAAATCTGTATAATTAGACATATAATTAAGCCTTACAACAGCAATATTTAATTTATTATCAGAAGCAGTTGTAATTCGTTGATTCAACGCAACAGAATCTTCTTCTTCAATAATTATATCCTTAGCATAAGGTAAAACACCTAAAACAGGAAGATTTGTGAGTGATTCCAATTTCTTTTTCCCATCAATGAATAAAGCTGTATCCCCACGAAATTTATTAATTATAATTCCTTTAATCAGTTTTCGTTCCCAATCTTCGAGTAATTCAATAGTGCCATATACACTACCAAATACACCTCCTTTATCTATATCTGCTACTAAATAAACACACGCATTTGCTGCATCCGCCATTCGCATGTTTACAATATCTCTATGTTTTAAATTAAGTTCACTAATACTTCCAGCACCTTCTATTACGATAGGATTGTGTTTTGATGCTAATTGCCTAAATGATTTTTTAGCTTCTTCAAATAGCTGTTTTTTATTATCTCCTAAAAAATATTCTTTAGCAGTTTGATCACCAATTGGTTTTCCGTGTAAAACAATTTGTGATTTATTTACGGATGAAGGTTTTAACAGAATAGGATTCATTTCTACCGTTGGTGGAATACCACAAGCTTCAGCCTGCACCGCTTGTGCTCTTCCAATTTCTAGATTATTGGGTGTAGAAAAACTATTTAATGACATGTTTTGAGCTTTAAACGGAGCAGGATTGTATCCTTTCCGTTTCAGCCATCTGCAAATACCTGTTGTTATCCAACTTTTACCAACATCAGAGCCAGTACCTACTAACATTATAGGCTGTATTTTTTGCATATTCAACATTTTTTCGAAGAACAAAAATATTGAATTATATATATTTTATATGAGCTTAATGATAAAGTTATTATAGTAGTGCGCACCCACCTTCATATTATTACAACCGATAAAAAGGATTACAATACCGAATCAAGTACAGCACAGACTCTTTAATCTTGATATTACCAACTAAATCCCCACTAACTCACCTCTCTGTTTTTAGGTTATTAATTCAATACAAAATCTTTTAAAACATCTTTTAGAACCAACATATCGTTATCCGTATTTCTAACCAATTTATTTTCATTATTACGCTCAAATAAGCCGTAATTAACCTCAATTAAGTGTAGATTTTTAGCAAGAACAGCTTTCTTTTTAAGCTGGTTATAATACTTTATCTGAGCTCTACGTGCTTGTTCTTTTTCATCCAACTCATTAGTTATTGCATTTTTTTCAAAAAACTCGAGAACCAATTTCAAATCTTCATAATAGGCATCTAAAGGGAGTTTTGTTCTTCTTTTTCCTTTTTTATGAAGATTCCCTACTAAATTAGGAAAGGTATGTTTTCTTGATGCTTTTTGTTTTAATAATTCATCACATAAATTCACTAGATAATACTCGTCACTATTTTGGATAGCAAGTAAATTCTGTTCTTTTTTGGTGATAGAGTTTATTAATTCTTTTGGAGCATATTTCTTCCCAGGTCTTACCAAATACCAATATACGCTATCCGATCTTCTTTCTGCATGCACAGTTGGAATTTCATCAAGTTTCGATTCTAAATCTAATTTCCGAAATACTTTACGAATTGGTAATCCTTTTTTTTCATCCTTATTAAAAACTCCTGCTTCAATTAATGAGGGCATAATTGTTTTTACAGGAATCCAATCAATCGAAGTATTTGTCGCAAAGTAATGAGTTATCACTTCATTAATCTTTATTATATTTTCATCACTCATAAAATGTAATTTTATCTATTAACTTCGGAATATTATACAAAAAAAAGCCTCACATTTCTGTGAGGCTTTACCTAGTAGCGGGAACAGGACTCGAACCTGTGACCTTCGGGTTATGAGCCCGACGAGCTGCCTACTGCTCTATCCCGCGATATAAGATAACAACTTACTTGTCTTTAAAACTTTGAGTTATGAGCTCAACAAGTTTTTATCTTTCCTTGCGGACGGCAAATATACAACCTTTTTTAGCTTTACAAAGGATAATTAACAAAAACTAACATTTTTTTTACCCCAAATTTTCTTATGCCTTGATTTTAAATCATATACTCTAATTAAAAATAATAGTATTCATTAAAATCAATATCTTTTTTGTCAAATTATCTAAAATTCTAGCTAAAATTGAGATATACTTAAAACTACTCCTCTCTTTATAGTTTTATTAGCTGAAATCTATCGTAACTCGTAAATTTACCTCCTTTTTAACATTTTAATAAGAAGATGCTAAATACATCATCTATATAGTAGTAAAGATCATAAAAATGAATAAGACATTATTTGACAAAGTGTGGGATTCACACGTAGTAAGAAACATTGAGAATGGACCTGATGTGTTTTTTATTGATCGCCATTTCATTCACGAAGTGACTAGTCCTGTTGCTTTTCTAGGTCTAAAAAGTAGAAAGAATACTGTTTTATATCCAGAACGCACTTTTGCAACCGCAGATCATAATACACCAACTATAAATCAACACTTGCCTGTAGAAGATCCTTTATCCGCAAATCAACTAAAAGCCTTAGAAGAAAATGCAGCAGCTTGGGGCATTTCTCACTGGGGATTAGGGCATCAAAAAAATGGTATCGTTCACGTAGTAGGACCAGAAAATGGAATAACATTACCAGGAGCAACTATTGTTTGTGGCGATTCTCATACATCTACGCATGGTGCTTTTGGAGCTATTGCTTTTGGTATTGGAACATCAGAAGTAGAGATGGTATTATCTACACAGTGTATTATGCAACCTAAGCCAAAGAAAATGAGAATCAATGTTAATGGAGAACTTGGTTTTGGGGTAACGCCAAAAGATGTTGCATTATATATTATTTCTCAATTAACAACCTCTGGTGCTACCGGTTACTTTGTAGAGTATGCTGGCGATGTTTTTAGTAATATGACAATGGAAGGTCGTATGACTGTATGTAATCTGAGTATAGAAATGGGAGCACGAGGAGGAATGATTGCTCCAGATCAAAAAACATTCGACTACATTAAAGGAAGACCATTAACTCCTAAAGGAGAAGCTTGGGATACTGCTATGGAATATTGGCAAACCCTAAAAACAGAAGAAGATGCAGTTTTTGACAAAGAACTTACTTTTAATGGAGCCGATATTGAGCCTATGATTACCTACGGTACTAATCCAGGAATGGGTATTGGTATTACCAATACTATACCAGATGCAGAAACTATAGAAGGTGGTGTTGCTACCTATAAAAAATCTTTAGGATATATGGATTTTAACGAAGGAGATGCTATGATAGGTAAGTCTGTGGATTAT
Organism: Aquimarina sp. MMG015; assembly: GCF_018100855.1. Taxonomy (NCBI): domain Bacteria; kingdom Pseudomonadati; phylum Bacteroidota; class Flavobacteriia; order Flavobacteriales; family Flavobacteriaceae; genus Aquimarina; species Aquimarina sp. MMG015. The sequence continues at coordinate 275,511 of NZ_JAGJEB010000003.1, forward strand.
GTTTTTTTAGGAAGTTGTACTAATGGTAGAATTGAAGATTTTAGAGCTTTCGCCTCTATTGTAAAAGGCAAAAAGAAAGCAGAAAATATTACTGCATGGCTGGTTCCTGGATCTCATGAAGTAGAAGGACTTATTAAAGAAGAAGGATTGTTAGACATCATCACCAAAGCAGGATTTACATTGAGAGAGCCTGGATGTTCTGCATGTTTAGCAATGAATGCAGATAAAATTCCAGCAGGAAAGTTAGCAGTTAGTACATCTAACAGAAATTTTGAAGGAAGACAAGGACCTGGTTCGAGAACTTTACTCGCAAGCCCTCTGGTTGCAGCTGCAACAGCAGTTACTGGAGTAGTAACAGATCCAAGAACACTTTTAGCATAATTAAAAAGAATAAACAAAATGGCGTACGATAAATTTAATGTAGTAACCTCTACTGCTGTACCATTACCAATAGAAAATGTAGATACGGATCAGATTATTCCGGCACGTTTTCTAAAAGCTACAGAGCGTAAAGGTTTTGGAGATAACCTATTTAGAGATTGGAGATACAACAATGATAATACTCCAAAAGAAGAGTTCATACTAAATAACCCTATATATAGTGGTAAAATACTTGTTGGAGGTAAAAATTTTGGATCAGGATCTTCCCGTGAACACGCCGCCTGGGCTGTATATGATTATGGATTCAGGTGTGTAGTATCAAGTTTTTTTGCAGATATTTTTAGAGGTAATTGCCTTAACATTGGTGTTTTACCTGTACAGGTAAGTCCAGAATTTTTAGAAAAAATATTTAAAGCTATTGAAACAAATCCTAATACTGAGATTGAAGTAAATCTACCTCAACAAACCATTACAATCAAAGCTACTGGGGAATCAGAATCTTTTGATATTAATAGCTATAAAAAAGAGAATATGCTCAATGGGTACGATGATATTGATTATCTAACCAAAATGAAGTCAGAAATTCAAGAGTTCGCAACAGCCCGACCTTTCTAACTATATAATTTTTTGGGCGTTCAAGCGGGCTATCATTTCAATTCCTCGCACTTCGTTCCTCAAGCTGTGGGATTTTCATTACTATCCCTAACGCAAAAACAAATCGTATGAGTAAACGATCAATAGAAATCATGGACACTACGCTCCGAGATGGTGAACAAACCTCTGGGATCTCATTTTCTGCTTCAGAAAAACTAACAATAGCTCGGCTATTAATCGAAGAATTAGGTGTAGATCGTATTGAAGTAGCATCCGCTAGAGTATCCGAAGGTGAATTCGAAGCAGTTAAGAATATTATTGATTGGGCAAATGAGAATGGGTATATTAACCAGATAGAAATATTAACCTTTGTAGATGGTGGTAAATCTATACAATGGATGAAAGATACTGGGGCTAAAGTTCAGAATCTTCTTACCAAAGGATCACTAAACCACTTAACATACCAATTAAAAAAAACTCCTGAACAACATTTTGGAGATATTACAAAGGCTTTTGAACAAGCAACACAAGAAGAAATTACTACAAATGTATATTTAGAAGATTGGAGTAACGGTATGCGTAACTCTTCTGAATATGTATACCAGTTTCTGGATTTCCTATCTACACAGCCTGTAAAAAGAATTTTACTCCCTGATACATTAGGAGTCCTTATACCCTCCGAGGCGTATGCATATTTATCTTCTTTAAGAAATAGATATCCTCATATACATTTTGACTTTCACGCTCATAATGATTATGATCTTGGCGTTGCGAACGCTATTGAAGGAGTTAAGGCTGGTGTAAATGGTTTACATCTTACTATGAATGGTATGGGAGAGCGAGCAGGAAATGCTCCTTTAGCAAGTGTAGTTGCTGTAATTAATGACTACCTTCCAGAAATTCGTATTAACGTAAAAGAATCCGCTCTCTACAAAGTAAGTAAACTGGTAGAAACCTTTTCTGGATTTAAAATCCCTGCTAATAAACCTGTAGTTGGAGATAATGTATTTACACAAACAGCAGGAATCCATGCTGATGGAGATAACAAGCACAATCTATACTTTAATGACCTAATGCCTGAGCGTTTTGGACGAAAACGTAAATATGCATTGGGAAAAACTTCAGGAAAAGCTAACATTGAAAAAAACCTTCAAGAATTAGGGTTAAAGCTTAGTGCCGAAGATATCAAAAAAGTTACTCAGAAGATCATTAAGTTAGGTGATAAAAAGGAAGTGGTAACTCAAGAAGATCTACCATATATCATTTCGGATGTATTAGATAGTAAACTCTATCAAGACAAAGTAAAAATCAAATCTTATGTCTTAAACCATGCAAAAGGGTTAAAACCTTCTGCAACACTTGCTATTAAAATGGATGATGAGGTTCTTGAAGAACATGCTCAAGGTGATGGTCAGTATGATGCATTTATAAATGCCTTAGAAAAAGTATATACTCAAAAAAAGAAGAGTTTACCAAAATTAATTGACTATGCCGTTCGGATCCCACCAGGAAGTAATTCTGATGCGCTTTGTGAAACTGTGATCACCTGGAAAACTGAAACAAAAGAATTTGTGACCAGGGGACTAGATTCTGATCAAACTGTTTCTGCCATTAAAGCAACAGAAAAAATGCTAAATATTATTGAATTATAATAAAATAGAACTGAGAATATAAACATATGGAATTAAACATAGCACTACTAGCTGGTGATGGGATTGGTCCCGAAGTTATCGATCAAGCTGTAAAGGTTTGCGATGCAGTTGCGAAAAAATATAACCATCAAATAAATTGGACATCGGCATTAACTGGTGCCGCTGCTATTGACGCGGTTGGAGAACCGTATCCCGATGAAACTCATGAAATTTGCATGAATGCAGATGCTGTGTTGTTTGGAGCTATTGGTCATCCTAGATTTGACAACGATCCTTCTGCAAAAGTACGTCCGGAGCAAGGATTACTGAAAATGCGCCAGAAATTAGGTTTATTTGCTAATGTAAGACCAACTTTTACATTCCCTTCTCTAATTGATAAATCTCCTTTAAAACAAGAAAGAATTGAGGGAACCGATCTAGTTTTTCTCCGCGAATTAACTAGCGGTATTTATTTTGGAAAAAGAGGTAGAGAGGATAATGGAGATACTGCTTATGATACGTGTACATATACAAGAGAAGAAGTTAAGCGTTTAGCTAAAAAAGGATTTGAGATGGCTATGACACGTGAAAAGAAATTATGTTGTGTAGACAAAGCAAATGTATTAGAATCTTCTCGATTATGGAGAGAAACAGTACAAGCTATGGAAAAAGAATATCCAGAAGTAGAGGTTAGTTATGAATTTGTGGATGCTGTAGCCATGCGATTGGTACAGTGGCCGAATTCTTATGATGTATTAATCACGGAAAATTTATTTGGAGATATTCTTACAGATGAGGCTTCTGTTATATCTGGATCTATGGGATTAATGCCTTCTGCATCTCTTGGAGAAAAAACGGCTTTGTTTGAGCCTATTCACGGATCATATCCGCAAGCTGCAGGCAAAGACATTGCCAATCCGCTGGCAACAGTATTATCTGCAGCTATGATGTTTGAAACAGCTTTTGGACTTCAAGAAGAAGCTCAGGTAATTCGTAATGTAGTTGACAAATCGTTAAATGAAGGTGTAGTAACCGAAGATTTAGCTGGAGATCAAAAAGCTTATAAAACTAGCGAAGTTGGAGATTGGCTTACTCAAAACATTTAATTTTAAAATAAAAAAAGGAAAATTTTGCAGTTTTCTCAAACTGTTGGATTTTCCTTTTCTACAATTAATCGTGAAACAAACTTATTTACTATCCTTTTCTTACCTAAATCTGATACTAAATAAAAACTTCTAATAGTTCACAATAATTGATCGATTCTCTTAAAGTAGTACCTATAGCAACACCATTAGAAATAACCGATATATCTTTATTTACATCCGAAATTTCCCAACTCTCTCCAATATTACTTTTAGTAGTTTTCTTACATAAAACGTTTTTTAATTTATTACCACCCTATATTTTTTCTTTAAGTATGGGCTCGAACTTAATGGGATAGTTAATCATAATTTCCAGGCTTAGGTTATAAGATTTGAGTAGATTTAAAGTTATGCCACCATAGCTGGAGCTGAATTATTATAAATCTCAACTACGGGTTCACTAATCATAACATCCTCGTTAGTTGACATTGTAGGTAAAACATTATAATTAAGCCATATCGAGAACAATTTATAAGGGATTTCTAGAGAGTCCTTTAATCCTATTTTAGAATCATCCATATGTACCCATTTTTTTAATGGCTGTTCGAAAATACTTCTTGCCGTCTGTTCTTTTCCAAAATACTTCTTCATTCTTATAAACATCTCTACATCAAAAAGCCATTTACTCATAAAACTCTCTGCAAAAACAATAGGAACTAATTCCGCTTTATATACTTTAGCTCCACATTGTGTATCATCTATTGATAGTCCTACGATCAAAACTATGAGTATATTAATTACCTTAGACAATAAAGATCTTATTTTATCTTTTTCTATTGCTTCTGAGGCATTTTTCGCTCTAGAACCAAAAACAAAGTTTAATTCATTGTTTGTTTTTAAAGTCTTTAATAGGTCACCAAAATCCTCGAAATCCGTAGAAAGATCTGCATCGATAAATCCTATATAGTCTATTTCCACAAAACTATATAAGTATCGAGATCCAGCTCTTACAGCTGCAGCTTTACCTCCATTCTTTTTCATGTCCACTATACTTACTTTAGCAGGATTTACTTCTTTGATTTCTTGTAGAACTTTTAGTGTATTATCTTTACTTCCGTCATTTACAAAACATAAATGATAGTCATTTTCTTTACTAATAAATTTTTTAAAAGCTGTTACGTTTAATCTTTTTTCCTCGTTATAGCACGGTATGATAATTCCGGTTTTCATAAACATTATTTTGGGTTACAGGTCAAAAGTATGATAGGTAGGTAGCCGAAAGTCGGGTAATTCGACCATTATAAAAAAGCTATCGATGAATGGTATTGATCGAAAGACGTACCACTCGTCGAAACCCAAAGCTTTATTGTATATTTAATCCAAAGAAAGTTTCGTGTATATTTAAAGGGAAGTTTCCGCTTAGGGTTATTGAATGGAGAAAAGAATTACAAACAAATATTTAATCAGTGCTTTACTTATTGGAGTTTTATTCCATGGTTCTAGTATCTTCTTTACACTAGAAACTACTTATGACGCATTGATTCATCTATTTTTTGCGGACCATTACGCATCCAGCTGGTTTGAGCCTTGGAACTATAGTTGGTACACTGGTTTTACGGTTATGGGATACCCTCCATTAGTACACCAAAGCATAGGATTATTATCTCTTATAGGAGGTCTTAAGTTTGGGCTTTTTACAGTAGGTATCATTGCTATCATTCTATTTATAACAGGAGTATATCGATTTTCGTTACTGATGACTGGCAAGAGAAATATTGCTGGATATGCTGCATTGGTTGCTGTATTCTCGTCTTCTTTTGTAGAAACCTTACATATTTTTGGTCAATTACCAAGTATTATTGGAATCTCAGTTCTGATGCATGCATTACCGGAAATTTATTTGTGGATCAAAACCGGAAAATACAAATATTTAATTCGAGCTTTTAGTCTGTTAGCTGTTACAGTAACCTCTCATCATGTTACTCCAATTTTCGGAATGATCTTTTTTATATTTCCGCTTATCGGAATGGTAATTATGGATAGTGCTAAAGATCAAGTCGGTTCGTATTCTGCTATTCGATTTAAAACATTTTTAAATACATTCTTTAAGCTTTTTTGGAGAATTGTAGGTTTTGGCATGGGGTCTTTAACGCTTATTATTTTTTGCATTTTACCTTATTGGATTAACACCAAAAATAACCCTATTACTCAGGTTCCTATCCCGCATGGTTCTAGAGATAATTTTTTAGAAATTACTTCATCTGGACTCGTTTTCTTCTTAATACCATGGGGAGTACTTTTGTTTATTTTTCCTTATTTATTTTATCGGTATTATAGTAAAAGATACTTATTTTTTGGTTTATCCTTGACCTTACTAAGTATATTAGGTACAGGAGGAACAACTCCTATTCCTAAAGTCTTACTAGGTGATAATGCTTTTAATATCCTAACACTAGATAGATTTACATTGTGGGCTTCTATTATGTCGTTGCCCATGTTTGGAGAATTCTGTTATCGTTTTATAGAAGGAGATATTAAGAGTGCCCTCCAAAGAAAATTTGGTAGCGTCTATCATCGAATATTGGGAGGTTCTCTAGCCGGGGCCTATATTTTCGTATGCATATTTACCATGAGTCTAGGATATTTTAGACCTTCTCAGCCTCAAAAAATAAAAATGCTTCCGATTTTGAATTTTCTGAAACAAGATCAGCATGATCATTGGCGGTATCTACCACTAGGTTTTGGAGATCAAATGGCTTGGTTATCTGCTCAAACCAATGCAATGACAGTAGATGGTAATTATCATTCTGCAAGAAGACTTCCAGAATTGACTTCTAGAGCTGTCGAAAGATTAGAAAACTCCAAATTTAGAGGAGTAGAAGGTATTGGGTCATTACAACAATTTCTAACAGTCCCTGAAAAATACAATTTAAAATATGTGTTTTCTAATGATAAGTTTTATGATCCAATTCTTTATTTCTGTGGTTGGCAGCGACTAAGACAATTAGAAAACGGGATAATGGTTTGGGAAAAATTAAACATCCCGCCCATACCTAACATTATTCCAAAAGATGATGTTGCTTTACCTCTAAAACTAATGTGGGGTCTAATCCCGGTAATAACAGTTTTACTTGCTTTTATTATCAATATTCAAGTAATCTGGATCCAAGCTCTTAAAACCAGAGATCAAAAACATCCAGATTTTTTTAAGTACGGAATAAAATACAAAGACTTTAAAAATTATATGATTCGTTTACAGCATATCTGGGCCATATTACTTTTATTAGTCATAAGTTATGGTAGTTATATTTTTTACATCAAAAATGCTACCCAAATAAGTCCACAAAACGTGGTAAAAGCATATTATGATGCGTTAGACTTCAAAGAGTTTAAAAGAGCATATAGTTATATTGACCCTGAAAGTAATAAAGAAGAAGATCAATATATGTTAGAAATCGCTGTAACAGATGGTTTATTGAGTTCTTATGCTAAGATGGATGAAATCAATGTTGAAATTCTAGATCAAACCGATAACACTGCAAAAGCCAGAGCTACTACGTATTGGATTACTCCATTGGAAAGAATAGATAAAGTATTTTACTTAGAATTAGTCAAACATCAAGGAAAATGGTTCGTAAAACCACCTAATTATGATCTTGACATTCCTCCCGATCAATTATTTTCGCAAAATAAAACTCAGTTTTATAATCACGGAAGAAGAAGAATATCCTCCGAACAAACCTTTCATGAAGATGTTTTAAAACAGCCCGTTTTAGAAGTTCTCTATGCAAATCTTGTTAAAAATGATACGATATATACGGTAGTTGGAGAAATACAAAATATTGATAATGTACCAGCAGATGTTGTGATAAAAGCTACACTTTATGATTCTGAAAATCAAGAATTGGCCGTCTATAATGCTAAAGATCAAATGAAACATAAGCTCGTACCTAAAGAAATTACTAGTTTTAGAATTAATTTTGAAGGAATTGCCTGGATGAATAAAGGTGAACAAAAACCTAAAACCTTTAATCCAGATGAATTTACTGCGATAAGCCTAACAGATTCTCCAATAACTTTTAACTTACAATGTGCGGGTAATGTAGCTACAACGGATTTATATAAAGGACTTGCTCTTTCTGAAGTTAAAATTGATAAAAATAAAGTACAGGGTATCTTATTTAATTCTGGTTTACAAGAAATCACTATCCCTCAATTGATTATATCGTATTATAATGATCAAAAAGAACTTATTTGGGTGGATCATTCTTATATAAGAGAAGGGATCAGACCTCAGCGTAAAAGACCATTTACTTATGAATTAAAAGAAATAAGCAATTTAAAATCTATAAGTCAGGACATGGAGAATATTTTTATTAATGGATTGCCTAATAAAGATATTAGTAATAAAGTAACCCCTAATAGAAGAAGAGATCAAAAGGATTATTCCTTTATACCAGTAGACGGAGCTAGTTATAGTTTTATAAAAATAGACGTTAACAATTATATAGGAGCCCCCAATTAATGAAACTGAGAACATATACATATCTATTATTTTTAGTGATTCTCATTTTAGGGTTTACTACAAGCAATCCAATTATTCAGAATATTCAAGAAATAGATATTACAACGCTGCAAACTAAAAACACTTATACTGCTGGTGAAGAAATTATTTTGAAATTTAAAGCAGAAGAATCTAGTGAAATTTCTCTTATTGTAAAAAGCTCTTATGGGATATCAGTTCTTAATTCTCAAGAAAAAGAGGGCAATTTAGTTTTTAAAATTCCTCCTTTTTTATCTCAAAAAAGAGGGATAATTAATTATAAATTAGTTCATAATCTGCAAGAGATTTACTCAGGAAGTTTATACATCAGAGCCTCTAAAATGATTACAGAACCTCTAGAATCTTATTTAGGTCCGACCAGCATTACTGCAGGAGGAAAAGATTATGGAATGTTCACAGTAATACCCTCAGACACATATGACAATCCGATAAGAGATAGCACTTTGGTAACAATCAAACATCAATTTTTAGATTTAGAAAAAGATGCTGATCTATTTATCAATGATTTTATTGTTTGGAAAAACATATACTCTTATCAAAAATCAGGAAGAATACTTGTCAGCGCAAATACCGATAATTTAGCTTCGAAAGAATTTACACTTAATGTTTTTCCAGCTCAAGCTCAAGATTTTGAATTAAAAGTTTCAAAAAAACACGAGTATGCCGATGGAAATCAAATTGTAAAATTTTTTACTTCTGAAATTAAAGATGAATATGGTAATACTATAAGTGATGGACGTATCGTAGAGTTTAGCGTTCTAACAAACCATAATGAACAATTACGAGCTTCTGGAACTACTATTAAGGGTGTGGCAACAGGATATATGATACATCCAGCTAAAGCATCATCATGGACTGCGCAGGCCTTTATACCCGAAATGGCAGATAGTGACCAACTTACTTTAGAATTTAAACCCGCAGTAACGGACTATACAATTACTTTTGATAAAGGAAAAAGAAATATTAAAGTAGGAGCTATCTTAAGCTTTATGAATCAAATTATACCGGATGGCGCCATGATTTCTTTACACGTATATAATAATGATACATTGACAGATACATTTACTGAATTTTCTTCTAAAGGGTTTGTAGACTTTTATTTATCAAATGATTTCTTTCCAGCGGGAGAATATACTTTAGAAGTTACAGGAATGGGCATTACTAAAAAATACGATCACATAGTATTGGAATGAAGAAACAAAATAAAATGATATACAGATCTTTCATTATTATTTCATTTATAATCATAAATGGACTTATCCTCTTTGGTATAAGTCAAACATTATCTTTTCTCAATACTGGTGCAGATCGATCTATGATGCTGCATATTGGTGTAAAAAACAAACAGGCATATATACCCAAAGTCGCTTGGAAAGACTCCATTAATCCCGCAAGATCTATTGAAAAACAAACCATGATGGATATTCAAAAAGACTATATTAATTCTTGGTATGTTAGAAACGTAGGATATAAGACTTATGACTCACTAGGGATTTTTGATTTTTATACAGAAAGTGCTCGTGAAAATTTGATAAAAAGTATCGAATTCAATTTAGAAAAAAATATAAAAGTGGTTAGTACTACCATAAATCACAATCTAGCTTTAGATTTTTATAGTGCTGATGGTCAGTTAGTAGTTTTCGAAGATCAAAATGTAACATCCTATACTCAGTATTTTAAAGAGAATGAGTTACAGTTTGAAGCAACAGATACTTCTGATTATAAAATAGCCATGCTCCTAGAAGATGGATTCTGGAGAGTGCGTCATATCGTTAAACAACCTTTATCAAAACCAGATACCATACAACAAAAGAAATCCACATATGTAAAAGGAAAGAAAATTATAGTTGACAGTAGTACCTATCAAATAAAAGGCATTAATTATTATCCTCAAAAAACTCCGTGGAATATGTTCGGCGATAATTTTAAAATTTCCACCATAAAAAAAGATTTTGAAATTATTAAAAATGCCGGACTTAATACTATTAGAATTTTTGTTCCCTATAAAGAATTTGGCAAAGAGTATGTAAAAGCCGAAAAACTGCAAAAACTAAAACAAGTGTTGGACTTAGCAGAAGACACTAACTTAAAAGTAGTGCTAACACTTTTTGATTTTTATGGAAATTATGCCATTGACGATTGGACTTTTACGCATAGACATGCAGAGCAAATCATAAATGCCGTTAAAGATCATAATGCACTCTTGGTCTGGGATATTAAAAATGAGCCTAATTTAGATTTTGAGAGTCGAAGAAAAGAAACCGTGCTTGCTTGGTTAAAGGAGATGATTCGTCAGGTACGATCATTAGATAGTACACATCCTATAACAATTGGTTGGTCATCTATAGAATCAGCAAATTTATTAAGTGATGAATTAGATATTATTTCTTTTCATTACTATCTGGAATTAGAAAACTTCTCTCAATCTTTTAGTACTATATCCTCAATAGATAAACCTCTTGTGCTACAAGAATTTGGACTATCATCTAATAGAGGATTATGGGCTCCGTTTGGAAATTCGAAAAAAGATCAAGCTTCTTATCACGAGAAAATGCAAGAAATTATACAACAGAATGAACTCCACTATATGTCTTGGACATTATATGATTTTGATAATATTCCTACGGAAGTAGTTGGTAGATTACCTTGGCGCAAAAATGCTCAAAAACATTTTGGATTTATTGATGCTGAAGGAAATAAAAAAGATGCTTTTCAATTTATAAGTTATTGAAAAACATCTTTGGATAAAACATATAAACACTTAACTATTAAATAGAAATACATAAAGAATACGTTTATTTAAACAGATACTCCTTGTAATTCTTTCTCGTTCTTTTTGCTTTTACCTTTCTTAATATTCTTAAAAGTATCTAAGTACATTTTAGTTATTCTACTCATAGGGAATGCTGTTGCCGCTTTGTAATTAGCCTTTGCTAATTGATTCCTATATGCTGTATCAACTACTATTTTTTCTATTGCCGTAGCTAAACTAGCTGTACTTTTAGGATCAAAAAACTCTCCCCTATACCCTTCTTCTTTTACTAATATACTAAGATCACCTAGATCAGGCATTACTACAGCCTTACCATAGCTTCCCGCCTGGTGCAATACACCAGAACTTCCAGTAGTAGAGGTGTAAGGAAATACCACCATGGCACTTTCTCCAAAAATTACAGGAACATCCTCCTCTTCTACATATCCTGTAAATGTTAATTGTGGTACATCTTGATATTGTTTTTTTACATTTTCTAAATATCCAGGTGTATTTGGGTTATCTGTACCTGCAATAACTATTTCTAGATTAGCACCAGTAGCAGCTCTTACTTTTTTTACTGCATCAATTAAAATTTCAACTTTTTTATAAGTTCCAAACTTCCCAAAAGTCATAACCTTGAGTGGCCCATCCGGTAGATCATAAGAAGGTTCTTCCGGAATCTCAAAAGTACCGTGAGGAATAAGTACTACATTTTTGGCATTATATTTCTTTTCAAGAATATCAACATATTTACTTATCGTTACCGCTACTCGATCAGAAGCTAATACGAATCTTGTTAATGCTGTTCCAATCCAATTAAACACCGTTTTTAATACAACATTAGTTGTAAAACCAGCTTTACCTAAATCTACTTGCTCCATAATATTGTGTAACAAAACAACCGTTGGAATCTTTTTCATTTTACATAAAAAAGGTAATAATAAACCTAAGGCAGCAGCAATCTTCTTATCTCCAAACTTCATAAATTGAAGATTAAAAAGAATCGCTTCCGGTTTTGTTTGCTTAACGGCTTTCATAACCGTTCTTATATTTTTATAACTATTAAATTTCCAACAGGACTTTACAATCACCTTACAACCTGCTTCTTCGAACTCTACATTAGCCTCCGATTCCGAAATATCCGTCAACAAGATTAACTCAGTAACCTCTTGTTGTTGTCTAAAATGCTTCACTAAATGAAATGCATATTCATTTAATGTTACTTTACTTGGTGGATACGCAGTTACAATTGCTAATTTCATAATTGTAAATTTATATTAAACTTGGATTCTAAAGTGATACCACAAATATGTACTATATCTCTTTAGGACTACATTTATTTTCGTTGAGATGCAATTTTATGTCGACGAATGTAAAATATACTAATTTAGTTTGAATTTTCCCCATATTTATAAAAGAAATACGCTAGCTGAACAACTAATAAAACAGCCATTGCAATTATTTGTACCAATACTACTTCTAGCAAAGAACTATGAAAAAATATGATCAATAAAATTTGAGAAACTCCCAATAACCCCGAAACTACGACTGGTATATACTGATCTAGAGACAAAAAGTAATAAGCAAATATGTTAGACACTGCAAACAATGCAGTTGCGACAGCATATTTCCAAAGTAACGGAGCCATTGATAAATATGCGTCTCCAAATAAAACGTGGATTGCTAATTCTGGAAAAAGATAACAACCTAAAACAACTACAGAGGCTAGCCCTACAACATAGCCGACATATTTAACCAAGATTGGTGCTGTAGCTTCTCCTAACTTTTTCTTTTCTATTACCGCTGGTAATAAAAGCATCACGAACATCCAAGTAACAAAATACACCACTCTTCCTATAAGGGCTAAAGAGGCGTATAATCCGGCATCATATTCTGCAAAATAATGTTTAACTAATAGGATATCACTATTATTAATTATAATTTGGGTTAACTCATAAAAAGCGGTAAGTATAAAAAATTTACTAATCTGACTCGTTTGTTCTTTACTTAACACATTTCGCACCCGCAAAGAAAAGTTCTCTTTCTTAAAAGGTAAGAGACCAAAAAAGAATGAAATTACAATACCTGTTACTACTAAAATCGAAGAGCTTATTTGCGAGATAGTAAAAATCAACACCAATGTAATAATCAATCGACTAAACATTTCACCTTGATAAGTCCAAGCCAATTTTTCAAACCTTTTAGTGCCTTGAAAAAATCCACGATTTACGCTCATTATAAAATAGATCGGTACTCCTAATCCAAAAATGGTGAACATTAATGAAGAACTGGTATTAAAAAGTTCTTGTAATTGTTTTGAAAAAACAATCATCCCTGCCCCTATAATGATACCAGTAACACCAGCATACTTATACACTAGAGAAATAAAACTTCTAAAAGAATCATTCTCAAATAAAACAGAAAACTTGGCCGTTGCTAATTGAAATGTCATCGCTACAAACGATAATACCAGTAAAAAGGTAATTAATAACGCCGCATCAGCAAATAACTCAGGGCCTAAAATCCTTCCCAATAATAAATTATATAAATAATTTCCAGCGTTTACTACAATAACGCTAAGCATAAATTTCTGCTCTGCCGTAAGTTTTGGAATAAGCGTACTAATAGTCATTTCTAAAATCTTAAATACCTGTTCATTTTTTCTTTTCTATCAATTTTGTTACCTCTTTGAGATACATTACAACTTTCTTATAATGATCATTAACTTTTAAGTTTTTTACTAAAGAAAATTCTTCTTTAATATAATATTCATTTTACCAAAGGCCTTGTTAATCATATCATTTTCGGATCCAATCATATAAAATATTTTGTTGTTTTTAATAGCTCTATTATATAGATTAGTTAGCACTTGAATTCCGTAGGCATCTATTCTTTTTACCTTTTCTAGGGATAATACTATCTTTTCAGAAGAGCTCATTAATTGTTCAAAATGATGTTTCAGTGACATTGTATTTGTTCCTTCAACATTTCCTTCTAATTCATAAACTCCATAATTATTAGTTATTTTAAGTGCCATATCATTTTATTTTAGGTTATACTGCAAAGATGTCTTTCCTTTTTAATTCTAAACTCTAATTTTAGATAAGCTACAAGTTAGTATAGATGAATGGCGAAAAATAACAGATTGATTATAAACAACTATTAATCAGTCTTATGTAAATTTAGATATATTAGTCGGCTAAACATTACTGTAAAACCACAACAAAATTAAGGTCTGAATCAAAATCCGTGTATTACAACCGTTTTACTTGTTTTTTATCGGTTATTTTAACTTTTAATTAACTTTTTTAGGAAGAAAAAACCTCCTCTAAGTATTCTTTTTAACATCTAATAAGCCTTATTTTCATTTCAAATTATAGAAATCCGAATAAAAAGTTGAAAATTCCCTTAAAAAAAGTACGTTAATGTTTTTCGTTATTAAGACAAAGACATACCTTAACTACCTAAACTTTATGTAAAGATTATACTAATAAAAAAATATTCTGAAAAGATATTCTTACCTTGTTAACAATGAAAAATTGTCTATGAACAAAGTATTATTTTTAATGCTCTTTCTTTGTATTAGCCATATCTCTATGGGACAGGATATGAAAGAAGGATTTAATCATCTCGAGAATGGTGCATACGATAAAGCCAAAGTTTTTTTTCAAAATATCCTTCAAGAATATCCAGATAACCGAACAGCAAAATTATGCTATGGTAGGGCAATTGGTCTTCTTGGTGAATCCAAAAAAGCCGTTGCTATTTTTACAGAATTAAAAACAATGTATCCGGATGATTACGAGATAAAACTTAATTATGCTGAATCATTATTATGGGATAAAAACTTTAATGCAGCTGAAACATATTATGAGCGTATCGTAAAGGAAAAACCAAATAGCTTTGCCGCTGTTCTTGGTTATGCTAATACGCTCTCTAATTTAAAAAAGTATCCTTCTGCTCTAGAAACTGTAAATAAAGCTTTAGAAATACAAGTTGGTAATAACAATGCATTAGTATCCAGAAAATATATTAGACTCGGGTATGCCTTTACTTTGTCTCAAAATAAAGAGTATGATAAAGCTTTAACTCTTTTAGATAAAAATTTAGAAGATTTCCCTGATGACAAAGATACATTACTAAACAAAGCAAATATTTATTTAGTGATTAATCAGTATGCTGATGCTGAAGAGATGTATTATAAAACTGCAAAAAACCGTAAGGATAGTATCATATCATTACAAGGATTATCACTAGTTGCTCATAAAATGCATAAAGAAAAAAAAGCGCTTGATTTAGCTAAGGAATCTTTGAAAAAAGCCAAAACCCTAGAATCGGACAATGAAATTCTTCTTAGTTCTTACGAAAGATACGTACAAGCCTTGTTTTGGAATAGAAAATTTAAGGATGCTAAAACCTCTATTGATGAACTTAAAAACAAATACCCTGGTAATTCTAAATTATCAAGCCTACAAGCAACTTATGGAATGTACACCAGTGATTTTGGAATGAGTCTTGATCAATACAGTACTATTCTTGATTCTGACAAAAGTTCTTTTGATGGCAATCTTGGTATTGCAAATGCTTACAGAGCTTCTGGATTGGATATGAAAGCGTATGAATTCGCTTTTAAAACACTTTCTTTTTACCCAAAACAACCAGATGCGGAAAAATTAATTTCTGACTTAAAAATTTCTCATACTCCATTTATTGAAAACAAAACGGCATACACTTTTGACAATGGTAATAATGAGGCAATCAACACCAATTTTAACGCTGAAATTCCTTTATCTACTAGGTTAAAAGTAAAAAGTAGTTATTCATTTAGATCTACCGAAAATACAGAAACAAATGTAAAAGCTGAATCTCACGAAGCTGCTATAGGGCTAGATTATGAATTTACTGGTAAGATTGGCATTAAAACTAATCTAGGATTTAATAGTGCTAATGCTATAACTAATAGTTATACCGGAATCATTGGTGAAGTTATTTTGAGTACAAAACCCTTTAAACTTCAGAGTTTAGATATTGGTTATAAAAGAGAACTTCAAAATTTTAACGCAGATCTTATCGATAGAGAAATAATTATGAATAATTATTCTCTTAACTATAACCTAGGAACTAATATTAATTTAGGATGGTATACGCAAGCTATATATACCTCGCAATCTGATGACAATAGTAGAAACTTATTATTTACTTCCTTATACTACAATGTATTGAATCGACCTACGCTAAAAGTTGGTTTAAACTATCAATACATTTCTTTTAAGGATCAGGTACCCACTATTTATTTCAGTCCTTCGTCATTTAATTTAGTAGAATTTTTTGCTGAAATACAAAACGATCAGAATAATGATTGGTTTTATCGTTTTAGCAGCGCAATAGGTCGCCAATACGTAGAAGATGATCCAGCGTCTACTACTTTTAGAGCAGAAGGGAAAATTGGATATAATTTTTCAAAGAGATTTATTGCAAATATTTATGGTAAATACAGTAATATAGCATCTGCTACTGCAGCTGGTTTTGAATTTACAGAAATTGGTTTTAAACTAAAATGGTATTTCTTAGAGAAACCTCTTTTTAATAATAAGATCGAAAAACTAAATCTTCAGGCTTATAAATCACAAGTAAAATAGCGAGAATAAATTATTTTATTCTCGCTATTAGACCCCAAAACTCAACCTAAATCTTTCATTATTCTTTCATGAAACTACCTTGATATTTTCTCTTATTCGTATCTGAAACTACATATTTATATATTCCAGTATGTAAATCTTGAGCATCAAACTTAGCTTCATTGCTAGATATCATTTGTAATTCTTCATTTCTTACGATTCTTCCTAACATATCAACAACAGTAATCGTTATCGTTCCTTTTAAGGTCTCAGGCACTCTTATAAAAGTGGTTGCCTGAAATGGATTCGGATAATTTAGTACGTTCTCTACTTTTTCCTGAATCTCATACTCTTCTGTGCTCAATACTGTATTATTCGAGAAAACTAATTCAGAAATCTCAACATCAAAGGATGAAAAGTTTTGATAGTCTCCTTGGATAGAGAACACAACGCTTCTTACGTCTGTTACATTAACTGATACGCCAGCTGCATTTTTAAAATCTGCAAAAGCTATATTATATAGTGTGTTATCAGAATTCGCTTCTATTGTAAATCTTAATCTATCATTCCAATCAGTAAGGTCTTTTGTTACCAAAATAACTTCAATATTGCTGGTAGTATTCATCTCAAACTGTAATGCGTCATAGTTTTCTACATTTAGTGTTAGATCACCTGCTAAAACATTTCTGAAAATGTTTATCGTTTCTTTTACCTCTCCTCTTACAGCAACACCTCTTTCTATTGTGTAGTTCTCATCAGAAGTCGCTTCGGTTTGTTCTAAGATTTCAAAACTTTCTAGAACTACTGCTTCTTCTCTATAATCAACTCCCCAAGGTCCATCTGCTAAGTATAAAGCATCTATTTGAGTAGACTCTTGTCCGTTGATAGAAAATCCAATGTCAAATAAGAATCCAGTATCTACTTTTATTTGCTCTCTATATGCTCCTGATAAAGAAACTGTTTGTCTTAATGCTACTTCAGAAGACAACTCAGTTCGTCTAATGTTTCCATCAAAATTCATTGAAGATGCTCCAGATTTGTTTACAATATCTAATACTAATTCTCCATTATCATATCTTCCTTTTTCTACGAAAATGGTTGGTATTCTATTAGATACTTCATGACTTCTCATTGGTTTATCGGCAATAAAAGTGTCTAAAATATGATTTGCAATATTAGCAACTTGCGCTACAGAACCACCCCAAACTTGGAAGTTTGTATAATCTCCTTCTGGATAGCTATCAATGTTCCACAGACTATAGATTTCATTTTCAGATTCTCCTTCTTTTATAGAAAAAGTCAAAGCATATTCTATTTCTCCTGTAGCTCTTTCTATACGAGTACTAATAATCGTATGATTTCTAATCACTACTGTTCTTAAATCTAATAATTTAGATCCGTTAAGACGATCACATATAGTCTTAGAATGGTCATAAATATTTCCTGTTGTTGTAGTTGCTAATCCTGCAGCTACTCTTTCTTCATTTTGATAATAGTCTACAGAGAATACTGAATTAGCATTCGTTATTCCAAGTAAATCTTCTGGACTAGATACATACGTAGATTCTGATCCTACTACTCCTGTAGTAGGGAAATAAAGGCTTAAATCTTCATTATTTCTGGACTTATATGATACAACACCTGGTTGAAATCTTTTCTGTGATTTCTTAGTATTAAAAATCAAGTTTGACTTCGTTCTGTTAAAATTACGTTGCGCTATTAAACTTGCAAGATCTCCATTACTTTCTAATCCTCCATCATTAGCGGATGTAACATCTGTAGCACTATTTATGTCTGCATAATTATCTGTTTTAATCGCCGTTATTGGACTTGCTGTAATATAGAATAATGCATCATTAAAATCCTGATCACAAGAAGCGTAATCTCTTCTGATATCCTCAAATCCTAAAATTATTCTATCAGAATCTGGATCGTTAAGTAATACGTTATGATATCTTAATGTTTCATCACTTTCTGGATTATAATCTGGATTAGAATATAATTGCCAGTTACCTGTATCAACACATCCATCTTTCCAAGCATCCGCTAACAACACCCATCCTATACCAGTATTAGGAGGAAAACTACCGATACTAACTTTATCACCTACTTCTAAATCTCCACCACTTCCTACTGCAGATACATTAGGAAAAATAATAGTGATGTCTTCTGGTTGCGGAATTGTTTCGTAAGGGTTGTCTGCATCATATGTATAAAAACCTAACGTATTTTTATAACCAGCACCTTCTCCTACAAAGGTGATCCAGATTTCAGCATCTTCTTGTAGAACTACATCAGTATCGTATCCAGATGAGATATAGTGTGGATTAAAATCGGGCACAGGATATCCTTCTGGCAATGCATTATTAATCATATCAACAGTTTCCTGACTTACTACATCCTGACCATCAAGATATAATGGCTTTCCATTAGAATCGAAATCTCCTAAATAATTATATCTATCACAGATTGCAGGTATTGGAAAACTTTCAGGAGTCTGACCTCCATTTTCTGAATCAAAACCAGTTTTTCTTTGATCGTAGTGATCATCTAAACCATCATTATCAGCATCAATTCCTGAAGGATACGTTTCTACGTTCCCATCTCCATCACTATCATACGCTTCAGTGTTATCAGAAATACCATCGTTATCAGAATCTACATCTAAGTGATTATAATCGTTATCTCCATCTGTATCAACATCTCCATTCGTTGATCCTCCGAAATCTGGATCAAAATTATCATCTAATCCATCTCTATCTTCATCTGTATTAGAAAGTCCTAAAAATGTAGTTGAATCTTGCCCTTCGATAATATCTATAATTCCATCATTATCAGAATCAATATCATAACAATCATATACTTGATCGTTATCAGTATCTAAAGGAATAAATTCAGTTCCTAATTGATCTGTATCAAATGCATCAGCAATCCCATCATTGTCTGTATCCTGATACCCAGCATCCTGACCATTACAAATACCATCATTGTTAGTATCATTATTTCCTGCACCTGCTTCTACAATATCATAAATCCCATCGTTATCAGAATCTATGTCTAAGAAATCTGGATTTCCATCACCATCTCTATCAAAAGCATCTTGTACTACATTATCTCCATTACCACTAATATCATTATCCAAATAGTTAAACATCCCATCATCGTCACTATCCCCATAAGGATCTACTCCATTACATTCTAAAATATTAGATAATCCATCTCCATCACAATCAGCATCCATAGAATCTAAAATCCCATCACTATCTTTATCTAATGGTGATATACCACTTGCGCATTTAAATCCATCATTAGAATTCGTAGTTTCTGTTAAATTTAAAAGTGTAGCCGTTGGGTTTGCTCCCTCATAATCATTGATTAAATATAAACCACCATTATTATCCGAAACATATAATCTGTTATCATTATCTGCATACGCTGCTCCAAATGTACTTCTTGGCAAATTAGCTACTGTTTTACTTGAGAATACTGGAGTACCAGAAGACAAATCCCATTTAAATAATTTACCTCTACTACCTCCGTAAAAAGCACCGTTAACATATACTATATCCGCACAAGTACTTGGTGCCGTTACATCTGCTTCCACAATTTCGAATTGAGGAGAATAACTTCCGTCGTAATCTTTTAGATTAATAATCTTATGAAAAGTTCTTTTGTTATTATTTTGGAATACCCACAGATTTCCGTCGGGATCTACATCCGCAGCATAACCACCGCCAAAGACTGTAGTACCATTAGGAGCTACTGCTCCTAGATCGATAATCATGTCTTTTGCTATTCGTAGTAAGTGATCGTCACCACTCTTTATTCCATATAAAAAATTATCTACAGCATTATATCCTCCAGCATTATATGAGCTGTAGGAATGTAACGCCTCTGAATATGATCCCGTAATTGGATCGTACGCTTTCATAGATCCTGAAATTACTTGATAAAACGTCCCATCATTACAATCAAACTCCTGCTGAGCAGAAATTGATAAGCTTATTATTGCGGTTAAAAAAGTAAAAATTCGTTTCATAATAATATAGATTTTCGGTATTTGGTTTACTCAAAATTAGTTAAGACTTGTAGATAATTAATGAATTACTCGTTATGTGAACTCTATAACCAGTTGGATGGTTTATTTTACTAGATAAAAGGAAGTTAGTAACGGTTTTACATAAGAGAGCGGAATAAATAATTATTTATTCCGCTCTCTGGGGCAAAAACAAAACCAAACTTAAATCTACAAACCATACTCTTTTAAATCGTTAACAAACTATCGTTTATTAGATGTAAATTCAATATCTCAACATGTTTTTACCAAAGGTTTACTAGTACGTATTATTTAAAACTATTAGTCAATTATTTTTAATCATTAGAATTAATTGACATAATACTACTCATCATCGTATTCACTTGATTTGTGTCAAAATCTTTTCTTAAATAGGGCCTTACTCTAGTCATAATATTCCCTTCTACATCACAATGAAAAAGTCCAAGAGCATGTCCTATTTCATGTGGGCTAGTAGATTTAAATAAAAATTCATCGGTTATTAAAGCTCTTTGTCTTAGACCAATTCCTGCGATAGCAATGGTATTAGTTCTAAGGATTACATATATATTTAAACGATCTTGTTTATAAGAATCCTGCGTTTCTCTACTAAATACCGCTGATTCATTACCTCTATTATCCTTAAGGTCATACAATTCGCTATTAATAACGACTCTTGATTCTCCCATTTCTATTCCGATATCATTTCTATTAAAAAAACAACCATTTAAAAATTCTAGATATTTAGCTTCATCCAGTTGATACATTGACTTATCGTGACTTTCAGAAGGAACTACATATATTATATCAACAAGCAACTTTGCTGTTGGATTATCCATAAATATTGGTTCTATGAATAATGGAGCGGAATCATCTTCTACTGAACATGAATAGGTAGTTAAGAGGATCAGTATAATAGGTAATAATTTTTTCATAATTTCTGAAGATTGGGGTTTATTAATAATCAGAAACTTAATTTTAGGCGCGCATACTTTTCCGTTTCATTACTTTAAAGTTACCTAGATATAGGTGTTTAAACGAGATTTTTCGGTGAGTGGTAGATATCTATCGATGAATTGGTATTTTATTGAAGATCAGGCGTTTCATCGATTTTCGATAGATGGGCTATATGAGGCTGTGACGGCACTAAATTAAGGGGTGTATCGACGAATGGTTTCTCATAAAAGATTTAAAAAAGAAAAATGCACTAATCATATTATAAAGATTAATGCATTTTTTATACGGTATGTGTATTAATTTACTCAATGGATACTACAATTAGGCCTATTGAATAAATACTTTTATTAATGTTGGACTATTTTATTATAATAAGTTTAGGCGTTTCATCAATTCCGGACGATTAGATCTACTAACAGGAATAACATCTTTAGCTATTAAAACACTGTTATCTTCAATATCGATAATCCTTTTGATATTTATTATATAAGACCTATGAACTTTTAAGAAAAGGTCATCCGGTAATTTCTCCTCTATCTTTTTTAACGTAGAATGTACTGTATAGTTCTGTCTTTCTGTTTTGATAAGAATATAATCTCCCTTTGCTTCAATGATTAAAATCGTTGGGATATCAATCTTTATCAACCTTCTATCTATATTTACATAAAGATCATTTTCTCCAGAGGAGATTCCCGAAGGTTCTTTTTTATCCTGTACAGCGGCAGAAACCGGTATTATATCTGGGGTGCTTTCTGCTTTTTGGATGGCTTTAACAAAACGTGGTAATGTTATAGGCTTTACCAGATAATCCACTATACATTCATATTCAAATGCTTCTAGAGCAAATTTTTCGTCAGAAGTGGTTAGCACTATTTTTGGAGGATTCTTTAAAGTCTGTATAAAATCAAAACCTGTAAAATCAGGCATATGAATATCTAAAAATATTAAATCAATCGAATTACTATTTAAGAATTTGATAGCCTGAATTGCGTTTGGAAATTCTTCAACCACATTCAATTGATCTACTTGAGAACAAAGTTGTTGAATAATTAATCTTGCAGTTTCTTCATCATCAATAATAATACAATTCATAAGCGTAATGTTTTTATATAACCTTCAAAAAATCTTCAATACTCTCTAAAATTAGCATAAATTTTGGATATAGAGAAGTGTCATCTTTTTTTAAATCTTCTTCAAAAGCAACAGTAACTTTATACTGAGCCTCGAATCCAAACATTCCAATTTTATGTTTTAACTTGTGAACATCTTTTGCAGCTTCAATATAGGCTTTTGCATTATAATTTTTTAAAAATTCTTTTTTTTCTTCTGGAAATTCTTTCTTTATTATTCCAATTACCTTTTGTTCAAATTCTTCAGAACCTGCCGCAAGGTCTTTAATGTAGTCTAAGTTTGGGGTTTCTATCATGTTTTTACTCTTTTTGTAAGGTGAAGAAAAGTGTAGTGCCTTTACCAACCTCTGATTCTAACCGTATATCACCTTTATAATAATCTACAATTTTCTTCACAATCGGTAATCCAATACCAATACACTCTTTTTTAGAATCTATACTTTCGAATAGTTGAAAAATTCGTTCTCGATATTTTTCAGGGATTCCCTTTCCATTATCCCTTACACTACACTTTAAATATGATTCTTCTTCCTTAATATTAATATAAATTTCTCCTTTTTCTTTATCCATACTGTTAACAGCATTGCTGATCAAATGATAAAAAAGATTTTGAAATAATGTAGGATACATAAATAATTTAGACGTATTACTTTCTATATGAAATTGTACCTCGTCTGGTATTATTAATGATTCTATAATCTCTCCTAAGAAAGGTTCTAAATCAATTTCTTTATCATTCTCTTCGAACTTATCAATGGTCGAGTATGTATGTAAACCTTTAATAAGGTTATCCATTTTTTCTATATTATACTCGATGTTCTCTAAATTTTGAACCACATCCTCCTGTAGGTTTTGGCCATCTTCTTTAGTCCAAGCGATTAAGGTTACAATATTTCTTAGAGGTGATTTCAAATCATGTGAAATTGCCTGTGTAAATTCTCTAAGCTCCTTGTTTTGAGCCGTTAGCCTTTTCAATAAATTATCCTGTTTGTTAAAAGATTCGCAAGCTTTTAGAGAAATCGAAAATTTATCCATTATAGGAGACAACTGATTAATTTCTACTTGGTTGAAAGCCGTTCCTTTATGATTAATAAGCATTAAACCCTTATCATTCTTAAGATTAAAGAACAACCAAGATCCTTCGGTTCTACAGGATGATGTCATTTCTTCTTCATCTTCTATAAACATACCTGTTTTTATCGTTTCATCTTTAAAACAATCATTTAAAAAATCACTATGCTCCATCATTTTATCATCCACCAATCCAGCAGGATAAGAATAAGACCTTATATATTCATCTTCTTTTTTAGAAATTACACAGCAGCCACTCAGATTTTTACGAGCAAGCAACAATTTTAAAAAATTATCACAATTTTTATCAAAATCTAAGGTCCTACCTATAGACATAGAAAACTCGTAAAGCTGTAAAATATCTGCGATATGTTTGTTAATATTTACACTCATTTTCTGCCAAATAATCCAACCACTATAGTCTTGTTAAAAAGTTCTAAATACCCATTGAAAGAAGATATTTCTCCTAACGTTAATGCTCCTCCAATAAACATTTGATCATTTTCCTTTTTTAAAAGGCTCACTACGTTATCTAACTCTTTCTGAAAATGATCTTCTAAAAACAATGTTCTTGATATACAATCAATTATAACTGCCGATGTTGGATTAGGGAAACTTTCTACGGCTAATTGAGCTGCCTTATTAGCAGATTCAAGTAAATTTTCTTCTTTGCCTTTTAATACATCCAACATCGTATTGTTAAATACTTCTCCTACACAGATCAATTCTCCCTTATCATTAGTAGCAATTGGATCTCTAACTACACATTCTGAATTATCCTTTACAATTCCGAATGGATACGATTTAGCTATATCGAAAAAATTATCTTCACTCAATTCTTTTCCACAATCAGATTTAACGATCTCTTTATAAACCTCGAGAGCGTTTCTCCAATTAAGTTCTTGTATTATATTTTTATCGGTTTTAGTAGCTATAATTGGCCCTTCTATTTTTTCCCATCCGTGTTGTACACCAATACTTCCTGATGTTTCATAAATAATCGTAATAGCTGCATTCATAAAAAAACCTTCATTACTAAATACACAAGGTTTTTGTTCTAGAGTGAGACTTCCTGCACCGCCTCCTAAATACAGACAGTTAGTACCGAACACCCTATATAACTCTGATAAATAATTAGAAATATTACCTGTTAAACCATCGATCATGGTAAAAGCACAATAGTCTTTTTCTCTATCTAAAGCAGTAGATGGAATTGTAAAATCTTTTTCTCTTAAATTTTGAGTAACAAAAAGGGTAGCAACGCGATCAACAAAATTGACAACAATACCTTCATCATAAAGGTCATTTTGACAAATAATTTTAGGAAATATTCCTCCCATAAACTGCACATCCAGTTTATTTAATTCTTCAATTAATTGAGGTATATCCAGTATTGTTTTTTCTGGTACCGTTAAAATTACTTTTCTTCCAGCTGCTTTTTCCTTTATTTTAGCTGCTACATTATGGGGGTCTGTAGAACTTATAAACATATTTTTTTCATTTTTTTATCGTAAAGAAAAAGGTAGTCCCTTTCCCGACGACTGATTCCAACCAAATTTTTCCTTCATAGTAGTCTATGATTTTTTTAACTATAGATAGTCCAATACCGGTTGACTCTTTTGTAGAATCAATACTTTGAAAGATTTTGAAAATCTTCTCGTGATATTTATCCGGTATTCCCTTCCCGTTATCTTTTATATAAAATCCCCAATACTCTTCTTCTTCTTTTGATCCAATATAGATATACCCTTCTTCCTTATCCATCCCTTTGATGGCATTACTAATCAAATTTTGAAACAATTGTTTAATCCTATGCGGATCTTTCCTTATTGTCGGAAGTTTATTATCTATACTAAATTCTATAAAATCCGGTGCATGTAATGATTCTATTGTTTGATATATCAATACATTTAAATCTACCTCATTTACAATTTTATCTTTTTTATCGATCAGAGAATATTCCAAAATTCCTCCGATCATACTATCCATTTTTTCAATATTTTGTTCAATATGACCAAAATGACTCAAAACAGTACCGCTCAACTCATCAGCATCCTCTTTTATCCAAGCGATTAATGCACTTACGTTTCGTAAGGGAGATTTTAAATCATGAGACACGACTTGCGCATAACTAGTTAATTCTTCATTACTTTTCTCCAAGTCCTTTAACATTTTTGCTCTCTGTTTTTCAAAATCAGAGATTTTAGCTGCTTGTTTCTCAATCAAGGTAGCCAATTCTATACCTGTAAGATCTTCTATATTTGTTGCTGTTTCTTTGTCTTTTTTTTCGTCGATTGATCGAAGTGTTTTTATAGCATCATTCAATCGTTCAATAACCAATCTTTGTCGCTTTGCTTCTTCGGTTAATTGCTTATTAGCATCAAATAATTCTTGCGAGCTTATTGACATTGCTCTTTGTAACATAGTAAACTGCTCTTCATAGGTATTATACGAACCATCAATCGCAGCTAAAAGCTCCTGAATTTCAGGATGATTTTTTAAATCATCAGATAGTTTCTTCCTTATCTGCCTCTTCAATAACGAATTCATTCTTTATTCACTCAATAAGGTTAAAGTCATAGTTTGATTATGAAGCTCACATCTCGTGCTATTGCTAAAGGGCGCTAATTCACCATATGAGTAAAAACCCGATATAACAGCATTTGCTCCTACTTCTTCTATAACTTCTTCGATCTCTTCCTCTACTCTTTGATCCATTACTAGTTTTCTTCCTATGCAGCTTACTAACAATGCTAATTGCGGGTCCTTATCTCTGGATTTCATAGCTATTTCTGCAGCTTTGGAAGCTCCCTCTGCAATCTTATCAATATTGGCCATCATTAATTGTACAACGGATCCTTCTGGGACATCTCCTGCTAATATCATCGCATTCTTTTCTTCGTCAATAGAAAGGATGGTTCTTACTATCGCTTCTTTACGTCCTTCTGTTTTTACACTTAATGGATATAAAAGTGCTGATTGTGGTAATTCTGAGGCTTTATCCCCTAGATACTTTTTATATAAATCTAACGCTGGCTGATTATCTAACTCATATAATACATTATTATCTGATTTTGTAATTATCCGTTCAGGACCAAAAGGAGTCCATCCACCATACTGTGCACTAGTAATCTGCAAACTATCTCCGTAAAATCCAACTGCTACGATTTCTCCTTCTTTTGGATTTTCATTATATCCTACTAATGTTTTTTCGAACCTAGCATCATCTCCACATAAACCTCCCGTACACGGTATATCCTTATGTATTGCCTCTACACCATCTATTAAAGCCGAACCATTAACATAACTACCTTCACTTACAATAAAAATATGTTTTAAGTTTTCTGAAGGTAATTGATCAGCTAACCTTTTTCCGGTTTCAAAAGCATCCTTTTGAGTATCCAAAATGTTTTGATGACTTAATTTATAGGTGCTATTTTCAAACTCTACGGCTGTCAAAGAAATAGTGTTTTCAGTAACATTTGCTCCCAAAATTTCTCCCGCAGAAGAACCAATAATAATTTCACTATCGTCAAATAATTTCTTTACCTCTTCCAAAATAGGTTCTTTTTCTAGAATAAACCGATTCCCAAAGACTAATACCAATGGGTTTTTAAGCTTTTCATCACACGATGTGGTTGATTCCCAATTGCCATTTTTCTTTCTTTCGTATTGTTGAATTTTCATTTAGAAGGTTTTTTAAGAGTGAATAAAAAAGTGGTGCCTTTGTTTTCTTCTGAGGATACATCGACCTCTCCACCATACATATTAACTATCTTTTTTACAATCGACAGTCCAATTCCGGTGGATTTAGATTTATCCTGAGCTGTTTGAAAAATCTCAAAGATTTTACGGTGGTATGCTTCTGGAATTCCTGGGCCATTATCGGCAAGGGTAATTTCCCAAAAATCTCCAATATCATTACATTTAATGTCCAAAATTCCTTTTTCTTTATCATTATATTTTATCGCATTACTGATTATATTTTGAAATAATTGTTGAAATCTAAATCGATCACCTATCATTGTAGGAAGTGTATCATGGATATTGATTCTAAATGTTTCTGGAACATAAATCATTTCTAATATATCAGATACTACTTTATCCAAACTCACTTCCTTTCCAGCCTTTTCATTTCTATCAATACTCGAATAACTTAGAATCCCATCAATCATGTGATCCATTTTTTCTATTTTATTAAGTAAAGCATTAAAAGAGGTTATTGCGTTTTCATCCAACTTATCTTCATAATCTTCTTTTAACCAATTTATAAGTGCATTCATACTGCGCAAAGGTGATTTCAAATCATGAGATACTACGTGCGCAAAATCATTTAACTCTTTATTACTTTGCTCTAAATTTTTAAGTAATTCTTCTTTTAATTTTTCGGCCTCTATCTGATCCGTAATATCTCGTACAATTCCTTGTGCAGCTATTACTTTATTATCTTTATCTCTAATAACACTTCCATTAATATGAACTGTTCTAACACCATTACTTTTGGTTACTGCTCTAGCTACGTAATCCGTAAAAGATCCTTTAGTAACTAATTGTTGAAAAGACTCCAAGGCATAATCAAAATCATCTTTATATATCAAAGAAATTACATTAAGCTTTTCTTGATTAATATCATAACCGAATAATTCTTTTGCTGCCTCATTCATCTCTATGACATCACCGTTCACTTTCATTAGAACATATGCGTCTACGAGATTATCAGACATTCCCTGAAGCTCAGAACTTTTTTTCGCTAGAACCTCTTTTAATTCTTGTGCGACTTCGTATAGCTCTCTTGATTTATCCTCTAGAATCCCCTCGGCTTGTTTACGAGCTGCTTTTTCCCTTGCAAGTGCTCTTTGCAATATATTAGCATTAAGTTCACCCATTTTTCATTTGAATCATAAATTTAACTTCGGTTCCATCATCTTTTAATTTATCATAAGATATAACAGCCCTTTTGTTAAAATGTTCAAATGTTTTGTGCATCAGACCTAACCCAAAGCTATACATTGCTCGACTTGATTTGTATATCATAGATAAGGTATTAGGTGTTCTTTCCAATACCTGAAAGGTAGGAAGTTCAGCATTAGGGTAAATTTTTCTTACCTCTACGTGAATGTGATTTTCTATAGACTCTAACATATCCAGCGGATCCGTATAACGTTCTATCAATTGTGGATAATTTGAAGCTAAAACACTAAAAAAGTGCTCCGCGTACGTCAGTAGAAGATCATCCGTTTTTATGTCAGTATTTTTACTTAAACTAGTAATAAGACTTAACATTTCAGAAAACTCATACGTTCCTATTGATGTATAAACTCCATTAGATGGTAAATTGGACTCTTCGATAATTCGATCTACCATTTCTAGACCAAATTTATCCTCTACAAGTTGTAAAAACTCTGTAAAAACAATTCCTTTCATAATATAATATTAAATTGGTAAGTTAAGTTACGAGTTTTCTGGTAGTTCAGACAGAAATTAACTCATTTTTTCCCCAATATTCTATCAATGATTTTATTTTTTCTACATACTCTTCGTACTTCAATGGTTTTACTAAATACCCTGCAATCCCTTCTTCGTAGCATCTTTTCAGATCTTGGTGATTGTTAGAAGTACTAAGGATTATAACAGGAATATATTTTAACTTGTCATTATTTTTTAAACTTTTTAGGAACTCGATACCATTCATTTTCGGCATATTAAGATCCAATAATATAAGATCTGGAGTTCTGGTATCGTCATCTAGAATTTCTACGGCTTCTTCACCGTTTGTAGCTTCTTGTAGTTTACACGTATAACTGTTCTTCTGTAGAACTCTTGTAAACTTCATTCTTTCTATCTCGTCATCTTCGATTAATAGGATTTTTAAATTTTTCATTTAGGTATAGGTTTTATACTTACAGATATAGCTCTTATATTGTAAAATTCAATAATTTTAAGGACGTAATCCTTTAGTCATCGTTGGAATCATTTAAACTATCGACGAGTGGTAGTTTACTATAGATGAATGGGAAATAGACGTATTATTGTTCTATATTAATCGCTTCGAAGGAGATCAAAGTCCGATCCTCAAATCTTGGGTGTAGTTCTATTGGGTTGCAGCACACCTCACAATCTTCCACATACACCTGATAAGAAACAGAGGGATCTAGTAACATAGATACCTGTTCCCAACAATACGGGCATTGAAAAAAGTGTTCGAACATATAATTATTTATTTCAGTTTCAAGACCTAATATTATTTATTTAAAACAAACTAGATTAAAGTTATTCTAAAAATCAATATTTAATAGCTGCCCTGTAAGCTGTAATAACTGTAACTCTGCTAATTTAGCATCATACTTAGCCAATGTCTTATTAGTCTGAGCTTGTATTAGATTAATTTGAGCTTGTCTAAATTCTATAGAAGTAATTTGTCCCAAATTGAACCTTTCTTTGGAACGTTCAAAATTGTTTTGATTGGTAACTACATTTTGCTGTTGTATTTCATATACTTTAAGACGATTATCATAATTCCCTAAGGCATTTGCAATATCTCTTTTGACTTGTTGCTCCACTTGAATTTTTGCCAATTCCTGTGAGTCTAATGCAATTTTAGCGTTTTTAACTCTGGTTATAGTACCACCACCGTCAAAAAGATTCCAGCTCAAACTAAGTCCTCCTGCTAAAGTATACGTATCGGCGACATTACCTGGAAAAAAAGCAGATGGAGGGTTCCTGTTTTCATTCCATCCATAAGAACCAGTGAGACCAATCGTTGGTAAATACCCAGATTTACTAACCTTTATATCATAATCACTAATTCTAATATTACTTTCATTCTGTAACAAGGTTACATTATTATCAACTGATTTTTCTAAATAACTATCAATTTCTAATCTTGAAATAAATTTTACTATAGTGTCTACCGTAAATTGTTTCTCCAATTCATTATCTACAATCACGTTCAGGTCTCGTTTGGTATTCGCTAGTTGTTGCTTTGTATTTAGTAAATTGATACTATCATTTGCCACATCAACTTCTGCATTTAGTACATTTAACTTATTATTTTGACCATACTCAAACTGATAAGTAGATCTAGTTACTCGTTCTTTAGAAATTCTGAGGGTTTCTTCTAGAACTTGTTCATTTTCTGTAAGTCGTGCTATTTCATAATATACAGAAAACAATTGCAGCATAGTATTCTCTATAGTTTCTCTTGCCTGTAATTCTGTTAGATTATACTGCTCCTTTAACCTTTTATAATTATAATACCTGCCTAAACCATCAAACAATGTATAATTAAAATTAAGTGAAGCGTTGTATCGTTGAGTTTCGGCCCCATCGATTTCAATATCTTCTCTGGGTAATCCTGTATCTGGATTAATAGCTCCAGGAAATGATGTTTTAGAAGTTGTTTCTTGGTAATTTGCTCCTGCATTGGCTGCTAACGTGGGTAAATAACCAGAATTTAGTAGCCCTTTATTATTTTTTGCTACATCTATATTATTAGTTGCTATTAGAATACCATAATTATTCTCTAATGTTAATCTAATAGCTTCTTGTTTTGTTAATTTTTGGGCAAAAACACTACCACTAACCAAAAACAAAAACAAGATTAATTTTACTATATATTTATACTTGTAATTCATGTTGCTCCTCATGTTCCTCTTTTTGCTCTTTTATAGCACGTTCTACTTCTTCTTTTGTTATTTTATTTCCTGTAACTAACCACTTGGTTCCTACTTTTAACGTATTACTAAATGACAAAAACAATGGTAATACTAACAACGTAAGTACTGTGGCAAAACCGATTCCATAAGCGATTGAAATTGCCATAGGGATAAGAAATTTTGCCTGACGACTTTCTTCAAAAATTAATGGTGCTAATCCTGCAATTGTAGTTAATGAAGTTAAAAAAATTGCTCGAAAACGAGATTTTCCGGCTTCATAAATTGCACTATCAAAAGTCATTCCTGCTCTAAGATTGCTATTAAATTTCCCTATAAGAACTAATCCATCATTAACCATAATACCTATCAAAGCTATAATTCCTAAGAGCGATAATATATTAATAGGAAATCCATGTATCCAATGACCGAAAGCTACAGCCGGAAGACTCAATGGAATAAGTAATAATAATAACAATGGTTGACTATAACTTCTAAACGTGAACGCAATAGTAATGTATATTAATGCTAATGCAGTAAGACCAACTGGTCCTAAAGAACCAAGAAATTTTCCAGCTTCTCTATTTTGTCCTTCATACGAAGGTGTTACTGTTGGGTATTTTGCTATAATCTCTGGCATAATCGAGTTACGAATCTCTTCTAAAATATCTGTAGAACTCGTAGTTTCTGGATTTTTTAAATCCGCAGAAATCTGAACCTCTCTCCTTCCATCTAGATGATTAACCGCTACGTCTCCTCGCTCTATAGAGTAATCAACTATTTCATTTAAGGGTATTCTCTCCCCTGCAGCCGTAGAAATTCTCATATTATCAAGATCTAAAATCGAAGATCTATTTTCTCTATCATAACGAACCCAAACTCTTATTTCATCTTGACCTCTTTGAAAACGTTGTGCTTGTATTCCAAAAAAACCTCCTCTTACCTGCGCCATAACATCTCTAAGATTAAGGCCTAAAGCATATGCACTTTCTTTAAGCTCTAATTTAATCTCTTTGATTCCGGCAGGGTCGTTATCTGCAACATCTTTAAGTCTGGAATCATTTTCTAATATAGTTTTAAATTCTTCTTTTGCTGCTTTTAATTCTCCTATGTTGCTTCCTAATAACGAAACGGAAACTGGACTTCCTCCAAAATTTCCACCTGATCCAAAAATCAAGCGCTCTGTACCGAAAACAGGTCCTACTTTCTCTCGAATTTTGTTAGCCACTAAACCAGAATTAACTGCGTTAGGTCGTTCTTCTCCTGGTAACATATTGATACGTAGAGATGCATTGGAAGACGAATTTACACTTCTAATTATATTTTCGAATAACTGTTTCCCTCCATAATCTTCTCCTACCAAAAACTCTTCACTCAGTTCTTTATTTACGAGCCATGCTTTTTCTTCTATCATAGAAATAATAGAATCTGTTATCTTTTCATTAGTACCATTTGGCATACCTAAATCAACAGATATTACATCACTAGCAATACGAGGAAAAAACGCTGTTCTTACAATTCCTCCTCCAACACTTCCAATTGTAAATATGAGTATTACCACAAAAATGGAAAACGTAAAAAACTTATTTTTTAATGTAAAACTTAGAGCCGGGCTATAAATGTTATCACGCAGCCATCTCATAATTTTATCTCCAAAAGTATTTATATATCTCAATTTTGAAAATAAATTAGCAATACCACTTTTAGGTCTTTTGTCTTCTGCTTTTAAAGCTTTCGAATGAGCCAAATGGGCCGGAAGAATAATTAAGGCCTCTATTAATGAAACACCTAGAGTTAGAATAACTATAACTGATACTTCACCAAAGAAATCACCAATACGACCATCTAAAAATAAAAAGATCCCAAAAGCTATTATCGTAGTTAAAATTGCAGATACTATCGGAGGAATTACCTCCATTGTTCCATCAATCGCAGCCTGAACAGGGCTTTTTCCTTTTTCGTAATGTTGATAAATATTTTCGGCAATTACAATACCATCATCTACTAGAATACCAATAACAATGATCATCCCAAAAAGAGATAAAACATTAATGGTAACATCAAAATATCCTGCTAACACGAACATTCCTAAAAAAGCAATTGGTAGTCCAAATGCCACCCAAAATGCTAAACGAGTATTAAGAAATAATGATAAAAATATAAGTACCAGGATCATTCCTATAATCGCATTTTCTGTAAGCAATTTGGTACGCTGTACCAACGTAATAGAACGATCACTAATTACATTAAGTGTTACGTTGTTATATTTCTGATTAAATTCTTCTATATACGCTTTTGTCTTCTCTGCCGATGAGATCAAATCTTCTGTATTGGTACTTGTTATCTGTACATTAACAGAGAGATTTCCATTAAAATATGATGCATTTGGTGATTCTGAAAAACGATCCCTAATCTCTGCAACATCCTTAAGCCTTATTGTTCGTCCCGATGCATCTGCACGTATAATTAAGTTAGAGAGTTCATTGGCATAATAGGATCGATTATTTGCACGGATAAGATATTCTTCTGCATTCGTCTTAATAGTACCTCCGGTAGTTAATATATTAGCCTGACTTACTGCCTGTGCTACTTCATTAAAACTAAGTCTAAAAGCTAGTAGGTTATTTTCATTTACCGCAATTTCAATTTCTTCATCAGGATAACCGCTTATACTTATTTGCGAAATACCATCTATTGCTCTAAGATCATTTTCGATTTGTCTTGCAATCTGTTTTAAAGTAACCAAAGGTATATCTGTACCACTTATTGCAAAATCTATAGTAGGCCTAATTGCTTCTTGTTTAGAGGTTACAATAGGCTCCATTCCTGTTGGAAATGAAGGCACTCTATCTACCGCATTTTTAACTTCGAGCAACATAAAATCGATATCTTTTCCTTTTTCGATTTCAACATTAATGTTTCCGCTATTTTCTCTAGAAGTCGAAGTTACTCGTTCTACCCCTTCCAAACCCTTAAGATTATCTTCTACTTTAAGTATAATACCTTCTTCTATCTCTAGTGGAGAAGCACCAGGATAAACAACACTTATATTAATGTTTTTAGAATCTGTAAGTGGAAAAAATGATGACTTAAGCGATATTGCTCCAAAAATTCCGAATGCAATAAAAGCAATTACAATTACATCTACGGCAACGTGGTACCTAATAAAATAAGAGATTATTTTACGCATAACTACTATTTTGAATTGGTACTAATCACGTTATTATCCGCAGCTGAAGAATTTCTAGATTTGCCTTGATATATTTTCACTAGCATTCCTGCATACGCTCCAGGAACAGGTTTATTAAGGATTACATCTCCATTAGGAACTCCAGTTAAGATCACTTTTTTGTCAGAAAAATAAACTGGTCTTACATCGATAATATCTAAAATACTATCTCTAACCACAAAAATCTTATCTCCTTGTTGAAGTAAATTTCGATCAATTTCTATTGCATTCTCTGCTTTTCTGGCATTAAGATTTGCTTCTAAATACATTCCTTCTTTTAAAGACGGATCTTTAACCTCTATAAAAGTGGTTATCGTTTGAGTAGCCTGATCTACACTTCCGTTTATCCTACTGACTATACCTGTATAGAATTTAGATTTATTAAGATCGGAAAGTTCTACTGATTCTCCTATTTTTAATAAATCTGAATATTCTTTCCCTATGGCTACTTCAATTTCATAAGCGCTAGTATCTATGAACTCTCCCAGTTTTTGGCCTTGACGAATTAAAGTTCCTTCTGTAACCAAAGCTTCTGTAAGTACTCCAGAAAACGGAGCCGAAATTCTATATTTAGACAATCGCTGTTCCAGATTTTTTACATTATAATATGTGGTATAAATATTTCTACCAGTAATAAAATATTTTTCTTTTTCGGAAGTAGTTTCTGGTAGCTCTGGAGTTACTTTATTTATATCAAAGTTAGTAAGGTAATTTTGCCATTTATCAAATATATCAGGGTAATCCAGACGTAAATCAGGCATTATTGAAGTAATTAAGTTATATAAATTACTCTTAGCCGATTGTACAGATGCGTAATACTCTGAGGCATCTATACTTATTAATGTTTGTCCTTTTTGATATTGTTGACCTGTTTTAAAGAGTTTGGTGCCTCCTTTAAAAACTCCTTGCACTTCAGAAAACAATTCTAATCGTCTCTTAGCAATAAGATTACCATTGGCAGTAATCTTAATTGGAACAGTACCATTCTTAATAGTATCTACAAAAACAGTTTTAATAACCTTAGCGGATTTGGGCTTTACTCTCTTCTTACTATCAATAAGTTTTTTAGCTCCAAATAAAGCTCCGGCAATTAGTAATAATCCAAGGATAGAAAGTATTACGTTTCTCATACACAATAATTTGTTTAGACTTCTAACATGAAAAGCTGCACAAAACTATCAACAACAAACGTGTGTTGCAGTTAAAGAACTCATAAAAAACAACCACCTTGTAAAAACCAAAAAAGACATCTAAAAATTTTAAATGTCTTTTTAATCTTATTTAAGATTTATTTATGTTAATCTGCTATTTCAGCGATTTTAGCTTTTATTTTCTTAAGTGTGCCAATCAAATTTTCGATTTCTTCATTACTCAAACTTTCTTGAACAGCTGGTATCAAATCGTACATAATTGGAGTTACCTTTTCGATAACTTCTTTTCCATAATCTGTGAGGAAAATTCTATTTACTCTTCTATCATTCTCATCGCTCTTTCTTACCACAAGATTCTTACTCTCCATTGTATTTACCAATCTTGTCATAGAGGTCTTATCACGATGCGTAATAAATGCTAAATCATTTTGAGATTGCCCATCATTAACTCTTAGACGCTTCAAAACACTCCATTGTTCTTTTGATAAATCCAATCCATTTTCACCAAACGCTTTCTGAACCAGAAACCCAAAATCATAATGGATTTTCCCTACCCAAGATAACGCATGTGCATTTAAATCAATGGCTTTTGTATCATTCATACATTGTATACTTTAGTTTACGAGTACAAAAATATCTATAAATATTCAGTTGTACCTGATACAAACGACAAAAATTATCATCAATTATAAGGTTCATTCTATCTTAACATTTAGGTAACATACGTTAATTTAAGTATGTTTAAAAAAAGTGACCTTGTACTATCAGAATTATAATTTTAGGGTTTTATTTTTACACATTCTGTAAATTAAACACCCCAAACAGGAGCTAAGATAATTTATCAATTTCTTCCTGTAATGTTTCCCAATTTTCCATCAATGAAGCTAAATTTTCTTTTTTTGCTTGATATTTGTCAAAAAAATCTGGTTGTGCAATGGTTTGATCATAATTAATCGCTAACTCTACGTCTATTTCTTTTATTTCTTTTTCTAGTTTGTTGATCTTAGATTCTATATTACTAAGCTTATTATTTAATGATTTTAACTTTTTCTGACTCTCATAAGATTGCTTAGCAGTTTCTTTTGTATCTGAAATAGATTTAGCTTGTTTATCTTTCTTTTCTATATCGCGTAGATCATCTACCCTTCTTTGTTCTAAATAATAATCAATATCTCCTAGATATTCTTTTATCTGCTTATTCCTAAATTCATACACGGTATTGGTTAATCCCTGAAGAAAATCTCTATCGTGAGACACTAAAATCAAAGTCCCTTCGAAACTTTTTAAAGCTTCTTTTAATATGTTTTTGGATTTAATATCTAAATGGTTAGTAGGCTCATCCATAACCAATACATTAAAAGGTTCTAAAAGCATCTTACACAAAGCCAATCGATTACGCTCACCACCAGAAAGCACCTTTACCTTTTTCTCCACTTCATCTCCTCTAAATAAAAATGCTCCTAGCATATCCCTCACTTTACTTCGGGTTTTCTCATTTGCAGCATTAATCATAGTATCATGAATTGTTAATTCACCATCGAGATATTCTGATTGATTCTGTGCAAAATATCCTATCTGTACATTATGACCTAGTTTCAGATTACCTATATGTGATATCTCATCTATTATAATTTTAGCTAATGTAGATTTTCCTTGCCCATTCTGGCCCACAAAAGCTGTTTTAGAACCGCGTTCTACTAACAAATCAATATCTTTTAGAATCTCCTTTTCTCCATAGTTTTTACCAACTTTCTCAGCCTCTATAACTACTTTACCTGGCTGCACACTTATAGGAAAACTGATGTTCATTACTGCATTATCGTCTTCGTCTACTTCAATACGTTCTACTTTATCCAATTTCTTAATAAGCGATTGCGCCATAGAGGCTTTTGAGGCTTTCGCTCTAAATTTTTCGATAAGCTTTTCGGTCTGTTCAATCTGTTTAGATTGATTTTTTTGTGTTGCTAATTGCTGATCTCTTATTTCCTTACGAAGCACTAAATACTTAGAATACGGTTTATTATAGTCATAAATTCGACCTAATGATATTTCTATAGTTCTATTAGTAACATTATCCAAAAACATTTTATCATGAGAAACTATAACTACTACTCCTACATAGTTTTTCAGAAAACCTTCTAACCATATAATAGACTCAATATCTAAATGGTTAGTAGGCTCATCCAACAGGAGTACATCATTATTTTGCAATAACAACTTTGCCAGTTCAATTCTCATACGCCAACCTCCAGAAAAAGTATCTGTTAGTTTACCAAAATCCTCCCTTACAAACCCTAAACCTTGCAATACGCGTTCGGTTTCTCCTTGATAATTATATCCACCTAGAATTTCATATTGATGCGTATAATCACTTAGATCTGTTATCAATTGATTATAACTCTCACTTTCATAATCCGTACGTTCTGCTAGTTGAGTATTAATCTTATCTATTTCTCTTTCAATCTTCTTGATTTCTGTGAAGGCTTCATACGACTCTTCCAGTACTGTTCTCCCTAAAACAAAATCAATATCCTGCTTTAGAAAACCAATTTTTATTTCTTTATCCATCGCTATCTGACCAGAATCTGGTTCTTGTTCTTTGGATAAAATTTTAAGCATTGTGGATTTCCCTGCACCATTTTTTCCTACTAATCCAGCTCTATCTCCGGCATTTAATCTAAAGGCGATTTCTTCGAAAAGATATTCTCCTCCAAACGAAATTGAAAGGTTATGTATGTTTAACATCAGCTTTTGAATCTTTTGTGCAAAGATGATTAATTTTGTAATAGAATAAAAGTACTATGAGCTTCTTAAAAGGAACTAAAATCTACAGCATTTTTACAGGGACATGTCCAGTATGTCAAAAAGAAAGTATGTATAAGGATAATAATCCATACAAACTTGGAAAAATCTTTCAAATGCACGAACGTTGTAGTCACTGTAACACAAAATACAAGATAGAACCATCTTTCTTTTATGGCGCTATGTATGTAAGCTATGGTGTTGGCATCGCATTTGCAGTTGCGGCGTTTGTGATTGGCAACTTATTTCTAGAACTTAATTTGTTAAATAGCTTCTTTGTAATCGTAGGAACACTAATATTCTTCTTTCCTATAATTCTTAGGTTATCAAGAAACATTTGGATTAATCTTTTTATGCATTATGGCAAAAAGAAAAACTTATCTTAATTCAAAATAGCGATTAATATCAATTTCTTTCTCTAAAGTAACTCCTTTTTCTATACTGGCATATAACTTTTCTGTCACATAAGGTCCAATCAATATACCACGACTCCCTAAACCATTTATTATGTGAAGGTTTTTATATACTGGATGCGTACCTATAAAAGGCCTTCTATCTCTAGTTGTTGGTCTTATACCGGCTACTTGATCAACAACTTTATACGCTACTTTTAAGAAACGACTTAACTTTTTTTCTAAACTTTTCTTAGCAGAAACTGTAATATCAGGAGTCTTATCTTGATTGTTATAGGTAGCTCCAACCTTATACAAATTATCTCCTAACGGAATAATAAATATAGATGATTTTACTGCTTCATTAAGTTTTAGTTCTTCTGATTTAATTATAATATACTCCCCTTTATTTCCTTGTAACGGTAAATAATTAAAGAACGGATTATTTCTAAGACCATACCCTTCAGAAAATAGAATGTTTTTAGCCTTTACTCCTTTACACTCTATGAAATCCTCTTTGACTACTAGTTTATCATACTCAAAAGACTCCGTAACCAAAGAATTCTTGCTTTCTATATAAGATAAATACAACCGTAACATCGTACTAACATCAATTTTTCCAGCATGTTTTACTTCCCCAAAATGAAATGGTATATCTAAAGCCTTATTTTGGTTTTTAATTAAATCAGAAGAAAGAAACCTTGTTAATGATGGTTTATCGCAAGCTTCAAACCATAAATTTTGTTCTTCAATATCATTAAATCGTCTCAAAATTGGAAACATAGAAATTAGAGGCACATCTAATTTACTCTCTATATTTTTATAAACATTCATTGCCAACTGTAGTTGTTCCGAAGCCAACCAAGCTGGAGTAAATCGCTTAAGAATTACTGGGTTAAACAATCCCCCAGCAACCCTAGAAGATTGTTCTGAGCTATTCTCATAAACCAAATATGACTTATTATTATCTTCTAACTTATTAACAAATGATAACCCAGCTAGTCCGAATCCAACAACTATATAATCTACCATAGAATAAAAATAACAAAACGCCCAACAAAAGTTGGGCGTTTATATATTATATTAGAAACTATAGAGTTTAGTAACTCCACATATCCATTTCAAAATTTCTGATACTTTCTTTAATTCTTTCACTTTCCAATAACTGCATCAAAGCATTGTCAATGATATAATCATTTACCTCTCGGTCACCTTGAATGTTATCTTCCTTGTAAATTACCGAATTAAATCGTCTTGCATTAAGTACGTGATCATAAGTAAAAGGCATTGAGGTATTCTTCCTATTAAAAGCCTTCGCATTATGAAGTATCTCTCTTACATCAGGATACCAAACCCAAAATAACGGAACCATATCAGGCTCATCATCATTAATAAAGTTTACATCCGGTGCAACTGGAGCAATACCAAGTAGCCTATATCTTAATTCTCCCTGACGCTTATCAAAATACCAGTATCCTCTGATCTTATATTCCGAAATGTCAGCAGCACTAATTGTAGTTACCTCAATATATTGAGGATCTACAGGCTCACCAGCATTAAACTGCTCATACCCTAAATCTAACGTATCTATTTTAGACAAAGTACCATCAAGATCACTTAATGTACGTGTCTCTGTAAAATATGAATCTGCGTAAATTTTTTGGATTTTACCATTCTTAACATTTGACAACAGTACATCATATAATGCACGTCTATCAGCACCAATATTAACCGTATCTATAGGATAATATAATGGGAAATTTATACGCTCATCAAGATCGATTGTCTCCCAAGTAGTTTTTGCCCAAAGTACATCACGTTTGTCAACATAACCATATTCCAACGGAAGGTCATTATCCGCTTGAATCTGTTCGATTGTTTTTTTCCCAATATCTTCTGGACTATCAGCATTCAAAATATTGGCTTGACCAAACGAAAACAACGTCACGAATAGGCCAAAAACGGTTAATAACAAATTTTTCAAATTCATAATCATTAGTTTATTTTAGTTCGTTAACTCAATGACAACTGGAGATATTTTTTTCAATTTATATCCCTTATTCGTTTTTAACTGAGCTTTGATATCCATTACCTGAACTGTAGATCCTCTCTTTGCTTTCTTAAGTGCAGATTTTGCTCTTGAATCCAATCTACGTCCTCTTACATTAATAGTAGGCTGACCACTTACTTTAAACTTAAAGCTAGTTACGTCTAACTTAATATCAAAATCGAAATCCGGTAGTATTGCTCCAATAGAAGCTTTCTCTAAACCACTTTTGGACATTTTAATACTTCCATCTTCACCTCTTGCAGTACCTACAGGTCTTGGGATATCTTTAATTCTAAATTTCTTACTATCACTAACAGTAGTTCCATTTGGAAGTTTACCACTTACTTTGATAGCAACTTCTCTTGCTTTAACTGTAGTAACATTCATTACATATTTACCTGCTCCACCGCTTTTCTTTAGACCAGGTGCACTTGCACTAACTGCAGGAACTCCAGGAATAGAAATCGTCATAGGATTCTGAACTCCTCTATATACCACATTCATTTTATCAGCTGAAATTACAGCAGAATTTGGTTTTGGGATAACAGCATAAGTACTTTGAATCTTAATTGGTATGATAGAATCACCTTCTTTAAACTCAAGTACACCGTCTATTTTTCTTTCTCCAACATTTCCAGCTGGGAAATCTAACATAATCTGACCGTTCTGAACTTCAGTTTGCTCCTTACCATTAACCATTACTTTCGTTGGCTTTAATGTAGCGTCAAAACGACCAAGAACAATACGTCCCTTAAATTTCTCTCCACTAAAGAAAGCAGTTTTATCCGGAACAACTATCGCTTCATAATTACTAAACGATAATTCAGAAGCTTGCTGTCCAGCTAATAAAGCAGATAACACTTTACTTTCTGTAGTTTTAACATCAGCTTGCATTTGAGTTAATTTAGTAAGAGAAGCTACTAAAGGAAAACCTTCGAAGTTATATTTCAACCAGTCTACTTTTACCTTATCTCTGTTTTCTACATCTTCTGTAGAGAAAGCTTTCTCAACATCAGTTGCTACTTGACCATCAACTTCTTTTACAGAACGGATAGCTGTAACAACTCCTTCTCTATATGTCTTGATTTTTTCAAGGAACTCCGACGCAGCTGCTGAAGTTTTACCTCCTTCAAAGAATTTAGTATCTAAAGCATCAGGCTTATCCATTGTCTCGTAATCTGTTGGATCATCAGCTGTTTCTAATAACTCAGACTTTAATTGTTCCACATATGCATTAAATTCGTTAGAATAAGTACTGATTTCATCAGCCTTCTGCTTAAGTGGTGTATATTTTTCCGGTTGTTCCGAAACTTTGTCCGCTAATCCAGTCATAAATGCTGAATTACGTTCAGTAGCAATAGTATTAGCTGCTGTAAGTTTTTCATTCATTAAACCGAATGCAGATAATACTTCTTTTGACATATTTAATGCCATCATCGCTATAAATACCAAGTACATAAGATTGATCATCTTCTGCCTTGGTGATAATTTTCCTCCTGCCATATTTCTATATTTTGGTAGTTATTTTTTAAATTAAGTTAAATACTAGTTTCTGTTCATAGCACTTAACATACCACCATATACTCCATTAAGAGAAGACAGGTTACTAGACAAGCTCTTCATTTGCTCTTCAAGCGCTTTAGCGTTATCAGCAATTGCAGCATTAGCTTCAGCTTGTTTTGCAGAAGATTCTAATTGTACTTTGTACAAGCTGTTCAAAGATTCTAAGTGAGTGGCAGCAGCGGCCATTTCTTCACTATATTTTTTAGTTCCTTGGATAGCATCAACACTAGGTGCAATACCTTTAGCAGCACCTTCGAAGTTACGGATACTTTCTCCAAGACTATTCATTAAATTTGTATCTAATCTAGCCTCTTTAAGCATATCATCTAATTTTTTAGATAATAAACCTTCAGGAGTTTGAGCTTCTTTCTTATCTCTTTTACTTCCACCAGCTAACTCTGGATATACTAGAGACCAATCTAACTCATCATCTACTGGTTCGAATGCAGAAACTGTAAATACAAGTGCTTCTGTAATTAGACCAATGATAAGCATCTCGTTTCCAAAAGGCCAGTGCATAATTTTAAATAAAGCTCCAAGGATTACTACAGCCGCTCCGAGACCGTATACCATGTTCATTAACTTCTTGCTTGATTTTGAATTTGCCATAATAAATGTGTTTAGTTTTTTAAATTTTTTAAATATTAAATTAAAAAAGGGTTAGTAATTAAGGTTGATAGATAAATTTTGGGACTTATTCTAATTCTGATTTTGGGTATTATCTTCTCCAGTAACGTCAGTACCCATATAATCCTGTACCGTTCTGAATCCAATATAACTTCTAGCTGAATCCGCGTATTCGTAATCTCTCGTACTTACCTGTAGGAAATAAGCAACATCTTTCCAAGATCCACCACGTACAACTTTTCGTTTGTTCTGATCATCATTAACATTCGGGTTCATTGATGATACATATTCATAGGCTGCAGGATCATAAGAAGACTGCACCCATTCTGAAACATTTCCAGCCATATTATATAGGTTATAATCATTAGGCTCAAATGTTTTAGCTTCTACCGTATAAAGGAAGTTATCCGCAGCATAATTACCACGTAAAGGTTTAAAGTTCGCTAAGAAACAACCTCTATCATTTAGCGCATATGGACCTCCCCAAGGATATGTTCCTGATTCTAGACCACCTCTA
The DNA here is from genome assembly GCF_018100855.1 of Aquimarina sp. MMG015. Taxonomy (NCBI): domain Bacteria; kingdom Pseudomonadati; phylum Bacteroidota; class Flavobacteriia; order Flavobacteriales; family Flavobacteriaceae; genus Aquimarina; species Aquimarina sp. MMG015. The sequence goes on from NZ_JAGJEB010000003.1 coordinate 319,331, forward strand.
GCTGCGTATTCCCACTCAGCCTCTGTAGGTAATCTAAAATAATTTACGAATTCCTTGTTACGTTTTTTCTGATAAGAATTTTTTTCGATAGTTCTCCAAGTACAAAAAGCTTTTGCTTGTTCCCAAGAAACTCCAACTACTGGATAATCATCATACGAACTATGCCAGAAATAATCATTATGCATTGGTTCATTATAAGAATAATTAAAATCTTTAATCCATACTGTCGTATCAGGGTATACTTCGATTACTGTTTCCTTAACAAAATCTTTTCTTCTTCCCTTCTTAGCACGAGCAGCAGCTTGAATATCCATCCAAGTAAACCTGAATTTAAAATTCTGCACATCAAATGTTCGTCTACCGTTATAAGATTCTTCTAAAGGAATGTATAAAGAATCCATAACTTCTGTATAAAACTCATCAGGATAATCTTCCGTATCCCATTCGATGTCTATATCTTTATTAAGTTTACGACCTTCGTAACCAGTCTCACCTGTTCCACTATAATTGTCGTATACATATTTTTCATAAACAGACATATCTTCTGTGTTCGCATCAAGGAAAGCATATTCTCCGATACCATCATCACCTGGGGTTTTACCCAAATCATCAGCCATGATAGCTAACTTCATTCTGATTGTAGAATCACGAACCCAGCGAACAAATTGTCTATATTCACTGTTAGTAACTTCAGTTTCGTCCATGTAGAAAGAACGAACAGTAACTGTTTTCGTAGGTGCATTAGCCAATGCAGCTTTGTCATCATCAGATTTACCCATGATAAACGATCCTCCGGGGATGAGGGCCATTCCATAAGGTTTCTCTGGATGCCATTTTTTACCCTTTACTCCGACTAGTTCTCCGCGGTTTCCTCCACCACAACTATAGAGCATTGCTACAATAGCAAAGAGTGATACAAATTTCTTCATAACGTGTTTTAGGTTAAGATCTTTGAGATTTAAGGTCGTAAACCTATTTATTTATTTCCAGAAAAACAATTTTTTTCTAAAAAAAACCTTAAATCTCCCTAATAAAAATGTTAAACTTCGTTTTTTCGTTTTGCCTTATACCATCTTTCAGGTATTTCTTGATTACAAGCACGCTCATAATCGTTGTATGTGCAAGGTAATAACGTGTGTCTTTTCAATTTATTATTTCCAGATGAAATAAATGGTATTTCTATCCACCATCTTTCTGTTTTAGGACTCTTATAAAATGAAAGAACCTCGTCTTCTATTGGAACATTATAATGAAGCGTTCCTGCTTGATTCTTAATATCCAGTTCGTTAGACCTATAATTAACTCCTTCAATAAAATACCATAATATTTGAGCAATTAATAAAGCTGTGGTTTCTTCATGTTTAAAATTTTTAAATTCATACACTCCAAAACTTTTTACTTTATCGCTAATACCTGCATATCTTGCTATAGCACAAATCTCTCTTCCATTAAATCCATTTGGAGAAGCGTATTTATAGTCAAGACAGGTAGAACTCATCGCGCCAAGATCAATAGCTACAATATCAGCATCTCTCATAATTGGCTCAACAATAGTAACATCATGAGTAACCTCTCCTAATCTATAGGCATCGAAATATAGCTTTTCGATAAGATCTATCTCTTCTTGAGAATTAAAATAAGTTTGATACCCAATGTTACTATAATTAAAAAGATTATATGGTTGCTCTACAATAATTTTACCAACGAAAGAATTATTTTTTATCGGTTGAGAAGTATTTCCTAAATCAAATCTACTATCTACATTTACTAAGTTAACCATCCTTTCTAAAATATCGAAAGCACGATATTGACCATACACCAGATCTTGACTTCCTCCAATAATTAGAGGTGTAACATTTTTTTGAAGTAGCATTGAAAGAACATCTTTCATTAAAAAATAGGTATCACTAACCTCTTCTCCAGGAATAATATCTCCAAGATCTACAATCGAAGTATCCCAGTTGCCTGGGAAAAGATCATATAAAGATTTACGAATGGTATCAAAATAAAGATCCTCTCCTAAAAAATTAATATCATTCCTATTTTCTCTAACACCAATTATTGCAATGTTCACCTTATCTAACTCTGGCACTCCATACTCGGAGGTATGGATCTTAATTTCTTTTCCAAGTGCTTGATCTGGAAGCAAAGCAACATGCGCAGCTACTATTTCGCTAACCGGCGAAAGGAATTCTAACGACATATTTTAAGCTTATTTCTTTTTAGTAGTCTTTTTTGTAGTTTTTTTCTTTGCTGTCTTTTTCTTTGGAGCATTCTTTTCAATAAGATCTTTCACTTTCTCTAAAGTAAGCTTAGTAGCATCCACGGTTTTAGGTAATTCAATTTTAGTTTTACCTTTTATTATATTACTTCGGCCCCATCTTGCTTTCTCAACCCTGATACCTTCTTCTTCCCAATTGTGAATTACTTTATCTATCTCTTTTTGTTTCTTTTCTTCAATAAGCTGAATTATATCTTCATCAGAAAGATTATCAAAGTCATATTTTTTATTCACATTAATAAACATACCTTTCCATTTAATAAATGGACCAAATCTACCTGTACCTTTCTGTACTGGTAAATCTTCATAGGTATATATAGGAGCATCTGCTTTCTCCTTTGCATCAATAAGCTCTATTGCTCTCTCTAGAGAAGTACTTAATGGATCTTCTCCTTTATCTAAAGAAACAAATTTAGCTCCAAATTTCACATAAGGTCCAAAACGTCCATTATTAACAGTAACTGTTTCTCCCTTATAATCTCCAAGTTCCTTTGGTAATTGAAACAAATCCATTGCCTCTTCAAAAGTAACACTACTTAATGTTTGTCCCGGAGCCAAACTAGCAAACCTAGGCTTATCCTCATCTTCTGCCGTACCAATCTGCACCATAGGGCCAAATTTACCTAAACGAACACTTACTGGTTTTCCTGATTCTGGATCTTCTCCCAAAATTCTTTCTCCTACTTCACGTTCCGCATTCTGAGCAACATCCTCCACTCTAGGATGAAACTCATCATAAAACTCCTTCATCACATGTGTCCAGTCCTCTTGACCTTCAGCAATTTCATCAAAGTCCTGTTCTACTTTTGCAGTAAAATTATAATCTAAAATAGAGGAAAAATGATTTACTAAAAAGTCATTAACTACCATACCTACATCAGTTGGAATTAATTTTCCTTTATCACTACCAACTTTTTCCTTTAGATTTTTTTCTTTAATGGCATCTCCAGAAAGCGTAATCTGTACATATCCTCGTTCTTCTCCTTCTTTAGAACCTTTCTCTATATAGTTTCTATTTTGAATAGTAGAAATTGTTGGCGCATATGTAGATGGACGACCAATACCTAATTCTTCTAACTTCTTAACCAAAGCTGCTTCTGAATACCTGCTTGGCGGTCTTGTAAACCTTTCGGTAGCGGTTACATAATTATTAAACAAACTCTCTCCCACCTTCATTGCAGGAAGAATTCCACTTTGTTCTTCATCTTCATCATCATTGCCCTCTAAATAAACTTTTAGAAAACCTTCAAATTTTATCACCTCTCCATTTGCAACGAATTGCTCATTATGTGAAGTCGATCCAATTTTAACATTGGTTCTTTCTAATTTAGCATCACTCATCTGTGAAGCGATCGCTCTTTTCCAAATTAATTCATACAAGCGTTGTTGATCATGATCAACAGGAACTGTATGCCTGGCAAAATCTGTAGGTCTTATCGCTTCGTGAGCTTCTTGAGCACCTTTTGATTTACCTTTATATTGCTTAGGATTACTATACTCATCTCCATATGCAGAAATTATTTCTGCTTTTGCACTATTCTGGGCTTCGGTAGACAGGTTAACACTATCCGTTCTCATATATGTAATCAATCCTGCTTCGTACAGACGTTGCGCCATGGTCATTGTCTTACTAACAGAAAAATATAGTTTTCTCGAAGCCTCCTGTTGTAGTGTAGATGTTGTAAATGGGGGAGCTGGAGATTTTTTTGCCGGTTTTGTAGTAAGATCTGCGACTTGAAATCCTGCTCCAAGATTTTTTTGTAAAAATGCTTCAGCTTCAGCTTTTGTTTTAAAGTTCTTAGGTAATTTTGCTTTAAAAGACTTTCCTTTTTCATTAGAAAACTCAGCATCAATACGATATGAAGCTATAGGTGTAAAACCAAGTATATCACGTTCTCTCTCTACGATTAAACGAACTGATACCGATTGCACTCTACCAGCAGATAACCCTCCCTTTACTTTTCTCCATAATACGGGAGATAACTCATATCCTACTAACCTATCCAGTACTCTTCTGGCTTGCTGTGCATTTACCAGATTATAATCTATACTCCTTGGATTCTCTATTGCTTTAAGTATAGCTTTTTTAGTAATCTCATGAAAAACAATACGACGGGTTCTCTCTTTATCCAACTTCAACTCCTCTGCTAAGTGCCAAGCAATAGCTTCTCCTTCTCGATCTTCATCACTCGCCAACCAAACCATCTCGGCCTTCTTAGAAAGATCTTTTAATTTCTTAACCACATCTTTCTTATCCTTGGAGACAATATACTTAGGTTTAAAACCTTCTTCTACATCTACTCCAAGTTCTTTTGCCGGCAAATCAGCAATATGTCCGAAACTAGAAGCTACTTTATAGTCTTTTCCTAGAAACTTTTCTATTGTCTTTGCCTTAGCTGGTGACTCCACAATCACTAAATTCTTAGCCATAATCCTTTTTTTTCATCTGTTGATAATTAATGTCTATTAGTTTACAGATGGAATCTCTAATAAACATTTTTAGTTGGTAGTTACCCAGCCACGAGGGCTTTTTTCTGAGAACAAAAGTATACCAATTTTTCGAGATCAAAATTTTTTCTCAGAAATTATCATAAAAAAACCTGCAGATTAGCAGGTTTTGTTTTATTTATTATTCTACAATTACGTTCCAGCTTTCAGATTCATTTTCATTTTCAAAACCTATACCGTCTTTATATAAATAATATATAGGCAAGTAGACAAAAGAAGCCGTAAAGAAAACTCCTATAAAACACAATATCATTCCTACTATTTGTGCTAACATTGATGAAATAAAAATCAATCCGAAAGCGATTAACCAAATTTTATTTCCGAATTTAAAACTTGCCTTGATTAAATCAGAAGCACTGACATCTGGATGAAAAGCAAAAATAACCCCTAACAATTGCAAAGGAACTATAACATAAAAAAGAGGGAGATAGCATAGAGATGCTGCTAATAACGCAATCCCAAAAGTTGCTATCGCTAACGTAAATATTTTACCTAAATATTTACCTTTAAAAAACATAAAATAACTGGTGGTCTGGGGAAGCCCCATATCCACCTGTTTACAAACCCTATAAAAATGAGCAGTTATAGCTAATTGAAACGCAGAGGCTACCATAGATACTATAATAACTAATATTACAAACAAAATTCCCATACCTATAGACAAGTCTTCTTGAACATACCCATAATCTCCATAACTATTTTCTAATCCAGCCACTCCAATTATTGCAAAAAGAGGTATATAAATCACAATAAGTAAAGGGATCATTATAACCAAAGAAATTAACAAATGAACAAAGCCCTGCAACCAGACTTTCTTAAAAAGCTCTATACTATTATTAAAAATATTTCCAAAATCGACAGAATTACTGTTTTCTATTTTTTCAAAGAGCTGGTTGGAATTCATAATGCGTATGGATTTAGTTAATTAGTTATCTCAAATATAAATATTTAAACAAATATAACACTGCCACTTTGTCATATATCGTTTTAAAGAGTATCTTTGCACACTATTTGAGTTAAATCAGCAAGGACATTATTATACATGGAGAAGATTATTGACGAGAACATTCAAGGACAGGCATTGTCTTTAGATAATAAAGAAGGAAACACTAGGAAGCTTTTTATTGAAAGCTATGGGTGTCAAATGAATTTTAGTGATAGTGAAATTGTTGCTTCAATTTTAGCAAAAGAAGGATTTAATACTACCCAAAAGCTTGAAGATGCTGATTTGGTCCTTGTAAACACTTGCTCTATTCGCGAAAAAGCAGAACTTACGGTAAGAAAACGTCTGGAAAAATATAATGCTGTAAAAAGAATTAACCCAAAAATGAAAGTAGGTGTTCTCGGATGCATGGCAGAACGTCTTAAAAGTAAATTCCTAGAGGAAGAAAAAATTGTAGACCTTGTAGTTGGTCCGGATGCATATAAAGACCTTCCTAATCTCATTGAAGAAGTAGACGCAGGGCGTAACGCAGTGAATGTAATACTCTCTAAAGAAGAAACATACGGAGATATTTCTCCTGTTCGCTTACAAAGCAACGGTGTTTCTGCATTTGTATCTATCACCAGAGGCTGTGATAATATGTGTACATTTTGTGTAGTTCCTTTCACAAGGGGTAGAGAACGTAGCCGTGATCCACAAAGTATAATGGAAGAAATCGATGACTTAGCTGCAAAAAAATTCAAAGAAATTACCCTATTAGGTCAAAATGTAGATAGCTATCTATGGTACGGTGGAGGATTGAAAAAAGACTTTGAAAAAGCAAGTGATTTTCAAAAAGCTACTGCGGTAAATTTTGCTAAGTTATTGGATATGGTTGCAGAAAAACATCCTAAAATAAGATTACGTTTTACTACATCTAATCCTCAGGATATGACATTAGATGTTATAAAAGTAATGGCAAACCATAAAAACATTTGTAAATATATCCACTTACCTATACAGAGTGGTAGTGATCGCATTCTTAAAGAAATGAATCGTTTACATACTCGTCAAGAATATTTTGAATTAATCGACAATATTAAAAGGTTGATTCCTGATTGTGCTATTTCTCAGGATATTATCACAGGGTTTCCTACGGAAACCGAGGAAGATCACCAAGATACATTATCCTTAATGGAATATGTAAAATACGAATACGGGTTTATGTTTGCTTATTCTGAACGCCCAGGAACTTTAGCTGGTCGTAAATTAGAAGATGATGTTCCTGAAGCTACTAAAAAGAGAAGACTTAACGAAATTATTACAGCTCAACGCCGCCATAGTACTGAAAGACATGAAGCATTCTTAGGTAAAACTATGGAAATATTAATCGAAAAAGAATCAAAAAAATCCGATGCACACTGGAGTGGAAGAAATACTCAGAATATAGTCGCCGTTTTCCCTAAAGGAAATTACAAAATTGGAGATTTTGTAATGGTTCGTATTGATGAGTGTACCAGTGCAACACTACTTGGAGAGGCTGTTGAATACTCTGACAATAATTAAAAAAACAATTTAAACAACCAATATAGTTTATCACATGGAATCAGTTCAAGCCACAAAACAGCGATTCGGTATTATAGGAAACGATCCTAAACTAAACCGATCCATAGAAAAAGCTATTCAGGTAGCTCCTACGGATATATCGGTTCTGGTTACTGGAGAAAGCGGTGTTGGTAAGGAAAGTATCCCAAAAATTGTTCATTCGTTATCACATCGAAAACACGGTAAATATATCGCTGTCAATTGCGGTGCTATTCCAGAAGGAACAATCGATAGTGAACTATTTGGTCATGAAAAAGGAGCCTTTACCGGAGCTACCTCAACCAGAAGTGGATATTTTGAAGTAGCAGATGGTGGAACTATATTTCTTGATGAAGTTGGAGAGTTACCACTAACAACACAAGTAAGACTATTAAGAGTACTAGAAAATGGTGAGTTTATTAAAGTAGGATCGTCTAAAGTCCAAAAAACTGATGTACGAATTGTGGCAGCAACAAATGTAAATATGTTCGAAGCTATCAAAAAAGAAAAGTTTAGGGAAGATCTATATTATCGCCTAAGTACAGTAGAGATCCTATTACCTCCTTTGCGAGATCGTGAGCAAGACATACACCTCTTATTCAGAAAATTTGCTTCTGATTTTGCTACAAAATATAAGATGCCAACTATTCGACTAGAAGATGCTGCTGCTCAATTACTAGAGAAATATCATTGGAGCGGTAATATCAGGCAATTACGCAACATTGCAGAACAAATATCAGTCCTTGAACAAAACAGAACGATATCCGCTAGCACATTACGAGGATATTTACCTGATATTGGAAGTAATTTACCCGCTATAATATCTTCGGACAAAAAAGATAGTGATTTTAGCAATGAACGAGAGATACTATACAAAGTGCTTTTTGACATGAAAAACGATCTTAATGATCTCAAAAAGCTGACGATGGAATTAATGCAAAGTGGAAATTCTCAACAGGTACAGAAAGAAAATGAAGGGTTAATTAGAAAGATTTATCGGGAAGAAAAAGAAGAAGAAACACCTTTTGAAGAACCTGTAACGCAAACAACAGAAGTTTTACAAATAACCCCTTCTGACACAATTAAAAAAGACGAAGACAAATATCATTTTGCAGAGGAAATTGAAGAAGAAGAAACTCTTTCCTTACATGATAAAGAATTAGAGTTAATTAAAAAATCTCTGGAACGTCATCGCGGAAAAAGGAAAGCGGCGGCAGAAGAATTAGGAATAAGTGAGCGCACCTTATATAGAAAGATTAAACAATACGATCTTTAACACAAAAAATAAACACTCATTAAAAACATATAAAATTGGTACACAAAATTAAATATACCATTGTAGCAATCATCGGAATTATTATAATCCAAGGATGTGGGGCATACTCTTTTAGTGGAATAAACACTACAGCAACTACATTTCAGGTAGGTTTTTTCCAAAATCAAGCATCAATCATTATCCCTGGAATTGATCAAACGTTTACCAATCAGTTACAAGATTTGATATTAAATCAAACTAATCTAGACCTGGTAACTTCTAACGGAGATATTGCCTATGAAGGCGAAATTGTTCAATATTATGTAGCCCCAACCAATGCAACATCAGCAAACACAGCTGCACAAAACAGACTTACCATTGCTGTAAATGTTCGTTTTTATGACATAAAGAACCCTAAGGAAGATTTAGAACAACGTTTTTCATTCTTTTTCGACTACCCAGCTACACAAGCTGAGACAGCTGTTAGAGATGAAGCTGTCCAAATAATCTATGACAGAATTACTCAGGATATACTAAATGCTACATTAGCAAAGTGGTAAAACCTTAAATTATTATTTTTTGAATACCAAAGAACTTACATATCTATTTCAAAACCCTTTATCTATAAAAAAGGAACAAACAGAAAATCTAGTGAAAATCATTCAAGAGTTTCCTTATTTTCAGTCTGTAAGATCTTTACTCTTAAAAGGGCTTAAAGAAGATGAAAACTTCAGATACAATCAAGAATTAAAAACTACAGCAGCTTATACTACTGACAGAGGAGTTTTGTTTGATTTTATAACATCTGAGCTCTTTAATAGCAGTATCAAAACACTTGATACAGAAAAGAAGATCAATAGTGATATCGATGTTGTAGACGCGCAAGAAGTTAAAGTACTCGAAAGAATCTCCATAGACGATGCTGTATCCATGAATATGGAAGAAGCTGAAGATGTACTTGACCCATCTTTGTTCTCTCATAAAGATGAAGATACCCCTAATAATATTACAATTGCAGAAACAATCATAGAACAATCAGAAAAAAATAATAAACCTGAAAACACTATAATTGCAAAAGATGCCGAAAAAGAATTGGATATAGATAAACCATTTGATTTTGATAAAAAAGAAGCGCATTCTTTTGCAGAATGGTTAAAACTTTCGTCCATACAACCAATTGACAGAGAAACTGAAGTAAAAAATCAAACCGAAGATAAAAAAGGTGAAATTGAAAAACCTTCTGACCAAGAACACAAGTTTAACCTTATCGATGAATTTATTGCCAACAACCCAAAGATCAAACCAGCAGAAAAAAATGCCCCATCTCGAAATTTAGCTAATGAACATATGGTAGCTCCAGACGAGCTAATGACAGAGACTTTGGCTAGAGTTTATTTAGCTCAAAAAAAATACAAAAAGGCAATTCAGGCATATAAAATATTAATTTTGAAAAATCCCGAAAAAAGTGGTTTCTTTGCAGACCAAATTCGAGCGGTAAAAAAATTACAAGAAAATAAATAACAATATATAATGACAACGTTTTCAATCTTTTTAATATTAATCGTAGTTGTGTCATTTTTACTGGTAGTAGTAATTATGGTTCAAAACCCTAAAGGAGGAGGTTTATCGTCTTCTTTTGGTGGAGGTGGAACACAACAATTAGGCGGTGTAAAAAAAACCACAGATTTCTTAGATAAAAGTACTTGGGCATTAGCAACACTGCTATTAGTTCTTATTCTTTTATCTAATGTAGACTTAATGGATGGAGCTACAAACCAAGATCCAACAGTAGACACGAATGATGTAGAATTGATTCAGGATGCACCTTCTGCTCCTGCAACGGATGACACACCTGAAGAATAATTCAGTTTATGAAACCAAGATACAATGCCGACTTGTCATACAGTCGGCATTTTTTGTTTCAATTTGTCAGTATCAAGCCACTGGCATAATTTCTGAAATGCATAGCATCAAATAATTCATTTTAATTTAAAAATATAAAACCAATAATAATGGGAGTAAATATTAAACCTCTTTCGGATCGTGTGGTTATTGAGCCACTTCCAGCGGAAACGCAAACGGCATCAGGATTATACATCCCTGATTCAGCACAGGAAAAGCAACAAAAAGGTAAAGTAGCTGCTGTAGGTAGCGGTAAAAAAGATCACGAAATGACCGTAAAAGTTGGTGATACTGTACTTTATGGAAAATATTCTGGTACTGAATTAAAATTAGACGGTAACGATTATTTAATAATGCGCGAGGATGATATCCTAGCAATCGTTTAACATTCAATCAAAACACAAATCTAAATTTTTGATACCCTGAAGTAAATCAGGAATTCAAGATTAAAAAATTAAAAATATTATGGCTAAAGACATAAAATTTGATATAGAAGCACGTGACGGAATCAAACGTGGTGTAGATGCATTAGCAAATGCAGTAAAAGTAACCTTAGGGCCTAAAGGTCGTAATGTAATCATTAGTAAATCATTTGGTGCTCCTCAGGTAACTAAAGATGGTGTTTCTGTAGCTAAAGAAGTAGAATTAGAAGATGCTCTAGAGAATATGGGAGCGCAAATGGTAAAAGAAGTAGCTTCTAAAACAAATGATCTTGCTGGAGACGGTACAACTACTGCTACCGTTTTAGCACAAGCTATCGTAAAAGAAGGTCTTAAAAACGTAGCTGCTGGAGCTAATCCAATGGATCTAAAACGTGGAATAGACAAAGCCGTTTTAGCAATTACAGCAGATTTAGAAAAGCAGACTAAAGAAGTGGGAAGCTCTTCGGACAAAATCAAGCAAGTAGCAGCTATTTCTGCTAACAATGATGAAACTATTGGAGATCTTATTGCCAAAGCTTTCGGAAAAGTAGGAAAAGAAGGAGTTATTACAGTAGAAGAAGCTAAAGGAACAGATACTCACGTAGATGTTGTAGAAGGAATGCAGTTCGACAGAGGATACCTTTCTCCATATTTCGTTACTAACAGCGAGAAAATGACTGCAGATTTAGAAAATCCTTATATTCTTTTATTTGACAAAAAAATATCAGCAATGAAAGATTTATTACCTGTTCTTGAGCCAGTTGCTCAAACAGGGAAGCCTCTTTTAATTATTGCAGAAGATGTAGACGGAGAAGCATTAGCAACACTAGTTGTAAATAAACTTCGTGGCGCATTAAAAATCGCAGCTGTAAAAGCTCCCGGTTTTGGTGACAGACGTAAAGCTATGTTAGAAGATATTGCTATTCTAACAGGAGGTACTGTAATTTCTGAAGAAAGAGGATTTACTTTAGAAAACACAACTATTGAACATTTAGGTACTGCAGAAAAAGTAGCTATTGATAAAGACAATACAACTGTTGTAAACGGAGCTGGTGCTGAAGATTTAATCAAAAACAGAGTAAATCAAATCAAATCTCAGATCGAAACAACTACTTCTGATTACGATAGAGAAAAGCTACAAGAGCGTTTAGCTAAATTAGCTGGTGGTGTTGCTGTTTTATATGTTGGTGCTGCTTCTGAAGTAGAAATGAAAGAGAAGAAGGATCGTGTGGATGATGCACTTCATGCTACTCGTGCTGCAGTAGAAGAAGGTATTGTTGCTGGTGGAGGTGTTGCTTTAGTTAGAGCTAAATCTGTTCTAGAAAAAGTAAAAACTGAAAACGCTGATGAAGCTACAGGAATACAAATTGTAAACCGTGCTATAGAAGCTCCATTAAGAACGATTGTAGAAAATGCAGGTGGAGAAGGATCTGTTGTAATCTCTAAAGTATTAGAAGGCAAAGACGATTTTGGATATGATGCAAAATCCGAAGCATATGTAGATATGCTAAAAGCTGGTATCATTGATCCTAAAAAAGTGACTCGTATTGCTTTAGAAAATGCAGCTTCTGTCTCAGGAATGATCCTTACTACGGAATGTGCATTAATTGATATCAAAGAAGATGCTCCTGCTGGAGGTGGAATGCCACCAATGGGTGGAGGAATGCCAGGAATGATGTAATAGCAAATTGCTATAGATATAAAATTAGCTAGTTTATGCTACAATACTTAACCCCGTTTCAAAAATTTGAAACGGGGTTTGTTTTTAATATCAATATTGAATTCCCAATGATTAAAACCTTTTTCTAAAAATAGTATCTTTGGATTCATAAAAAAATAAACCAACTTTAACCTTCACTAGTAGTATGCCTAGTCTATATGATGACTTATTTGAAGAAGATGGAAAGAAGAGCAAAGCCAATGATTCTAAATCCCAGCCTATAGACCTGGACAATGATCGTTTTCAAGAAACAGGAAAAGAGTCATTAGATGAGATATTAATACTATCAAAACAATTTAATACAAAGGCAGAGCCATTTTCTAAGCTACTTACCAATACCAGAGCAATCGATCATGAAATCGAAAAAGGAATCATTGATTTTTTCTTAGTTGCAAAAGATAAATACGATCAAGGTACTTTAGCAAAAGAACGTGATTACTATAATTTACTTCAAAACAAATTTGAAGCTGTCATTACCTCAATGCGAGATCTAGGAAGCATACACCTAGAAACAATTAAACAATTTAATCGTGATATTGATAAGGATTATTATTCCATCCAAAAGACCGATAAGCAAGTACAATCAGATAAAGAAATAGCAATTGATCATATCAATATGCAAAGAAAAATTCTTGCAGATGCAGCAGCAAGTTTATCAATTCTAGAAGAAGCTTTAGCAAATACCGAAGATCGATTACGGAATTATATCAACGCTGGAGGAGTAAATAACATCTCTCGTTCTGAATGCGAAATTTTAACACAAAAGCGTATAGATTTAACCAGCGGAAAATCATATCATTTTGATTATTCATTTTTCAAAATGAATTTATTAGATAAAACAGCTATCGCAATGGGAATGTATTTAAAAGAGACTACATCACAATATTTAAATAAATTAAATAACGTTTTTCGTTAATAATTGAACTAATTGTAATTACGAATACTCCTTAACAATATCGGCTACCAATCTAGAAGTTCTTTTATATTTTTCTTTTGCTAATAATCGCTTTGGTGGTGCTTTTCTAACCTCGCAATCCATAATAGAACAAGATTCGCAAGTAACTCCAACCTTCACCTTTGGAATTTTAGAATCATTAACAAATGCAATTTTTTTCTCCAAAGAAGATGATATTAAAAATCCAATACCAATACTACGATAATAATCTTTTCTAAATGGATCTTTGGTAGCAGACGTAAACACAAGATATTGTTGATCCGTATCTGCATAATCAGAAATCTGAATATCGAAAGAATAAGATAGATCATCACTTGCAGTACGTTGTAATGTTTTAATAGCCATCCATCTCCTACAGTAATGCTCATTAATCTCATTTGCATGAGGTTGTTGTTGATGCGTGATATGCAATTCCTTCACTAAATTAAATCGCTCCATTCCTTTTCTATGAGTAAACCTTAAAAAGAAAACATTCTGCATTCCAAAATCCTTAGGCAAAATATTAGTTAGACGTTGGTAAAAGGATTCTGGAGAAGCATTATACAGCTTCATTATTTTATGAAAAGATTTTTCGGAAAAACGTTTTCCAGTAAAAAGATCTTTTAGATGACCTTTTAAATGATTCCTAGGTATAATTAATGCCCCTGCAAAATAAGAAGCATAAAAATTATGCAATACCTCTTCGAAATTATCATAACGTATCCAAGAAAAAGTATAAGGTCGCTGTTTAATCTCCATATATTGATACCCCAACTCCTTTGCATAGATAAATGTTTTCTGCGGCTCATCTACTCTATCTGATAAAAGGAGTGTTTTTGTTGATGGTACAAATACAGATCTCAGATTATCCAACTCTTCGTGATGCGGTATTCCTGCAGTATTAATAGTATAACCATACTCCTCGATCAAAATCTCTTCTAATTCTGACGCAGCAATATTACCCGACAAGTCTAATTGATAAGAATTGGCAAATCGTACGGCAGTATCTTCTAAATCCTTGAAAAAATTGTTATGCGCTTCTTGATAAGATCGTAAAGAAGCTAAATAAAAACCTTCTCTACTCATATTATAATGCTGAGCAATTTCTATGATAGTACTTATAAATGCATTTACCTTAGAAGGGGCATTCGCGATAATATCAATAAGGTCACTTTGCTGGATTCCAAATAACTCTAGTGGAATTTCATCAAGAATTCCTGACTGTAAAATTTCTCCAATTGGAGCAAGGTTTTTATCTAATTTTAAGGAAACTAAACTATCATAAGGCACCTCTAAGGTTTCTGCAAGCTTAATTATCTTATCTGTTTTTGGATATTTTTTTCCTTTTTCTATCTCATTAAGGTACGACTTAGACAACCCACTTAACTTGGATAAACCAAAAAGCGACAAGTCTTTATCTGTCCGTATTTGCTTGATTTTCAGACCAAAAATCAATCTAATATATTCTTCTGCTATTGCCATAAAGCCAAAAGTAGGGATTTTCGCGAATATTTTCAAAAACAAAAAATTCACATTTAGCGAACGTTCGCTTGTTTTATAAAAAACTTTTTTTTAATATTGTTCACTCAAACGATATAGTTATGGAAACTCAAACAAACCTAAGTCAGAAAATTAGCTTTACAAAAGAGGTGAAAAATTATCATCCAGAGATTCTTACGGATGGTGCTTTAGCTTTTCTTGAAGCTTTGCATAATCGTTTTGACGGAAGACGATTAGCACTTTTAAACAACAGAGAACAACAGCAACAACTGTTTGATCTAGAAACTTTTCCAGCATTTCCGGAAAACACTAAAGAAATTCGCAATAGTGAATGGTCCGCAGCTCCAATACCTGCAGATCTTCTGGATAGAAGAGTAGAGATCACAGGTCCTGTTGACAGAAAAATGGTCATCAATGCCTTAAACTCGGGTGCAAAAACATTCATGGCAGATTTTGAAGACAGTAATGCTCCTTTATGGGAAAACTGTTTACAAGGACAAAAAAATCTCATGGATGCCGTCAACAAAACTATTTCGTTCTACAATCCTAAGAAAGATAAAACGTATCAGCTAAATGAAGAAGTAGCTACATTAATTGTACGTCCCAGAGGATTACACCTTAATGAGAAACATCTTTTAATAGAAAACAAGGAAATTAGTGCTTCTCTTTTTGATTTTGCATTGTATGTATTTCATAACAACGAACAACTAAAAGAAAATGGCACCGCTCCTTATTATTACATCCCTAAACTAGAACATTTTACAGAGGCAATCTGGTGGAATGACGTGATCGATTTTTCTGAAGAATATCTTGGTTTAGAACATGCAACTATAAAAGTTACTGTGCTAGTAGAAACTATTACAGCTAGTTTTCAATTAGATGAAATCATTTATGCATTAAAAGAACATATTGTTGGATTAAACTGTGGAAGGTGGGATTATATATTTAGTTACATCAAAAAACTAAGAAATCATAAAGGTTTTGTAGTTCCCGATCGTGCCCAAGTAACTATGACAAGTCCATTTATGGATGCTTATAGCAAAAGAGTAATACAACGATGTCATAAAAGGAATATATTAGCCATAGGAGGTATGGCAGCTCAAATTCCGATCAAAAATGATGAAGAAAGAAACAAGCAAGCATTTGCCAAAGTAAAAGCTGATAAAGAACGTGAAGTAAAGAATGGTCATGATGGAACTTGGGTAGCACATCCAGGTCTGGTACCATTAGCTATGGGTGTTTTCGATATGCATATGCAAGAAGCAAATCAATTAGATGTAAAAAGAGAAGATGTAGTTGTAACAGAAGAAGATCTTTTAGAAACCCCTCAAGGAACTATAACAGAAAAGGGAATCCGAGAAAACATTAATGTTGGCATACACTATATCGCAACTTGGTTAGGAGGAAATGGTGCTGTAGCTCTATACGATCTTATGGAAGATGCCGCTACCGCAGAAATTAGCAGAACCCAAATCTGGCAATGGCTCAAAAACGAAGTAAAACTTGATAATGGATTGAGACTGAATTCTAATATGTTTCATATTCTTTTTGAAGATGAATTGAAAACCATAGAAGATCAAGCAGGAAAAGATCTTTTTGATAGTGAAAATTATCAAAATGCAATCCAGATATTTCACAACTTAGTTACCACTGATAGATTTGAAGAATTTTTAACAACACAAGCTTATAAATACTTATAATAGATTAAAATCATATAGTTAAAAAGCTATTAAAGCTACCACACTAAAATTAAACAATTCTAATTTTTTCCGATTTTATAATTGTGCTCTTACAGCATTCGTTTTAAACGAATGCTGTTTTTTTGTAACATCTAACTACACTTGTAGTCTTATAAAAGTAATATAACAAACCATCAATCAAATGCCGGTCACACAAGATATCAACACTCAAGATAACTGGAAGTTATCAACAAAAATTATTTTTAGATTCTTTTTTGTTTATCTCTTTCTAAACATCTTTCCGTTTCCATTCTATTATATAGGTTTAATTCCAGGACTAGGGAATATTTTCTCTTTCTATTACGACGGATTTGAGCAGTTATGTCTTTGGAGTGGAAAAAACATCCTAAATATCACGTATGAAATATCTATGCAACCTTCGGGAAGTGGAGATACTACGGCTGATTATGTATTTCAATTCGTATACTTATACATTGCAGTTATCGCTACTATCATCTGGAGCATTATTGATTTAAAAAGATCTAACTACAACAAGTTATTACTTTACACAAGAACCCTTGTTAGGTATTACCTAATTGCTACTATGTTTTCTTATGGGTTTTCTAAAGCTTTCACCCTTCAATTTTCGGAGTTACGAAATATAGACCTCATCAAACCTTTTGGTAATCAATCTCCTATGGGGTTAATGTGGAATTTTATGGAGTATAGTGATACTTATACGAAATTTTCAGGTTATGCAGAAATCATTGCTGGGATATTATTGATTTTTAGAAAAACTACACTTTTGGGTTCATTTATGATCATAGGTGTAATGTTCAATGTTTTCATGATGAACATGAGTTATGATATTCCTGTAAAGTTGTATAGTGCTTTACTAACAATAATGGGATTATTTTTATTAGCACCAGATATTAAAAACATTCTAAATTTCTTTGTTCTAAACAAAACGGTGAATCAAAAAGATATTCCGCAATATTTTAGTAAAAAGAAACTACAAATTGCTGCTATTTCAATAAAAATTATAGTTATAGGATATCTATTTTACACCAATATCGAAGGTTCTATTGAAGGAGAAAAACAGTGGGGTAAAAAAGCGCCAAAACCAGCTTTATTTGGTATTTACGAAGTAAAAGAATTCATTAAAAACGATGACACTTTACCTCCATTAACAACAGACACTATCCGCTGGAAACGCTTAATAGTAGATAAACGATATAGTAATATTCAGACTATGGATGAAATGTTTATTCGACTTAAAGAAAAAACAGATTCGACATCACAAACATTAAATCTAATTTCATATAGTGATAGCACAGATATAAGAAGTTTTTCTTATACGAAAAAGGATAGCATCTATACTTTTGAAGGAACTTACAAATGTGATAATCTTAAAATTATTGCTAAAAAGAAAGAACGAGAAGAATTCTTATTGATTAATAGAGGGTTTCATTGGATCAATGAAAATCCATTTAATCGATAATTTTAAACTTGGTTTTAATTGTTTTTATAAATAAGAAAGTACTCCTATTTTTAACCACATTTCCATCTAAAATCAGAAATCTTAAACTTTTTATTTTTAAAGTTATAGTGCCACCATTCTGTTCTAATAATAGAGAAACCATGTTTTTCCATAATTTCTTTAAGTAGTTTACGATTAGCAAGTACCTCATCAGATAGCGACTTATAAGAATGATGTGCTTCTTTACCAAAATGATCGAATTTAGTACCCATATCAAGTTGATTCCCTTTCAAATCAGTAAGGGTTATATCTACGGCAGCTCCCTTATTATGAATTGATCCTCCTTTAGGATCAGCAACATACCCAGGATTAGGAAATATTTTCCACATCTTTTTCTGTACACTATGCGGTCTATAGCAATCAAACAACTTAATTCGATATCCTTTTGCCATAAAATCTTTATTAGCTGCAATTAGTGCTTTGGCAACAACTCCTCTTACATAACACTTAGCACAAGAATAAACTGCTTTTTTCAAAAAATTATCGCTGGTGGCGTATTTCATGTCTAACACAAAATAATTAGATAATTCCTCAATATTTACAAACTCTCCATCCTCAATTGGACTTTGCTCTACTGTCTTGTTATCGAATCTATCTAAAGAATCTTGCCATTTCTGCATATTCTTTTCTACCCTTTCCGCTCTTAACTGAATGGCTTTTGATTTTTCTAACAATGCTAATGTACTAGCACTGGTCATAGTAGTGACAGAGGTTTCCTTACAAGAAAAAAGTAAGGCTAAAAATGTAATAAATAGTAGTTTTTTTACCATATCCCTTTCGTTTTTGACCACAATATTTATTAGTATCTAATTTTACAACAATAGCAAAACATATCGTAGGTGAGTTTTTAAAAAAACACCCCACAATACTAACGATTGTAATCTAATAAAAAACGTAATCCAATATTTCCCTAAATTAAAGATACGTTGTTTTCACCTACAATGAAAGAAAAACGTTAATATTTTAACATTTAGGAGTTTAAAAATATTTATTCTAAGTAAGTTATTTTCTTCCTAGGGTATCAATTATACTACCACAAGTAAGCATTGCTTCTCCAAAATAAGGGTTCCTAATTTCTTTTTCCTTACTTAACCAAATAGCCCCTTTATTGTTGCCCGCCATTGGACACTTTTGAATATATATGTGTTCAGAAAAACTATCTATTCTTTTAATCATACTCTCTAAATTTTCATTTAGACTAATAAAGTAATCTCTTTGTTCTTCTAGACTTTCTTTTTCTTTGATTAATTCTAAAACAAGTAAAACTTCCTTCAAATATTTGCCAACATCGTTTTGTAACTCCTTAGTATCTATATCTTCTAGCCCTTCTATCATTTTTTCAGAAAACACGGAAGCTTCTTTAGCATCACTCTTTACCAAAGCATCTTTTAACTTAAAATACACTGACAATGTCCGAAGAAACCTTTTTTGAAAATCACCTGTTAGGTTTATTTTCTCACTTTCTTCTTTATCCGATGAACCAGTTGTTTCTGTCTGATTCATCATAGATCGTTTGCCTTGCAATTGAGCCGCAGCGTCTACCGTAAAAGTTCCGTTTGTCACAATTGTCTCTCCTTCTTTTATGCCTTCTAAAATTTGATATTCGTGCTCATAAGAAGTGCCAAGTGTTACTTCTCTCATCTCAAAAACAGGTTGATCAGATTTAACCTTTACATATACAATTGAACGTTTTCCGGTCCATAAGACCGCACTTCTAGGTATTGCAATTGTTTTATTAGATTCCTGGTTTGCTACCGCAATAACTCCTTCTATAAACATTCCAGGTTTAAAAACATTATCTTTATTTACAAGTACAGCTCTCACAGTTATCGTTCTTGTATTTGTATCTAAAACTGGATCTATAAATGAAATTTTAGCATCAAAATTCATCTCGGGATATGCTTTCGTTTTAATTTTAATATGTTGTCCAATTTTTAATAAAGAAATTTGATTCTCATAAGCATCAAAAGATGCCCACAACGAATTTAAATTTGATATTTTATATAATATTTGCCCTCTATCCACATGATTTCCTTCTTCTATTATTTTTTCAGAAACTACACCAGACATATGCGCATGGATAGGAAATGTTTCTTTGATTTTTCCAGAAGATTCGATTAAATCAATTTGATCTTCTGAAATTTTCCTTAGCTTCAACTTATTCCTTACCGCCTTATATAGAGCTGGTTGTTCTTTTTTTAATTTAACAGCGGTTAACAACTCTTGCTGAGCAGCCACTAATTCCGGAGAATATAAAATTGCAATTGTTTGTCCTTTATAAACTTTATCTCCTACCGAATTAATCAACAATTTTTCTACTCTACCCGAAAAATGGGTTACCTGAACCGTATTGGTTTCTTCATTTTCTTTAATCTTACCTGATAATTTCACCTCTTGCGATTCTGAAGTCGTCATACCTACCACAGAGGTCCGAATATTAGCTAAAGCCATTGCATTTTCAGTCATACTAAACTGATCCATCGAAAGTCCATTTTCTTTGATTTCAGAACGCACCAAATCCATCCCACATATTGGACAATCTCCAGGTTCGGATTTCATAATTTTCGGATGCATCGAACATGTCCACATTTGATCTAAAACTTCTGCCGAATGATTGTGTTCTTCAATAAATTCGCTAGTCGAATTACCATCAAAAATAAGATACCCTAAAAGCAACCCAATCAATATTGAAATGATTATATAAACAACATTTTTCTTCATCATAATTATCTTTTAAAAAATTTCCTAAGTGTTGGAGAGGAAACATACCAAAGTAAAAAACCACTAAGTACCGTTATCAACCCTAATAGAGAAAAAACTCTTAACACCTTAGTATTAAAATCATCTCTTCCTTCATAATCCATCGTATGTGTCATCCACAAAAAATCGAACCATCTCCAAGATTGATGTCTTACTCTCTGAAAAGAACCATCTAAAGCAGATATATATACTTTTACATTATCTGGATGATTATAATTAATTACAAATGCAGGTAATGATCTTCCTCTATATTCGTGATGTTTTCCAACTTTGTCAATAAAATCAACAGAAGTAACTTCTAAATCAGATCGCATATGTACCGAAGCTATCTTTAATGCTTCTTCTTTTGATATTTTTGATTTTAATTTCCCAGATCTAGCATTAATTAAAACACTATCATTTACCCAATAAAATGGATGACCAGCTATTGTTCTTAATTCTAAAGAAGAAACTGCAGGTAATGAAAAAGTCGAATCTAATTTTAACAAATTAGAATGTACTACTGGGATTATTTCATTCTTAAATTGATCACCATGAATCTCATCAATATCCGTCCAACTGAAATATAATCCGCTAACTGTCCACATTAAGAATTGTATTCCTAAGAACACCCCCAGATAACGATGTGCTTTTCTTATAAATATTGCTGTTTTTCTTTTAATCATTCTATCAATATTTCTTCTATGAATATATTTTTATGAGCATCCAAAAAGCCATTCCTAGCATAATCGAATTCTCAATAAAAGTAGCTTTAGTCATCGGCAATTTTAGAGCTGTTCCTAAACAAGCACACTGGATACTTCTTTTGTCTATTAATACTTTAGTAACACCAATGGTTGTGATACCCAAAATTAATATGGTAATTATTAATGCTATATTAATTTTAAATCGCATTAAAAACATCAATCCTAATCCAACTTCTATAAAAGGATATACCCAACTATAAAAGGGTATTTTTTTAGCCAAAGGGTCATACATTGCAAACGACCCGAAAAAACCTTTTAAATCTAGTATTTTAAAAAAACTAAAAACGACATAAAACAACCCCATAAAATCCATCATAAAATCATCCGTATTCCACGATTGATAATTGATCATTACAGATGCACTAGTGATATATCCAAAAATCAAAAAAAGTGGCAATAATTGTTTTAATTCACTCTTATCTGATACGAGAATATCTTCTACTGCATTATAATTTTGATTCCCTTTTTCTGTAATTGTATACTTAGTTGGAATTGTTTTTATTAAGTGATCAACGGGCAACCTCTCGCTAAAAACAATAACAGCTTCTTTTTTCTCCAGATTTACGGTGGCACTAGAAACTTCTGGAATAGTAGTCAAAACATGTTCTAATCCTGATCTGCAACCTTCGCAGGTCATCCCATCTATATGATATTTTATTTTCATTTTATTGTTTCATTAACGCTCCCGCATTTTAGCATTTTATTACCATAATAAGGATTACGCACTTCTTTAGAGTCGGATAACCAATACCCTCCATTTCCATCAAAAGCCATTGGACAAAATTGCTTATATACCTCTCCAGAAGTAATAGCAGAAGTATTAATTAATTTTTCGGTTTCTACTGTAAGTGTTACAAAAAAATCTCTCTGCTTTTTAATATCTTTAGTAAGAGCGATTAATTTTGCTGTAGATTTTAATTGTTTTGTTTGATCTGTATCCTTTATAAGATTACCCATCTTTTTCGCTTCTTGCTGTACAACCTTAAAATTAGAATTTACCAGCCCTCTTTTTATCAATAAATATTGATCATAAATTTTGGTAACATTATCATCATCAAAAACAATTTCACTTCTAGAATCTGTAAGATTAAGATCCACATTGCTTTCTACAGCTACTTCTTCTTTTACTGGAATCTCTTTTTTTGATTCCTTCTGATCCTTCCCACAGGAATAAATTGATACAACTATTATACCTGCAAGAATGGTTTTTAAAAATATTTTATTCATTATTTTATCTTTTTGTTATTACTACTTTTTTCTATTATACTACCTTAAATAATTCAGCACTGCCGTTTGCATAAAATACATTGCTATAGCTTCAATTTTCTTGTTTTCGAAATCTAACAACATCTGTTGTACATCTAACACATCTTCAAAATTAAGCTGAGTTGTTTGGTATGCTGATAATATTATCTCTTCTGCTTGTTTAGCCTGCATTATATTTTTTTGTTGTGTGTCGTAATTAATTCGAGCGGTAATCCTATTATTTATTGCTTCTTCCATCATATTTTCTAGGTTATTCTGAGAAGCTTCTCTTTTTTGATATACTTCCTCCTTTTGTAACTCATACTGTTTAGAACGCGACTTGTGTTTTTTAGAAAAAAGAGGAACAGAAAGTGAAATCTTTGGCATAACAATGTCTTTTCCATTATCAGAAAAACTAATATTTGGTCGTTCTTCAACAATTACGTAATCTAAACCTATACCTATTGAAGGCAAAGATTCTTTGGCATTAACACTCTCTTTTTTATCTAATAAATCACCTAAATGATCATAAGTCATCAATTCGGGATGGTACGTGATATCATCTAATATCATTGTAGGTTCTTCTTCGGGAATAAATAAATTATCTGGAACTACTAATGGATCAAAACCATCTCTATGTAACAATTGATTCATTGCTGTTTCAGCCGTAAGAATTTTTCCTTTTAAAATCTCTTCTTCGTTCTGAAGATTATTTTTTGCGATATTAAATTTTAAGACATCTACGGTAGATGCTCTATTATTCTCAACTTCTTTAAGTGCAATCTCAATATAAGTATCTAATAGCTTATTTTGTTCTACTAATATTTTTTGTCTTGCCTTTAATTCATATAGCCTATAATAAGTTTGCTCTACCAGCAAGGTAATTTTCCTTTTTGCAATTTCTAATTCATTTTTATTTACCTCACTTTCAGTAGAAGCAGTTTCTTTTCTTGCTTTTATTGTTCCAAACCAAGGGATATTCTGCTGCACATTGAATCTAGCTTTTTGGGCTCCAGTTCGTGTTTCTGGTTCACTTACGAAATATCCTGTTCCAATTGTTGTATTCGGCAACCCTCCAACTTCATGTACCTTTTCTAAACTTACATCTAATACATTCTGAGCTGCCTTAAGTTCAGGATTATTTTCTTTTGCTTCTCTTATATATTCTTGCAACGTCTGAGCACTGGTAATATTTAAAAAGAAAATAAAAAAACTCAATATTGCTCCCTTTTTCACCTCAAAGAGCGAGGTAAAAAAGTAAAAATGGCTATTTCTTTTATTTAAAATATTTATTGTATTCATTTCCTTTATTCTATTTTTTCTTTTTTTAATAAAAACTCTGCTCTCCAACTAAATAAAACTGGCACTACAAATAATGTGATTAACGCTATCAACATGCCTCCAAAACTAGGTATCGCCATCGGAATCATAATATCGCTTCCTCTTCCTGTTGATGTTAATATTGGCAATAATGCTAAGATGGTAGTGGCCGTTGTCATCAAGCAAGGCCGTATCCTTTTCTCACCTGCTTCTATTACAGAAGATCTAATATCATGTAATGTTTTTGGTTTATTTCTTTTAAAAGTTTGTGTCAAATAAGTTGCCATAATAACTCCATCATCCGTAGCAATACCAAATAAAGCGATAAACCCAATCCAAACTGCTACACTTAAATGAATTGTTTGCATCTGGAACAAATCTCTTAAATTATCTCCAAAGAAATTAATATTAAAAAACCAATCTTGCCCATATAACCAAATCATTAAAAAACCGCCAGCAAAAGCAACTGCTATTCCTGTAAACACCATAAGAGATGTAGTCACAGATTTAAACTGAAAGTATAGAATCAAGAAAATAATTACCAACGCCAATGGAATAACAAAAGATAATGTTCTCTCAGCTCGTATTTGATTTTCGTAGGTACCAGTAAATTGATAATTGATTCCTTTTGGAACCACAAGTTCTCCCTTATTAATTTTTTTCTGAATTAATTCTTGTGCATTTTGTATTACATCTACTTCCGCATACGCTTTCAACCTATCAAATAACACGTATCCAATAAGAAACGTATCCTCGCTTTTTATTACTTGTGGTCCTTGTTCATATCTAATAGTTACCAACTCACTTAATGGAATCGGATTACCTTTTGAAACTGGTATATATATCTTTTTAAGATCTTCTGGATTGGATCGCAAATCTCTTGGATATCGGACTCTAATCCCATAACGTTCTCTTCCATCCACTGTTTGGGTAAGCATCATTCCACCTAAAGCGACTTGCAATACTCTTTGAACCCCTTCAATAGAAACCCCATATCGAGCAATTCGATCACGATCTATATCGATTAACAAATAAGGTTTTCCTATAATTCTATCAGCAAAAACTGCTTCATTTTTAACACCTTCTACTTGTTTTAAAATTTCTTCTAACTGAATACCAAAATTTTCAATGTCTTTGAGATTTTGCCCTTTTACTTTAATTCCCATTGGGGCTCTCATTCCAGTTTGTAGCATTATCAATCTGGTTTCTATAGGCTGTAATTTTGGAGCTGAAGTTACTCCAGGAAGATTCGTAACACTAACAACTTCTTTCCATATATCATCTGGAGATTTAATGTGTGGTCTCCAGTTTCTATAATATTCTCCGTTCTCATCGGAAATTAATTGATGTTTTTTAGCTTTGGCGTTTCCTACAAATCGACCATCTCTAAGCTCGAATAAACCATCTTCATTGACTTTAAATCGCTGTCGTTCTCCATTATCATTTAATACATATTCTGATTTATACAGAATTATATTTTCATACATGGATAAAGGAGCAGGATCTAATGCTGATTCTGTTCTTCCTGCCTTACCAACAACAGTTTTTATCTCTGGAATTGTGGCTACCGCCATATCTAGCTGTTGTAATACTCTTTTATTTTCTTCTACTCCAGCGTGTGGTAATGATGTAGGCATTAAAAGAAATGAACCTTCATTTAAAGAAGGCATAAACTCTTTACCGGTATTTTTCATTATAAAAATACCCACTACTACTAAAGTCATTGGCAACAACATAAATACTAGCTTATTACACAATGCCCAATTTAAAATTTTTACATAGTACTTTCTGAACATACCAAATAAACCTAGTAATCCAAAACAGATAAAACCAACAAAGATTACATTCCAAACAACACTTTTTTCTACTCCCAATGGTCTCCAATACACCGCTAAAAGAAAAACAATAGTGATTCCAGAAATAATAATCTGAATTGTATTTATTCTATCTACAGAAAGTTGTAATACAAACTGTAACAATTTAGTTACACCAAATGCTATAAGAACAAGACCTAATAAAATTCCATAATAAAGTGCTACAATACCTGAGATAATTAATATCGTATTAAAAACATACCCTATAACTTTTTTAGTAGATCGTTTTTTAAATAAAAATGCAGCAAAAGGCGGTATCAAAAATAATGCTATAATGATTGATGATACAAGTGCCATTGTCTTGGTAAAAGCTAATGGCCGAAAAAGTTTTCCTTCTGCTCCTATCATCGTAAAAACAGGAATAAAACTTATAATAGTCGTTAAAACGGCTGTTAGTATAGCACCGGAAACTTCACTAGTTGCATTATAAACTACAGTATTAATTGATAAGTTATTTTTATTATCATCAAGATGTCTTATGATATTTTCTGAAAGAATCACCCCAACATCAACCATAGTACCAATAGCAATTGCTATACCGGATAAAGCTACAATGTTAGCCTCTACATCAAAGATTTTCATGGTAATGAAAACCATCAAAACTGCCACAGGTAATAATCCTGAAATTAAAACAGAAGCTCTAAGATTAAAGACCATAAGAATGATTACCAAAACTGTGATTAGTATTTCTAGTGTTAGTGCTTCATTTAGTGTACCTAGAGTTTCCTTAATCAACTCGGTTCTATCATAAAAAGGAACAATAGTTAATTTAGACGTACGACCATCACTAAGTACTTTAGATGGCAATCCTGAACTTAATTCTTTTATTTTATTTTTTACATTAGTAATAACTTCCATAGGGTTTGAGCCATACCTTGCAACTACAACTCCTCCCACTACTTCTGCTCCTTCTTTATCCAAAATTCCTCGTCGGGTAGATGGTCCGAGAGAAACTTTAGCTATATCTTTTATCCGGATCGCTGTATAACTTTCTGAAGCGACCACTGCATTTTCTATATCAGCGATAGACTTAACATACCCCAAACCTCTTACCAGATATTCGGCTTGATTAATCTCTAATGTTTGTGCTCCAATATCTCGATTACTTTCTTTTACAGCTTTAACCACCTGATGTAATCCAATATTATATTGCTTCATCAATTCTGGATCTACATCCACCTGATATTCCTGAACATATCCTCCTACCGATGCTACTTCAGAAACTCCACCAGCTGATGATAACGCATACTTTACATAGTAATCTTGGATACTTCTTAATTCTTGAAGATCCCAACCTCCTGTTACCTTTCCTTTTTCATCTCGCCCTTCTAGGGTATACCAAAAAATTTGTCCAAGGCCGGTAGCATCAGGTCCTAATAACGGATTCACTTCGTTAGGCAATAAATCATTCGGCAAAGAATTTAGCTTTTCTAGAATTCGACTGCGACTCCAATAAAACTCTACATCTTCTTCAAAAATGATATAGATACTAGAAAAACCAAACATAGAAGAGCTACGAATTGTTTTAACCCCAGGCAGACCGAGTAAAGAAGTCGTTAATGGATAAGTAATTTGATCTTCTATATCCTGAGGGGATTTTCCATCCCATTTGGTAAAAACAATCTGTTGATTCTCTCCAATATCAGGTATTGCATCCACAGCTACAGGATCATTAGGTAAAAAACCTAAATCCGATTGGAATGGCGAATGAATAAGACCCCAACCTATTAAAATCAATAGTAATAAAACTGCTATTAGTTTGTTTTCTATTAAAAACTTGATGCTTTTATTCAGCATACTTAATGAGATTTAGTAATTATTAATAACGTCAATTGATTTCACTACAGTGAACTCAACAACTTTTTTGCTAACAATAATTCTATATGATTAAGACTAGCAAACAATAACAATACTCTAAATCAAATGAGATATGTCTCGTAAAGAATAAAAAAATCTGTAATCCTTTCGGGTGGAGAATATTCTTTAAAAATCAGGTTGTTCTCTTTTTTTGGAACAAAGAGGTGTTGATAAGAATTGAAAAATGAGATGAAAATCATTTTTTGAGGAAAATCAATCTGATCAAAGGAAATCTTAAGCTCATCTTGACCTTCTACAACGATTACTTCATTTTTACAACAAGACTTTTTCTTTATTTCTATATTGTGATCTAAGGAATGATTCATCATTTCCATCCCGCAATCTTTAGCTTTCGAAAACACAGCAACA
Source organism: Aquimarina sp. MMG015 (assembly GCF_018100855.1). Taxonomy (NCBI): domain Bacteria; kingdom Pseudomonadati; phylum Bacteroidota; class Flavobacteriia; order Flavobacteriales; family Flavobacteriaceae; genus Aquimarina; species Aquimarina sp. MMG015. The sequence goes on from NZ_JAGJEB010000003.1 coordinate 347,749, forward strand.
TCCACTAAAAATCGACCGCAATAGTGCTTTTCTACAGTAAATGATAAAGTAGACAATAACACTAAACATGCTAAAGACATTGATACTATTTTCTGAAAACTCTTTTTCATTCTAACATCAAAAATACATAATATTTAAAGAATAGTCGTTTTTTTGCATTTTCCTTAGAAACTTTTAACAAAACAATACCACACTAAAAATCAGACAATTTTAAATATTTTAAATACTTTTGCCGAAAAATTGTAAGGAATGCTATTTAAAGAATTAAAACCAAAGGTTGTTGACATACTCAAGAATAATGATAACTCGGTTACAGATAGATTACACGAAATATGTCAATTATTAAGTGATACTATTGAATACTATGATTGGGTAGGTTTTTATTTTAAAAATGGTGATAAAGAAGAATTAAAACTTCGAACTTATGTTGGTGAAGAGACCGATCACGAAATCATACCTTTTGGAAAAGGGATTTGTGGTCAGGTAGCTGTATCTAATGAAAACTTTGTAGTTCCAGATGTTCAGGCTCAAGATAATTATATCGCTTGTAGTTTTACTGTGAAATCTGAAATTGTTATCCCTTTATTTAAAGATGGAGAAAATATTGGACAAATAGATATTGATTCAGAAACTCCCAATCCTTTTACAGAAGAGGATGAAAGATTTCTAGAATTTGTAAACCAAGAAGTCGCAAAAATACTGTAGTAAGAGTATTGTAAGAAAACAATTTTACGTAACAGAATCAAGTTTCTTTGATTGCATGCTCTTGTCAAAATTTGACGAAATATCTGATAAGAGATGGTAACGATCAAGATATAATTTTGAAATCTAGTATTTAAGTTTAAATTTAGGGATGCTATAATTTTCAATTGATATGTCATCGTTACTTCAAAAAATACACGACCTTCAGGATATAAATACCTTATCCAAGCACGAACAAATCGTTAATGGAATAACCGATGCCATTGATTCTGGAATACTAAAAGTAGGAGATAAACTGCCCTCTATTAATGAAATGGTAGCCGAAATTGGATATGCAAGAAAAACCTTTGTAAAAGCATATACCGAACTAAAAGAACGAGGATTAGTAGAATCTAAAAACCTTAAAGGATACTATATTATTAGTGAAGAAACGAATGTAAAATTAAAAGTAGCTCTAATTTTATTTGCGTTTCATAGTTTCCAAGAAGATTTTTATAACACCTTTAGAAAAGAGCTTGGTAAAAAATATCACATTGATATTTTCTTTCACCACAATAATCTAACGCTACTTAAGACGATATTAGATAATATTTCTCGTAAATATGGTATGTATGTTATTGCTCCAATACAAGAAAAAGAAGTTCCATCGATGATGAAACAAATACCTTCTGATCGCCTATTAATTGTGGATCGTTATTTAAAAATGCCTAAAGACTATTCTTATGTTTCTCAAGAGTTTGAAGAAGTAACCTATCAAAAACTAGTAGAGCTTACTCCTCAAATTAAAAAGTACAATAAATTCGTATTGTTCTTTAAGAAAAATTCAGATTTCCCTCCAGAAATCCTATTTGCGTTTAACCGTTATGTAAAAGATTTTAAGATAAATGGGGAAGTTTTAACTGGTTATGAACCTAATACTCTTAAAAAAAGTACTGCGTATTTTTCTATAAGTGACACTCAATTATGGAAGGTATTAAAAGATGCGCGAAAAATGGAATATCGAATTGGAGCTGATATAGGTATTCTTGCTCACGATGATAATATTGTAAAAGAAATTGCATTTGGAGGAATTACAACAATTTCTACTGATTTTGCAGAAATTGCCAAAAAAGCAGCACTCTTCGTAAAAGAAGGAAAACCCATTCAAGAAATTGTTCCTACATATCTGAGACAACGCAACTCTCTATAGAACTCCTACTCTTCTGGAACTTACAATGAACCCGATTCGTTGTAATTGATACATTCTGGTTCCTACGTCATAATGAATTCTTTAATACCACCCAAAGAACCAATGTGACATATTCGTATTTTTTAAGCTATTTAAGTACAAATAATTCAAAAAATTATGATTTTATATTTTGATATAAAAATAAATATTTTACATTTGCATAGTAGCATAGTGTATCATAGCACAATAAGATATACTCATCTATCACTCAATTCAGAAAAATTCTATTAACAAACACAAATCATATGGAGCGAAAAGTATTTAATCGTATTATGATACTACTCATCGGCCTAACAACCACCTTTGTTAGCGCCCAGCAAACTGTTTCCGGAACAGTCAATGAACCTAACGGTCCTTTACCAGGAGTAAACATCTTAGTAAAAGGGACTGATAATGGTACCACTACAGATTTTGATGGTAAGTATACCCTAAGCAACGTTGCCAACGATGCTACTCTAATATTTAGTTATGTTGGTTTTTTAACTACCGAAATACCAGTAAATGGACAAACTATTATTAACATTACGCTCGAAGAGGATTCTGCTGCTCTTGATGAGATAGTTATTGTAGGATATGGATCCCAATCCAAGAGAGATGTTACAGGAGCAATATCTCAAATTAAATCCGAAGATATTGTCCAAGTTGTTACAGCAAACCCAACCTCAGCTTTACAAGGTAAGCTTGCTGGAGTTCAGGTAGAAACAGCTGGTGGTGCACCTGGTAGCCCTGCAAATGTTTTTGTACGTGGTGTAAGTTCTTTAACTAACTCTTTTCCATTATATGTTGTTGATGGTGCTATTTCTGACAATATAAATTTTTTAAACGCAAAAGACATTGTAAATCTTCAAGTATTAAAAGACGCGACATCCGCTGCAATATATGGTTCCCGTGCCGCAAATGGTGTAATTATAGTTACCACCAATAGGGGTAAACAAAACTCTTCTCCCGTAGTAAATATTGATGTCCGAAGTGGAGTTAATACTCAATCTAGAAAACTTGATTTACTTAATGGTCCTGAGTATATAGCATTTCTTAACCAACGTAGAATTAATGATGGTCTTGATGGTAATATTCCTGATCCAGGAATCAATACAGATTTTCAAGATTTAAGCATAAACTCTGGTACCATCCAAGATTTTGGATTTAATATATCTGGTGGTGGCGAAAATTCAAAATACTTTTTTAGCGCTAATTATTACGATGAGGAGGGATTATTAATTAGTGAAGAATTTAATCGCAAAAATATCCGCCTTAATAGTGAATTTAAAATAGGTAAACTTAAAATTCAGGAATCTTTTGGATTTTCTGAAAATAGATTTACTCGTAATAACGCTTTTGGAAATCAAGGAGGAACAGTTCCAATAATTCGTCCTTTTGCTCCAGAAAACGAAGGTGGATTTGAAGCTATTAGTGATCCTATTTTTGGAATTGGAGGAACCAATAAATTTGCCAATGCACAACTAGTAAATGATCAAAATACAGAGCGTAATTTTCTAGGAAATATGAATTTTTCATATGAAATTATAGAAGGACTTACTGCTAAGCTTAATGTAGGAACCGAATATACTAGTTTTTATAGAAACACATTTCAACCTACATTTTTTCAAAGTAATATAGATAGTGAAACTAATGCAAACCCCCTAAATGATTTAACTGAAGTAAGAGGAGAACGCTATGCTACAAACGTAGAACCCACGCTTAACTATAAAAAAAGCATTGGAGAACATAACCTAGATATTCTTGTCGGAAGCGCTCGTCAGGATATCACCAGAAACACACTTGCTATTTACGCAGAAGGCTTGCCTAGCAACAACATTACTAATATAGCACAGTTTACTGACAATATTATAAACTCTGGTGGAGGACGTTTTGATAATAAACTTTTCTCCTATTTTGGGCGTGTAAATTATAATTATAATCAAAAATATTTGTTCACTGCTATTGTTCGTAGAGATAAAACTTCTCTTTTTGCTGATGGATTTAACACAGGTACATTTCCTTCTTTCTCAGTTGGATGGGTTATTAGTGATGAAAATTTCTTTAATCAAGATGGTCTTTTCAATTCCCTCAAATTTAGAGCTGGATATGGCGAATTAGGTTCTCAAAATGTAGACCCTTTTTCGAATCAATCCGTAGTAGAACCCAATTCTCCAATTACTGTTGGTGGTTCTTCTGGACAGATTCCCGGATTCGCAATTACCAGTTTAGTAGATCCTACATTAAGTTTCGAAACATCTAAAACCATTAATTTTGGTTTAGACACTTCCCTGTTAAACAATAGTTTAAAACTAAGTTTAGATTATTTTAATCGAGATAATGAGGATGTAATTCAGGCGGTTGCTATACCAGATTCTAATGGATCAGTAAACCCTGTATTTCAAAATGCTTCATCTATTAACAACAAAGGTTTTGAGTTCGAAGCAGCCTACACCCACGATAAGGGTGGAGACTTAACCTTTAACATAGGGGTTAACTTATCCGCAATCCAAAACGAACTTACGGATTCTCCAAATCCAATTGTAGGTCCTTCATATAACGAAGAAGGATTAAGAGCAAATCGTTTTGAAGTTGGACAACCATTAGGATTCTTCTTTGGATTTGAAACAGACGGAATCTATAATGACCAAGCAGAAATTGATAACGATCCTTTTTTAGCTAATGATCCTGATCGCAGAGCATTGTTACGACCTGGAGATTTTAGACGTGTAGATATAAATAATGATGGTATTATCAATGATGAGGATCAAACATATTTAGGTGATCCGACTCCAGATTTTACATATGGAATTAACTTATCTGTAAATTATAAAAACTGGGATATTGGAGCCTTTTTTAATGGAGTTCAAGGAAACGAGATTTATAATGTTACCAAGTTCTTTGGATATTTTTTCTTAGATGACAATAAACTGGGAATTGTAAGAGATGCTTATACTCCAGCTAACCCAAATACAAATCTTCCTCGAGTAACTACACAGGATACCGCAGGAAACCAGCTCCCATCCGATTTCTTCGTAGAAGATGGTTCTTTTTTCCGACTTAAAACGTTAGAAATAGGATACAATTTTAGCAACTTTATTGGAAAAGAATGGATCTCTAATGCTAGATTATTTGCAAACGTTCAGAATGTTTTCACGATTACAAATTATTCTGGATATGATCCAGAAATTGGATCTAACAACAGTGGTTTAGGAACCAATCGTGGTTTCTTTGGTTTTACACCACTTACAAGTGCCGATTCTGTTTTCGATAGAGGATTAGATGTAAGAGCACAACCAAGACCTCGTACGTTTACCATTGGGGTGCAAATGTCATTTTAAAAACAAAAAAAAGAATACGATATGAAAACCATTAAAAAACTATTCCCTTTCATAATGTTATTACTTTTTGTAGTAATATATTATAGTTGTAACGAAGAAGATCTTAATATTTCTAATCCGAATAATGTAGCAGAACCTGAGTTTTTTCAGACCGAAAATGACTTCAGACTTGCTGTAAACGGCATGTATCACCCAATAACTGCTGTATTATTTTGGGGACGAGTTATTCATACAGGTGCTATGCTACGATCGGATGCTTATAATGTAATCCCATTCCAACAAAATACAACGATGTCTACATTAGAAGGGCAACCAGGTATTTCTAGATGGGCAGTAGACTTGTATCCTCAATTGTATCAATCTATTGCTAGGGCCAATAGAATTATTGAAGAAGATGCAGAAAATAATGTGTTATCTGGAGACGTTCAAAATGAAATTTTGGGACAAGCACATTTTCAGCGCGCATTCTGTAATTGGTATTTATTAAATCTCTTTGGAACCCCTCCACTTGTTATGCAAACACCAGACACACAAAATCCGGAAGAATTTTTCCCAGCTAATGCTACACCTTCAATGTTTAATGAAGCTATTATCGCAGACCTTACTGAAGCGGTGAACAGACTTCCGCAATCCTGGGGAGCAGATGATTTAGGCCGTCCCACAAGAGGAGCAGCACTCGCCTTAAGAGGAAAAACATATTTATATATGAAAAATTGGGCAAATGCTGTTACAGATTTTACAGAAGTAACTAGTCTAGGATATTCTTTACTACCTTCAGATAATTACGGCGATAACTTTTCATCTAATTCTTCAGTAGAAAATAATTCAGAATCTGTCTACGAACTTCAGTATGTTGGACAAGACAACTTTGTTTGGGGAGCAGATTCGCCACTTACTGGCTCGCAATCCAATTGGTATATTGATTATTCTCCCCCTCATGTAAGTTTAGATCAAGGTCATGTCATAAATCCACATATTCTTCAAGTTTTCGACGATAATGGAGACACCGTAAGAAGAAACAAAACAATTGCTTTTGATTATCCCGGTGCCACAGGATATGGAGGGGCACCATTTACAGATGATTTTGCTTCAAGTATAGAAATTGCTGATAATCTCGGAGTTCCAGCATTATTCTCTAGGAAGTATGCCGGTTTGGATGAAGGTATGTCCAGTGCAGAAATCCCTGGTTTTGGACACACACTAGGAACTAACTGGAGAATCATACGCTATGCTGACGTATTATTAATGTTAGCAGAGGCTCTCAATGAAAATGGAGGTACATCAGATGCTATACCGTTTATTAATCAAGTAAGAGAACGTGCACAGATTTCTTTATTACCTAATACTTTATCTAAAGAACAAGTAGAACAAGCAATTATAGATGAGCGAATTATGGAATTAACAGGAGAAGGCCATCGTTTTTTCGATTTAGTGCGCTGGGAACTAGCAGATGATATATTAGGTCCTGGTTCAACTATATCTGCAGGTCGTCATCCTAAATCTCTTGCAGGGCCAGCAGCTGTATTTACTACTGGACAAGATGAACGTTTATGGATTCCATTACCAGAATTACAAGCCAACCCTAACTTGAAACAAAATGATGGTTACTAAACCTATCTGATTAATTGTTGTTTATTGTTTTAGTCAACCAAGCAAACCCTTACTTGGGTTTGCTTGGTCTTGAAAATCTAATACTATCTTTTTGAAAAAAAATGTAATCCATATCATATTAATTCTGTCATTTTTTGGTTGCAAAAAACGATTGCCAAAAGATACTCTATTCACTCTTGTACCATCTTCGCACAGTAGTATTCTTTTCCAAAATACAATCACCGAAAATGATAATATCAATGTTATAGATTTTCAATACTGCTATAATGGTGGTGGTGTCGGTATTGGTGATTTTAATGAAGATGGATTGTCGGATATTATTTTTACCGGAAATCAAGTAACTAGCAAGTTATATCTAAATCTAGGTAATTTAAAATTTAAAGATATTTCTATCGAATCTAATTTTAAAACAAATTCATGGATAACCGGGGTAAGTATTATAGATATCAATGCGGATGGGTTGGATGACATCTATCTTAATGTTGGTGGAAGTAATTGTAATAATGATTGTAATAATCTATTGTTTATAAACCAAGGTTTAAGTAAGAAGGGAATCCCTTATTTTAAAGAACAAGCTTCAATCTATGGACTAGATGATGGCAGTTATAGCCAACAAACTGTTTTTTTTGATTATGATTTAGATGGCGATTTAGATGCATATATTGTTCATAATGGTAATACCAAAAGAGATCGAAATACTCCTATACCCAAAATTTATCAACCTAAACATTTATCCGATTACTTATTAGAAAACAAAACTTTAAAAAATACGAATCAAATATTTTTCTCTAACGTCTCAGATAGTATGGGTATCACTCATAAAGGATTTGGATTAGGAGTAGCTATTAATGATTTTAATAACGATAATTTACCCGATATCTACATTAGTAATGATTTTATTACCAATGACCTTTTGTACATCAATAAGGGTAAAAACAGTAACGGAATTCATCTTGGATTTAGCGAAATGAACCAACAGGTTTTATCAAAACAAACCTATAATGCAATGGGAGTTGATGTAGCAGATATTAATAATGATTTATTACCGGATATTATGGTGGTAGACATGTTGCCTAATGATTATCAGAGACAAAAGAAAATGTTAGCTTCTAACAATTATGATAAATATTTATTATCCAAAAGAAATGGATATACTCCGCAATATGTTCACAATACACTTCAAATTCATAATGGCCTTATCAAAGGTCAAATATTACCAGCATCAGAAATTGGATTCGCTTCTGGCATTGCCAGTACAGATTGGAGTTGGGCACCACTAATTGCAGACTACAATAATGATGGAAATAAAGATATTTACATTACAAATGGTTATGTTAAAGACATTACAGATCTTGATTTTATTAATTATTCTGGACATAATAACATCTTTGGAACACCAAATGCTAGAAAAGAAAAATCCAAAAATCTAATTGAACAACTTCCAGGAATTCATCTTCCGAATGTAATCTATGAAAATAAAGGTAATGCTCAATTTACCGATGTTTCCTCTCAATGGATAGATAAGAAAAATTCCTACTCTAATGGCTCCGCCTACGCAGATTTAGATCAAGATGGAGATTTAGATTTAATCGTAAACAATATAAATAGTCCTGCATTTATACTAGAAAATCATATATCGGAAAAAAACAAGAAGTTTTTAAGAGTAAAACTAAAAGGAACAGATAAAAATAAAAATGGAATTGGGGCAAAAATTACCTTGTGGGATAATGGTACTAAACAAACACAATATCAATCCACCATCAAAGGATATTTATCTTCTGTAGAGCCAATTATTCACTTTGGTTTGCATTCAGAAAAAGTTGATTCATTAAAGATACTATGGCCTAATGGTGCTATTAGTTATAAAAAAGATATTCCATCGAACCAACTTATAATTATTGATCATCAAAATTCTTTTGATAATCCTTCAGAAAAAGAAACTGATCTTTTATTTCAAAAAGATATCAGTACCTTTTCATTTGCACATACCGAAAACTATTTAAATGACTACCTACAACAATCCTTATTAAGTCATCAATTTAATTCTTTGGGTCCATGCATTATAAGTGAAAACGTAGACAATAAACAAGGTGAAGAAATCTTTATTGGTGGCAGTAAAGGTTTTTCTGGCACTCTTTTTAGCGAAAACCAAAATGGTGTTTATAAACCTAAGCAGAAATTTGACACTAAATACGAAGATACAGCGGCTTTATTTATTGATATAGATTATGATGGAGACAAAGATTTGTACATCGGTAGTGGTGGAACTGATGCTGGAAATAATGACGAACTATTAAAAGACAGAATATACATTAATGACGGAACTGGTTCTTTTTTAATAAGTGAAACTAAAACTCTTTCCAAAATAATAACAAATACAGCTTGTGTGACAGCAGACAACACTGATAATACGGGTATACAAAATATTTTTGTTGGAGGCAGTGTATTAACAGGGAAATATCCACTTTCTACTCCTAGCTATTTAATCACTAATCAAAAAGGCAATCTTTCCATAAACAACAACATTCCATTTTCTGGATCAGGAATAGTAACAGATGCTACCTGGGCGGATATTAACAATAATAAAACTAAGGAACTTATTGTAGTTGGACAGTGGATGCCAATTTCTATATATCAAATCGATACAAACAAAGCAAAAGAAATTCCTATAAAATGGATAGATACGCAAGGAAACACATTGAATATGTCTGGTTGGTGGAACAGTATTACACTTGCAGATATTGATAACGATGGTGATCAAGATATACTTGCAGGTAATCAAGGTATCAACGGATACATCAAGCCAATGTTTAATCAAGCCGTATATGTGTACAAAAAAGATTTTGACAATAACGGAAGTATTGACCCCTTGCTAGCGCAGTATTTCAAGACACCTAATGGATTATCATTGCAACCAATTCACACTAGGGACGACGTCATGAAACAATTAGTGAGTTTAAAGAAACAATACCCAACGTATAATGAATTTGCTAAAGCTAATTTTAAGGAATTGTTGAATATTAATAATTTAGAAGAAGAAACTTTTAGCGCTCATATATTTCAATCTATTTATGCAGAAAACATAGGTAACAATACTTTCAAAGTCACGTTTTTACCTGAACCTTGTCAACAATCTCCTATCAATAATTTTCTTGTAGAGGATATTGATCAGGATGGTTTTAAAGATGTGTTGATTGTGGGGAATGATTATTCCGCAGAAGCAAGTTATGGCAGACACGATGCCATAATAGGAATCTATTTAAAGGGATCAGAAAAAGGTTTCATCCCTACAAAGAATAATAAGACAGGTTTTCTTGTCCCCAAACAATCTAATCATATTATTTCTATGCAAAACAGGAACAATGAAAAATTAATTCTTGCTACACAAAATAATGATAGTACAATGGTATATCGAATACAGAGTAAAAAAAGAAATGCTTTGGCAAAAAACTGATTTTACCAAACAATAAAGAATAAAAACGAATGAAAGAAGTAATTACTCATAATATCGAGGTAATACAAGAGTCCAAAGATTTTCAAGTTGACATAACGCTACTTGAAGAACAAAATGGAGTCACTATATATAATATAAATTTCACATCCATAACTACATTTACACCCCAAACGGTAACCTTTAAATGGAAGATTCCCGCGGTTAATATCAAAGGTGTTTGGAAACCTACTACTGATTTTGCAAAAAGAATCATGGATGATTGGGAATTGGATCATATGGAATCAAGAATTTCTGTTGATTCTCCAGTAATTTCATTATTTGGCCATGACGACAACAACGTTATCACCTTTGCTTGTTCTGATGCAATAAACACCAAAAAACTTAATGCCTTATATCGAGAAGAAGATAACTGTATCTATTGTCACATATCGTTTTTTACAGAAAGACATCATTCAATTTCTAATTACAATGCACAACTAAGAATAGATCAAAGTGATCAATCTTTTTCAAAATCTCTAAAAAACGTAGGGAAATGGTGGGAAAGTTTCGAAAATCTTACCCCAGTTACGGTCCCTGATTTAGCAAAAGTCCCTGTTTATTCTACTTGGTACCAGTTCCATCAAAAACTAAATATAGAAACCCTTATTGAGGAGTGTAAAATTGCATCTGATTTAGGGTATGAACTAATAATCATTGATGATGGATGGCAAACCAAGGATGAAAATAGAGGATATGATTATACTGGAGATTGGTATCCAGAAAGAATTCCTAAAATGAAACATTTTGTGAGCAAAATTCACGCTACAGGAATGAAATTAGCTTTATGGTATTCTGTTCCTTTTTGTGGTAAAAAATCAGAAGCTTATAAAAAATTTAAAGGTAAATTCCTTACAGAAGAACATCGTTGGGCTCCCGTATTTGACCCAAGATATCCAGAAGTAAGAGAATACCTAATAAATTTATATGTAAATGCCTTAAACATGTGGGGAATTGATGGATTCAAACTAGATTTTATTGATGAATTCAAAGTATACCCTAGCACCAAACTAACCAAAGAAAACGGAAGAGACTATTCCTCCGTAAATCTAGCTGTTGATCGATTAATGACTGACATCATAAGTTCCCTACACGCAATCAATCAAGAAGTTGTAATCGAATTTCGTCAAAAATATACCGGTCCAGCCATGCGAAAATATGGAAATATGTTTAGGGCTTTTGATTGCCCAGGTGATTCTTTAATGAATCGAGTACGTATCACCGATATCAAGATGATTTGTGGAGATACTGCTGTACACAGTGATATGTTTACCTATCATAAAGAGGAACCTCTAGAAATAAAAGCATTACAACTGGTAAATATTTTATTTGGAGTTCCACAACTTTCTGTATTACTACAAGAAGCAACATCAGAAGAATTATCTATGATACATTTTTATACTCACTATTGGAGAAATCATTCACAGATTTTTCTTAAAGGAAACTTTATACCACAAAAACCTTTGGCTAATTACCCAATACTCAAATCTTCTCTAAATGATCATACAATTATAGGAGTGTTTGATAACTATATAGTTGATTTTAATGAAATTACAAATAAAATTGACATCATCAATGGTCAATTAGTTACTAAAATTGTGCTAAACAGTGATAAAAATTATGGAGCATATCATTGTACGACTTACGATTGTACAGGAAAAATAACACACGAATGTAACTTAATGATTCTCATTGGAGTAGTTCAGATAAAAGCTCCAGTTTGTGGATTGATTAGATTAGAAAAAAACACCGGATCTTAAATGATTTCATTAAAAAAATCAATAAAATCATCAATATACCTTATAAAAAATAATACAAACGATTGCATTTTTTTTAGTTCGTAATTATCTTTTCAATTGCTTTAATAATTCAGATATTTATAATCAATTGACCAATCTTCTAAAAATAACATTGTTTTTTTAGAAGATCACAAAGAAATCATCAACCAAGAAAGTATATAAAAATAAAGTCAACTATCACTGATGGATAAAAAATATATCATTGCATTTGATCAAGGAACAACTAGTACTAGAGCTATTATTTTTGATAATAATGGCAGTATTTGTGGCATCTCTCAAAAAGAACTAACACAACATTATCCTCAATCTGGATGGGTAGAACATGATCCTGAAGAAATTTTTCAACATCAAAAAAACGTTTTTGAAGAAGTATTAGCTACATCTAAAATAAGTATTGATCAAATCGCTGGTGTTGGAATCACCAATCAAAGAGAGACAACAGTTGTTTGGGATAAAACTACAGGGAAACCAGTACATAACGCTATTGTTTGGTTAGACAAAAGAACTTCTAACATTTGTAAAAATCTTAAGTCTATTGGTTTAGAAGATTATGTTTCTAAGAACACCGGTTTGGTAATTGATTCTTATTTTTCTGGCACAAAATTAAAATGGATTCTAGACAATGTAGAAGGGGCAAGAGAAAAAGCTAACAAAGGAGATCTGCTATTTGGTACAATTGATACCTGGCTAATTTGGAAATTTACAAATGGATCAAGACATGTGACGGATCATTCCAACGCATCTCGAACAATGTTATATAATATCATACGATTAGAATGGGATGAAACTATGTTAAATGCACTAGACATTCCTAAGGAAATGTTACCCAAAGTTCAATATTCATCATCAGACTTTGGAAATATTTCTTATCAAGGAAAAGAGATTCCGATATATGGAGTTGCCGGAGATCAACAAGCATCTTTATTTGGCCAAGGTGGTTATAAATCAGGAATTGCTAAAAACACCTATGGCACAGGCTGTTTTTTATTATTAAATACAGGAAAAAAAGCCTACCATTCTAAGAATGGCTTATTAACAACTTTATGTTGTAGTCTTCCTGAAGATAATATCAAATATGCGCTCGAAGGTAGTGTTTTCGTAGGGGGTGCTTCTGTACAATGGCTTCGTGATAAATTGCAAGTCATTTCTAAAGCTTCTGAAACAGAAGAGATCTGTATATCTACTCCCTCTTCTAAAGGTTTGTACGTTGTTCCCGCTTTTGCCGGTCTTGGAGCTCCTTATTGGGACATGAATGCTAAAGGAGCAATATATGGACTAACATTGGATTCCGGTAAAAATGAAATTATAAAAGCTACTGTAGATGCCTTAGCCTACCAAACTCGTGATGTATTAGATGCTATGGTCGAAGATAGTGGTAAGCTAATGAAAGAACTTAAAGTAGATGGAGGCGCATCTGCTAACAACTATTTGATGCAATTTCAGGCTGACATCCTCAATGTAGAGGTTGATCGACCAGCAATGTTAGAAGTTACAGCACTTGGTGCTGCATTCCTGGCAGGAATAAAAGCTGGGGTTTGGACTAAAAAAGACATTTCCAGAATTAGAATTGTCGATACTAAGTTTAAACCCCAGATTAATGAACACGAAAGGAGTAGAAAATATAGTGGATGGAAGGACGCAGTAGAACGCACAAAATCTACCAATGCAAAAATGCTATCTGTAAAAGAACAAGGTCCTATACGTTTTTCTATTCTAGACCGACACATACAATTACAAAAAGCACAAACTACCAAATATGATCTCTTTATTATTGGTGGTGGTGTGACCGGAGCCGGAATTGCTTTAGACGCAGCTTCGAGAGGCTTAAAAGTATGCCTGGTAGAAAAAAACGATTTTGCATCCGGAACCAGTAATAAGTCTACAAAACTGATTCACGGTGGACTACGATATCTAAAACAAATGGAAATAGGTTTGGTAAAAGAATCAGGAAGTGAGCGTGCTATGGTTCATAAACTTGCCCCCCATTTAGTCGTTCCAGAAAAAATGTTATTGCCATTAATAGAAGGTGGTACGTATGGAAAGATGATGACTGCGATTGGATTAAAAGTATATGATTTTTTAGCAAATGTAGAAGGAGATGACAAACGAAAAATGCTAAGTATTGAAGAAACAATTGCCAAGGAACCTTTATTAAATAAAAATGGACTTACTGGAGGTGGTTATTATGCAGAATATCGTACAGATGATGCGAGACTTACCGTAGAGCTTCTTAAAAAAGCAGCTTCATATGGAGCAAACATCATCAATTATTGCGAAATGACAACCTTTAACTATGATACTGAAGGAAAAATAAAAAGTTTAGAGTGTTTAGAATATAATTCGAATAAAAAAATAACTATAAAATCCAGAAACTATGTTTCTGCAGCAGGTCCTTGGGTGGATTTATTAAGAGAAAAAGATCACTCTATGAATAACAAGTATTTACACCTTACAAAAGGTGTACACATTGTTTTTTCACGAGAACGATTTCCTCTTACACAATCTATCTATTTTGACGTATCCGATGGAAGAATGATTTTTGCTATCCCCAGAGGTCGCGCAACATATGTAGGAACTACGGATACCAACTACAAGGCTAATTTAAACCGGGTAGTAGCTACACAAGAAGATGCTCAATACTTATTAGACGCGGTTAATAATATGTTCCCTTCTGTACAACTCACAATAGATGATATAGAGTCTAATTGGGCAGGACTAAGGCCACTAATACATGAGGATGGTAAAGATCCTTCAGAATTATCCCGAAAGGATGAAATATTTATTTCTAAAACAGGGTTGATTTCAATAGCTGGAGGAAAACTAACAGGATATCGTAAAATGGCGCAACGTGTTATTGATGCTGTTCTCAAAACAATGAATTCAAAGAAAAGAGAACAATTCTCAAAATCATTTACACAAAATATACCTCTTACTGATGATCCATTAAAGGACACAGAAGAAGTAGAAAAATATCTTATAGAAATTAACCAACAATTGAAGGATCTAAATATACAGGATGAACACTATGGGTGGTATTTAGGAACTACCTATGGTAAACAAGCAAATACTATCATTAATAAAGTTGGTTACTTTCTAAACGATTCTATTGAAGAAAAATTAATACGATCAGAAGTTTGGTATGGCGTACATCATGAGATGATAAACGGTTTGGCAGATTTTTTTGTGCGACGAACCGGTAGACTCTATTTTGATATTAATAGTGTTCGTCAATATCGATCATTAGTACAAGAGGATCTTATAAAATATTTACATTGGGATGAACAACGTCTGGCAAAAGAAAATGAATACCTAGATTTGTTATTACAGGATGCATCCACTTATTATGAGCACGAAATTGCTTAAATTAAAAACATATAATCATCTGATTTATCAATTTAACACAAAACTTGTATGGGCATATTATCATTTATCGGATTTACATTACTTGTAGCAATATATGCTTGGTGGAAAACTCGGAGTACAGACGAAAAATCTGCTGATGGGTATTACTTAGGAGGCAGAAGTCTTGGTGCTATCACTATTGCAGGTTCATTATTACTTACCAATTTATCGGCAGAACAAATTGTTGGTTTAAATGGTCAAGCATTTACAGAAGGTATTCTGGTAATGGCTTGGGAGACACTAGCTGCTATTGCTATGATACTTACAGCTATATGGTTATTACCAAAATACATGAAAGTTGGTATTACCACCATTCCAGAATTTATAGAAAAACGTTTTGACGAAAACACAAAAGCAATACTATCTGTTTTATTTTTAATTGCGTTTAGTATTGTGTTGCTACCTACAATCCTTTATTCTGGATCACTAGCATTTAGCACTATGTTTGATTTACCATCTTTATTAAATCTATCCCAATCTGCTACTATTTCGCTTTGTGTATGGAGCATTGGATTGATTGGGGTTATATATGCAATTTTTGGAGGATTAAAAGCTGTTGCCGTGTCGGATCTTATAAATGCAATAGGTTTATTAATAGGCGGATTATTGATTCCATATTTCGGATTGAAGTTAATTGGTGATGGAAACATGATGAATGGTGTACAAACTTTGTGGACAGAAAATCGAGATAAATTTAATGTAACTGGAGGAGTTACTTCATCAATCCCAGTAGGAACTATTTTTACAGGAATGATGATTGCTCAAATGTATTATTGGGGAACAAATCAATCTATATTACAACGTGTTTTTGGCGCTAAAAGCTTAAAAGAAGGGCAAAAAGGTATGATGCTTGCTGCCTTTGTAAAATTTTTGATACCAATAATTGTTGTGCTTCCTGGAATTATTGCTTGGAATGTTTTTAATGGAGAACTTGATTCTGCGGATCAAGCCTATCCAGAATTAGTGCGAAAAGTTCTTCCTCCTGCGTTACTTGGTTTTTTTGCCGCTGTTCTTTTTGGAGCTGTTCTAAGTTCTTTTAATAGTTTATTAAATAGCAGCGCCACACTATTTGGATTTGACCTTTACAAAAAATTCTTTAAGCCTAATGCTAATGAACTTCAAACAGTAAAAGCTGGAAAATTATTTGGACTTATTATAGCCATAATTTCCATGACGATTGCACCATTTATAGCAAATGCTCCTGAAGGATTATTTTCCTATATTCAACAGGCATTAGGAAGTTTAAGTGTTCCTATTTTGGCGGTTGTTATCATTGGTATTTTAACAAAAAAAGTTCCTGCTATCGGTGCTAAAATAGTCCTAATTGCAGGAGTACTTATGTACTTAATAAGTTTACTCATTCTTGGCCCTTATTTTACAAATGAAGCATTAGCAGAAGCTTCTATTAATGGCATTACAGATGCAGATCAATTAGCCATTATAAAAGCTGAAGCATATCCTCATTTTTTACATATTATGGGTATCTTATTTGTAATCAATGTAATTATCATGCTGATCATTGGAGTATTAAAACCAAAAACAGAAATTTACACGCCTATTACCACGGATGTTATAGACACTACTCCTTGGAAATATGCCTTGATCACTGGAGGGATTATTACAGCTTTAGTAGTGAGTACATATTTGATTTTCTAATTACTAAAACTTATTCCTAATCTATTTTTAGTTATATATCATATTGTAGTAACTTTACAATATACTTTAGTAAAAACTCTTGAAAACAAAAAAATGAAAATACTAGTTACCGGTGGATTGGGGTTTATCGGATCGCATACCGTCGTAGAATTACAAAATGAAGGATATAATGTAGTCATTATCGATAATTGCTCAAACTCTACTGCAGAAGTTTTAAAGGGCATTAAAACTATTACAGGGAAAGAAGTTATTTTTGAAAATTTCGATCTTAGAGAAAAGGATAAAGTTGAAGATTTTTTTAATCGCCACGCTGATATTGAAGGAGTTATTCATTTTGCCGCATCAAAAGCTGTAGGAGAAAGCGTAGAAAACCCCTTATTATACTATGAAAATAACATAAGCGTTCTAGTTTATATTCTTAAAGAATTACAGAAAAAAGACAAAACTAGTTTTATATTCAGTTCTTCTTGCACTGTGTATGGACAAGCAGATGAGCTACCTATTACCGAAAATGCTCCTGTTAAAACCGCAGAATCTCCATATGGGAATACAAAACAAATAGGTGAGGAAATTATAAAAGATACTTGTAAAGTAAAACCAAACTTAAACGCGATCGCATTGCGTTATTTTAATCCTATTGGAGCCCATCCTTCTGCAGAGATTGGAGAATTACCAATTGGGGTTCCGCAAAACTTAGTTCCGTTTATTACTCAAACAGGAATTGGAATTAGAGAACAACTTTCGGTTTTTGGTGATGATTATCCTACGGAAGACGGAACTTGCATAAGAGATTATATACATGTAGTAGATCTTGCAAAAGCACATGTAGTAGCTTTAGAACGTCTAATAAAAAATAATAACACTTCTAATTATGAGGTATTTAATGTAGGAACAGGAACTGGTAGTTCTGTGCTAGAGGTTATACAGTCATTTGAGAAAGTATCTGATAAGAAATTAAACTACAAAATTGTAGACCGAAGAGAAGGTGACATTACTGCTGCTTATGCAAATACAGACAAAGCAAACAACGAATTGGGCTGGAACGCTAAGAGCAGTCTAGATGAAGCATTATCTTCTGCCTGGAAATGGGAACAAAAAGTGCGAAAATAATACCTTAAAATTTAATCATACTAAACAAAAAATCCTGAAGAAATAATCTTCAGGATTTTTTTATTTAAAATATCTTCTTACTAAATCTTTTATTAATAGAAGTTAGCTCTTTTATCTTCTATATCAGCTGCTTCTTTTAAAGCATTAAACACTCTAGAATTAACTGCGTTAGCTTGTGTCTTAGATTCTTGTGCAGCATAACTCATATAGGTATCTAATCCGCTAGCAGGAGTTTTCTTTGTTACAGAAACCACATAAACTCCATTATTCCCAACAATTGGTTCAGAAACTTGACCACTCTC
The DNA here is from genome assembly GCF_018100855.1 of Aquimarina sp. MMG015. Classification (NCBI taxonomy): domain Bacteria; kingdom Pseudomonadati; phylum Bacteroidota; class Flavobacteriia; order Flavobacteriales; family Flavobacteriaceae; genus Aquimarina; species Aquimarina sp. MMG015. Next base: position 366,366 of record NZ_JAGJEB010000003.1, read on the forward strand.
TAAAGCAAATGCAGCACCAACAACTTTAGGCTCTGTTCCCGCTCCACTTATCGTAGGTGTTTTCATATTTAATGCAGATGCAGTCTTAACTGTTTGAGATTGATTTTTAGCAATATCTTCTAATGTACTTCCTGAAATTTTCTTTTTAAGCATTTCAGCTTTTTTCTCCTTAATAAGGATAGGTTTTACAGAAGTACTTGCGTCTTCAACTTTTTGAATTCCTTTAGATGCTTTTGCCGTAAGCTGTACAACAGCATATCCGCCAGTAACATCAAAACGTTTTACATCTCCTACCTTAGTTTCTTCCTTAAATGCCCATTGAACAATTGATCGTTGTGCACCAATTCCTGGAATATTTTCTGCTAACTCACTTATTTTATTTACTGGAAGAACATTATATTCACTCTCTTTTGCTTTCTCAGCAAAATCTGCATCTTTTGTAGCAATTTGAAATTTAGTAGTTTCCGTAAAAATATCGTTAATAGTTTTTTCACTAGCTTCAATTTCTCTAGCGATAGTCCCAACCTTAACAGCTTTTTGTTCATTCTTCTTATCCTCAATAGTAATGATATGATATCCAAAAGCAGTTTCTACTACTCCCATATCTCCAACATTGTTATCTACAATGTAATCATTGAATGCCGGTACCATTCTTCCTGGAGGGAAATAACCTAAATCTCCACCTTTATCCTTATTAGAAGTATCTGCAGAAAAATCTTTTGCTAATGTCACAAACTTAGTTTTATCAGTCTTAACAATACTTAACAAACTATCTGCAAGTGTTTTTGCTTCTTCCTTAGTCCTTTCAGTATCACCAGCTGTACCTAAACCTTTCCAAGACACTAAAATATGGCTGGCTTTTAACGAGTCATGTAACTGTTTTTGAGCAACAACTTTAGAGATTTTAATGTATTTTCCATCCTTATAAGGTCCATAAACCTCTCCAACCGGAACATTATATAAAGTATCACTAACAGTAGTTGGTAAATCTTTCTTAAAAACAAAACGGTCTTCATACTTTAAAGCAGATCCACTATCTAGGTTAATAAATTCTTCAATATTTTCTGCAGTTTTTAGACCTTCTATGACTTTAGTTACCTCTGCTATCAATTGATCTTCATCTTGCTGACTTGGCTCTTCTTTAAAGAATACATATCTCATATTTCTAGAAGCGTCCGCCTGATATAAGTCAGGATGCTTGTCTACATAGGCCTTAATCTCTGCATCAGATACATTCACTTCAGTGTCTTGTATTCCAGAAAATGGAAGCTGAACATATTTTATATCTACAACGTCATTTTCCATCTTATAAGCTAGCTCTCCCTCTTTAAGAGTTACTCCAACTCCAGCTTTAATCATATTTAGATACGTTTCTTCTAAAGCTCCTTTACCCAAAGATATTTTATAGTCTGTCCATTGTTGATAAGCTACAGGATTTCCTTTAATACTAGCAACGTATTCTTGCATCTTTGCCTTATCAAATACTCCAGCTTCGTTTTGAAAAGTTGGGTTATTTGCCAATCCTTCTTCTAACAATTGATTTACCTGATCTGCTCCAGCTCTAATTCCTAATTCTTCAAATTGTCCATCAAAAACGATCTGTCTAACTTCTTGATTCCAAACATAATTTACAGTCTGTAAATTTGATCCATTACCTCCAAAATTTCTAGATGCTGTCTCGACTTTTCTTGCAAAATCAGTTCGATCAATTTCTTTCCCATTTATTGTAGCAATAATATTTGCTGCTTTTTGAGAAATAGCTCCACCATTTCTAATCAAATCTGCTAAGACGAATGAGAAAAGCGCTAAAGCGATAATCACAATTAAGAAAACGGAACGTTGTCTGATTTTATTTAAAACTGCCATTTTAAGTTTAATTTATTGAAATATAGTGGGCGAAAATACCATTTTATTAGAATATTACCAATTAAAGACAGAAAGTCTTTACAAGTTTTTTTGCTTTTTATTTTTGAATAGATCTTTCAAATAATTTTAGTGAATAATTTCTCCTTAAAACAAAACTTATCTATTTGATTAAAAGAACACTACACGTATTTCTTGTTATCAACATAATGATAAGTGCTTTTCGAAAAAAAACTAATTGATTAAGAATAATAAGAAGACAGATATCAAATATACGTCTGTTTACGAATCATTAATCCTCTAACAATGTTTTTAATTCTACAATCTCAATTTTAGTATTGGAAGTTTCAATAATATTGATGATTACTGAGTCAATATTCACAATATCTCCTCGTTCTGGAATTTCTTCTGTATGATTAACTATCATTCCACCAAGTGTTTCGTAATACTCACTTTCTGGAAGGTTTAGCTTGTAGGTTTCATTGATATAATCTACTTCCATTCTAGCAGAAAAACGATAATGATTTTCATCTAGTTTCTCCTCTATAAGATCTACAGAATCATGCTCATCCTCTATCTCTCCAAAAAGTTCCTCTACAATATCTTCAACCGTAATAATACCACTTGTTCCACCATATTCGTCAATCACAACAGCAATACTTTTGTGTTTTTTAGTCAAAAGATTAAGCACATCTTTAACATACATGGTTTCTGGAACAAAAACTACTGGCAACAAAATAGATCTTATAGACTTCGGCTTTTTAAACAATTCAAAAGAATGTACATAACCAATAATATCATCAATAGTAGCATTAAACACCAAAACTTTTGATAAACCAGTGTCAATAAAAAGTTGACTAACCTCTTCCAAGGATTGAGATTTTTCTATAGCAATGATTTCTGTCCTCGGAATCATAACCTCTCTAGATTTTACGTCCGAAAAATCAAGTGCATTTTGAAAAATCTGAATTTCGCTATCAATTTCATCATGTGCTTCGACAGTTTCCATTTGTTCATTAATGTAATCTCCTAATTCAGTTTTTGTAAAAGCTAATTGCACCTCATCCCCATCTGTTTTAAGAAATTTCTTAAGGACAAAATCCGATATCCAAATAACAAAGGATGATATAAACCAAAATAATAGATAAAAAAAATAAGCTGGTAACGCAAATACTTTCAGCAACGTATTGGCATAAATCTGAAAAAAAACTTTGGGCAAAAACTCTGCAGTAAGCAAAATAACTAGTGTAGAAATTATAGTCTGTAGCAACAAATTAAAACTTGGTGCCATATCTGGATAATACCCTTGAATAAAACCCATGAGTAATTCTCCCATGTAAAACCCATATACCACTAAGGCTATATTATTACCTACTAACATTGTGGCAATAAACTTAGACGGCCTTTTGGTTAACCGGGATAAAATATTAGCAAGAAAACCATCTTGCTTTTTTTCTATTTCAATATGAATTTTATTGGATGAAACATAGGCGATCTCCATCCCAGAAAAAAAAGCGGAGAGAATAACAGAAAGTACAATTACTATAATTTGTAGCTCCATTAATTATTGTCCTTGTTATTGGCATCAAATCTTTTTCTGAAGTTTCTTTTGAAGAAAAACATAAAAACTGCCACCCCAGCAAAACATAGATACAAAATACTACGACTATCTTCTTTTCCCCATTCTTCATACGCTTGATACAGGAAAAAACACATAATAGCTAAATAAGCAATTTCAAAAAATCTAAAAATTTTCATCATTATAAGTTTATTCTTCGATGAACATTATTCCTTCATTGATGCGAGAATTCAAGATAGTAAAATCCTGATTAGCATCAAAACCATCTGCTTCGTTAACAGTACCATCCGGAAGAATGCTTTTATAAGGTTGATCAGTAAACACCCAGTTAATACTTTGATCCCAATATAACTGACGTGCCATAAGATGAGTACTATCTGCAGTCTTAATATCTACATTTCCTCTCATATCAATAAGCCCTGTTTCTTTATAGAATATTGCATAATCTGATTTTACAACACTTACTTTCCCATCTTGATCAATCATATCCAAAACAATACCTTCTGGAAACTCTTGAAACCCAAAATTTCTATTGGTATAGTCCTTTATTTTAGGTGTTCTAAGAATTGCGGTAAGTCTACCTGAATCCGTATACTTTAAATTCACCTCAAAACCTTCTGAAATAGGAGCATCCTCAGTAATACGATAGGTGTTAGTACTGGACGTGTTTGATTGACACGAAAAAAACAATGTCACAGCAAATGCTGTGACAAAGTTTAATAATATATATGAATTCTTTTTTTGCATTATAGCTTCGGCACTTTAACCGTTTCACCAATCCAACATCCTATTTTCACTGATTTAATTTCAGGATTATTAAAAATATCCGTTTTAGAAGGTGCTTTTGCTTTATAGTTTGCTGCTGTTCCTGCTGCCGTTTTCTTTAAACTAGGATCTACCTTACCAGCTTTTCTAGCATATCTTTCAGCTAACCAATACACTGCTCTTTTACTAAATACATCATCACCACAATTATTAGCACTTTTAGCAACCATTGCTGCAATTTTAAGGTATGCTTGACCAAAAGAAGGCTTATTTGCTAATACTTTTTTATAGTTCGATCTTGCTTTAGCATAACTTCCTCTTTTTCTATATACCTCTGCAATTCGATAGTACACATTTGCTTTATCACTAGCTTTAGTCTCTAATTGTGCGGACTGATTAAAATATTCTAGTGCTTTAGATGTTTTCTTATCCTTAAGCGCTAATATACCTAAATACTTCGCTGACTTCGCTGATGGATCTGCTTTATGAAGGGCTTCTACCATTTTGAAAAATAATGGATCATCGGTACATTCTTTTGCAGACATTCTACCAGCAGCTCCCTTTAACCAATTAACATCAGTCTTTTTACTTTCGAATTGACCAGAGTAAAGAGGTATCAAGTTTTCACAATCTGCTCTTGCTCCAATTTTTTGATTAATCCCAGCTTTTACTTTACTGTAGGCTCTTAGGTTAATTCCAGCATTTTTTAGACTTCTCTTCTCTTTAGAACTCAATGTTGCTCCAGACTCTTCTTTTTCTGTAAGCGTACTGATTGTTTTTGCTTTTTTACTTTCTTCTTCTTCAATCTTCTCCGTAATATCATCATACAAATCAAATACATCTTGAAGATCCTTCTTACCCGCATCTTGTAACTCTACTAGTAGGTAAAAATAAGTATATAACTTTTTCGCTCCTTTAAAATTAGCTTTATCCTCAGTATATGCTTTATGGAACTCTGCAAATTGAGAATCTGTTGTCCCTATTTTGTTAGCATACATAAGCTGACCTATATCAGAATGCATGTCACCTATTTGAGTTTTAGCAGGGAAATACTGATATCTTTCTTTTAACAAGGCAATAAGTTCGTTCGCATATTGAGTTTTTTCTCCATCAGTAGCTGCCTTTTTTAATTTAGACTCTATTAATTTCTGACCAAACTGGTATGTCGCAACACTATATGAAGGGCATTCTTTTCTTACTTTCCACAAAGGCGCTTCTGCGGCCTCATAATTTTTTACTTTAGCGTGCTCATAGGCAATAGAAGCCGTAGTCGCACAGTCAGTAGCTTGAGCACTAACTCCTGTAGCGCTTAAAACTAATCCTGCTGCTATCGTATATAACACTTTAGTATTCATAGCTGTATAATTGTAGTTAATTAAATTTCACTTTTCTAAACCATCTATCATTTAGGGATAAACTCAATGATAAATTAAAAAATTCTTCTTTCACTAATCCTGCGTTGGTAGTTCCTCTTGTTCCGAACTCAAAACCTACATTAGCATTAGAGAATAAGTTGCCAACTGGTAACCCTACTCCAAAAGATATGCCAAACTCATTAATAGCTTGTCCATTAATATTTAAACCAGTTTCCTCATATCTCAATCCTGCTCTATAAACAATTCTATTAAGGTAACTTGTTAGCGAATTATATTTAGGGATATAATACCCTCCTAATTTCACCTTTGAAGCATTCTCGTAAACAACATTATCTGATGTAAACGATCTATTATCGAATTTACTCGCATCAAAATATGTATACTCAGCCCCCACGAACCATTTTTTAGATTCTCCTATTCCTGCACCGACTTTTACCTCTGCCGGAAGATCCAAATCTCTATCCTCTACTGCAATATCTTGTCGCTCTACAACTAATTCTGCTCCATTAGTTAAAACCTGCACAGTTGCTAATTCTAGACTGTTCTCTGATTTCAATTTAAATGAAGGAGTGGATACAAGTGATGTAGTTAACTCTAATTTCTCTGTTAGCATCTTTTTATAGGCAATTCCAAAAGATAAACTAACTCCCGACAAATCAGAACTATTGATTTCTCTTGTATCAAATTCTAACTCTGAACGCTTGAGAATTGCTTTATTCTCAATGTTCCCAAAGTTATAATTAATATCTAAACCAACGCTTAAATTCTCGTTAACTTTAAATCCAGCTGCAACAAACACCTTATTAAGACCACCTGTTCCAAGGAACTGATTTTCAGAACCATCATCATTAAATGAGTTTGTTTGATACCCCACAGAACTAACAGGAAGTACACCAAAACCAAAACCAAATTTGCCGGCAGGAATACCTATAGCGAGGTAATCCAAAGATGCATTATCTTTATATGAATCTTCACCTGCAGCATTATCTAGATTTAAACCATTATAATTGGCACCTAATGTATATGTTGTTAATTTCAATTCTCCATACGATGCAGGATTCTGAAGATTCAAGTGAATACTGTCTGTTAGTATACCCAATCCCCCCATCGATCTATTTTCTACTGTTCCCTTAAACTTCTGTAACCCTATTCCATAAAAAGAATAAGGAGAAGAAGTTCCTTCTTGAGCATAAGATACGCTGGTAACTATTACCAGAATGACTACTAAAATCTTCTTTATCATTGACTGTTATTAAAAGCTAAAATGTGATTTAGTCCCTCCAATAAAAAATTAGAGGTGGCAAATATGCTATTTTTTAATCTTTTAGACAAAAAATGTGCATCTCCTCCGGTTAAAATAACTGTTAAATCGGGGTAAGTGTTGCAATATTCTGCAATTGCGCCCTCAATTTCATACAAAACACCATTCACAATTCCAGAATGTATAGCCTGATTTGTTGTATCACCAATATAATTTTTTGGTGACTCTAGCTCTAATAACGGTAATTTTGAAGTGTAATTATGCAAACTTGCATATCTTAAACTTAAACCTGGTGCAATTGCTCCTCCTAAATATTCTTCATCTTTATTTTTAAAATCATACGTAATACATGTTCCCGCATCAATAACAAGTACATTTTTTTTTGGAAACTGACCTACTGCGCCTGCAACTAAACCTAATCGATCAACACCTAAGGTAGTAGGTGTGGCATACAGGTTTTTAAATGGCATTCTTACTGTATGATCCAAAATAATAGTATTAAACAAATTTTTAATTATCACTACATCTTGTTTCTTAATGGTAGCTACAGAAGAAATTATTGCATTATTGATTAAGGGATAGTCTTGGTAAACTTTTCGTATCACCTTAGAGAAGTTCTCTGACTTCAATGTTTCTTTGTAAATAATTGAATCTTTCTCGAAAACCCCTATTTTTATAGAAGTGTTACCAACATCAATAATGAGATTCATTTGTTTATTTTTATTTCCTGAGTAATCGATTCTACTTTTCTTTAAAAATTATAATCTTTTTTCCATTATCCACAACTTCTAGATTACAGGATATTACGTGCTTTTATTTAAAGTTTGTAAAAGTACAAAACGATTTTTTTAAATTTTTCTTTTGAGTATTAAAAAAAGCGTTCTATATTTGCATCCGCTTACAGCAAGGTGCCTTAGCTCAGTTGGTAGAGCAAAGGACTGAAAATCCTTGTGTCCCTGGTTCGATTCCTGGAGGCACCACCTTTAAAGCCCAAACTAATTGTTTGGGCTTTTTGCTTTTTACACCTAAAAGCTACAATACGATTCAATTTTTTGCATTTACCATTTGTTTACAAATAAGTTATTATTTTTGTTTACCAAATTATTCCTATGAAATATTTCCGCGTGTTACCTGCTTTCTTTTTACTTTTTCTTATTTTAGAAAACACCCATGCTCAAGAAAAATCCAATGAGAATCAGAAAGAACCGGTTCAAGAATCCATTGAAGAACCGCCTAAAGAGAATGCTGAAGATGAATCTAATGATTTACAAAGCAACATGACTCGCTGGCAAATGCTAAAATATGATGGAGTTTCTGCATTTGGAGGTTTAAAACACGCATACACACAACCTTTTAGATGGAAAGGAAAGGATTGGGCCACATTTGGAGGAATTGTAGCAGGAACTACCCTTCTTTACCTAATAGATGAACCTGCGAATGATTTTTTTACAGATCAAAGAGATGATGTTCCTGATTTTATAAGAGAAACGGGATTTCGTTTTGGAAAACCTCTTGTAAACTATGGGTTAACTACAGGAATATATGCTTTTGGGTTAATTACAAAAAATGAAAAAGTTCGTAAAACCGGAGTATTACTAATTGCTTCTGCAACTGCAGGTGGAATTATCCAAACTGTCAGTAAAACACTAGTTGGTCGTGCCAGACCTCATACAGGAAAAGGTAAAGATGCTTTTAAATTCTATAGTAGTGAAGCTGACTACCACTCTTTCCCTTCTGGTCATGCCATATTATCATTTACAACTGCATATGCAATTAGCAAACAATTCAAAAACCCTTATATAAAAGGAGGTATTTACGCTTTGGGTCTAATCTCACCAGTATCACGATTATGGGAAGGTGCCCATTGGTTAACTGATGTGACTCTTGGTATTGTTCTTAGCGTCGTTATTGTAGATGGAATTGATAACTATCTGAACAAAAAAGAAAGATATGTTTATGATAGTAAGAAATTTAAGATTAAATGGGATCTTAGACTTGGAGCAGGTCAGTTAGGAGTAATTGGCAGGTTCTAACAATCAATAAAACCATTAATTTTCACTGGAAATAGGTATGAAAATTTCAGCTTTCCATTGAGAAGCATTACCATCTTGCATTGGATTATTATAGAATATTTCTAGAGGTTTTTTTACAATCGAAATATTTCTTCTTTTAGCATAAGCCATCAGTGCAAACCAGGCTTGATCACTATTTCTATAATTACCGTAAAAAACAGCTTTTAAGGCTTTTTGCGGAGATGATCTATCAAATTTGATTAATGAATTCAATGGGAGAGAATCCGTGTACTTTATCGGAAAACCAAAATCAAACTTGATTTTATCATCTAAAACATCCCATTCTTTAATTCTTACAAATGGTGCTCCATCAACCTTTAGGTTATTTTCTAATATCTTTGGATAAAGATCAGAATTGGTCCTCATCATCATACCTGCCTTACCAAAACGACTAGAAGATGACGAGACAAATAAATACGCTAAACTAGGTATATCGGATTCTCCTTCTATTTCTATTTTAAAGGTATCTGCAAAATTATTAGCTAGCTTGCCAAAAACCTTTAGCTCTTTTTTTAACCCTCTAGTAAAGATTGTTTCACCCATAAGTATTCGTACTCTATTCTGTATAGAATACTCTTCAGAAATCGCGCCTACTCTAATTTTTGTTATAGAATCGTTTAAACTTTCTAAAGTCCAATCCAGATTAATAATAGTATCATTTACTATTACTGCTTGAGACACTTGCTTAAATAATGTAGTATCCAAAGTGGTAATATTTTTAGCCTTTGGATCTTTACCCCAAGACTCCCAACTAATTACCTGATGATAAACACTACCTGGAGAACCTTTGACGTTAAAAGAAACTTGATAATCATATTTTTTTATAAATAAATACCAAACAGAAACACTTATTAGTATTACCAAAGCTACAACTACAATCCTCTTCATACTAGTTAGAGCTTGCAACTTCAGAGTTCGAAATATTCATTTTTAACTTACGTACCACAAAACTTCCTAATGCACGTCCTTGATCTAAACCTAAATCAATAGCCGCTCTATAATGAATCCCACCATACAATCTACTTACAGCAGCTTCATCAGCAGCTTGATTAAAGGACACAAAAGAACGAACAGGCAATCCATATTGTAATTCGGTATCATCATCAAAAGAAAAATTATCTCCAAAAATATCCGTAAGAACAGTAGACGCTGCTCCGGAAACTACAGAATGCCCACTTGTATATTCGGGAAATGGTGGTGTCTGTAATACAGGTGTCCAATTTTCATCTATATGTTGATTAATCAAAGTCTCTGGGCGTATCAAATTACTTCTATATTTCTCATCCCAACAACTTATAAAAGCATCTGCAATTGTGATGGAAGTTTTTGTATAAGCAAACACAGTCTTTGCAAAATCAGCATTTGTTTTTTTACATGCTATTTTACAAATACCTATCCAATGAGCTCCTGGTGTAATTTTCTTCGTAGCAAACATTAGATGTCCCTTGTGTGTCGAAACATAAGGGTTGCAATCCCAGAATTGAGCTATTTCTAATTTTTCTGATTTTTCTCCTTCTTCTTTTATCGTATTCCCTACCTCATAAGTTTCCATCAATTCTTTATAAAATGGTGTATCTTTTTCTAACGAAAAATCTGGATATCTAGCTGGCTTAAACTGAGAAGAAGAATCAATAATAGAAGGTCTTATTTTTTTCCAATGAGGTTCTATACCATCCATATAATCTGGCGGAGTAGGTTGCCATCTAGAAGGATCTTCTGTATTAACCGAAAACTTAGGCATCGTCCTAGTTTGCGCATAATTATCGGAAGCGTACCAAATCTTAATATGCTCCGCAACCGCTAAACCATAGGTTTTAGAATCATTAAATATTTCTTCATTCTGTAATTCCCAAGAACCATATAAACTATCTCTGTAGGCTTCTACTCGATCTTCGGAAAAAAGCAATGATTTTCCCACTTCCATATACGCTACTAAAGCAGAAAGTTTATGATTTATATGTTTGGTCGTATCAGCAACAGGAATATTTTTTAGGTTATGTAATTGATTTGACAAGGTATTATAATCTTTTCCTTCTTGTCTTATCACTTCATAGGCAGCTATATTAGCATAGTTGTATATACGACTTGCCACAGGAGGAGAAAAAATATCATGTACCATTACCTCTGTGATTTTATCTACTGCATTATGGTAGTCTTCAGCTGTAATTACAATCTGCTTTTCTTCTTTTTGACAAGCGTTTAAAAAAAGCAAGGAAGAAGTAATTAAAAATAAACTCTTACCCTTAGTTATTACGTTAATTTTGCTCCATTTATTGAAACATTTCATAAATCTCTGCTTTTCCATTGTTTAGTGTGATAAGTAAATAATCCTTATTTACAAAATTAATAATATTTAATCCTCTAACTGATTTTTGACTTAAGTTAATCCCCAATTCTTGTGCTTTAATTAGTAAAGCATCCTTTCCTATTATAGCACCTGCAAATCCATCGTACCTTCCGTGATATGGAATTACTCCGAAATAATTACCAGCTAATAGGACTTCTTCTATTCCATCGTTATTAAAATCATATTTTAACATCGATAATATAGGAGCTAATTGGAGTGAATTATCGAAAGGAACAAATGAAAATGTTCCTTGATCATTTTTTAAGTAGCCAGAAGCTAGTTCGTGTACTTCAAACAACTTTGCATTTTCTAATGCATCTTCATCAAAAATTTGATCTACAGTTTTACCTGCAAAACTGGTATAGGTAGTAAATTTTTTCTTGAGATAATTAAGCTGACTTGATAACTCATCTAATGCTAAAGCCGTATAATATTTACCATTCTTGGGTATTGCAACAATAGTTTCTGTTGTTTTGTTTTTATCAAAATCAGAATAATACATTTTTAGTGGTAAGTCTGAAGAAGCGGTAAACTTAGAATTTAGTCCAAAATTACCGAGCAAATAATCATTATCACCATCATTATCTATATCGAATTCGATAATAGATTGCCAAAGACCGTTTAAATTTCTTGGCAAAAATTTAGCAGTAACATCTATTAATTTTCCATTTTCATTTTTAAAAAAGTGTGGAGACATCCATTCTCCAATGACGATCAAATCTTTTATTCCATCACTATCAAAATCATCCCAAACAGCATCTGTTACCATACCTACTTGCTTTAAATCAGGATTTTCTTTGATCGTAAAATCTCCTTTATCATTAATCAGAAGGTATGAATTTGGCATCTTACCAAAATCATTAGAAACCACATACCCTCCAACGAAAATATCTAAATCACCATCGTTATCTACGTCATGAGTTTTTATTACCGATTCGTGTTCATATAATTCTGGAAAACTACCTTTTATTAATCCTTTATCTGAATTTAAATACAATCTATCTATTAGCTCCTTAGAGTTGCCATAAAACTCGCCGCCAGAAGAACAGACCAATAAATCTTTTATCGTATCATTATTAAAATCTGTAATAATCGCAGCTACATCTTCTTTCTTTTTATCACCGATGAGAATTTCGGAGGATTGTTCTTCAAAACCTGTAGTGGTTTGGATATATATTTTAGATGCTTCAAGTTTAGAACTTCCGAAGAAAATATCATCTTTCCCATCACCATTTAGGTCTCCTATTGCAGTAGCTGGTCCTCGATCAGAAATTTTATATGGAATTAATTTTTGGCGATTAAAATCTGTATAATTATTCTCTTTATGTACATATTGTAATCCAGGGATAGAATCTATTTTCTTAAACCAACCTTTATTTTTAGGAAACAATTCTTCATAATTCACAATATTTCTTTTGTGTAACAATTTAATTGTTAATGTTTGATTTGTAGTTATATTTTCTGCTACTTGAATCGTATTATCCGGCCATATAATTTTCAGAGAATCTATAGCTGCAATCGTATCGTACCCAAAATGAATCATAGGCTCTGAAGAAGATTGAAAACCTTTTGAAGTAAATAATTGTTTGTACTGTGCAATTCCCCTATGATAGGATATTACTTTGGCCCCTATCCCTAGTTTGTTTTTGTCTTTAAAAACAAATTTCAATTTTAAAAACTTCTTTTTTTCATTCGTTTTATTTTGATAAAAAGAAGCTGGAGCATTTATATTATTAGTTACTATATCCAGATCTCCATCGTTGTCAAAATCGGCATAAGCACTTCCAGTAGAAGCTGTATTTTCTAATGGAAGCCAGTTTGAAGATTTATTTATAAAATTAATCCCTTTATCTCCTTTAAAAATGCAATTCTGTACTTCTCCAGAAGGCATAATATTTAAAGCTTCATTATCCACTAACTTTGAACTATTTATTTTTTCTTGGATTTTTTCGTTAGAGATGTATTTAATATAATCAAGATCATTGGGACGTTTTGGGATTCCGTTAGATATAAATACGTCTTGTTCTCCATCTTGATTATAATCTGCAAACAATGCTGACCAACTCCAATCTGTGGCAGCTATACCACTTAACAAAGCGGTTTCAGTAAAATGATCCCCATTATTAACCTGAAGCATATTACGTGCATACTGATAATGATATCCTAATCGATTGATACGCATTTGTAACATATCCACGGTCTCATCTCCTGCAGAAGCTTTGAGAACTGTTTCATCCTCTGGAGTCATATCTAAAGTAAGAATATCAGCATAGCCATCATGGTTAATGTCGGTTACATCGCTACCCATAGAGAAACGGCTGGTATGACCAAAATTTTGTTTTAATGACTCACTAAAGGTTCCATCTCCTTTGTTGATATAATAATAATCATCTTCATGAAAATCATTGCTTACATAAATATCAGTATATCCATCATTGTTAAAATCTGCTGTTGCTATTCCTAAACCATATCCATTTCCTCCGCCAAAAACTCCTGCAGCCGCACTCACATCCGTAAACACTTCTCCATCATTACGAAGTAATTTATCACCGCTTTCTGGGCTTCTTTTATTTCTTAATGAAGCGCTACCAAAAGAATTCTGAGTATGGATGGCATGATTCAACAAATACATATCCAAATCTCCATCATTATCGTAATCGAAAAAAGCCGCTGATGTAGTATAATTTTCAAAATCTAATTTATACTGAGAAGCCTTTTCAGTAAATGTATTATCCCCATTATTTATGAACAACTCGTTTTTTCCCTTTAACCCCTGAAGACCAACTACGGCACAGACGTAGATATCCAAATATCCATCTCCATTAACATCCGCCATTACCGTTCCTGTATTCCAATCGGAATTTCCTTTTACTCCCGCTTTATCTGTTATATCTTCGAATTGAAAATTCCCTTTATTGAGATAGAGTTTATTTTCTCCTTGATTAGAAGTAAAGAACACATCAACTAGATCATCTTTATTGATATCTCCAACTGCTACACCAGCACCATTATAGTAATATAGATAATCCAGAATATTCAATTCTTCGGTAGGAACTAGTGTATTTTGAAAGGTAACATTTGTAACCTGGGAAGTAATCTTATCAAATAATTCACCTTGGTGTGTGTTTTGTTTTTTACACCCAAATAAAAATAACAGCCCAAAAATTACTATGATTATATTTTTGATCATTTGTATAAAATCTACCCTTTGACTATTTATTATCTACTTTAAAAATTTTAGGCTTTTCATTGTTAATGGCCACCAACAAGTACTTTTGGCCCGATTTATTCTTCACCCAACGCATATTTCTCACTTCATCTTCTACTAAAAACCCTGAAGATCTTTGGTTTTTAAAATTTCCTTTCCCATCTCCTAACAAAACATTTCCTCGACTAGCATCTAATCTGGAGAATTGAGGTTTAAAACTATAATTATTACCTCCTACAATAAGGTCTAAGTGACCGTCCTTGTTCAAATCTTCTGTTTCTATATCACATATACAAGATAATTGTGTTTCTTTAGGAAGTTCTTTTATTTCAAAAGTAGCATCACCATTGTTATAAGCTACTAAATTGGCAAAGTTGTTTACGGTTTTAATAGTTGTATTATCTAAAACCTCTTTAGAAAACAGTTCATCAATAGACTTGGTTGCATATTCAGAAAATTTGAGGTTTTGCTTCTTCAAAACATTGATTTGTGCAGTAATCTCTTTCTTCAGATGTATTGGAATATCCTTACCATTGATCGTTTGCGTAATAATTTGTTCTATGGTTCCGTTATTATCAAAATCATTGATATACATCTTGGATGGAGTTTCTTTACCACATTCATAAATAGAATTTAACCCTCTATTACCTAAAACCAAATCTACATCTCCGTCATTATCTAAATCATTAGCTTCTAAGGTATTAAACCAGCCGGAAACTTCATCTAAATTTGTTTTGATTAGATTCAGCCTATTACCATCGTTTAGGAACACCTTAGGAGACATCCATTCGCCCACAATAATTAAATCTCTTTTACCATCTCCATCTATATCTTCCCAAGTGGCATCAGTTATCATTCCGATAGTTTGAGCTTCTTTAGCTTTATTTGCTATTACATCTTTAAAGTTCCCTTTACCATCATTCTCTAGAAAATAACTCTGTGGAGAAATTCCATATGTTCCTACAACACTATGACTTCCTACAAATAAATCAATATCTCCATCCTGATCGTAATCATATGGAGCTAATGTAGAGATATTAGTAAGGCTGGGTAGTATAATTTGTCCTCGAGAAAGATATCCTCTTCCATCATTAATATAACTTCTAACACCAGTTCTGGCTCCTCTAAAGTTCCCTCCAGAACCTATTACCAAATCTAAATCCTTATCTCCATCAATATCCTCAAAAACAGCAACGGTATCTTCAAAAAATGTTTCGGTTTCGAATTTTGATAATGTAAATCGACCCTTTCCATTCTGAAAATATAACTTGCCAGGTTGGTTATATGCACCCCCAATAAAAACATCATCATTACCATCTCCATTAATATCTGCAATTGCTATAGCTGGGCCTTCTCTAGATTGCATTTTATAAATCAATCCTTCGTAATCAAAGTCAACATAAGGATCTTCTTTATGCATTCCTAAAGTGTTACTTATTTCTTCAAAAAAAGTATCTTGTTTGTTTTCTGGCGCTACGTATTTTTCTTTTGCGTTTTCCTGAGATAGTTGAACTACCGCATTAAGAGTAATATCCTTAATAACTTCCGCATTTCCATTAGGATAAATTACCTGTAACGAATCTACTTTCTTTGTTTTACCCAATCCAATAGTCATCATATACTCTATAGAAGACTGGAAACCTCTTGTAGGTATTAGTTCTTGCCTTATAACTTCATTCTTGGTATATAGTTCAACTACGCTACCAATTCCAAAGGTGTTTTTATCAGCTCCTTCTATTTTGATTTTTAAATAATTATTTCCTTTTTCTTCGCTATTATTCTGATAAATAGATACTGGCATATTAAAATTATTAACCACCAAATCCAAATCTCCATCATTATCCAAATCTCCATAAGCAGATCCATTAGAAAAAGTTGGCTCATCAAATCCCCAATTATCTGTTAGGTCAGAAAAAGTAAGGTCTCCATTATTTTTAAAAGCATAATTAGGGATGGGCCTAGATGGCATTTTATTAATAATCGAATCTACTTCTTCTTTTTTACCGGTTAACGTCATCTTCTGTATGATATCATTGGCAAAAAAGTTCATGAAATCTTGATCTGTAAGATCGTGATAGATTCCGTTACTAACATAAATATCGCGATACCCATCATTATCCATATCAAACAACAACGCTCCCCAACTCCAATCTGTTTTAGCTACTCCACTGTAAAAAGCAATTTCAGAAAATGTATTATCGCCATTATTAAGTTGAAGCGAATTTTGCATATATTGATTGTAGAAATCTCTACTCTTCTTCAATTTATATACATCATAACTTTCGAAAGAGCTAGTCTCTTTTAATCGTTGATCGTCTTCTGGAAGCATATCTGTTACAAAAATTTCTGGATATCCATCATTATTAATATCCGCCATATCTGCTCCCATCGAAGAAATACTAAGGTGTTTTACCCAATCCTTAATTTCCTCATTAAATATCCCATTACCCTTATTTATATATAGGTAATCTCTCTCATAAAAATCATTGGACACATAAATATCTGGAAGTAAATCTTTATTAACATCCCCTATAGTTACTCCCAATCCAAAACCTATTAAACTTCCAAATATTCCAGCGGGCTCGCTTACATCTGTAAACACACCATTATCATTTCTCATTAACTTATCTCCTCCACCTTTTAGAATATCAGGAATATCCCAATCCTTTGCACGAAGATTACGCTTGTTTACGTATCCCAAACTACTTACTGGTATAAAACTATTGTTTAGTATATACACATCAAGGTCGCCATCCATATCATAATCAAAAAAAGCTGCATGAGTAGTAAAGCCACTATCAGCTAAATTATATTCTTCAGCTTTTTCAGTAAATGTTATAATTCCTGTACTTACCGATGGACCATTGTTTATAAAAAGCTCATTCTTTTGGTCATCACCTTCTACATTTCCTGCATTACATACATAAATATCTAACAACCCATCTGCATTAATATCCACCATAACTACGCCGGTAGACCAAGAATTTTTTCCAGTTGTATTAGATGATTCAGAAATATCTTCAAATGTAAAATCTCCTTTATTCAGATATAATTTATTCTCTTTTCTATTAGCAGTTAGATATACATCTGGTAGACCATCATTATTTATATCGCCAATCGCTACTCCTCCTCCGTTATAAAAATTTCTATATGTAAAAATATTGAAGTCTTTTTCGTTATCGACTTGATTTACAAAATCAATTTTTGTCTCTTCGGGAGTAAGTTTAGTAAACAAAGTATCTTCTTGTTCTATCTCTAACTTCTCAATTTTTTCCTTCGCACAAGATGAAAGGATAAGAATTATAAAACTTCTATATAAAAATTTATTCATATTACTCTTTTATCTTTTTGACTAACTGGATACTATCATTATTTATTCCGAACAATAAATATTCTTCTTCTTTTATTCTTATAGGTTTAATAGACCTAATCGCTCCCTTAACATTCAATTCTAAAGTTTCTGAACTAACAAATCCTCCTTTTTTATTATTTAATAATATAGTTCCGTATGATCCATCTAACCTACCCAATTGGGTACTAATTTCATAAGTATTTCCCCCGAGAATTATATCAGGATATTCATCCTCATTCATATCATGAATTAATATATCATGAACTGAAGAAATTTGCGTTTCCCAAGACAAATCATATGCTACAAAATCTAAATCTCCTTTATTCTCAAAATATGTTGTAGTAAGCATATACACTTGTTTTTTTTCTGCTTGATCTATTTTATCTTTTGAAAAATAATCCTTAAAATCCGCTTCAGAAAAAGCTTTATAGGACAAAAACTTTTTGTTAAGCTCTGGTATTTGCTTAGTCAATTCATCCTTAGTAGCTATAGGAGTTTCTCTTCCTTGATAGAAATAAGTTACTATTGGATCTACTTTACCATTATTATCAAAATCGTTTAAATATAACTGAATTGGTTGTTCTAAAGAAGCCTTTAGCCTGCTATTTTGTCCCCAATTTCCTGCAATAATATCTATATCTCCATCTTTATCCATATCACCAATTGATATGCAATTCCACAAACCATGTGTTTTACTCAATGAATGAATATTCTTTTTAAGAAGATTTCCTTTTCCATCATTGATAAATATAGTAATAGGCATATAATGACCGGCTACTATTAAGTCCTGATAACCATCATTATTAACATCAATAAATTTTGCATCATACACTAATCCAATAGTATATAAATCTGGTGCCATATCTAAAGTAACTTCTATAAAATCACCTTTTCCATCATTTAGAAAAAGATAATTTTTAGATGATTTTCCGTAGAACCCAGTTAAACTATTACTACCTATAAAAATATCTTCATCACCATCACTGTCTATATCAGAAGTAATTACAACCGAGGCATTCATTTTAATATCCGGAAAAGCATTTGAACTCTCTTCAAATTTACCTTTGTTATTTACAAAAAAAACCGGACTCGACTCATATCCCGCATAATTTTCATTACCACCATAAACTGTGATTAGATCTAAATCACCGTCAGAATCCGCATCAAAAAAATGTTGATCAATATCTTCATATTTTTTATACACATCTAAATCAGGTTGTTCTGTTTCTTTAAACGTTCCTGACTTTTCCTGTAAAAAAATTGTTCCAGATTTAAATCTCCCTCCAGGAGTATAAAAATCATCTAATCCATCTTTATTTATATCCATGATGGATATATGAGGTCCTTCATTAGATACTGCATATGGAGCCAAAGGTTCTAAACTAAAATCTTTAGTTTCATAATCTTGATGCTTAAATTTAATAGGTTTAGGCTCTCTTCTAAGAACGTTTAGTTTTTCTTTAAAAATTTCCAGCGAAGTATTTGTACTATCCTGATTTAAAGATATTGTACTATTTATTTTTACGTTTTTATATAGAGAACTATCGCCATTAGGCCATGCTATCTTAATAGAATCAACAACTTTGTTATCCCCTAGACCAAAATGTAAAATCTGAGACACAGAAGACAAATATCCTTTAAAAGGGTTAACACTAGAAGTTTGCAATCTATTTTCAGAAAATATAGTTGCTTTTGCTCCTATTGCATTTAAATTTTGCCCAATTCCTTTTAACTTTAATCTTATGTAATTATGATTCATTAAGGTATCTGCACGATTTTGATAAACAAAAGCCTTACCATCAATGTTATTAGTAACAATATCTAAGTCTCCATCATTGTCTAAATCTGCATGCACAGCTCCATTACTATATGATGGAATATTTTTGGACCATTGATTGGATACATTTTCGAAAGTTAAATCACCATTATTACGATAAAAATAATTGGTAGTTTTTTTATTTGGCAGTTCATCAATTAAAGCCAAATCTTCTTTGGTCATACCATTATCTATACGTTTCTGAATATTATCATTGGCAATAAAACTTATAAAATCCATATCATTAGTAGCTCCTTTAATTCCATTAGAGATAAAGACATCTTTGAACCCATCATTATCATAATCTGCAATTAAGGGTGCCCAACTCCATTCTGTAGCAGCTATCCCAGCAAAAAATGCAATTTCACTAAAACCTTCTCCTCCTCGGTTCAGTTGTAATCCATTCTGCATATACTGAGGTTTATAACCATTTTTAAGATATTGGTTGTAAATAGTAAAACCATATTCAGTTCCAGATGATTTATACGTACTAAGATCCTCTGGCAACATATCTAGAGATAGGATATCGGTCCATCCATCATTATTTATGTCTGCAATATCGACACCCATAGAATAATGAGATGTATGCTGAATCTTAGAAAAATTAGAAGTAATTACTTCTTTAAAAATTCCATTTCTTTGATTGATATATAAATAGTCATTTTCAAAAAAATCATTACCAACATATATATCTGGATATCCATCATTATTGATATCATCCGTAGCAATTCCTAATCCATAGCCTATACCACCTTGAAAAATTCCTGATTCTGCAGAAACATCAAAATACTTTCCATCATCATTTCTGTATAATCTATCACCAGAAAGGGAGTCAACTTGTTTACGTTTAGAACCTCTTCCATAACTACGATTAGGATACACGGAATGATTTAATAAATACATATCTAAATCTCCATCTAAATCATAATCAAAAAAACTAGCCTGAGTAGAAAAACTGGAGATATCGAGATTGTAAAGCGAAGCTTGTTCTTCAAAAACTGGTACACCATCGTTATCTACACCTTGGTTTACAAATAATTTATTCTTTCCTTTTAAACTTTTATAATCTCCAACTTTGCATACATATATATCCTGTAATCCATCATTATTAATATCTACAGCTATTACACCAGTAGACCAACCATTTGTATCTTTTAAGAGATTTGTTGTAACTTCTTTAAACTGAAAATTCTTCTGATTAATATATAATTGATTTTCATTTTGATTAGATACAAAATATATATCTTCCCAACCATCATTATTAAAATCACTAACTGCCAAACCTGCTCCATTATAATAATAGAGATATGTTAGAATATTAAGATCTGGAGTATCTTTTAAATTATTGCTAAATGAAATACTTGTTTCTTTTTCAGACAATAACTCAAAAAAATGACGCTCCTTATCCTTTTTACAAGAAATTAATATAATTACTAGCAGTAAGCTACAACTGATATTTTTTAAATAATTGGACAATTGTTATATCTAAATTTGAATATATTAATTAGTAGAGCCCTTCAATTTTTGAAGGGCTCTACTCTAACAAATCTTAGCAATTTAATATGTTAGTAACCAGGGTTTTGTGTTAAATTAGGATTCGAAATAAGTGCTCCAGAAGGAATCGGGAACAATACTCTAAAATCTTCAGTATTACTTTTTAGCCCCCAAGTCTCCGCAAACTTACCAAAACGTATTTGGTCATTACGTCTCCAGAATTCTTTGTATAATTCTCTTCCTCTTTCGTCTAGAATATCTTGTTCAGTTACTGCAGTTAGACCAGAAGAAGTATTTCTAATTGTTCTTAATTCGTTAATCAACGTTAATGCATCATCTCCAGAAGCACCACCTCTAAATATTGCTTCTGCCTTCATTAAATGTGCATCTGCATATCTAAATACGATTTCATGATTTGTAAAAGAACCATTTTCTGGGTGATACTTTATTGTACGAATTCCAGTTCTTTCATCATTCCCTAATAAACCAGGGAAATCTCTAGTAAAGATTAAAGGTTGTCCAGGTCTATCTGTTAGCGCCGCTCCTGTTTCATCATACTGTTGCCCCACTAAGAAACCAAATCCAATACCTAAATTAGATCCATCAGTAGGCACATAACCTCTTCTTTCTTCTTGTCCACTTCCAATAACATTGGTATTCGGATCTCCTTCAAAAAGATCATAAAACTCTGCCAATGTAGACCAACCATTCCATCCACCTCCGCCATTATCTGGAGCATTTTGATTATAGTGTAAACCATTCCATATTCTATTTCCTACACCTGTTTCTGCAAACCAAATAGTTTCATTATCTACATCTTGTTTAAAAATATCGAAATAACCTGCTACTAATCCAAAACCATCTCCGGCAATAGCATCTACAGCATTTACCACAGCAGTCATATCTGCAGCATCAGGAGTTCCTGTACCATTATAAATATGCTTATTTAAAAGTACTTTTGCCAATAAATAATTACCAGCAGCTCTAGAAGCCCTATTAGTAGAAGCACTAGGACCAACAACAGGTAAATCCGGAATTGCTTCGTTTAAATCTGTAACTACAAAGTCTAAAGCCTCAGCTCTTGTAAATACTCTAGGGTCAATTTCTGGACCTTCGTCTGGCTCTCTAAAAGGAACTTGACCATACATATCCATAATCCAAAACATGCTAAATGCTCTTAAAAACTTAGCTTGTGCTAATTGCGAAGCATCTGCACCACTCCTTGAGTCAATAATTTCTGTAGTATTAAAAACATTTGTATTCATGTTATTCCAGTTGTTTAATACAAAAGGATGAATTGCACTCCAAGTATGTTCGTGTAAATTTCTCCATAATCCATTATCACCCCAGTCAGTTCCTCTTGTAGGTACTAATAATTCATCTGAAGTAACTTCGTTTAAAGCATATAAATCCGCCTGATTTCCGATCTGACCATATAATGAATTATATACATTCGTAACTGCTGCATCCACATCTCCAACACCAGAAAATTCTCCAGTTAAGTTTTCAATTACCGAATCAGTAGGCTCTATCTCCAAATCTGTACAGGAGACCAATAGCATTATTGACATTAATGCCGATAATCCAAATTTAAATTTCTTTTCTTTCATAATCTTAATTTTTTAAAACGTTGCATTTATACCAAATGTATAGGTTCTTGGTCTTGGAAAGGCTGTGTAATCAATACCTGCTGTAGGTATACCGTTTAATGGAGCACTCACATTTACTTCTGGATCTAAACCACTATAGTCTGTAATAACGAAAAGATTTTGTCCATTCGCAAAAAGTCGAAGACTTTTAAAAACTCCTTCTCCAGATAATGGCCAATTATATCCAATTGATGCTGATTGTAATCTTAAGAAATCTCCTTTTTCTAAGAATCGTGTAGATACATCAGGAGCATTAGATGCCGATTCTCCATTTGTTAAAACATCAGTTGTAACATTTCTTCCTCCATTTATACTACCTGCTGTAAAAAATGCATTAGCCGTATTATTATAAATGTAATGTCCATATTGACCTGCAAAGAACACAGATGCATCCCAGTTTTTATATTCAAAACTTGTTGAGATACCAAGATTAATATCTGGTAGCGCACTTTTACCTACAAACTCCTGAACATCTCCATTAGGATAAATAGATTGACCGTTAGCATCAAAACCTCCGAATTCTCTTAAATAATAAGAAAATAACGGTTGATCCTCAGCTAATAATTGTGCAAAAGCACCTGTTAGCCCTTGTCCACTTATTTGACCTGATTGGATTTGTCCATCAAAATTCTGAAGTTCATTTTTATTATATGCAATATTAAAACCAAAATTCCAGTTTAATTCATCTTGTTGGATGATATCATAATTAATTGCAAATTCAACCCCTTGATTAATCACATTACCATCAATATTAGTAAAACTGAATGGTTGCGGAGTAGGCTGAGCATTTGCAGCACTTAATAATAAATCCTTTGTGTCTTTATGATAAAAATCTACTGTACCTGTTAAACGATCTCCAAAGAATCCAAAATCAATACCAACGTTCGCCTGGCTAGTTTCTTCCCATTTCAAATCGTCATTAACAAAAGACACTTGACTAGTTCCAGGAGCATTGATAACACCATCTTGAGCGATCCCCCCAGGACTAAATCTACGTCTAATTGTAAAGTTACCAAATCCAAGTCCATCTTGATTACCCGTAATACCATATCCAACTCTTAATTTTAAAGTAGAAAAAGCTTCTCCTATAAAATCTTCTTGGTCTAACTTCCAAGCAAATGCACCTGAAGGAAAATAACCATATCTATTATTAGGTCCAAATCTTGATGAACCATCTGCTCTTACCGTAGCTGTTAAAATATATTTATCAGCAATTGTATAAATACCTCTAACAAAATATGACTGCAACTCATCTGTAAAATCAAATGTATCTCCTAAAACCGAAGAAACTGGTGTAGAAGGTGCGTTTAAAGCTTCTCCTTGTACTATGTCAGGAAATAATCTATTAACGAAAGATCCATTTGGAGCTACACCATACTGCTGGTAAGATCCTTCAATCGAACTTTCTATCAAATTAGCTGAAGCCTCTAGACTATCACCCATTTGATCTAAATCTGTTGTCCCAAATCCAAAACCTTGAACTGTTCTACCTTCTCTACCAAAATCTTGATAAGAAAATCCTGCAAGTGCGGATAATTTAGAATTCCCAAACTCCTTTTCATAATTTACAGTAAATTCTAAAAGTCTATTCTCTACATCAATATCGTTAAGAGTACCTCTTCCATTTCCAGGAGCTCCATTATTAAAACCAGTTATGTTACCAGATAATACGTTTATAGCTGTGGATTCTGAATTATCATACCCTAAATTCACCTTAGCACTTAATTCTGATGTAATCGCATACTCCGCTGAAAAGTTAACTAAATATCTATTTGTTTTAGTTTCATTTTGGCTAAAATTAAGCAACGCTAAGGGATTAATATTTGATCCACCTGGCACAAAACCTGTTTGTGCTGGCCAAGTTGGATTAGCAGAATAAGCCGCTCCTAATAAATCACCCTGAAATCCAGCATTATTAGTGATTGGCGGAGCTTCATCATTTACTCTAGATAAAGTACCTTGTAAATTTAATTTCAATTTGTTATTAAAAAAACGGTGAGTAGCATTAATTCTACCTGTAATTCTTTCTAAAGAACTTTTCTTTACCACACCGAACTGTTTGCCATAACCAAAAGATGCTCTTACATTTCCATTTTGGTAGTTATGAGAATATGACAAACTATTGTTTATTGATTCCGCTTGTCTAGTGATTTCATCTTGCCAATCTGTATTAGCACCAAAGTCCTGAGCAGAAACATTACCTCCAAATTGATCTATAGCTGCCAAATATTGTTCTCTATTTAATAAATCGAATTCTTGAGCTGGTTTTGCTATACTAAATGAAGAAGAATATTCAAAAACTCCTTTTGGAGCTCCTCTACCGGCCTTAGTGGTTATAATAACAACACCATTCGCACCTCTTGATCCATATATCGCTGTAGCGGAAGCATCTTTAAGAATACTTACACTCTCTATATCATTCGGATTAATAAAATTCAAAGGGTTTCTAGCAGAACTTGTTCCTAATCCCAAATCACTACCTCCAGCTGCAGTATCATCTCCTGCTAATGGAACTCCATCCACCACAAATAAAGGATTATTATTTGATCTAACCGAAGTTGTTCCCCTTATCCTCAAAGCAACACCTGCTCCAGGTTCTCCACTTGCTTGCGTAATCTGCACCCCTGCAGTTTTACCTTGAATAAGTTGTTCTGGAGAGACAATTGATCCTTGATTAAAATCCTCAGAACTTACCACTGCAACCGAACCTGTAGCATCTTTAATAGATTGCGTTCCATATCCAATTACCACAACTGCTTCCAATTCGGCAGCATCTTCTGCTAAGGTAACGTTGATAACAGTTTTCCCATTAACTGATACCGCTTTCGTTTGGAATCCAACATAACTAAAAATCAAGGTAGCATCTTCTGCCACATTGTTTAAAGTAAAGTTTCCATCGAAATCAGAAATCGCTCCATTGGTAGTCCCTCTTACGAGGACATTTACCCCAGGTATGGGTCCGTTTGCATCCGAAGTCACCCCTGTAACTGTGATCTGTGCAAACATCATATTCCCCGAGATAAATACTAAAAGAAACATGAGTTTTTTAAGTATCATACTTTTCATAATTTAGAGTTTGATTAAATTTAAATATTTAGTTGTTAATTATTATTACTTTTATCGTTAAAAATCTGAATCTTTCTTGAAAGATTAAGTAACAGGGGCATCCCAGTCATACTAGAACAATTGACAGAATTATAACCACAAATAAATATTTGAAAACAAAAGTTATAATTTTAAGATGCCCCTATGTTACCTCTTATAAAGGAATTTCTATCAGAAAAACTCCTTCGCTAACAAACAAAAACTAATTTCACTTTCTACTCGATTCATATTTGCTATATGTTTATTTCATCATAAATCCAATATCACCCCTTGATACGGCTTTAAAACAATACTTTTATCATCTAATAATAGGTCATCATAATTATTAACAAGAACCTTAGATCCATTCGCAATACTGCTCCCATTTCCATAAAAATAAGATTCTTCAGAGCTACTAAAATTTAGTAATACCATTATTTTATCTTCTCCCAATGTTTTTTTATAGATATACAAATTAGGATTATCAAACTCTATTTCTTCAAAATCACCAAATACAAACACATCATGTTCCCTTCTTGTTTTTAATAAATTCCTGTAAAAATTTAGTATAGAAGTAGAATCATGATTTTGATTTTTAACATTTATATTTTTATAATTAGGGTTTGACTTAAGCCAAGGTTCATTTAAAGAAAACCCTCCATTTATCTCATCATTCCATTGTATTGGAGTTCTAGCATTATCTCGTCCCTCTTTGTTAATCATTTGTAGGGCTAGATCTTCTGAGTACCTTTTTGTCAATTGATTCTCACTATAAAAATTTAAAGACTGCACATCTCTTACTTGATCAATATTATTTAAGGATATATTGGTCATACCAATCTCATCTCCTTGATAAATGTTTAAGGTTCCATTTTGTGTAGACAGCATTGTTATCAACATTTTTGCAGACTCTGAATGATATTTATTATCATCTCCGAACCTAGATACCATTCTAGCAAAGTCATGATTCCCCATCGCATTTGCAATCCATCCCGTTCGATGTACTGCATCTCTCCATTTTTTAAAAATCTCCTTCATCTGAATTAAATTAAAAGGAGAAACTTCTTCAAATTTCCCATTGACTATGGTACATTCTAAAATATCAAAATGATACAACATATCTAATTCATTTCTATCCTCATTGACATAAAGTCCAGCTTTACTATCATCTATACCAACTCCTTCCGCTAACGAAAATGCATCATATTTACTAATAACCTCTTCATTCATTTCTTTTAAATATTTATGAACTGTAGGGCCATTAGCATACACTTCTTCAATAATTTTTCTAAACCCAAAATCAGGTGCATCTGGATACCCTAGTGGTTTTGAGATTAGAGGAATTACATCCATCCTAAATCCATCTACTCCTTTATCCAACCAAAACCTCATTGCATTATAAATCTCTTCTCTAACCTTAGGGTTTTCCCAATTAAGATCTGGTTGTTTTTTTGTAAATAAATGTAGGTAGTATTCCCCAGAGGCTTCATCTAACTCCCAAGCACTTCCTCCAAAAAATGATTTCCAATTATTAGGAACTCCCCCATCTGGCCCTGGTTTTCTCCAATGAAAATAATCCCTGTAAGGACTATTCTTTGATTTCTTAGCTTCTTCGAACCAGTTATGCTCATCTGAGCAATGATTTGCTACGAGATCCAATATTAATCTCATCCCTCTTTTATGTGTTTCTTTCAACAATTCATCGAAATCCTCCATAGTACCAAACTCAGGCATAATCGAGCAATAGTCACTAATATCATATCCATTATCATCATTTGGAGAACTAAAAATTGGACTCAACCAAATAATATCAACATACAAACTCTTTATATAATCTAACTTTTCTATTATACCTTTAAGATCGCCGACACCATCATTATCACTATCATTAAAACTTCGAGGGTATATTTGATAAATCGTTCCTTTTCTAAACCAAGTAAGCTTCACTTAACATTTTTTTAATTTTTAAACAATCTTTACTCTTACTTACTAAAGAATTTAGATATTTCTACATTTAAAATTCGTCAAAAAAACAACGTATTAATAGATTCAATAAAAAAACAGTTAAAAAATACCGATATTCATATTTATTAAACCATTTGATTACCAAAACTACAACATTATTCGTATAGAATTTCAATCATCCAAATCTTTACATTACCTATACAATGAATTAAAATCAAGGTTTTTATCATTTTAAAAGCTTATTTATCAGTGTTTTATATAAAAAAGAAAGGGTTTATATAAAAACAAAAAATAAAGAAAGCTATCGATTAAGTATAGATTTTATATAGACATATACTTAATAATTTTCTATACAATCCTAAGAAAACGACTCATAATCATCTTATCAAACTACATTTCAATTTCTTAAAAAACGTACGCCTTAATATTATTTATTATAAATTAGCATAAGCAGTTCGTACCTAAAAGTCTGAACATTTTATTTTGGGGGAAAAGTTTAGTATAACCTTATAATTTAATAGATCTAAACGTATCTATTGTTTATAAGCTTAACGTTATTACAATTTACATAACAAATAACACCCAAGAGAAATAAATCTTCTATTAAAATAATACAAACGTTTGTATTATTGTTTTTTTAGTCAAATTA
Organism: Aquimarina sp. MMG015; assembly: GCF_018100855.1. Taxonomy (NCBI): domain Bacteria; kingdom Pseudomonadati; phylum Bacteroidota; class Flavobacteriia; order Flavobacteriales; family Flavobacteriaceae; genus Aquimarina; species Aquimarina sp. MMG015. The sequence goes on from NZ_JAGJEB010000003.1 coordinate 394,846, forward strand.
GAGATTTATTGATAATTTTTTAATATTAATTTTAATGGGTTTTAAAAAAAGAAGAATAAAACTTGAGGATATCGCAAGGAAGCTTAATATTTCTATTGCAACTGTATCTCGTGCATTAGATCAAAACCCTAGGGTAAAGAAAAGTACTCAAGAGAAAGTTTTTAAAATGGCAAAGGTTATGGGATATATGCCAAACCAAATTGCTAAAAGTCTTAGCTCAGGAAAAACTAATATTATAGGGGTTCTAATTCCTAGATATGATGAACCATTCTTTATTGAGGTATGTAGAGGTATTGATCAATACGCAAGAAATCATAATTATAAAATACTAATTAGTTCTTCCAGAAATTCTTATAAATTCGAAAAGGAAAACTTGATTTCATTTGAAAGAGGTCTTGTAGATGGAATTATTCTATCTCCGACTCATGAAACAGAGAACGTTGCTCATCTAAACGACCTCATTAACAAAGGAATGCCAATTGTACTATTTGACAACATAAGAGAAGAGGTCTCTGGGGCTGATCATGTTATGATAAATGATGAAAAAGCTTCTTACGAAGCTGTAGAATTTCTTATCAAAAAAGGGAACAAAAAAATCGCATTTATCGGAGGTATTAAACAAAAGAAAGTATTTCAGGATAGGTATAAAGGGTACATTTCTGCATTGAAAAATTACAATGTTCCCTTATATAATGAATTAGTATTACATTGTAATTCATTAGACAGAGAATTTGAAGACAAAGAAATTCTTGATTTTTTTAGTAATCTAAAAATCTCTCCAGATGCTGTTTTTGCTTGCACAGATAACTATGGGCTCTTAACAATGAAGACATTATTAAAAATTGGAAAAAAAATACCGGATGAAGTCGCAGTAATCGGTTTTGGTGACCTAGGTCCTGGAGAAGTATTTGTTCCTACTTTAACCTGTGTATCTCAACCTAGTTTTGAAATGGGGCAAAAGGCGGCAGAACTCTTAATCAAACAACTTAATGAACCCGATGACATCGATCATAAAAAAACAATAATTAAGTTAGAAACAAAATTAACAGAACGAGAAAGCACTTAAAAAACTAACAAAGTAAACTTCTAAAAGTATTGATGAATTTTAAACAAATCTTCTGTTTTTCGAAAAATATAATAATACAAGCGGTTGTTTTATTGTATTTAAACATCTGATCTTAATTTTTAAATCTTGTTTAGTAAATTGAGTAAATCATTTATTATAAAATACTTATAACTCAATTTATTAAAATCACCGCATTATGCAATTTAAGATTTCATCAAATTCACTTATTTTAATTTTATTACTTCTTTTTATTCTTAACCCTGTCAATGCTCAAAAAGAGGGATGGACATTAACCACCAAGGAAAACTCAAATTACACTGGTATCGTAGCAGCAAATGGAAGAATTGGTATTTTACCATCTTCAAATATATTAGCAACTGACAAAGTAATTCTAAACAATGTCTATGATAAAGAATCACCTCTTGGAGTTAGTAGAATTCTATTAGGAATGAATTTTGGAAATCTTGATCTATACATCAATAACACGAAGTTAGATAATGATAATATTAGCAAATGGAGACAAACGTTAAATATGAAAGAAGCCAGCTTCACTACCACATTTAACTACAACTCTATCGCAGAAATATCATACACTATATATGCTCTAAGAAATGTCCCATATTCAGGTTACATCGATTTTGAAATAAAATCATCCGAAAACATTAATTTTAAAGCGATCGGAAAAATTAATACTCCCAAAGAATATAAAAACCCTTTAAGTACTTTTAGAATATTAAAAGACGCAGAAACAACCATGCCAATTCTACAAACAGTCGCTAAAAGTAGATTAGGCAAACACACGGTTGGAACTTCGGCTACTTTTGTATGGCACGACATTAACTCTGGAAAAGAAAATCAGCGCCCTAAACTAACACATATTAAAATCTCTGAATACGATAACCAATTATCTTTTGAAAAAAAACTATCCAAAGGAGAAAATTACAAATTCGCTTGGACCGCCGCTCAATGCTCCACTCAAGATTTTTTTGATCCTCAAAGTGAAAGTGAACGCTTTGTAATTTTCAACTTATTAACTCCTAGAAAAGATCTATTAACTCAACACAAAAAATTATGGAACGATTTATGGCAAGGTGATATCATTATTGAAGGAGATTTGCAATCGCAACTTGATGTTCGATTAGCTTTGTATCATTTATATGCATTTTCCAGAGGTGATTCCGACCTTAGTATTGCTCCAATGGGGTTAAGTTCACAAGGGTATAATGGCCATATTTTTTGGGATACAGAATTATGGATGTATCCACCATTATTAGTATTAAATCAAGATATTGCTCGCTCTCTAGTAAACTACAGATCCGATAGATTGGATGTAGCAAAAAGAAAGGCTATTAATTTTGGATATAAAGGAGCAATGTTTCCTTGGGAAAGTGATGATACAGGAGAAGAAGCTACTCCTCCTTGGGCATTAACAGGAACCTTTGAACATCATATCACTGCAGATATTGGAATTGCTTTCTGGAACTATTATCGAGTAACTAAAGATAAAAAATGGCTAAAGAAAAGAGGTTATCCACTATTAAAAGAAGTTGCTGATTACTGGGTAAGTCGTGCCACCAAAAATATCGATGGTTCGTTTTCGATTAAAAACGTAGTAGGGGCTAATGAATTTGCATCTAATATTGACGACAATGCATTTACCAATGGATCCGCAATTACTTGCCTGCAATATGCTTCACTTGCAGCCATTGAAATTGGCATTACTCCAAATAAGACCTGGAATAAGGTAGCAGATAAAATTATCATCCATAAGTTTAAAGACGGAACCACCAAAGAACACAGCACATACTCCGGAGATAGAATAAAACAAGCAGATGTTAATCTTTTATCTTATCCTCTTGACATCATTACTGACAAAGAAACAATTTTAAAAGATTTATCTTATTATGAACCTAAACTTGCCGAAGAAGGACCGGCGATGGCTCAAAGCGTATTTGCTGTTATTTATGCTCGTTTAGGCGATGCAGAAAATGCTTTCAGGCTTTTTAAACGAAGTTATGAACCAAATAAAAGACCTCCTTTTGGAGCATTAGCAGAAGCTGCTACAAGTAACAACCCATATTTTGCAACTGGAGCGGGAGGAATGTTACAAACTGTTATTTTCGGTTTCGGAGGACTACATCTTACAGATAACGGAATTATCCAAAAAAAACCAATATTACCAGCTGCTTGGAAAAAATTAACGATTACTGGAGTTGGTCCAGAAAAGAAAACATTTATAATTGAATAACACTAATTAGTAGAATCCCTTAGTATCAGCGAGGTATTAACGATCTCTGTATTGGATTTATAATTATTTTCTGAGGTGTCCGATATTCTATCAAGCAGCATTTTTGCTGCTTTCGACCCTAACTCTTCTGCGTGCTGAGAAACTGTAGTTAATTTAGGATATGAATGCTTAGATAATATACCATCTGTAAAGCCAATTACAGAGATTTCATCTGGGATCTTATATCCTAACTTATTGGACATATTTATTGCAACAGCAGCAGCAGTTTCATCCAATCCGAGTACTGCATCTATTTTATTATTTTTAATAAAAGATTCTATCTCTTTTTCTTCTGTTTCAATATTTTTTACTGGCAGTTCTATTAAAGTAACCCCATCATTTACTGAAACTTCTTCTCGAGCACCTTCTAACCTTAGTCTACCAACACTAAGATCAAAAATAGTTGAAATTACAGCTATGTTTTTACATCCCGTCTTTATCAAATGTTTAATTGCTGTTTTTGAGGCATGCTTATCATCAACGATCACTTTATCACAATCCACTTCACCACTTACCCGATCAAACATGATTAATGGCACATTATCTCTTTTTAAATCTTTAAAATGATCAAATTTATTAAGCATTTGCGTCTCCTTACTTAGCGCTAGGATAAAACCATCAACACTACTGTAGTTAAGCATTTCTACATATTCGACCTCTTTTTCATAAGATTCATTTGTTATACAGGTAACTATTTTATATCCATTTTTAGACGCCTCTTGTTCAATACCAAATAAAACCTTAGCATAAAAATGGTTAAGAATCTCTGGCAACAGAACACCAATCGTATTGGTTTTATTACTTTTTAAGCTTACCGCTAGCGCATTAGGCTTATAATTATAAAAATTAGCAAGCTCATGAACTCTATTGATGGTTTTCTGACTTATTTCTGAATCATTTTTTAATGACTTAGACACTGTGGAAATAGACAAGTTCAATTCTTTTGCCAGCTGTTTTAGGGTAACCTTTTTTCTCATGACCTTAATGATTAGAAATCCTTACTTAAGACTTATAAGGATATTAGTCAAATTATCCTTGGAGCCTAAATTAAGCTTTTTTCTTAATCTATGCCTGCTTACATCGACACTTTGTGAACTAATTCCTAATAACGGTGCAATTTCTTTTGAAGAAAGGTTCATTTTTAAGTATGCACATAACCTTAAATCCTTTGAAGTAAGGTTAGGATAATTTTTCGAAAGTTTTTCGTAAAATTCTTGATGTGATTTATCAAAATTAATCTCGAACAGCTTACTTTCTTTATCTGTAATATAATAGTCTACTAATCTAACCAACTCATTATAGCTATTAGTTGGAAGTTTTTGATCAGAAGCATTTTGTACCTTAACAATTTTGTCTTTTATTTTCTTTAAAATTTTATTTTTATTAAGGTTAACATATGCAATTTGAGTTAACTCTCTACTCTTAGCTTTTATCTCATCTTGAAGCTTAGAGTTATTCAATTCAATAATCTTATGTTCTTGTTCTAATTTCTGAGCGCGATGCTCTTCTTCTTGTTTTTTAAGTTTTCTAGCTTTTTCTTCTAACAGAATTCGCTCTTGCTTTTTCATTTTATACCGATTAATTCCTATAACCGAAATAACTAGTAATAAAAACAACAACAGATATAAAAGATATGCCCAATTTGTTCTATAAATAGGTGGCTTTATGGTGAAACTAAAATTACTTTCTCTAAAGTCTCCATTATATTTGGCTCTAATCTTAAAGGTGTAATCTCCTTCTTTAAGATTAAACAATATTTTTTCAGTTGCAGTAGTATTTTCACTCCATTCGTTATCGTTTAAACGAGTTTGATATTCGATTTCTTGACCATAGATAGGTAATGCATAATTAATTTTAAGATCATTATCTGAAAATGGTATTTTATCATCAAAATTATACGACTTACCACTATTAACAGAAACAAAATTTCTGATTAAAATTTCACTCTTAATACCTTCTTTAATTGTTTTTTTATTCTTAGAATACATAGCAAAACCATTAAAAACAGGTATAACTTTATGAGCATTACTTAAGGAAAAAACATTAACTACATCCGGAACAAGTTGATCTTCTAATTCATGAAGCACCGTTAATCCCTGCGAATCCTCTACAACGACTTTATCATTATCTAAATACCAAGTTTCATCTCCTTTTTTATAGATACGAGGCGCATACCCTCTATCAACTCCTATCTCGGATTTCTTGAAGTTATTAGTATTTTCTGAATAAGTGTAAGAATAAAAATTAGATGTAATTACAATCTTATTTTCCACTTTAGAAAGTGATAATCTGTTTCCATCAAAATCACTTATAGGATAAAAACCAAGCTTTTTTAATTGTTTATTTTCATAATCTAAATTAAACTTGAAAACACCATTACTCCCTAATGCAATCCAGATATTATTGTTTTCATCCACTTCTAGATAACGTCCTGACTTTTCGAATCCTGCTAATTTATAACCTTCCCATTCTCCATTTTTCTTTTGATACAAAGAAACTCCGTTATAATTTCCAGATATTAAAGATTCCTCTTGTTCGGAAATCCTAAATTTTCTAAAATTCCAAGCTCCTAAATCTTCACCCATTCTTGTCAGAACTTTACCTTCTAATGAATAAGCTCCTTTATCATGACCAACATATATTTTGTCATCAACCTTTTCTATATTCCAAACTTGGCCATTAAGTAACAACTCAAGTTCATCATTAGTATTAGAATTTATTTTATTCCCAACATACAAGCCTTGATTAGTTCCTAGGTAAGATAAACCTTCCTCTTTTACCACGGCATACGTAGTCCCAAGCTCTCCATAATAATCATAGTAATACGTAAGTGGAGAATTTAACTCTACATAATCCACCCCATAATCTAAGGCTAACCAAAGATTATCTTCATAATCCTGGTAAATAGAAAGAATTGTGTTGTTTTGCAACCCATTTCTTTTATTAATATTATGAGTTTCTCCAGAATTTAAATCTAACAAATACAGTCCGTTAGAAACCGTTCCCAATGCAATTCTATTATCCTTAAGTTTAAGAAAAGAAAATATCTGAGCTTTTTGAATATCATTAGAATCAGAAAAACTAATAGATATCAATTGATCTCCCTGAAGTTTAAAAAGTCCCTTTGTATCTGTTATAATAATTAAATCTTGATTAACCTTTGTAACTCCAATGATATTCTCATTTATATCAGGATCACTTACTACAGGAATCAAATTGGTTTCTTCTAACCGAAAAATACCATATTTAAGATCATTAACATATATCTGATTATCTATGTTGTAACTCCACTTAAATCGATATGGAGCTGGGATTTTCGTAATAATATTCCCTTGATTAACATACAAATTCCTGAAAGTTTGAAAAACAATCTCTTTATTAATGAAATGAGTTCTCCAATACTCTTCAATATCTGCAGCAACATCTTTTTTGTTATTTCTTAAAGGCTGAATCTTATAATCTTCATAACCATTATTAATTAACATACCATGATGTCCATCTGCACCAAAATAAATAGTGTCTTTATTCTTAACAAATAAACTTCTATTTACCATTTCAGGATTTGTAGCTACTGATGTCCAATCGGTTCCATCAAACACCAAGACCTCATTCCCATTAGCTATATAAACTAAACCATTTTCATCCTGTTTAACATCCCAAGATTGAGCATTAAAACCCATATCCTTAGTATCATAGTGTGTTATTTTAGGAAGTGTTTTATCGCTTATAGACTGGGAAAAACCCGAAACAACTAAAAAGTAAAATATAATAGAAATACGACACATTAGACAAGTTTTTACATCAGTAAGCTTATCAAATATACCATTAAAATCTTAACACATTACACAAACTATACGTTTGTAAAATATTAATAAGCTATCAATATTCATTTTAAACAAAATGCAAATATTAAATCTTGATAATTATTTAAGCTCAAATTTTTTCTTTAAATCTCCAATACTAATTTCAAATTCTCCCGATTCAGCAATTGTTTCTAAACTCTCGTTTACAAAAGACAATTCGTCTTTTGTAATTGTAAAAGAAACTACCTTAGACTCTCCTGCATTTAAAGCTATTTTTTCGTATCCTTTTAAGGCGCGAACCTCTGGTGTAATACTAGCATAGAGATCACTAACAAACAAAAGCACAGCTTCTTTTCCTTTTCTATTTCCAGTATTAGTAACTTTTACAGATACTTTAATTGATCCATCTTGCGTCATTTGAGTAGAACTTAATGACAAATCACTATACTTAAAGCTAGTGTAAGACAACCCATCACCAAACTCATATTGCTGATCATAATCCGATTCATAATAATTTGGAACAGCGATATTATCAGAGTGTTTATGATTATAATTCACAAAAGCATGAGGGTGCTTAGGATAATTTATTGGTAATCTCCCAGATGGGTTTTCTAAACCAAACAATAAATCTACTAAAGCATCAGCTCCATAGTTTCCTGGTAAATACCCCATATAAACTGCATCTACTAGAGGTTCTATTTCATTAAAAATGATTGGTCTTCCTTCTAATAAAACAAGTATTATCTTCTTTCCGGTTTTAGCTAATGCTTTGGTTAATTTTATCTGATCCTTTGGCAACAATATAGAATTTATATTTCCTGGAGTTTCTGTATAAGAATTCTCACCTAAACACAATAATATTACATCACTTTGTTTTGCAGCTTTCACAGCTTCATTGATATTGTTTTCTCCGTCAAAAGATACTCCTTGTATAAATGTAGTATTACCTGTTTTTGTAAAAGCTTCAGCAATAGTATTTTTATCTTTTGCATAATTATCAGCTTCACTACCCTGCCAATTATAAGACCATCCGCCATTAAGTGATCTCATTGTATTTGCAGTTGGTCCAGTAACCAATATTTTAGACTTTTCTGCTATAGGCAAAATATTATTGTTGTTTTTTAACAACGTGAAAGATTCTAGAGCTGCTTTTTTACTAACCTCAGCAAACTTATCAGATCCAAAATCAGGGTATTTTTTGGGGTCCGTAACAGGGTTTTCAAACAACCCTAATTGCATTTTAACTTTTAATATTCTGGAAACCGCATCGTTAATTCTTTCTTCAGAAACACTTCCTTCTTTCACTAATTCCACTAATAATTCCGAAAACTCAAAATCATGTGGAACCATACTCATATCTATACCAGCATTAACTGATATCTTAATAGCATCTTTAATTGTTTCTGCAACTTTATGTCTAGTATGTAGATAGTTAATATCCGCCCAATCTGTAACAGCAATACCTTGAAAACCTAATTCACCTCTAAGCACATCTGTCAATAAAAATTTACTAGCGTGTACTGGAACTCCATTAATTTCTCCAGAATTAATCATTAACGTTACTGATCCTGCATCTACAGCTTCTTTAAACGCAGGTAAAAAATACTGTCTTAGTTCTCTCTCTGGTATCCAAGCTGGTGTTCGATCCTTGCCAGAAAGTGGAACACTATATCCTAGATAATGTTTCATACAAGAGGCAACCGTATTAGGATCTCCAAGAGTTCCTTGATAACCTTCTACCATGGCAACACCCATTGTTTTGCCTAAGTAAACATCTTCTCCAAATGTTTCCCACAACCTAGGCCACAACGGATTTCTTCCTAATCCTAAAACAGGAGAGAAATTCCAAGGTATTGAGGATGCTCTAGTTTCATATGCAGAAATTTTTGCCGCTTCTCTTACCAAATCTTTATTAAATGTTGCTGCCAATCCTATCTGTTGTGGAAACAACGTTGCTCCGATAGTATAATTTACTCCATGAATTGCATCAATCCCATAAATAATAGGAATCTGTCTAGGAGTTTTAGCCGCTTCATCTTGGAAAGTTTTAATGGTTTTATACCAATCTTGTCTAGATAACGGTACTCCCGGAGTATTAAGTATTGAGCCTACCTTGTAAGTATGAATAGCTTTATGAACTAATGCAGAATCTAACTCATAGGGTTGTGCCGAACTAAACTGATTGTCGCCTTTGGTAACCACATCGAGTGTGATTTGTGTCATTTGCCCCACCTTTTCTTCCAGAGTCATTTCTGACAGTAATGAAGCTACTTTGTTATCTATCTCTGTATTCATTGCAGGAGTTTCTCTCACCGATTCCTTTTTCTTTTTATTAACTTCAGAATCACAACTGATTACTATTAGTACCAGCACTATTATATATAATTTTCGCATCATTTATTTTTTAAAAGAAAAATCAATTTCTAAATCTGTTTTTGAACTACCTCCAACGAATACTTTAAAATCTCCAGGTTCTGCCTCCCACTTCTTATTGGCAGTATAAAACTGAATTGTTTTTTCATCAATTTTAAAAGTTACCGTCTGACTTTCTTTAGGATTTAATTCTACTATTTTAAAGTCTTTTAATTCTTTAACCGGACGCGTTAAACTTCCAAATAAATCTCGAATATAAAGCTGAACTACTTCTTTCCCTTTTCGTTCACCTGCGTTAGTAACTGTCACAGAGACCGACAAATCTCCTCCTGTAGTAAAAGATGACGAACTTATTTTAAAGTCTTTATATTTAAACTTAGTATAGCTTAATCCATGTCCGAAAGAGAATAATGCGTCATTCTTTTCATCAGTATAATGCGACCAGAACACCATTCCATCGGCATTAACTGGTCTTCCTGTATTCTTTACATTATAGTATATAGGTAATTGCCCAACATGTCTAGGAAAAGAGACCGGTAATTTACCAGAAGGATTATAATCTCCAAATAACACATCAGCAATTGCACTCCCTGATGTTGAACCTAAATGCCATGTCTCTAAGATAGAAGGTGCTTTTTCTGCCACATTAGAGATTGCCATAGGCCGACCATTCATAAGTACAACAACTATATTTTTGTTTACAGCATAAATCTCTTTGAATAATTTTTGCTGCGGTTTTGTTAATTCAATACTTACTTGACTTCTTGCCTCTCCAGATTGAAAAGCTTCCTCTCCAATAGCTAAGACTACAACCTCTGCATCTTTAGCCGCTTTTACTGCTTCTTCAATACCCCTAAAATCTTCTCTATTCACTTTTAAGTCTCTCACAAAACTCCTTTCACCTACACCTAATTCAACTCCTTTTGCATACGATATCTTAGTAGTTTTTTCTACTGCAGATTTAATCCCTTCTAAAAGAGACACCGCAGAATTAGGTGTTGCCATACCTCTCCAACTTCCTATAGGAGTATCCTTATCATCAGCCAACGGACCTATTACAGCAATACTTTTTATGTTTTTTTTAAGTGGTAGAATATTCTTATCATTCTTAAGCAAAACAATAGATTTTCTTGCTACATCTCTAGCCACTTCTAAATGCTCCTTAGTATAAATGTCTTTTTTCTCACGATTTTCATCACAATATTTAAATGGGTCATCAAATAACCCTAATTTAAACTTAACTCTAAGTATTCGCTTAGCGGCCTCTTCAATTAATTTTTCATCGACCTTTCCTTGTTTTACTAACTGCTCTAAACCTGCTTCATAAGCTCTACCTTCCATATCCATATCATTACCAGCCTTCATTGCTAATTCTGCCGCATGTGTTTTATCCTTTGCGTATCCATGAAATATCATTTCTGCAATAGAAGCCCAATCCGAAACTATAAATCCATCCCAATCCCAGGTTTTCTTAAGAATATCTCTCTGTAATCCTTTATGTCCTGTTGCTGGTATACCATCAATTTCATTAAATGAACTCATCATAGAAGCAACGCCTGCATCCACAGCAGCCTTAAATGGAGGCAACACAGTATTATGTAATTCATACTCTCCAATACTTACTGTATTATAATCTCTACCACCTTCTGCGAAACCATATGCAGCAAAATGCTTAGCGCAAGCCGCTAGTGTATTATTCTTAGACAAATCATCTCCCTGAAAACCTTCAATTCTAGCAACCGCAATCTTAGAAGCTAAAAAAGGATCCTCTCCAGCTCCTTCCATAACCCTACCCCAACGAGCATCTCTAGAAATATCCATCATTGGCCCAAATGCCCAATTTATTCCGGAAGCTGTTGCTTCTTTTGCTGCTATAGACGAAGATTTCGTTATTGCCTCTAGATCCCAACTTGCACTTTCTCCTAAAGGAATTGGAAAAATAGTTTTAAAACCATGGATCACATCATACCCAAAAAGTAATGGAATTTTTAACCTCGAATTTTCAATAACCGTTTTCTGTAATTCCTTAGTTCCCGCTACAGAAGTAGCATTAAGCATTGCTCCCACTTCACCATTTCTAAGTTTTTCATATTTTTCTTTATTTCCTACATCAGAAGGTGGCCCCGTTACATCCCAGCTTCCATTATATAATACAAGCTGACCTATTTTTTCTTTTAGCGTCATAATAGCTATCAAAGAATCTACTTTCTTTTCTATACGATCAGAAGATTCTTTTTCCTTCTTATTTTGGGAGAAACTATATTTCGGTATCATTAAAAAAAGCCCCACTATAACTAAACCTACACCCCTAAAGTTATATTTTTTACAATCCTTCACTATACTTATCTTTTAATTTTTAGCAATAAATGTATTTACAATTCTATCTTTCAAATCTTCTTAATAAATATTTACTTAAAAACACTATGAAGAGTAAATAAATATTTTAGATTTTTTGTTGTCAATATTGATAAAGCTACAACATTACATTGTATTTTAAACTAATCTATCAATCTTAACATTCTATGTACATGTAATAAACATGGAATGTTGTAAATTCAAAAATATCTAAAAAAATATCTGTAAATCAGTTGTTTATGTTTTTAAAGTGTTAAAATTTTAAAAAGAAGTAATATCTAGGAAATCAAACCTAATATAGATTAAATAAATATTTTATCTAAAACCACTTTATAGTTTCTATTAACAATAGTATACTTTTTATAAAACAAAACAGCACCTTAATATCTTAACAAGTAAAGTCAAAAACCTCTAAAAATGAAAACAGATTAAAACATTATTTGTTTTTAAAACAATTTGTTTTTATAAGCTGACTGTAAATATTTTATAACAAAAACACTTAATTATTTAACATTAACTTTTATTTTATCTTCATAATGTTGACTTTAGTCTTTATTAAATAATTTGAGATTTATTGTAAGTTTTGATTCTTATTGCGCGACTAATAGTAAATGCTTGTAACTTAAAAACGACAACATATGTCTAAAACATATTATGATCCTGCGGATCTTAGAAAATTTGGAAAAATAACTGAATGGAGTGAAGAGCTAGGAACAAAATTCTTTGATTATTACGGAAAAGTTTTTGAAGAAGGTGCACTATCCGCTAGAGAGAAATCTTTAATAGCACTTGCTGTTTCGCACGTGGTAAAATGTCCTTATTGCATTGATGCTTACACTAAGGATGGACTTCAAAAAGGTATAACCAAAGAAGAAATGATGGAAGCAGTCCATACCGGAGCCGCCATAGAAAGTGGTGCAACTTTGGTACACGGCGTACAAATGATGAATAAATATGAAAAACTATCGATGTAAAATGTTTACTATAAATATGGTAATCTTATAACGCGGTATTATCAATGATAAAAATAATATATGGCTACTAAGTCACTCAAAAATAGAAATAACGAACTAGCAGACTCTCACAGACAATTAGAAATTCTAAATAATGGAATTTTTGCTAATGGAGAATTACCTAAGTTTGCAGATAAAATTGCAGAAATTGGACATAATTCACTGCGTCCCAATAAATTAGAAATTCTACAGATCAATGTAGGATATATGTGCAATCAAGTCTGTGAACATTGTCATGTGGATGCGGGACCTGATCGTAAAGAAATTATGACCAAAGAAACTATGCTACAATGCTTAGAAGTCATAAGAAAAACGGGGGCACACACATTAGATCTCACAGGTGGAGCGCCCGAAATGAATCCTAATTTTAGATGGTTTGTCGAGGAAGCAAGTAAAGCAGGAATTAAGGATTTTATCGTACGTAGTAATTTAACTATCATTAGAGCGAATAAAAAATACTATGACCTCCCCGATTTCTTTAAAAAACATAATGTGCATGTCGTTTCTTCCATGCCGCATTGGACCAGAGGAAAAACTGACAAACAACGTGGAGATGGAGTTTTTGATAAATCCATAAAAGCACTGCAAGAACTTAACGAACGAGGATATGGGATGCCAGACAGTGGTCTTAGATTAGATCTAGTTTATAATCCTTCTGGTGCCTTTTTACCAGGTGATCAAGCATCTATGGAAAAAGAATTTAAAAAAGCTCTTATAGAAGATTTTGGAATTCACTTTCATAATTTGTTTGCAATTACTAATTTACCGATCAGTAGATTTCTGGATTATTTAATTGCTTCTGAAAATTATGAAGATTATATGTACGCATTAGTAGAAGCTTATAATCCGTCGGCCGTAGCAAATGTAATGTGTACCAATACTATTTCTATTAGTTGGGATGGTTGGTTATATGATTGTGATTTTAACCAAATGCTAGATCTTAAAGTAGCTAGTAAAGTAAAGCATATTAGCGAGTATAATGAAGAATTACTCCAAAATAGAAATATTATTATCTCACAACACTGTTATGGCTGTACTGCCGGAGCTGGAAGTAGTTGTCAAGGGACTGTAGCATAAATATGAATAAAAAAACTGCCATATTAGTTTTTGCAAACTCTTCTAAAGAAGAGCTTCTAAACAAACCTATTATTGGTGGTGAAAAACTATTTGCTGAACTTACTAAAAAAACACTAAGGGTAGTAGAAAGCTCAGGACTTCCTTTTTTTATATTTACAGAAAAAAATCAAAATGGCAGTAATTTCGGAGAACGTTTTGTGAATGCAATTCAAGACACTTATGCACTTGGATATGAAAATGTAATTACAATAGGAAACGACACTCCTCACCTTAATAAAAACCATTTATTAGATAGTGCTAAACAACTTGAAAATAAAAAATTTGTTTTAGGTCCATCTTCCGATGGAGGATTTTATCTAATGGGATTGCATAAATCTCAATTCAATCTAAGTACTTTTTTAGAACTTCCATGGCAATCAAAAAAACTAGCTAAGAGTTTATCAATTATGATAAATACTTCAAAAATTGAAGTGACTAGACTCGAAGTTTTACATGATATTGATTCACTTGAAGATCTAAAAATTATAGCTAAGCTAAGTACTAAGTTCTCTAGAATTCTTACAACTATAATATCTCAGATTGTAAATACAAAAAAAGAGATATTCGATCGGAGTAAACAACTAAAAGACATTTATCTACTCTCCTCTTTTTACAATAAAGGATCACCTTCTTTCAGGGCTTACGTTTAATTAATTTTTACTCTAGCCTTCTCTTCATAAAAAAGTTATCAATAACTTTTAGAAAACAAGTCCATATTTAATAATACAATGTAATGTTACAGCAGGTAACATATGTTATATGAAAACAATAATTGTAGTACTAACTTTTATTATATCACCATTTTTGGTTTTTAGTCAGAATTCGCTTAAAGAATTACTTGACCAATATAATAATGAAAGTATTCCATACATCTCAGTAAAAGAATTAAGTACCATAAAAGACAAAGTTATTTTATTAGATGCAAGGGAAATTATTGAATACGAAACAAGTCATCTAAAAGGAGCTATACATGTAGGGTATGATCAATTTAACATGGATTTCTTATCAGATCAAAACATTCCTAAAAAATCTAAAATTGTTGTTTACTGCAGCTTAGGAATACGATCGGAAGATATCTCAGAAAAACTAAAAGAAGCAGGTTACAATAATATATATAATTTATATGGAGGGATCTTTGAATGGAAAAATAAGGATCATAAAGTAATTAATGCTAAAGGAGAAGAAACAAACCAAATACATGCATTTTCCAGACAATGGGGGAAATGGTTACATAAAGGAAAAAAAGTATATAAAAAGTGATGGAAAAGAACCTATTAATGATCTTTACTCGAAATCCAGAATTAGGTAAGTGCAAAACTCGCTTAGCTGCTACTATAGGAAATCAAGCCGCTCTAGAGGTTTATGAGCTATTATTAGATCATACCGTAACTATTACCAAAAATCTTTCGGTTACAAAAGAAGTACATTATTCCACAAGAATTGGCCAAAACGATATTTGGGATCCAACCATATATAATAAAAAACAACAAGAAGGAAAAGATCTTGGAATTAGAATGTACAACGCTTTCCAAAACGGTTTTGAATCGGGATATACAAACATAATCATAATAGGCAGTGATATGTACGATCTAAGTCAGCATGATATAGAAAATGCTTTCGAAGCTCTAAAAAATAATGAGTATGTAATAGGTCCCGCAGAAGATGGAGGTTATTATTTATTCGGAATGAAATCTTTGAATTCAAAAGTTTTTCAAAATAAATCCTGGGGGACAAATACAGTATTACAAAATACATTAAACGATATACAACAAACTAACGTCAAATTATTAGAAGAACGTAATGATGTAGATTATTATGAAGATATCAAAGACATCTCCGTTTTTCAACATTTATTAAGCTTAGCAAAATGATTAAATACATTAAAGAAACAACTGAATACTTACAACAAAAAGGGTTTGAAAATCCTGAAATAGGTATCATATTAGGAACAGGTCTAGGGCAGTTATTAGAACAAATAGAGATTCTCAAAGAAGTAAGCTACAATCACATCCCTAATTTCCCAACAGCTACAGTAGAATTTCATAAAGGAAAACTAATTTATGGAAAACTAGAAGGTAAAAATGTAGTAGTGATGCAAGGTCGTTTTCATTTATATGAAGGATACTCGCTACAAGATGTGACATATCCAGTGCGAATTATGAATGAATTAGGAATCAAAACACTTCTTGTTTCTAATGCCTCTGGGGCCATTAATTTAAACTTCAAAAAAGGAGAATTAATGCTTATAGAAGACCACATAAACCTTCAGGGAGGTTCCCCGTTAGCATTTAAAGGTGTTGAGCAATTAGGAACACGTTTTACAGATATGAGTGCTCCTTATGATCAAAAGATCAGTAATAAACTGGAAGCAATAGCAAAAGAGAATAACATCAACTTACATAAAGGTGTATATGCATCTGTAGTTGGCCCACAGCTAGAAACTCGTGCAGAATATCGTTATTTAAAAATAATTGGTGCGGATGCTGTTGGTATGAGTACTGTTCCAGAAGTAATTGTAGCTAATCATTTAGAAATGAATGTTGCAGCTGTATCTGTTCTTACTGATGAATGTGATCCTGATAATCTAAAACCAGTTGATATCGATGAGATTATTGCGATGGCTGGAAAAGCTGAACCAGAAATGATTCTTTTATTTAAAGAATTAATAAAGTCATTATAAAAAACCCCACTTTAAAAAGAAAAAAGAATATGAGTTATTTAGAAACCACACACGATGTATATAAAGAAGCAGCATTGACTCCGGATATAGGATTATGTTGTACTACAAATCCTATTTGGGAATTACCTGGATTAAAAATTCCAAAAATCATGCAGGAAATGAATTATGGTTGCGGAAGTACTGTAAATGCTCGTGATTTAACTAATAATCCAAAAGTTTTATATGTCGGTGTTGGAGGAGGAATGGAATTATTACAATTCTCATATTTCTCACGCCAAAAAAGTGGTGTAATCGGTATTGATGTAGTTCAAGAAATGTTAGATGCTTCTCATAAAAACTTTAAAGAGGCTGAAGAACAAAATGAATGGTTTAATAGTGATTTTGTAGATCTAAGATTTGGTGATGCACTAAATCTTCCGGTAGAAGATAATAGTATTGATGTAGCTGCCCAAAATTGTTTATTCAATATTTTTAAGGCAGAAGATCTAAAAAAAGCAATTGAGGAGATGTATCGGGTATTAAAACCTCATGGTAGATTAGTAATGAGTGACCCTACCTGTGAACAACCAATGAATGATACGCTTAGAAATGATGAACGATTAAGAGCGCTATGTCTTAGTGGTAGTCTACCAATTGCAGAATATGTAAAAGCATTGACCGATGTTGGTTTTGGAACTATAGAAATTAGAGCTCGTAAACCATATCGTATTCTAGATCCTAAAAATTATGAAACGGAAGAACTAATCTATATAGAATCTATAGAAGTAGCTGCAATCAAAGATCCAATGCCAGAAGATGGGCCTTGTATCTTTACAGGGAAAGCAGCTATTTATTATGGTGATGAAGATTATTTTGATGATAAAAAAGGACATGTACTACTAAAAAATCAACCAATCGCAATTTGCGACAAAACTGCTGGCGCGCTTGCTGATTTAGGAAGAAATGATATTTATATTAGTGAATCCACATATCACTACGATGGTGGTGGATGTTGCTAATACAATAAAATCATAAATTATATCCCTAAAACAATGGTTTTAGGGATATTTCTTTTAAAACAACTTTTTTATCATTGCTTTTTTGAATTCATATAAAATCAAAAACATTGAGCACCATAAAGGGTTCATAGTAGTTTTCAAACCTTTGCCCTTAGAAAATCTTATAATCTGTCTGGCATAAAAACCACCTTCTGCTGCATCCTCAAATTGTTTTAAACCAGTCCTTAGAACTAGGTTCTTAAGATACGGTAATTCACCTTTTAGGAATTTTGGAATATCTTCTCTATTTGTTATAAATGGCCTCGCCATACCAACTAGATCTACCTCTCCATTGATCAAAACTTCATTACAAAAATCATACGATCTAAAACCTCCTGTAATCATTAAGGGTAATTTACTAATAGCCCTAATCTTCTTAGCAAAATCAATAAAATAAGCCTCTCTTTGTTTAGTACTTTCCTTAAGTTCCGAGTCTTCTTCATTCATGGTAAAAAATGCTAGCTTCTCATAAGTTCCTCCCGATATTTCAAGTAAATCAATTTTTTCTTCGTCTAACATTTTTATTACTTCCAACGACTCTTCTTCTGTAAATCCACCTCTTTGAAAATCAGCAGAATTTAATTTTACAGAAATTGGAAAATCAACCCCAACTACGTTTCGAACCTCTCTAATAATAGTAAGCAATAAGCGACTTCGATTCTCGATACCACCTCCCCAACTGTCAGACCTAACATTAGTGTGAGGTGATAAAAACTGGCTTAATAAATACCCATGAGCAGAATGGATCTGAACTCCTGTAAAACCAGCTTCTTTGGCAATTCTAGCAGCATTCACAAAACGCTCAATTACATCCTGAATGTCTTTTTTAGTCATAGCTTTAGGTTTCCCAAAAAGCCCTAACTTTTTCAATTGCACTTCAGAAGGTGCTAAAGGACTATTCGTACCAAACCTATTTGTTTGTCTTCCTGAATGAGAAATTTGTACCCATATATGATTCCCATTCTTTTTACCTTCTTGTGCCCAGGATCTTAATTTGGGAAGCATTTTTTCATCATCAAAACATACATTTCCTGCAGATTCTAGATGTTTTCGGTCTATAACCACATTACCTGTTATTAATAAACCCGCTCCAGTTTTGGACCAATCTCTATATAACCGCTCATGACCTTTTGTAGGTTCAAACTTGCTATTACTAATCCGCTCTGTCATTGCAGATTTTACTAATCTATTGCTCAATGTAACCCCACAAGGAAGTTTAAAACCTGTACTAATCATATAAAAATAGTTCGATTACAATAATACGGAATCAGCAACTAACCTGCAACGTAAAAAAAATAGCAATAACTATCTTTGTAAGGAGTGGCATAAACTTTGGACTAAGATCAAGTATTTAACGAATATTTAATATAGTATTGGTTATTTGGAAAACAAAAAACAAACAGAAGTTGAACCTACTTAACCATTTGTAAAAACACTTACATCTGGATATATTTAAAAGATTATAAAAATGAGAACCCCAAAAATATTTGTATTCATATTAATTACATTTTTCTCTTTTCAAACAAAAGCGCAACAAAAACTTGATCACGCTATTTGGGATCAAATTTTACTAATTAATGTTTCTGAAGACGGTAAAGTTGATTATAAAGGTTTTATGAGAGATAGCTCCCAACTTTATCAATATTTCACTTATCTCTCTGATAATCCACCAACATCTTCTTGGAGTAAAGAAGAAAAACTAGCGTATTGGATTAATGCATACAATGCGTATACTATAAAATTAATTATAGATAACTACCCTCTAAAAAGTATAAAAGACATTAAAGATCCATGGGGAAGACAGTTTTTTAAAATTAATGGAGTATTACATAGTTTAAACGAATTAGAACACAAGATTCTTAGAAAACTAGGAGATCCTAGAATCCACTTTGCTATTAATTGTGCTTCTTACTCTTGTCCTATTGTATGGAATAGAGCTTTTACTGCTGGAAATGTGGATAATGCGCTGGAAACATTAACCAAGAATTTCATTAATGACCCTAAAAGAAACACGATTACCGAAGAAGTAGTAGAAGTATCTAAAATCTTCAGCTGGTTCAAAAAAGATTTTAAAGTTGATGGTGAAGATGCGAAAGCGTTTATCAACAAATATTCAGAAGTTAAGATTGACAAACAAAAAAAGAAAGGATATAAGAAATACGATTGGAGTTTAAATGAGTAATTTTATATTTTAAATTATAGTTCCCTTTTGAAAATATCTATCATAATTCCTATTCTTAATGAAGCAGCTACAATTTGTAAGCTGCTTTCCCATTTGATACAAACTTCTTCCTCCCCAAATTTCATTAAAGAGATCATAGTAGTTGACGGAGGAAGTGTGGATGAATCTCGAAAAACTGTTACAGATTTCGCAAATACACAAAAAACATCTATTAAATTAGTATCTTCAGAGAAAGGTCGTGCTAAACAAATGAATACAGGAGCTGCAGCAGCTTCTGGTGAAATACTTTATTTCCTACACGCAGATTCTTTTCCTCCTGATGGCTATGATAAGGATATTATCCAACAAATTCATGGAGGCAATGAAGCCGGTTGTTTTAGAATGAAATTTGATTCTAAACATTGGTGGCTTCGATTCTTAGGTTGGCTCACTCAATTCCAAAGTAAGCGCTGTCGTGGAGGTGATCAAAGTCAATTCATTACAGCTTCATTATTTAAAGAAATAGATGGATATGATGAAGCTTATATCGTTTATGAAGATAACGATTTAGTAGACCGCCTTTTTGCTATTGATAAATTTGTTATAATCCCTAAATATGTTATTACTTCTGCTAGACGTTATAGAGAAGTAGGTGTTTGGCGATTACAATATCACTTTTTAAATATTCATATGAGAAGATGGCTAGGAGCTTCATCAGAAGATTTGTATCGATATTATAAGGAAAAAGTTGTTTCTTAAATCTTCTTCTTTATCTTTAATCCAGTGGAAACGTTAGAGATACTTTTGGTTATATTATTATGTATTGGTGCCATACAAGGAATCATTTTTGGTATTATTTTATGGCAAAAACATGGAATACACTACTTGGCTAATCGATTTCTTGCCACTATATTATTCTTTTTCTCTTATCGCCTAATTGTAGAGACCTTAAATATTTTTGGGCTAGGACGATATGATTTTTGGTATCATATACTATTAGAATACAATTGGATATATGGAACGCTTATATATTTTTTTATAAAAAGTTACGTTAATCCTAAGTTCAAATTTTTAAGAAAAGATTGGATTCACTTCCTTCCTGTACTAATAGAATTTACTTGGAGCTTTTTTATAAAAGCGCAAAACTTTTACTGGGATGGCACTCGGGAGAGCCTCTCTTGGTTAGGGTATTGGGGATATGTAGTATGGATGCATTACCCTACTATGTTTATTGTTTCTGGAGCACTAATTGTTTTTTATAGTATTAAAGCTGAAAAAATACTTAGTAATACAATACAAGTAGAAGGATATAAAATTCTTGAAGAAAAACTCGACTGGATAAAAAGAGTTGTTTTAGTAATGAAAATATTTTCTATCATTTATGTGGTTGGGATATTAATCGATTTTTTCTTCTTCAATTTTGCAAGTAATTTTTTCTACGGACACCCTGTATTTATAGGCATGGCAATTATTACCTATTGGTTAGGCTTAGAGGGTTTTGCTCGAAGAAAAGAAAGTGCGTTCAAACAAATTACAATCATTTCTGACAAAGAGAAAGAGCAGCTACAAAACATTCGTAAAACCTTAGAAATTAAAATGAAGGAGGAACAGCTTTTCAAAAATCCAGAGCTTACCCTAGCTTCATTGTCAAAGCAACTTTCTGTAAAACCGTATTTAGTCACTAGATGTTTAAATACAATCTACCAAAAAAAGTTTACTGATTATATAAACGAACTTCGTTTTAAAGAAGTAAAGAGATTACTTGATAATCCTAAAAATGATAATCTTACACTGCTGGCTTTAGCCTATGATGCTGGTTTTAATTCTAAAGCTTCATTTAACAGAACCGTTAAAAAAATTACAGGAAAACCTCCTAGCGCTCTAAAAACAAAGTTTTAAAAGTTTCAATTTTTTAATTGAAACCTTGTTTTTATCTAAAATCCGTCTCATTTAGCAAATTGAAACGATTTTTTTCTGCATTTGGTCAATATTTGTCTCATACAAATTCCAAAATCAGAAAAAATGAAACATTTCGCAATTTTAAAAAAAGTAAGCATACTCTTTCTTTTCATCATTTCTTTCTCCACCTTTTCTCAAGAAAATAATACGGACTTACAACTATTAATAGGTGAATGGAAATTAGACATGAGTCCTCAGGATAAAACAGACTCTAATTTTGCTATGATGCGTATTGATAAAATCAACTCCAAAACTGTACACGGTACATTTTATCGAGAAGGAGTTAAAATACAAGAAGGAAGAATTAATACCCAATTAGATGTTGTTTATGTTTCTCTGATATCTGGTGACAATAGCGGAAGTTATAACACAAGCTTTTACTATAAAAACGGAAAATTATACGGTTCTACTCATGCTGTGGATAGAGGCTTTTTAGCAGTTTGGATTGCAGAAAAAACTAAATAATAACGCTATGAGAATAATAATTGTACTATTAGTAGCATCTACCTTAAATTCATTGACCGCACAAATACAATATGGAACTCCCATAAATGAAGAATTACCTGATAAGTTAAAAACACTTCGTAAGGCAATTGAAGTAAATAACTTTCCAAAAAAAATTGATGCAATTAAGATTGATAATCGATTTTATTGGAAACATAACACAGCTATCCTATGTAAAGAAAATGAGATTAAAATCATAGAATATGGTGCTTATCTTTTCTACAATAACACTTGGAATCTTAGGAAATCATATCCATTAAAAGAATTAAATAAAAACTTTGGTACTAAAAAAGAAGTGATGAAACAGTCTCAACCATATACTTGGACAAAAAACTGGCGAACAGATAGTTCTCTCTTTGGCGGATGGGCTATGTGGTACTTTATAGGCATTACCAAGAATGGGGAAACTGTATGCGGATATCAAAAAATAGAAACAACCAATAAACTTCTGAATTAAAATGAGAACACTAAAAATTATATCTGTAGTATTTTTTCTACTATTAGGATTACGAAGTATAAATGCCCAGAGTTTCGAATTAGACACAAAAAAATCGACATTTTTCTGGACAGGTAAAGCTGCATTTAATTCTTATTCTCTAAAAGGCACGATTGACGCAAAAAAAGGGGCGATGATTATAAGTGATACTGTAATATCCGCTATGAATATTACCATTGATATGAAAAGTTTAGATCATGAAAATAACGATCTCAAAAATCATTTAAAAAACGAAGATTTTTTTGAGGTTAAAAAATATTCAAAAGCTATATTTACTCTAGAAAAAACGACAAAGATTGAAAATCACAAAGCTATTCTACAAGGTAAACTGACTATTAAAGGAAAAACAAACCTGGAACGTATTCCTGTTAACATAGAACACAATGACTCTGGAATTACTATTACATTTAATCATACAATTGACAGAACTAAATATGGAGTTAATCATAACTCTCCAAGTATTTTTAAACGTATGAAAGAAAATGCAATTGCAGATGAATTTATCCTAAAAGGTAAGCTGAAATTCGATTCTGATTAAACTTTTGATCGAAAATCACTACTTTTATAAAAAGCCGCTATTTAATTATATACATTCTATTGATTTTCGCTTGTTATGAAAGTAGTTCCTCAAGTATTTTATCAACATCCTAGAATAGAAAAAGTTTTAATAGACGGTCTTTCTTGTGTAATTCTAAAAAATGTAAAACAAGCGGATCTTCAGAATGAAAGGTATTTAGCTTCTCACGCATTAACATTAGTACTAAATGGAGGATTACAAGTCGAAACCCCAGAAGGTGATTTAACCATAGTTCGAAAAAATCAAATCATTCTTTTACCAAGAGGACTGTATATGATATCAGATATTATCCCTAAGGATAACTCTTTCGAAGCAATTGTTTTCTTCTTTGATGAAGAAATCACAGATGAATTTTTGAATAATTTCGAAGTGTTTACAAAGGAAGATACCTCAACAAATTTAGTACTAGAGTATGATCAAAATCTGCGACTTTTTACAGATACTCTTCTTACCCTATACAGAGGTAAAAATCAGCATCAATTCACAAGACCAAAACTACTAGAACTACTGCATTTGATCAGTATTTCGAAACAAGGGAGTGAATTTCTGTCAAAGCTTTTTCAATTAAAAAAAAGAGCTAAAAAAAACATTCGGACTTTTATGAATAACAACTTTGACAAACCACTGGACGTTGAAGATTACTCTTATCTTACTGGAAGAAGTATCTCGACATTTAGAAGAGATTTTAAATCTAAATTTGGTATTTCTCCTAAAAAGTGGCTGATCGAAAGACGGTTAGAAAAAGCTTCTTTTTTATTAAAAGACACTAACGATTCTGTTACAAGTATCGCACGACAAGTTGGATACGAAAACACCCCACATTTCATTAAGACATTTCAAAAAAAATTCAATATTTCTCCTAAGCAATTTCAAATTAAATACCGAAAAGACATTATGATCTAAGTTTTTGATCGAAAAACACAACTTTTAGTTTTTTCGAAAACTTATTTTTTTCACTTTCTGTGACATTTGTATAAGAATTAAAACATATACAAATGAATAAAATAGGATTTATAGGATTAGGTATTATGGGAAGTAGAATGGCTTCTAATCTTCAAAAAGCCGGCCATTCACTTATTGTATACAACCGAACCAAAGAAAAAGCAAACCATCTACTGGATAATGGAGCAACATGGGCAGAAAACCCTAAAGAAGTTGCACAAAACGTAGATGTTTTAATCACAATGCTATCTACTCCAGAAATTGTCAAAGAAGTTGCTCTTGGCAGCAAAGGTTTTCTTTCTTCTCTTAAGGATAATAGTATTTGGATTAATTGCAGCACGGTAAATCCATCATTTACCAAGGAGATGGATATCATCGCAAAAAAACATAGAATTCGTTATCTCGACGCTCCAGTAGCAGGTACGAAAGCTCCTGCTGAGATCGGTGAATTACTCTTTTTGGTAGGAGGCGATTCAGCTTCTGTTACTGAAACTAAATTCTTACTTGATATTATGGGAAAAAAGACATTGCATTTAGGAAAAGTAGGAATGGGTGCTGCTATGAAAATGCTAATTAATCAATTATTAGGACAATCTATGGTTGCTTTTTCAGAAGCATTAGTGATGGGTGAAGCAATGGGTTTAGAAAAAGGAACATTACTCAATGTACTACTAAGCACACCTGTTGTTCCTCCCGTAATGTCAGCAATCCGTTCAAAACTTGAAAATTCGGATTACGAAACAAATTTCCCCTTAAAGTGGATACAAAAAGATCTACACCTATCCACTATTTGCGCATATGAGCAAAATGTAGCGCTCCCCAATCTTACAATTACTAAGGAAATCTATGCACAAGCAAAACAGCATGGGTATGGAGATCTAGATTTTAGCGCAGTATATGAATTTTTAAACCTTAAAAAATAAAACTATGAAATTACTAAGAATAGATTCCAGTTCTAGAATCAACAACTCAGATAGTCGAAAAATAGCAGATCAATTTCAGCAACATTGGCAAAAAAGCAATCCACAAGGTTCAATTATAATTAGAGATATTATAAATAAACCTATACCACACATACATCAAAAAACAATTGAAGGGTTTTATACTTCTAAAGAACAATTTAGTGACGAATTAAGTAGTGCTACAAAATTATCTGATCAACTCATTGAAGAGTTAAAGGAAACCAACACTTTACTCATAAGCACACCTATGTATAACTTTAGTATTCCATCTGCCTTAAAAGCTTGGATTGACCACATCGTTAGGATTAATAGTACTTTTGGGATAGATGAGCAAGGTCAATTTTATGGTACAGTCAAAAATGTAAAAGCTTATATCATAACCTCCGCAGGAGCAGTATATAACTCAACTGAAATGAAAGCCTTAGACTTTCTTCAACCCTATTTACAAACAGTTCTAGGTCTTATTGGGATAACTGATGTAACCTTTTTGCCAATAGAAGGAACCACTATGAATGAAGAAGTATTTAAACATTCAAAGCAAACAATTTCTGAAATCATAAATAAATTGTAAAAAAGCAACAAATTCCCCATATTAGCGTTAATAATTCCATAGACATAAACCTCAAGTGTCTTTAAATGTTTGGGGAAATATTATTCTTAAAACTTTAATTATGTTAAAGAACATTTTAAATTTAAAAAACGCTCAAACTCTTAGCAAAGATCAACAAAAGTCTGTAAATGGAGGTAATCTTGGAGCTTGTCCTAATCCTGTTGACGCTCAAAAATGTCAATCTTGTGGTGGGTATCCTTTACCAAATGGTTGTTGTTTAGGAACAAGAGAAACGCATATGTGTATTTCAGGTATATTTGAATAATAATGAAACAAGGATCTAGTCTAGATGCTAGATCCTTGTTCTATTTTGCAGCTATTATTTAACTCCATTTTTTTTAAGGAAAAATCTAATTTTCCCGATAATCGATTTACTTTCTTCTTCTAATGCAAAATGTCCTGTATTATAAATATTATAATCAATTTTTTTTACATCCTTTTTAAATGCTTCTGCCCCACTTTCTGGAAAGAAAGCATCGTTTTTACCCCAAACAATTAATAGTGGAGGTTGGTTGTCTCTAAAATACTTTTGCCATTTCGGATATAACTTTAAGTTATTTTGATAATCATAAAACAAATCTAAATTGACTTTATGAGCATTCGGTCTTGACATTCGTAAGTAATCCAAATGCCAAGTATCTGGATTCACATTTTCTGGATTTCTGGTACCGTGAGTATATTGCCATTTTAATCCTTCTAAAGAAAACACCGGTAATAAAGCCTTCTCAGTTTCTGGAGATCTATTTGCCCAAAATGCTTTGACATCCTTCCAGGCAGGTCCTAAACCTTCTTTATAGGCATTTCCATTTTGATTTATAATAGCGGTTACTCTTTCTGGATACTTAGTCGCAATTCTTAGACCTATTGGAGCACCATAATCTTGAATCATTAATGCATAAGACCTAATTTCTAACTTTTCCAAGAAAACCTCAATAGTCTTAGCTAAATTATCAAAAGTATACTCGTAAGAGGTAGCACTAGGAAAATCACTATTCCCAAAACCAGGATAATCCGGTGCAATTAAGTAAAACTCATCTGATAATGCATTCAATACTTTACGGTATTGATGAGACGAAGAAGGAAATCCATGCAATAATACAATCGCCGGATTTTTGGGGTTACCAGCCTCTCTATAGGCAACATCTATTCCTTGTATATTGATTTTTTTATATTTAACCGTATTCTCTATAGTAGTTTCGTAATTATTGTTAAGGGGTAAACCATGCGCTAAGACACTTGTGGTAAGGGTAATCACAAGCAATACTATAAAACGTTTTGTCTTTTGATTTTTCATCTTTATGTATGTATTTAAATTAGATTATAATTTTCTTTCTGTCTCTGATATTTCTAAATCGTTAATACTGGCATATCTTTTTTCCATAAAACCATTCTCATCAAACTCCCAATTTTCATTACCGTATGCTCTGTACCATTGATTGTTTTTATTTTGATATTCATACTCAAATCGCACTGCAATTCTATTATCTTGATATGCCCATAATTCTTTTCTAAGTTTATAATTGAGTTCTTTTTTCCATTTATCTCTGAGAAATTCCTGTACTTCTTCTCGTCCATTGATGAATTGATTTCGATTACGCCATTCGGTTTCTAAACTATAAGCCGTTGATATAGCTATTGGATCTTTGCTGTTCCAGGCATCTTCTGCCATCTGAACCTTTTGTTTTGCCGTTTCTTCTGAAAAAGGTGGCAAGGGGAATTTTTTTTCCATTATTTAAATTTTATTACCGAACGTTCGGTAAATTATTAATATAAAAAATATTATACTTTATACTTAAGCTTTATATCTTCTAAAGTATCTAAAAACAAGCTGTTATCAGACATTGCATTAGATACAACAAGGCTTCCTTGTATACTTATTAAACCCTGTTTTGCAATTCTCGTTGATTGATCTTTACTAAGTCCGAACTCTAATCCAAATTCTGTAAAATTTCTTATCCATCTATTCATTTCTCCCTTTATTTGCTCT
This sequence comes from Aquimarina sp. MMG015, assembly GCF_018100855.1. NCBI lineage: Bacteria > Pseudomonadati > Bacteroidota > Flavobacteriia > Flavobacteriales > Flavobacteriaceae > Aquimarina > Aquimarina sp. MMG015. Next base: position 422,774 of record NZ_JAGJEB010000003.1, read on the forward strand.
CCAAAAATTCCCATTCCTGATTCCATTGATAGCGATCGAAGTACACAGGTTTCTTTCCCATCATCATATAAATCCTTGATTCTGGTTAATGTCATTTCCAACCTTTTCTCTTTTGTTAATTTTTTATCTATTAATAATTCATACAGATTCTTATGCAACCAATCTGAAGAATACGATAAGACTGCAAGACCAATTCCTTTTTTCCCTTCCGGAAATCTATGATACAAACTTGCTTTTTTTAAACCAGCGCCTTCTGCTAATTCATTCAAACTAGCTCCTTCATAGCCTTTAGCTCTAAACACCTTATTAAGGCCATCCATTAATTGTTTGTCTTCTACTTTTACTGGTCTCATAATAGCACAAATGTAAGGATATAAAGTTTTTTACCAAACGTTCGGTTATTAATTAACTCGTTTTTAACACAAAAGAATATGATCTTATCATTATTAAAAATATTGCCCTATCCCAAATACAAACCCATTAGTAGCATCTTCGGTAACCCCATATCCATAATCTATTCTGAAGATTGCATTAAAAATACGTTTATGGATAAATCGTAATCCTATTCCCGGGTATACTCTAAAGTTTTGAGTGTCTCCAAAATCTCCAAAATCTCCTCCTGGATTTCGCCAACTACCTCCATCAACAAAAACATTACTTTGTAATACAAACCAATCTTTATCATATAAAGTATGTCTATATTCTGTGTTTAATACAATCACACCAGTTCCTCTATCGATTGTATTACCTACCCCTCTAATATTTAGATTATTATCAACAGCAAAGGGAGCAAAAGGAGAATCGTCATTAGTTGCTAAACCAACCCTTAATCTAGATGCCCAATTCCCTTTTTTACCAATTCGATGGTAATACATAAAATCATTCCATCCAATTAAAAAATCTGGTAATACATTTTCTGTACTAATTACATATTGAAAGTTTGCTACACTTCTAAATCCTGATACATATTGAAAATAATAATCTAAATTATTATACTCATAGATTAACTTAAACAGTACTTTATTTACATCAAAATCTAACGGTACATTTGGGCCCGTAGCTCCATTTCTATATGTATAATCTTCATTAAAATAATTTACACCTAATTCTATTCTGTTTTGAAAATTAAATTGATACAATCCTAAAACCTCGTATGATGTATTATTATATTTATAATCTGCAGTGCCAGTATCTAAAAAAACGGGTTCTTGGGTAGTAAGACTTTGATAATTAAACGCTAAACCAAATCTTTTGGTAAACAAATATGGAGCCCTTATATTGACCCCAAACGAACTATAAATATCATCTTGATAAAATCCCCCTAATGCTACATTCTGTCCAAATAAATTGAACTCATACAATCCTACTCTAAAAGCAAATTCGTCATTATTTGTGGTGTATACATTGGCACTTGGAATGATCGTAAAATTCTCTTCTACACCATAAACAACTTTGTAACCATTCTCTTGTTCATGTACTTGATAATAGGCATGTGCAATACTCGGCAAACGTTTTAATCGTTTGATATCTTCTTCTATTTGAATTGAATCCAACACATCACCTTCTCGAATGGAATTCAATTTTGTAATGGCTCTTGTTTTTGTTTTTTTATTTCCTTGAATAACAATTTCAGAAATTACATTTTCCTGAGCATAGCCTAAACAACAAAAACAAAAGGTTATGAAGACAAGGGTGAGTCTTATTCGCATTTAGTTGTAACTATTTGAAGCAATTTTCTAACAAAGGTACGTCTTATTACACTGCAAATCAAAAATATTGACCAATTCCAAAGGTAATTCCATTGGTTGCATCATTTCCAATTCCGTAACCGTAATCTAATCTAAAAACTGCGTTAAAAATTCTTTTATGTATGAGTCGTATTCCTGCACCGGGATAAAAACGTAATGTACTTCCATCCACTAGTTCGACAAGTTCTCCTCCAGGATTTCTCCAGGTTCCAGTATCGATAAAAACATTACTTTGAACCACAAACCAACCTTTTTCATATAAAGTGTGTCTATACTCGGTATTTAAAACTATTGCAGCGGTACCTCTATCAATAGTATTTCCTGCACCTCTTATATTTAATTGATTATCTACAGCAAATGGAGCAAATGGAGTATCATCATTAGACGCATATGCTAACCTAAGACGATTAGCCCAATTGCCCAATTTACCCACTCTTTTGAAATATTCGAAATCATTTCTACCGATAAAAAAATCATCTAAAAGACCATCACCACCGGTAACAAATCGAAAATCTAAAAGGCTTCTCAAACCAGATACATACTGATAATCAATATCAATATCGTTATACTCATACTCTCCTCTGTAAGCAATTTTACTAGCAGAAAGGCGTGTAGGGATTTCTGAAGGTAAATCTCCTTCTATAAAATTATATTCTTCATTAGAGATATTAACTCCAACCTGTGCTTTATGATGAAAGTTAAATTCGTATAACAAATTAACTTCGAAAGCTCTTGTATCGAATTTATAATTTATCGTATTATCATTGTCAAGAAAAATAGGCTCTTGAGAAACTAGATTCTTATAATTAATACCAAAACCAAATTTATTTGTAAAAAGGTAAGGAGCTTCCCAATATCCACCATAAGAATCAAACACATCTCGTTGATAAAACCCTCCTAATATTTGATTTCTTCCGAATAAGTTAAACTCAAAAAGGGATACTCTATATGCAAATTCACCATTGTTATCAGTTGCTATACTAAGCCCTGGAATAATGGTGAAATTTTCTTCAATAGTATAGATAATTTGATACTCTGATCCTTGATTTTTTTGCACTATTGCTTCTGCATTTGCAATACCAGGAAGTCTTTTAAGTCTTTCTATATCTGTCGCTACCCTCAGAGAATCGTATACCAATCCTGGTTTTACCTTAACTAATTTCCTAATAAAGGATTCTTTTGTCCTTTTTAGTCCTGTAATTTGTAATTCTGATACTAGAGCATCTTGAGAAAGGCTTCCTTGATACACAAAGAAAATCAGTGCTATTAAGATTTTCTTCATAACATATTTTACACTCGTAGACGAAAAACATGTTATGATCTTACATAAAAGATTAAATAAAGTTAAGGCTAGAATCTTTTTTGAATAAACAAATTCACCCAATTATCTTCACTGACTCCCATAAGGGTAAAATTATATGAATTAGCTGCGTCTAACTGTGGTGGAATTTCTTGGGTGATATTTAAAACTACATTATCCGTTTTATAATATTGGAATTGTTTTTGAAAAGTATAGGTTCCAGAAAGCAATTCATCATCAGTATCAGAAATTACTTGAAAATATATCTTATTATCATTAAATATTCCATCTTCCCAATTAAATATTGGCATATTTTCACTATTTGTATTCACAACCACTTCATCTGTAAACTCTGTAGGTTTTGTTAGATGTTTTAATCTAATTGGATTTGATAAATGCAATTTTTCATTTTCAAAAAACGTAATAATTACCCACTTTTCTTCAGTTGTAGTTCTTGTGAATTTTTTTAGATATCCGTTAAAAATATCTGTTGGTGCTATCATTACCTGTTGATAGTTTTGATAATCATTTTTATCAGCTTCTATATTTGCTGTTTCAAAATATCTAATATCCGTTGCTCCAGGTCTAGGATATACATACGCAATAATGACATCTTCATCTGATTCAGATCCCGAAGCACACGCAATTACATTATCAATTTCTATTTCATTTAAAGCCACTAAAGATGTAAGAGATTCATCCAATAAAATCGTATTTTGATCTTTATTACAGGCCAATAAAATGCAACATAAGACATATACGATATAATTGGTTTTAATCATCTTTATACAATGTTTGTATTAACTTTTCTGATGGTTTATTTTGTATTGTAAATCTATTATTATCTTCTCCACCCACCTTATCATGGTCGTGGTACCATTTCCAAAGAAATCCTCCGGCAAACCATTGTTCTTTCCAGAACTCCTCATATAATGCTGTTAACGCATTATTCTGAGCTTTTAAATCTACATTTCCTTTCACTCTATCAGAAGCCCAAGGTTCTTTTCCTGTATAATGTATACTTCTATATCCAAACTCTGTAAACAAAACAGGTTTTTCTATTGTTCTTTGTAATGCTATTATCTTGTTTTTATGCTTTTGCCAACCTTCCCTCATCTCCTCTACACTAGGCGTTTTACTCTCAGAAACCGGAAAGTAAGCATCTACACCTATATAATCCAATTGATTCCAAAAAGGAGCATTTGCAAACTGATCCCAATTCTCTGCATAGGTTAACCTACCTTCATAAACAGATCTAACTTTCTGTATTAACTGCTTCCAATATTCGGGTCTTTTCTGTACAAAAGTGTGCAATTCTGTACCAATACATAATATTGGAACATTTAATTTTTGCGCCAATTTAGCATACAGCATAATAAACCCTTCATAAGAGCTTTCTAAGGTTTTCCAATCCTCTTCAGAATCCATAGAAATATTACCCGTAAACTCACCTCGCCAAACCCAAATCTGTGGCTTCAGCATGACTTTAATCCCTTTTTGGTTTAGTAATTCAATGGTACGCTCTGCTCCATCTGCTCTCTCCCCCCACCATTGCCTTTCTGTATTAAAAACAACTGATGGTTCTTTCAAATTTTTCACAAATCCAAATGGCATCACAGCAGCCCAATTTGCATTTACTTTTACTACAGGATCTATATTTGTCTCATTAATCTCTTTTGGTGATGCGACAAAACTAACTCCATTGATTTTAGATTGCTGTCCAGAACAGTTCAAAAAACAAATACTAATCAGCAGTATAAAAAAACGTTTCATGATTATTTTTTATACCGCTGAAAATACAATTTATATTTTATAGTGCTTAAAACATTGCTCTTAAACCTAAGCTAAATGTTTGTTTTCTATAATACATATCTTAAACCTATATTGTATGATTCTCCAAGACCAGAATCATTTCCTCTTGCAAAATAACTCCATAATGCTTCAATATTAAGCGATTTTGTGAGTTGATATTTTGCTCCTGCTCCTACTGCAGTTAGGTCTTGCTCAAAATCATTATTTAAATCAATAAGTTGAAAATGTTGTACAAATACTTGTGCTGTAAACTTAGAGCTCGGAAAATAACTTAAGAACACTCCAGGAGTAAGACGGAAGCTGTCATTTGCAAAACTACCTTCCGATCTGCCATCGCTATTAAACTCAAGGTCCTTACCAAAATTATATTCAGTATTTAGATCAAAGAAAAGCTGCCACTTATTACTATTACCTAAAGCAAGGTCATAAAAGAATCTGTTTTGAAAAACAAACCCATCTTGATCAAAGAAAACACCATCATCAAACTCACTTTTTATTGTCGGAATCACCAAGCTACTTTGTACAGAAAAATTACTCAGACTTTTAAAAGGGACAAATTTTACACTTGGAGCGATACTGGTAATACCACTTCTTGCTGATCCACTTTCTCCATCAAAACTAAAGACATCAAAAGCACCACGGTCTCCTATTGTATTAGATCTAAATTCAATAATCGCACCTACAGTAATTCTTCTATTTTCTGAAATTCCATAGAAAACATCTAATGTTGAAGTAAAGAAGTTTTCTCTATCAGCAGAAGATACATCTCCATCAGCATTTGCAATACGAGTTTGTGTATAAAGATTATTAAACCATTTAACATCTACTTGTCCTTTTCCAATCAATTTTGAAGGAGTAAGATTTTGTATTACAGAACCATTATCCTCTGCATCATCATCTTGCGCAAATCCAAAGCTTACGGTTAGTAATAAAAAAAGTGCGGTTATTATATTCTTAGTTAATCTCATGATTTAAATATGTTTATTATTAGATTAAGTGTTTATTGGATTACTTGTTATCCTTATTTATAGGTTTATTATTATTTTGCTACGTTTAAACTCCAGTTATATGGGTAGTATGATACTCTTGCATTCGCAGGAATTTTTTCTTTTCTAAATTGGTTTACGTAGTCTATTTCTGAACCATTTTGAGTAAAGTCTCCTTTATACCATTCGAAAATTTGAGAAAGTTGTACTTTCTTTCCTTTTACTTTAATAAAGTTAGGATTGTTTAATGCTATAGTTGTTTGACGCTGTAATTGTTTTTCTAAAAGCGAAGGAGTATAAGCTTCTGAAATTATTGGAGGGCAACCTAACCCAGCACAAACCAGTGCAAAGTGAAAACGTGCTTCGGTTGGAAAATTCTTTCTAAGAATCTTATTTTCCAAATCATTTAATGTTGTTGATTTACCCGCTAAAGTATATTTAATCTTATCAAAAAAGCCTTTGATATTAAGTGGTGATTTTGTTGGATAATTATTAATTACTCCTTTAATAACAGATAAATTATATCCATTAATATAAAATGCTTGAAAAGTTTTAGAATCACTCTTAGAAACACTTAAGTTGGCAGCTATATCCAATAACCCATCCAATTCCTTAGGATCACTTTTTATTGCTTTATAATCTACTTTACCATTTGTTACATGTTTTTTAAAAAACGCATCAGATTTGGTGAAAAATTCTGTTGTGCTTTGCGAAAAGCTAACAGTAACCATTAGCAAAGTCATTATAAAAATTATCTTTTTCATTGTTTTAAGTTTTAAAAACTTCTTATTATGAAGTTGGTTTAATACAAGTTAAGTTTACCTTGGTAACGGGCATTGAGTCGGAGCGTCTATATGCTACTTACAAATTATTTTCAATTTGTTTGAAAGAATTTTTTATTCATTTATAAAGAAAATCATCGTTCGAATTCTTTACTAAAACTTACAAAAACTTAGCTTTTTAGATTAATTCTAAATTATTAATGTTGGTTAAGTTCTTATATTTATAAACGACTTACGCACAGAAGCTTCATTTTAAGAACTAAAATTGAAAATCAACTAACACACACCTCTATGGAACATATTGTAATTATCGGCAACGGAATTTCTGGTGTTACTGCTGCAAGGCATATCCGGAAAATGTCTGATAAAAAGATTACTCTCGTATCTGCCGAAACAGATTATTTCTTTTCTCGTACTGCGTTGATGTATATATACATGGGACACATGAAATTCGAACATACACAACCTTATGAAAATTGGTTTTGGGAAAAAAATCGTATTGAATTAAGGAAAGGGTTTGTTTCGAAAGTAGATCACCCAAAAAATCAATTGATTTTTGAAGGTGGAGAAAGTCTGCAGTATGATAAACTAATAATTGCTACAGGTTCTAAACCAAATAAATTTGGATGGCCAGGTCAAGATCTAGATGGTGTTATGGGAATGTATCATAAACAGGATCTTGAAAATTTAGAAAAATATGCTCCTAATAATAAAGTTTGTAAAAGAGCTGTTATTGTTGGTGGTGGTTTAATCGGAATAGAATTAGCAGAAATGCTTAACTCTAGAGGAATCCCTGTTACTTTTTTAGTAAGAGAAGATAGTTTCTGGAATGGCGTTCTTCCTGCTGGAGAAAGCGGAATGATTAACCGACATATAAAGAATCATCACATTGACCTTCGTTTAGGTTCCAATCTAAAAGAAATCATTTCTGATAAAGATGGAAAAGTGAAGTCAATAATCATTCAAGAAACAGGAGAAGAAATAGCCTGCAATGTTGTTGGGCTTACCGCCGGTGTATCTCCCAATGTAGATTTCTTAAAAGATTCTGGAATTGAATTAGGAAGAGGTGTTAAAGTAAATCGTTTCTTAGAAACAAATATTTCTAACATATATGCTATTGGTGATTGTGCAGAACAACACCAAGCTATTGGAAACAGAAGACCAATAGAAGCAGTATGGTATACCGGAAGAATGATGGGCGAAACTGTTGCACAAACGATCTGTGGAAATAAACTAGAGTATAAGCCTGGTCACTGGTTTAATAGTGCCAAATTCTTGGACATCGAATATCAAACATATGGATGGGTATTTGGTAGACCTCAAGAATATGAAGAACAATTCCATTGGATACATCAAGATGATACAAAATGTGTTACCGTTTCTTATCATAAAGAAACTAGAGAGTTTCTAGGAATAAACACTTTTGGGATTCGAATGCGTCACGAGGTATTTGACAAATGGTTAACTGAAAAAAGAGATGTAGACTATGTCATCTCCAATTTATTAGAAGCCAATTTTAATCCTGAATTCTTCAAACATTTCGAAAAAGATATTTTAAATGCTTTCCAAAAGCAACAAACAATAAACGCATAAACAATGGCAGTAGAAAGAAACATGGCATTAACAGGACAACCTCCTAAGAGCCTAAATACAAAACAAAAGATTGGTGTTCTAGTTGGAATGACTGGACTACTTATATTATTACTAGCTACCTTTAATCTCAATTTACCTAATAAAGCTACTTGGCTTACCTTATCATTATCAGCTATAACTATAGGTATTGTTATCTTCTCTAAAGGTGCATATGACAAAAAATTAGAAGGTATAAAAAATGATGCAGTTTGGTTTAATTCTATGTCATCAAGAGGAGTCCTTGCCTGGATTGCAGGAATAGTACTTACAGGTTTTTATGTTGTGTTGTACTTTTTTGCTGATTTATTAGGACTAGGGCAAGGAGTAGATGGTGCTAATACTGGCTTAATCGCTTTATTCGATCCATTGAGTTATGCTTTTAAAAATGAACAAGCAAGTCAGTGGTTTGTATATGGGACATTGTATACCATCGCTATCATAGGGTTTGGAATAAAGTTTATTATGAAGTATAAACATAACCGCTATGAACAATTACGTACAGTGAGTGTAATATTTTTCCAAACCGCATTTGCGTTTGTGATTCCTGAATTAATGGCTCGCTTAAACTCTGATACATTTTCGTTACCTTATAATGATCTAAAAAATATGTGGCCGCTTAATTACTATGCATTTGAGCAATGGAGAGTAGATCAATTTATAAATGCACAAAATATTGGTTTATTCTTCTTAATCCTAGCTGTATTAATGGTATTTGTAATTTCCCCTTGGTTAACGTACAAATATGGGAAAAGATGGTACTGTTCTTGGGTTTGTGGCTGTGGAGGACTTGCAGAAACTGCAGGGGATTCTTTCCGTCAATTATCTGATAAGAGTGTAAAAGCATGGAAAATAGAAAGATGGATGATCCATACGGTATTAGTGTTTTCAGTTATCATGACTGTTGCAACAATTTCAACCTTTTTAGGATATGACGCTACTAAATACTGGTTTACAAAAAATGTATTTTTAATAAGTGTAGGAGTATTTTTAACGTTACTTTTTGCAGGTATTCTGTATTATAAGAGAAAGCAACTTAACAAAAGTGCTGTTGCTGGAGCAACTGGCTTCTTCATATTTACTATTGCATTTCTTGTTTTAATCAGTTTTGTAGACTTAAGTCAAATACAAATTCAGGCTAAATACTTTTCATTTGGTTTAAACAATAACAGCTATACTGCAGATAGTGCACTTAGAGCTTTTTATGGTTTTGGTATTGGATCTATTTTCTCTGGTGTTATTGGTACTGGATTTTATCCAATTCTTGGAAATAGAGTTTGGTGTCGTATGGGTTGCCCAATGGCAGGAATATTAGGAATTCAACAACGATTATTTTCTAAATTTAGAATTACTACTAATGGAGGTCAATGTATCTCTTGCGGTAATTGCTCTACGTATTGTGAAATGGGGATCGACGTAAGGTCGTATGCTCAAAAAGGAGAGAATATTGTACGATCAAGTTGTGTAGGATGTGGTATTTGTTCTGCAGTATGTCCAAGAGGTGTATTAAAATTAGAGAACGATAACTTAGATGGAAGAATCAATTCTAACGAGATTCTATTAGGCAATGATGTCGATCTTATGGATTATGTGAATAATAAATAAATTCAAAAACATCAATAGTATGAAAAAACAGCCTAGATAGGCTGTTTTTTTATTTACAAAAGTTTAGTTCATAAATTAGGCACTCATTGTATTGGGAAAATATAAATTAATCGTTGTTCCTTTGTTGTATTCACTCTCTATTTCTAAAACTCCGTTCTGTTTTTCTACTAGTTTTTTAGCTATACTTAACCCAAATCCTGTACCTCTTTCATTTTCTGTACCAGTAGTAGAATTGTTTCTTTCTTTTTCAAAAAGATTATAAAGACTATCATTACACATTCCGATTCCTTTATCTTCTATAGCTATTCTTACCTGTCCACCTATTTTTTCCGATTTTACAATAATATCTGAACCTCGGTGCGAAAATTTAATGGCATTTGCTATCAAGTTTCTCATTACAGTTTCCATCATTGCTGGGTTTATTGTTACTTTTAAATCTCTAGGCAACTTATTTATTAGACTAATCTCTTTATTTTTTGTTTTTAAATCAGAAAACGCAAAAACCTTATCTACTATGACAGAAATCTCTTTTGTCTCCAATAAAACTTGTGATTGTTTTTTGTAAATGTTTCCCCATTCTAATAAATCCTCCAACAAATTATTTCCTTTATCAGCAGCTTGTCTTATCATATTTCGTATCTCATTTCTTTCTTCATCATTCTCTACTTCATCTACCATGTCAATTAATGATCTAAGTTGATAAAATGGAGTTCTAAGATCGTGACCTATAATCCTAAACAAATCATCTTTGGATTGATTCATTTCTTTTAATTCTTCATTCTTGATGCTTATCAATCTATTTGCTTCTTTAACTTTTCTAGATAACTGTACAAGTAAACGCTGACAGAAATATGCCATAAGACCACCACCACTAACAATAACAAAATAAAAAGCAAACTTCTCTAAAGGAAAGCTAGGGTAATAAAACATACATAATCCTATGAAAAGAAAATTAATCGTTAGCAAGAAGATAATATGCCTAAAATGCACCAACATACCTACTGCAAAAAATAAAAGAGATACAATTACTTCTACTTTTAGGAAAAATGATTCAAATATGAAATTAGGATCATCTACGCCAAAAAATATCGTTGACATCATACCTAAAACGATAGTATATACGGATAAGGTAAGTAGTTTTGATTTTCTAATAAAACCGCTTCTCTGCAATATTAAACCAAGAGTAACTATAGAAAATGTAACAACAGCTCTATTAAAATAAGCACTTAATCCAGCTTCGTTAAACTCAACTAAGCCATCAAGTATTATTCCTGGTAATGCAATAAACATTACCGTAAACAAAACCTTATCAAACTGAAAGAATCCGGGTAATTTTTTAGATGTGCTATTCATATTAACATCGATTTATTTAGCCCCGTTAAAACTTATCTCAATATAGTGAAATTTATTTATTTATCGTTAAAAACAACTAAATAATCGATGAAATACACATTTTTTGATAAAAAAACTACATTTGGTAAGAAAAAATCAATCAATATTTAACTTTTCTATCAGCTTATAAATATCAACAATAAAGAATATTGTCGAGTTAGAAACGATCTAAACTTAAAGAAGTGATCAAAAATTCTTTCTTAATTTGTAGGAAAAAGAAGTAATCTAATACTATTTTTGGAAGTGTTAAGCTACCAAAGGAAAAGTGAGTACTACTTTTGTTCCTTTTTTCAATTCACTGTCGATTGAAAGTGACCCCTTTTGTTGTTCTACAAGTTTTTTTACAATTCCTAATCCATAGCCAGTTCCTTTTTCATCGGCGGTTCCAGATGTTGATTTAACCTGATCAGAAAATAGCACCGTTAATTGTTCGGAACTTATACCTACACCTTTATCCACAACCGATAAATCAATATGGCCATTATTAATACTACAATTAACTATGATTTTCGATTTTGGATGAGAAAACTTAATGGCATTTCCAATTAAGTTTCTAAAAATAGTTTCCATCATAGAATTACTTATTCTCAATTTTATATTTTCTGGTACCTCATTGATCAACGTGATTTCTTTAACATTGCTATTAAATTTATAAAACTCGAAAGTCTTATTTACAATTTTAGCAATTGAAAACTCATCTAAGTTTATATCACTATGATCCACATCTTTCTCATCCCAACTTAACAGATCTTCCAAAAGTTCGTTTCCTTGAGTAGCTGATTCTTTTATAAGATTAAGATATTGCAACTTTTCATTCTCATCCTTACTTTCTGAAATAAGGTCAATTAGCAGACTCATTTGATGAAAGGGGGTTCTTAAGTCATGACCAATAATTCTAAATAATTGATTTTTTGTAGCATTCATTTTTTTTAATTCAATATTCTGCTTTTCTATCAGTACTCTTGCAGACCTAATTTTTCTAAAAAGTGATTGTACAAATTTTTTACCTGCATAGGCTATAAATCCACCACCCGAAACCAAAACTCCACAAAAGATAAATCTCATAACCGAATGTTCATTGCCAATTGTTAATGCACAACAAATAATGAATAAAATATTCATCGTATTTAGTATAAAAAGATGCCTTGCATGTATCAACGTACCCGCAGCAAATATGACCGTAGCAAAAATCATTTGAACATGTATAAAATTGTATTCAAACGCAAAACTGGAATCAAAATAACCAACAATAAAAGTGTAATCAATCGCAATTCGAATTGTATATAAGGATATTACGATTAATTCCTTTTTTGTTATTAGATTAAGTTTAAGTATTACTAATCCTAAGGTAAGAATGATAATATTAGTAATATCTCTATAGAAATACAAACTAAATCCAGTATTTAAATACTCTAAATAACCATGAAGCGCGGTAGCTGGAAGTATCACACAAAAAAAAGGTGCTAATACTCTATCATATTTCCAGGTACTATCAAATGCTAATAGCTTCAATTTCATAAATGCGATTATATTTTTTTTAAATAAAAAAAGAAAAATAAAATGATATAATCTTTTTTATTTATCGACAAATATACCAAAATCATCGATAAAATACATTTTTTCACATAAACAATTCAAAAAAAGTAAGTTTTATACGCACATAAAAAACTCTCTTGATTTAGATTTTTAAAATAATTTGTAGGTATCTCTAATAGTTTTCGTCTAAGCACGTAACCAATGATTAAAATGATGAAATACATACTTTATATTGTTATTTCCTTTATATCCTTTTCCTTTCAAACTTCTGTAGAAAAAGAATATCATAAAGAATATTACAATGATGGATCTATCAAATCCGAAGGTTGGAAAATGGATGGTCAGAAAACAGATTATTGGTATTCTTATTACCCTAACGGTACTATTTCTGAACAGGGACATTTTTGGAACAATAAAAAACAAGGATATTGGTATTTCTACTCATCAAGCAATAAACTAATCAAAGAAGGGCATTTTATAAACGATAAAGCAGAAAAATGGTGGATTATTTACGATATTGCCGCAAGTAATAAGAAAAATCGTATTACTAGAAAGTATCAATATAAAAATAATCAAAAAAACGGGTATTGCCTTTTATATAAAAATGACAAGCTTTTTAAAGCAGAAAAATACATTGACGATCAGAAAACCGGAGAATGGACAGATGTTTTTAGCTTCAAAAAAGACAACCCCAACGCTTCGCTATAAATGAATCCCATAATCAAAGTAATCATACCTGCCTTTAATGAGCAAGACTCTATAGGCCACGTAATTAATGAAATTCCTGATATAGTTTCTGAAATAATTGTGGTAAGTAATAGCTCTACAGATAATACCGAAGACGTAGCAAGACAGGCTGGAGCTACTGTATTAAAGGAAGAAAGAATGGGATATGGGTATGCTTGTTTAAAGGGGCTTGATTATGTTGCCTCACAACAAGATGTTCCAGAAATCATAGTTTTTCTGGATGGTGATTTTAGTGATTACCCTGAAGAATTGACAAAAATAGTTGCACCTATAATAAATCAAGATATTGATATAGTAATAGGTGCTAGAGATAAAAAATTACGGGAATCAGGATCAATGACGATCCCTCAGATTTTCGGAAATTGGCTTGCAACGAGCTTAATGAGATTGTTTTTTGGTGCAAAATTTACGGATCTTGGACCTTTTAGAGCAATTAAATATGATAAGCTTTTAGAACTGAATATGCAGGATAAAACGTATGGCTGGACTGTAGAAATGCAGTTAAAAGCAATAAAAAGAAATTTTTCCTATATAGAAGTTCCGGTTCGATACAAAAAGAGAATAGGTGTCTCAAAAGTTTCAGGAACCATAAAAGGTGCTATCTTTGCAGGCGTTAAGATTTTAAGTTGGATTTTTAAATATAGCTTTGCGTAATGGATATTGCTATCATTGTTATTTATACATTAGCGTTATTAATAATTTTCTTGTACAGTTTAGCGCAGTTGAATTTACTTTTCAACTATCTCAAATCACGCAAACTGGATGACAAATGTCCTACTTTTGATCTTTCTAAAGAAGAAGAAACCCCTTATGTAACAGTTCAATTACCGGTTTATAATGAACTATATGTAATGGAACGATTACTGGATAATATTGCTCTATTAGAATATCCAAAGGATAAGTTAGAAATTCAGGTATTAGATGATTCTACAGATGAATCTGTGCATACTACAGCTACTCATATAGAGAAACTGCGAAAAACGGGGCTAGATATTCAGCATATTTGCCGAGAAGATAGAACAGGATTTAAAGCAGGTGCTCTAAAAGAAGGATTGAAAATAGCCAAAGGAGAATTCATAGCAATTTTTGATGCTGATTTCTTACCTGGAAGAAAATGGTTACTTCAGACAATTCCTTATTTCAAAAAAGAAAATATTGGTGTTGTACAGACTCGTTGGGGACATATTAATAGAAATTACTCAATGTTAACTAAAATTCAGGCATTTGCGTTGGATTTTCACTTTACTATGGAGCAAGTAGGACGAAATTATAAAGATCACTTTATTAATTTCAATGGAACTGCAGGAGTATGGAGAAAAAAATGTATCGAGGATGCAGGAAATTGGCAAGGTGATACACTGACAGAAGACTTAGACCTTAGTTATAGAGCCCAACTAAAAAAATGGAAATTCAAATATCTTGAAGAAGTAGAAACTCCTGCGGAATTACCTGTTGTTATTAGTGCAGCTCGCTCCCAACAATTTAGATGGAATAAGGGTGCGGCAGAAAATTTCCAAAAATTGTATTGGAAAATGCTTAAAGATAAAACCGTTCCTTTTAAAACTAAATTTCATAGTTTCTTTCACTTATTAAATAGCAGCATGTTTTTATTAGTACTACTAGTTGCAGTATTAAGTGTTCCTGTGATGTATATTAAAAACAGTAATCCAATGTTTAGCTGGTACTTTAATGTAATTGCCTTTTTTGCATTAAGTACTGTGATCTTTTTCTTCTGTTATTGGCATACATTCAAGAAAATTCATAATGGCGGTTTTTGGAATTTCATAGAATATATAAAAATGTTTTTCACCTTCTTTTCTATAGCTATGGGATTCTCTGTACACAATTCTATGGCAGTTTTAGAAGGCCATTTTGGAAAGAAAAGTGAATTTGTTAGAACTCCAAAATTTAATATCAATACGCTAAAAGATTCTTGGAAAGGAAATAAATACGTAAACAAGAACATTTCTGGAAACACCATTATTGAAGCTTTACTTATGTGCTACTTTGCATTTGCTTTATACAGTGCTTTTAAACTACAGGATTTTGGATTGTTTCTATTTCATATCATGTTATTTCTTGGATTTGGATTTGTTTTCTTTAAATCAGTTACTTCTAAATTATAATGAATGAATTATGGAAATACAATAAGTTTTCCATATTACTAGTATTCATTTGTACCATATTTTATTGGGGTTTTGCCTATCAATTAGAACGCATTGATTTCATAAAAATGTTTGCCTTATGGGTTGGTTTATTTTTTATCTCCTATAGAATCATTAAAATTAATTCTAGTAACATTAAACTATTAGCAGGTATTGCTTTAGCTTTTAGAATATTGTTTCTTTTTGCAATACCAAATCTATCTCAAGATTTTTATAGATTCATTTGGGATGGTAGAATGTTATTGGAAGGGTTTAACCCTTATCTATCCTTACCTGAAACATGGATTGCAGAAGGTAATGCCCCAATTGCTCAAGCACAAAAATTATATAATGGTATGGGCACTCTTAATGGCAGTCATTATACGAATTACCCTCCTTTAAGTCAATTTTGTTATGTTATCGCTGGTGTTTTTTCTGGAAACAGCATTTTAGGTGCGGCAATTGTTCTGAGGTTATTAATCATTTTGGCAGATATTGGTACTTTTTTCTTTGGAAGAAAGTTATTGCAAATGTTGCATATACCAGAGCATAGAATCTTTTGGTATATCTTAAATCCTTTTGTTATTATTGAACTTGCCGGAAACTTACATTTTGAGGCAGTCATGATATTCTTTGTTATCTGGTCCTTGTATTTATTGCAAAAGGGATATTGGTATTGGGCAGCAATGGCACTGGCATTTTCTGTATCTGTAAAATTAATCCCCTTGCTCTTTTTACCCTTGTTCTTTCAAAAATTCATAACAGGATTTAATACATCTAAACTTAAATATCGTTTTTTTAAACTTATTGGTTTTTATAGTATTGTTATTATAACTACTGTACTTCTATTTACTCCTTTTTTATCTGCAGAGTTTATAGCAAACTTTAGTAAAACCATTAGTCTTTGGTTTCAGAACTTCGAATTTAATGCGAGTATCTATTACATTATTCGTTGGATTGGATATCAAACCATTGGTTGGAATATAATTGGCACGGTAGGAAAGATATTACCATTAATCGTTATTGGAATTCTATTAATTCTTACGTTTTTTAGAAAAAACAAAAAGACATCAGAATTAATTACCGTTATGGTTATTGGTATTTGTAGTTATTATTTCTTGTCAACTACCGTTCATCCATGGTATATAGCAGTTCCTTTATCACTTTGTATATTCACTAATTATAGATTTCCTATTTGGTGGTCATTTCTTATTATATGCAGCTACACAGCGTATATCAACCTTGATTTTAAAGAAAATTTATGGTTTGTTGCTCTGGAATATAGTATTGTATTTGGTATTTTTATTTTTGAAGTATTAAAAAACACTTCAAAAGTTTCATTAAAATCTATCTATACTTGAGTTTTAAACTAAATAGCAAACTACACTTTCTACTTATAACAGTACTTGTTAGTAGTTTTTCGTTTTCTCAAGATACTACAACCATTACAGAATTATTACAAAATAACTGGGATCTATGTAAATATAGAACGGATAGACATTTTTGCGAGTTTAATTCAACTAGATTAGATTGTGATTATCAACTTGAAATTACACAAAATCAATTTACTTTATTCAAAGATTCAAAAAAAGTAGATGAGGGAAACTTTGAAATTGAACATCATTCTGGAGATACTTTCTTTATAAATTTTAACTCTTTATCAAATAATAAAATATTAGAATTATTTGGAGCGAACACTATCAAGCTTTTTAATAAAAAAGAAGAAGGTTTTGCACTTTTTACAGAATTGACAAAAACCCTTTTTGTACTAAAAAATACGAAACAATATCTTGAAAATTAATTTTAAAAAAATAGCACGTAGATTATTACGATTTGCAGGAGTCATTATTATTTTGATCCTTTTTATATATATCTTTTTATATGTGAAACAGGAACGTTTCTTTTTCAATCCAAAAGTATTAGACAAAGATTATTCGTATTCCTTTGATCAACCGTTTGAAGAGATCAACATAGCTGTAGAAGAGAATATCAATCTTAATGCATTATTATTTAAAACAGATTCTATTAGCAAAGGGTTAATATTATATTTTCATGGTAATGCAGGAGCTATTCATGAATGGGGAGAGCGAGCGTATTTATATACAGAAAATAAATTTGACGTTTTATTCGTAGACTATAGAGGATATGGTAAAAGCGACAGCTTCTATGAAGAAGAATCAGAACTTTATCACGATGCTCAAAAAATATACGATTATGCCCTAACTAGATATGACGAAAAAGACGTTATTATATTAGGGTATTCCATAGGAACAGGATTTGCATCATATACCGCAGCAAAAAATAATCCTAAACTTCTTATTTTAGAAGCGCCATATTACGCCTGGAATGAATTCATAGCTAATATAGCACCTGTTCCACAATCATTAATTAACTACGAAATCCCGTCTTATAAGTTTTTAGGAGAAGTCAATTCTCCTATTCGTGTTTTTCATGGTTCCAAAGACTTTTTGATTAAACCAGAAGAGCATTCTAAACGATTAAAGCAATTATATCCGGATAAAATTGAACTTACACTTATTAAAGGGGCAGGTCATAATGGTATTTATCTTTCTAAACAATATTATGACGAGTTAAAGGAATTGTTGGAGAGGTATTAATCATACAATAATTCTAATAATAGCAAGATCATCTGTTAGAGTTTGGTCCATTCTAATTTCTAAATCTTGAATTTTCTTTTCTAGAAAGTGGTCATATTCAATTCCTGCCTTATCTTTCAATAAAAACTGAATAATCTCCATTTCTTTTTTCTGATGTTTTTTGTTTTTAAAATTTTTAAAAGAAAAAATACCATCTGTACAGATAGACAAATCTTTAAAGGATTTTATAGATAGTCTTTGTTTTTGTAATAAATACCAAGAATTAAAATCTTCATTTAAATGATATCCCAAATAATCTGGTTTATCATTTTGTTCATATTCGACAACATTATTATCAAAACAAATTAAACCATCTCCAATTGTCAAAAACTCACCAGTAGAAGTCTTTTTATCAACTATTCCGATAATTAAGGTTGATAATAATTCTTCTGTTTCGATACCTAAACTATTTTTAAATACTTTAAGCTGATTAAACAGTTTTTGAAGGATTTCTTTTAAACATAAAACTAACTCAGAAGAATCACTTTCTATAAAGTCCGTATAAAACTTCTCTTTAGCTACATTTCTAAGAATTTTTCCTATAAGAATTGATGCGAATACAGATTCTTTTCCCATAGTACAACCGTCCATCACAGCAATCATAAATCGATTTGAACTAAGCTGTTCTTTTATTAAAAAATCTTCGCAATAATTTGTGTGAAAGTTACCTATTTTAAGTGCAGAATATATCTTCATAAATGTATACTCCGCGAAAATAAAAAAATTCTACATCATTTTCATATTAATCACCTCTTGTTCTGTAAGTATTCGCCAGTGACCTCTAGGCAGATCTTTTTTAGTTAATCCAGCAAAAATAACTCTATCTAATTTTACAACACCGTAATTAAGATGTTCGAAAAGTTTAGTTACGATACCGTTTTTTGAAGACATTAATTGTATCCCAATTTCATTTTTAGCAGCTCCTTCTATATAAGATATCTCATCTACCGAAATAAAACCTTCTTCTAATCGCACACCTTTTTCTATCTTCTGAAAATCCTCGAACTTTAGATTACGATCCAACTCTACATGAAAAATTTTGCGAACTCCAGTTTTATGATGAGTTAACTTCTTTTCTAAATCTACATCATTAGTAAAAAGTAACAAACCTGTGGTATTTCGTTCTAATCTACCTACTGGTTTTAATCTTGCCTTGGATGCATTAGCAACTAAATCCATTACTGTTCTTGTTTTCTCCGGACTTGTAGAAGTCACAAAACCTTTAGGCTTATTAAGCAACACATATTCTTTTCTTTCTGGTGTGATTAATCGACCATCAAACTTAACCTCATCTGTTAATTTAACCTTATATCCCATTTCGGTAACTGGTTTCCCGTTTACCCAAACACTTCCTGTTTGTATATACAAATCGGCATCTCTTCTAGAGCAAACTCCAGAATTAGCGACAAACTTATTTAATCGAATTTGATCGGGATCAGAAATCTTCTTAGGTGAATTATTATTGCCCTTTATGGGAGCCTTACCTTTACTATATGATTTTCTATTAGGTTTTCCACCTTGTCTTCCACTTCCTTTTCCTCTATTGGAATTGTCACCACGACTCATATCTTACATTTTTTGCAAAGATAGTTGTTTCGTTTTTAGAAATGACAACTATTCTTCACCAAACCAAACAGTACTTTGACGCTCTCTATTTACATTAAGCTGCGTTACATCTGGTCGGGAGTAATGTCCTACAGGATCAAAATTCTGGCGTTCTTGCAATACACGATTAAAGTCTAAAGTTTCTATTAGCAAGCCTTCTTTATGAAGCACAGGCTCCAAAATCCACTCTCCATCCGGACCAGCAATACAGGAACCTCCATTACCTAAAACATCAGGAGCTTTTTTCAAAATTTCTTCTAGGTGTGGTGTCGTAGAAGGAAAATCCTCTTTTCGCATTAAACTAGATACAGAAATAACATAAGATCTTGATTCTCTTGCTATAAAACGAGTAATGTCTTTAGTATTATAATCACTTCCTGGCCAAACTGCGACATGTAGGTTTTCTCCTTGTCCATATAATGCTACCCTAGGTAATGGCATCCAGTTTTCCCAACAATTTAAACCTCCTACTGTAAATGCTTTAAGCGGATGTACCCGAAGCCCGTTACCATCTCCTGGAGCCCAAGTTAATCTTTCTTCATAAGTTGGTTGTAACTTACGATGTACAGATTTAATTTCTCCATCCCCATTTATATATACTAAAGATGCATATAAACTATGACCTCCTCTATCCAAGGGTCGTTCGATAACACCTAAATAGATTGCTATACTATTCTCTTTTGCTAAATCACAAATTCCGTCTAAATCTCCTCGCTCTATAACTACTGCATTCTGAGCATAATGAGCATGAATTTCTTTCTGGATCTTATTGTCGAACTGAGCTCCATCGGTTAGTGAAACCCAAAAAGGATATCCAGGCAGTAACGTTTCTCCAAAAACAATAAGCTCTGCCTTTTTTTGTGCCCCTTCAATAATTGATTTTTTTATTTTTTCTATTGTAGCCCTTTTATCCAACCAAACTGGCGATATCTGAGCTAAAGCCACAGTAAGTAATTGATCCTTCATAAAGAATGTCTAAAATTGATTTTTAAATTTATCCAGATTTATAGTTAATGTTTACAAATTATTAAGAGTTTAGTTAACGAATAATTAACATTCAAAAAATTGATTTTCAAATACTTAAATCTTAAAAATCGCTTTACGGTTAAACCATTACTTAACATTATGGTAACATTAAAAAAGGTCCAAAAATTCAATTATTCGTATCGCAATAAGATTAAGACTTGAGAATTTAACATCAAAAAAATCAATCCTCCTAAATACTCCCAAAGTAAACTTATAAAAAGTATATATTATTCAAAGTTCAATTTATGTTAAAACGTTCTCTTTTTTACGCAAAGGTAAACTTAGCAATACATTCTAATAAAATATAAACTCAAAAATAATTACGTATCGGTTCTACATTTGTCTTGTAAAATTAAAACAAATAAAATTTTATAACTCAAATAAAAACACGTAACAATGAAAAAATTAATTGTATTAGTAGTAGCCATTTTAGCAACAACTCAAATTTTTGCAAATGACAAAAACACTAAAGAAACTTCAGAGCAAAAACTAAGAAACGAAATTGCTCTTTTATTAGACAGACCAGAAATTAGGTTAGAGAGTAACGAAATTAAAGCTAACATTGAATTTATCTTAAATGCTAAAGGAGAAATTGTAATCCTTACAGTAGATTCAGAAAAACAAGCAATAGAACAGTACGTAAAATCTAGATTAAATTACAAAAAAGTTGACACTGACGCCATCAAAACTGGTAACAAAGTATTTAAGATTAAGCTAAAAGTATTAAACCCTGAAGCTTAAAACTTACTAAAACAAACCTTGTTTAGAAGAGCAGTTATATCCGAATGATATAGCTGCTTTTTTTATTACCAAAGAAGTCTATCCAGTATCATATTAACATCAATCAGTATAATACTAAATACTCCAGATACAATGATTAATTTTAAAATATTGTGCAACCAAACATAATGTATCCTCCCATCTGATTTCCATAACGCTATTAGAAATAGCAACAATAATGTTAGACAAACATAAAAGTAAAGATACATGTAGCCTACTTCGTACTTTGTAAGTAGTAAATAAATAGGCAGACACGAAGCTAACACTAATAAACTAATCATTTTTTTCGAAGCTGATTCTCCATAAATAATTGGAATCGTTTTATAATTTTGAGCTACATCGCCTCTAAGATTCCCAAGATCTTTGACCATTTCTCTCATCACTAACATTAAAAACAAAAAGGTAGCATGAACAAAAACCACCTCATCAAAGTTTTTATAATAAATGAACACAGCAAAGAAAGGAGTAATGGACAACGTAGATGCTACGAAATTACCGAGAAACGGCATTCTTTTTAGCTTATGAGAATATAACCATATTCCAAAGACGTATAAAGAAAAAAACAATACCGCTTTAAAAGAAACATAACTAGCTAATATTACTGAAAGAAAGTTAAGCACGAAATATCCAGTTAATTTAGTTCGTTGGCTTACTAAACGATCTAACATTGTTTTCTGAGGTCTATTTATAAGATCCTTTTCCCTGTCATAAAAATTATTGATAATATATCCTGCTGCAATTACGCTTGCAGATGCTAAAACAATAACAAATAAGTTCGCATCAAAAAGCACTTCTCTTAAAGGAATGTGAGGAGCTAGAATAAAGATGGAAGTAAGATATTGTGCTAAAACAATAATGAGCACATTATATCCTCTAACAATAGAAAATAGGCTCAATAATTTGAGTAGGATGAGTTTATTTTTTCTAGAAAACATCCTACAGTAGATCTATTAAAAGTTGTATACCACTTCTAATTTATAATCTTTTAATGCAGTTTGGGCTTTATTAAAATCCTGGGTAAAACCTAATATATAACCACCGCCTCCAGAACCACATAATTTAAGATAATAATCATTGGTTTCTATTCCGTTTTTCCATAATGCATGAAACTGCTTAGGAATCATTGGCTTAAAATTATCTAAAACAACATTAGACAACTGTTTAATATTAGAAAACAATGATTTTATATCGCCTTTCAAAAAGTCATCAACACAAGCATCGGTATGCTTAACAAACTGATTCTTAAGCATTGATCGAAATCCCTCTTGCTTCATGCTTTCCATGAAAATGCTTACCATCGGAGCAGTTTCTCCTACAATACCACTATCCAATAAAAATACAGCTCCCTTTTTATGATCTACACTTTGCGACGGAATTCCTGCAGGTTCTATATTATCTTTAGAATTAATTAGAATAGGAAGGCTTAAATAACTGTTTAAAGGATCTAAACCAGAACTACTGCCATGAAAAAATGATTCCATGAATCCGAAAATCTCTTTTAACTTCAACAATTTATCTCGGGTAAGATTTTCTAGAACCGTAATCTTATCCGTAGCGTATTTATCATAAATTGCTGCTACAAGTGCTCCACTGCTTCCTACTCCATATCCTTGAGGAATACTACTATCAAAATACATCCCAGATGCCACATCGTTTTTCAACCTTTCTAAATCGAATTCTACGATATTTTTATCTTGAACACTTTCTAAATAACTAGTGAAATCAATTAAACTTTTATTGGATTTAGTCGCTTCTTCATCTGGATTATCAGATACTTTTAGAGCTCCTTTGAAGAAATTATAGGGTATAGAAAGCCCTTTTGAGTCTTTAATTATACCATATTCTCCAAACAATAATATCTTAGAGTAAAAAAGTGGTCCTTTCATCTGTTCGTATTCCTTATATCCAATTTGTCTAACTAATTAGGATAAAGTTACAACAATTTAGCACCTAATCCTATTTTGTCGCAAATATACTGTCCTTTCTCACAATATACAACTAACTCTCTCTTAATGAAGTCGATTACCTGTTCCTTCTCCGAATCTGGATATAATATATGAACATTTGCTCCAGCATCTAAGGTGAAACAAATTTTAGATCCTGTCTCTTTTCTATACTCCCAAATCTTATTAATAACAGATAATGTGTTTGGTTTCATAAGAATAAAATAAGGTAAAGAAGTCATCATCATTGCATGCAAGGTCAATGCTTCACTTTCCACCACTTCAATAAACTTATCCAAGTCTCCGGAAATTAAAATACTTTTAAGTTTATCTATATTTTCGTTTGCTTGTTTAAATCTTTCAGAAGAAAAAGGATGGCCATGCATTAAATCATGACCAACAGAGCTACTCACTTGTTTTTCTCCTTTATCGACAAGAAGAATAGTATCTTGATAATTCTTAAAATTTTCGTGAATGGTATAAGGAAATTTTACTGCATATGCATCATTACTTCCTTCTACATTTTTATGCGCTCCCCAAACTGTAATCGGCCCTTCTATACTTCTACTAGCACTTCCTGATCCTAATCTAGATAAAAAGGAAGTTTTCTGAACAAACTCGTCGCCGGTCATCTCAGGGTTTAGCTGTTTTTCTAACTGCATTAAACAATATGCCAAAGCACTCATCCCACTTGCAGAAGAAGCTATTCCACTACTATGAGGAAATGTATTACTTGTTTCTATTATAAACTTATATTGCTTAAGAAAAGGAACGTAGGTAATTATTCTTTGAAAAAAACTTTGAATTTTTGGTTTAAAATCTGGTTTGGGTTTTCCTTCAAAAAACAACTCGAATTGAAAATTTTCAGAAATACTTTCTAATTTTTCATATCTTAATATGGTCTCAGTTTTACAAGTATCTAACGTAAAACTTATAGAAGGATTTTCTGGAAATTGCACTGGTCGTTTTCCCCAATATTTCACTAAGGCAATATTACTCGGTGATGTACAAGAAATAGATCCTTTATTAAGAACTACAGAAGATATTTTAGTGACAAATTGACTATAATCACCCATAACGTAAAAAATAATTTTGGCAAAGATAAGTTGTTATATGCTTTTAAAAGTAAGCTAGTAAAAATAAATTGCTATTTTAGTATTTAACTAACTAATTCGAATGAAAAAAAAAATACTGCGTATTGGTATTGCTGTTTTGCTATGCTTGTTAATTGGTTTTTTGAGTAGTATTGCTACGCAAACATCGATTACCAGTTGGTATCCAGGACTGCAAAAACCTTCCTTTACGCCCCCAAATTGGCTCTTTGCCCCAGTATGGACAGCCCTATATATTATGATGGGAATTGCTGCCGGAATTGTTTGGAGTAAAGGTTTTTATCATAAATGGGTAAAAACTGCGTTATACCATTTTGGGTTTCAACTTTTACTCAATGCTGCGTGGTCCATTTTTTTCTTTGGATTACGTAATCCATTGATTGCACTTGTGGATATACTTGCCCTGTTTATCCTTTTATTGTTTACAATCAGGTGGTTTAAAGTTGTTAACTCAACAGCCGCTTACCTACTTATCCCTTACTTGATATGGGTTGCTTATGCAACTGCATTGAATTTTGCTATTTGGCAACTTAACTAAACCAAGAATGAAGGAATAAAAATTTTTATGAACAAAAAGTCAATTGTCTTACAGACAACTTTAGAATTAATCACAAAACAAGGAATACGGGCAACTTCTCTTTCGCAAATTATTAAAGAATCTGGTGTTGCCAATGGAACTGTATATCACCATTTTAAGAATAAAGAGGAAATTATTACAGAACTCTATTTAATGCTTACTCAAGATTTTGGAACTGTTGTTATGCGTAATGTCCCTGAGGACGATATTAAAAAGCAGTTTTCAATTATGTGGCTTAATCTATTTCACTATTTCGTAAACAACCCATTAGCTTTTGTGTTTTCTGAACAGATTGCAAGATCTCCAGAAATCCCTCAATCCTTAAAAGATAAAGCGAGACAATATTACGGGGAGATCGAGAATTATTTTAAATCAGGTATTCGGCAAAAAGTATTCAAATCATATAACTCCATGGTTATGGAAGAATTGTTTTTTGGAAATGTTGTATCCCTAGTAAAAATTCACGAAAATGAAAAAGTGAAATTATTAGATAAACATATTAATCAAGCAATAGAAATATCCTGGAAAGGGTTTCTTAGAGATTAATTTTAAAAAAAACAATAATAAAAGTATCCTACAGACATATATCGATAGGATACTTTTATTATTGTTGTATTATATTTGAGCTAGCCTAATTAAATATTACATCTACGCAGGAATCTTTATATAATTTTTTGACCGCTGCTTGTATGGCTTTTTTGGGCTCTTTTGTCTTTCCTATAGATTTACCTTTATAATAGACACCTCCGTTTCCTTTCCAAGAAAATTCATCACTATGAGATTTAATAACTCTTACTCCATCCTTTTTAGTAATCTGAAAAGACTCCAATTTTTGATCGTATTCTAATCCTGCAGGAAAATAAACTTCTGTAACAAATTTAGTGTCTCCATTTCCATACATATAACAAACACACTCTCCTATATCTTTTGCTTCTGAAACCCTCACCATATTATTTTGAACAATCCTCCATCTTTCATTAACCTTTACACCCACCAAATCCATTAACATGGTTCCCCTCTCCGCTAATTTCTTATCTATAAATGACTCAAAATTAACCACTGCAGAAATGATTCCTGCATTCTCTTTTTGGTTTTGAAAAACAACTTTGTCTAATGTAAGTTTAAAACTATAATTATCATCATTAATGATATCATCCAATTGCGAAGAAATATTCTTTTTATCGTAATCTTTTCTTACCAAAGCTCCTGATAGATTAACATAAACTGTATTTCCACTATATTTCTCATCAAATAGATATAAAACACTATTTTTTTTTGCTCCTCTTTCTAAATCATTAATCTTATTGATATAATCCATCAATAATTTTTTTATAGGTTCTTTGTCATTCGCATGAGCAACATATGCGTTATTATAGATAAAAACGATAATAAGTATTAGTGTAATTTTTTTCATAGTGTATAAGGTAATGGTTAAACCTTTTTAATATACGAAATTTTACACAGATTTCCGAGAAGTATTTATACAACTTATTTAGATAAAGAACTTAATTCCAATAATTTATTCATTGTTTTAAGGTTTCTAGCTGTGGCTTGACACTTTAGTTTCTTTTCAAAGAAATTACTGTGAAGCTTTGTTTTACCATAACCATTTGCAGCGAATAAATAGACTACATCTTTGGTTATACTAAACTCTTCTGGAACAAACGAAACTAAAGACAGTTCTTCCGAAACTTTTATATCTGGATGCTCATATAGCAACATAAAATACATTTTTTTACTTTCAAGCTCATCCTCTTTGATTTTATTAATAAATGGATTATTCTTAAGTATCTTATCTAATTTTTCATAAGTAATCATCAAAACAGGAACATCAAAACCAAACCGCTCCTCAATACCAACTCTAATTCTCATTTCTAACGATCGAATATCTTCTGAACTATGTTGAACAATAACATTACCACTTTGGATATATGTAACCACCGAAGTAAATTCTAAGTTTAAAAAAAGCTGTTTAAGATCAGCCATTTTAATCTTTTTATGACCCCCAACATTAATTCCTCTCAATAAGACTATGTATGTATTCATATTTAAGATATAATAGCTTGAGCAGCAATATACGCACCTGTCCAGGCATTCTGAAAATTAAACCCTCCTGTAATTGCGTCAATATTTAATATTTCTCCGGCGAAGTATAGATTCTTATATTTCTTACTTTCAAAAGTTTTAAAATTAATCTCCTTAAGATCAATTCCACCAGCGGTAACAAACTCTTCTTTAAAGGTACTCTTCCCTTTGACCTTAAAAATTCCTTGAGTCAATTCTTCTGATAATTTAAATAATTGAGATTTATTAATATCTGCCCATCGAGTAGTATTATGTATCCCAGACGCTAGAACTAAGCTTTGCCATAACCTTTTTGGTAATTCAAATTGAGCATATTTAAAAACCTGTTGCTTAGGGTTTTTATTTTTTAGTGATTTTAGCACATCTACCACCTCTTCTTTAGTATAATCCTGTAGCCAATTAACAATAATCTCAAAATTATACTGATAGGAATTCAACTCTACCGCGCCCCAAGCAGATAATTTAAGTATAGCGGGACCACTCATACCCCAATGCGTAATAAGCAAAGGACCATCACTAGTCAATTTGGAATTCTTTACTGCAACCGAAGCTTCTGTAGCGATTCCTGGCAATTCTTTAATTCTACTATCTTTTATATTAAATGTAAATAATGATGGGACAGCATCAATAGTTTTAAGATCTAACTCATTAAGTTTTGTCCATATCTTAGGGTTACTTCCGGTAGCCAACATTAATTTTTCAGCTTCAAAATCACCTTGATTCGTAATTACCTTCCAAATTTCTTCTTCCTTATAAAAATTTTTGACAACATGATTTTTTAGAACTTCAATACCAAGTTTTTTTGATTCTGAAAGGAAGCAATCAATAATAGTCTGTGAAGAATCAGAAACAGGAAAAATTCTTCCATCATCTTCTATTTTTAATTCTACTCCACGACTACTAAACCATTCTATAGTATCACCAGTCATAAAAGTATGAAAAGGACCTATAAGTTCTTTCTCTCCCCTAGGGTAATTCTTGCTTAATTCATCCGGAACAAATTCTGCATGAGTAACATTACATCTTCCACCACCCGAAATTCTTACTTTGGATAAAACCTCTTTCCCTCTTTCTAGAATCCCTATCTTAAGCTTAGGATTCTTTTCTGCTACATTTATAGCTGTAAAAAACCCTGCTGCACCTCCACCAATTATTAAGAAATCATATTGCATTAAGCAAAATTAGGGAAATCTGTAATGATACCATCAACCTTCCAAGTTTTTGATGACTTTATCTTAGACGAATCATTTACGGTCCATGTATACACTTTAAACCCATTGTTCTTCGCTGAAGTGACTTCTTCTTTTTGTAAAGAAAGTATTGGAGGATGCAGAGAAAATGCTTCTAGCACTACTGCAACCTTAAGTATTGATGGAATACTTTTTTCCGTCAAAACACCTAATTTAAACTTAGAAGTTTTCGATTTTATCTGAAATAATTGAGAATGATCAAAACTAGACAAGATAAAATCATCATAATCCCAATCTGAATCTTTGATTTGTCGTTCTAAAAGCTCCAGGACAGGACCAGCAGTCCCTATTCCTTTTAGCTCTATATTAACTATACATTTGGCGTTTACAAAATCTAACACCTCATTAAGTGTTGGAATTCTATACCCTTCTTTTGTTCTATATTTTTTTAACTCCTGAAACGTAAATTCAGAAACTTTCCCTTTACCATTTGTTGTTCTCTCTAAGGTTTCGTCATGGATTACAACAAGCTCTCCTGATTTACATTTATGAATATCTATTTCAATTCCGTCAACATTATATTTAAAAGCCTCAGCTATAGACTCTACTGTGTTTTCTGCAACTAATCCAGCTGCTCCACGATGTCCAATTATCTTCATAATTAAAACTATTTTCTAAACCACAAAAATATTAGCACAAAACATCTTACTATTTCAAGATGTTTGTGTTTTCCTTAAATTATCAATTATTTAAACGCTGCAATTCCTGTTATATCCATACCAGTTATCAAAAGATGAATATCATGAGTTCCTTCATAGGTAATTACACTCTCTAAATTCATCATATGTCTCATAATACTATATTCTCCTGTAATCCCCATTCCTCCGAGAATTTGTCTAGCTTCACGTGCTATTTTTATCGCCATATCGACATTATTTCTCTTTGCCATAGAGATTTGTGCAGAGGTAGCTTTTCCTTCTTCTCTTAACACTCCCAATCGCCAAGCTAGTAACTGTGCTTTAGTAATTTCAGTAATCATTTCTGCCAATTTCTTTTGCTGTAACTGAGTACCTCCAATTGGTTTATCAAACTGAATTCTTTCCTTAGAATATCGTAATGCGGTATCATAACAATCCATAGCTGCCCCTATTGCTCCCCAAGCGATCCCAAAACGAGCTGAATCTAAACAACCTAGCGGAGCTCCTAATCCACTTTTTCCTGGTAATAAGTTCTCTTTTGGCACTTTTACATTATCGAAAATAAGCTCTCCAGTTGCAGATGCACGTAATGACCATTTATTATGTGTTTCTGGTGTAGAAAAACCTTCCATACCTCTTTCTACAACAAGTCCGTGAACTCTTCCTTCTTCATTCTTTGCCCAAACTACAGCAATATCTGCAAAAGGAGCATTTGATATCCATAACTTTGCCCCATTGAGTAAATAATGATCTCCCTTATCTTTAAAATTAGTTGTCATCCCGCCTGGATTAGATCCATGATCAGGTTCCGTAAGCCCAAAACATCCCATAAATTCTCCAGACGCTAACTTAGGAAGGTATTTATTTCGTTGGTCTTCAGTTCCATATTTCCAAATTGGATACATCACTAATGAAGATTGCACTGATGCCGTAGAACGTACTCCAGAATCTCCTCGTTCTATTTCCTGCATAATTAAACCGTAACTAATCTGATCCAGTCCTGCTCCACCATATTTTTCTGGAATATAAGGCCCAAAAGCTCCTATTTCTGCTAATCCCTTAATAATTTGATTAGGAAATTCTGCACGTTGCGCATATTCTTCTATAATAGGAGACACATCTCGTTTTACCCAACTACGAGCAGCATCACGAACCAATTTATGTTCGTCGGTCAAAAGTTCATCTAAATTATAATAGTCTGGTGCTTCAAAAAGATCGGGCTTCATTATATTTTCTATTTATATTTTATACTATTTTCAAAATTATGGTTATTAAACCGCTAACAAATGTAATTAATGAAAAAAGAGCAACCAATTTTTTTTGACTTCTTAAAATATATTATAAAACACTGAGGATAATTTATAGGTAAAATTTAATTGTTGACACAATGTATACAAAGTAATCTATAAGTATAGAACCCAAGTAATTTGTTGCAAATTTCCGCATTACTCACTTTATTTCTACACATTTTAGATACCCTTAACATTATTAATATTTTATTTAAAACACTATCTATCAGTATTTTAAATTCAAAACTGTCTAAAAACATCCTCTGGCATAGTTATTCCAATTAATTAATCATCGAAATAAAGAATAATTAAAACCTAAAAACAAAATGAAAAATTTATTTGTATTACCAGTATTAGCTTTTGGACTTTTATTAGGAACTCAGAATATAAATGCACAGGAAACATCTTCTGATGAAACTGTAGAAGTTATTACTCAAGAAAAATATATCGAATTAGCTGTTGAAAATTTACCTCAACCAGTACTTGACGCTGTGGCAAAAGATTTTGCAGGTGCAACGATAAGCAAAGCTGCTGCAAAAGAAGATGCATCTGAGTTTAAATTAGAACTTACAAAAGAAGATGGTGAAACAGTTGAAGTATTATGTGATGCTGAAGGAAACTGGATTGGCAAAAGTTAACCGTATTAAAAATCTTTAAGAGTGTTTGTTTATAGAAATATAGACTAAACTTCGTAGAGTGATTGAATTTGGAAAAAGAGGAGTTATTTATAGCTCCTCTTTTTTATTTACATTTTTAAATAAAAATCTTTAGTTAACTCTATATACTTAGAAGTATACTGATGCCTATCAGTTTCAACAACCAAGGTATCTTCTTCGAAATCAACTTGATCAAAACCAAACAACAACAGAGTTCTCTTAATATCAGAAGAAGGGTTTCCCTGAACTCTTGTTATCTTTTCAGGAAACAATCCTGCACTTTTAGCAATGTTTATGGCGTTTTTCTCTTCTTTAAAAGGCAGCACAACTGCAAACTTACCTTTTTCAGAAAGTAAGTGGGAAGCTCCTATAAAAAGATGTTCAAATGGAAGCGCATCCTCGAACCTAGCTATGGCACGAGTAGCATCTTCAGTTTTATAAGTATCAGTATAAAATGGGGGATTACTAATTAATAAATCATATTTATCATCGATCTCTTGAAAGAATTCCTGAAAAGAAGCATGATAACAAAATAAACGATCACCCCAATCAGAAGCTTCGAAGTTTTCCACTGATTGTTCATATGCAGCAGCATCAATCTCCACAGCATCAATAATCTCGGCATAAGAACGCTGAGCCATCATCAAAGCAATCACACCGGTTCCTGTTCCCACATCAAGGACGGAAGACACATTATCTGATAAAGGAACCCAAGACCCTAATAAAACAGCATCAGTTCCTATTTTCATGGCACACCTATCTTGATGTACAGTAAACTGTTTAAAACGAAATGGTTTAGACATATATTAAAGATATAGATCTATCAATCCTTCTGGAGTACGTACAAAAACTGTATTTGTTTTTCTATCTACCTTATCTATAAATTCATCATTCATTGGTATCAATATTTCAATACCTTCACGATCAATCTCAAAAAGAGCTTGAGCAGTACTATCATTTATATGCTTAATAACACCTACCTCCCCAAAAGCAGCATCTACAATCTTAAAACCTATCACTTCATGGAAATAAAATTTATCTCCTTCCAGTTTTGGCAAAAGATTTAAGGGTAAGTATATTTCTGATTTCATTAGATCATCTGCATCCTCTTCTGAGTCTACATCTTCAAATTTCACTCGAAGCAAATCACTTTTATGAAGTGAGCTTTTTTCTATAAAAAATGGAACCAAGTTTTTATTATAATTAATAAAAACCGATTCCATTTTTACATAATTTTCAGGTTCATCAGTATCAAGTTTTATCAATACCTCACCTTTAAAACTAAATTTGCTTACGATTTTGCCTAGATAGAAGCAATCTTCTTTCTTCATCGTTAGTAATGCAACTATTCTTCCTCGCTGCTAGCTTCTTCAGTTACTTCTTCTGCTGCCTGTGCAGCAACTTCTTCCGCTTTTGCAGCAGCCTCAGCCTCAGCGGCTTCAGCTTCACGCTTAGCGTTTACTTCTTTTTCTGCAGCAATAGCTTTTGCTTTTGCATCAGCTTCTGCTTTTGCTAGAGAATCTTTCTTAGCAGTTACAGAACCTTCTTTTTCCTGAACCCAAGCATTGAATTTTTCCTCAGCTTGTTCTTCAGTTAAAGCTCCTTTTCTAACACCTCCTGCAAGGTGGTTTTTTAGCATTGCTCCTTTATAAGACAAAATAGCTCTAGCCGTATCAGTAGGTTGCGCTCCATTTTGTAACCATTTTACAGCACCATCTACATTTAAGTCAATTGTTGCTGGGTTAGTGTTTGGATTGTAAGTACCGATTTTTTCTAAAAATCTACCATCTCTTTTTGCTCTAGCATCAGCTGCTACGATCCAGTAAAAAGGTTTTCCTTTTTTACCGTGTCTCTGTAATCTAATTTTAACAGACATATGAATTAATTTTTGGGTACTCGACCCCGATTATAATTAAGTGCGCAAATGTAATCATTTTTAGCAAATTAGCTTCAAAATAATTAATCTTTAATTCTAATAGAAATTTACCTAATACCAGTCTTATTAAAAAACGAACTCTTGAAAGCAAATAAGTAACATAAATCAAAAACCGTAAAAACTTACTTTTTGAACGTTAAATATTATTTTTTGTGTATTTCATCGATATTATTTTGACATTAATCGTTTAAAAAAGTGATTTTGTTTGCTAAAAAATTGTTTTATACAGATTTTCATGATATGTTTGCATAAGTAATTTTAGTTACAGTTATCTGTATCTAGATTTTTTAAAGCCCCAAGCGTATGATTAAAAAAATTACTCCAATACTGGCAATTATATGCCTTTTTCTTAATTCTTGTACTACTGATATCGAGGTTAACACACCCGGTTTACAAGCTACTATTGACGGAAAATTATTTAGACCAGAGATCAAGAAAGCTATAATCCATGATGATGGCACATTAGTGATTGTAGGTAATACAGGTACTGAATCTATAAGTTTTACCACTTCATCAACAGACGTAGGAACCTATAGACTAGAACAACAAGCTATTAATACTGTAAGTTTTGAAGAAAATGACATAAAGTTTATTTCGGAGAATGGAATAAGCAACGGACAAATTGTAATAACAGAAATCTACAACAATCAAGTTTCTGGTAATTTCTATTTTGAAGACTTAAAAGGAACAAATGGTAAATCCGTAAGTTTTAGAAATGGATGGTTTTACAGATTACCAATTGAAAATTTTGTTCCCGAAGTACAAGAAGAAGAAGAGGAAGAAATTATCATAAATGTAGAAGAAGAGGAAGAGGAAGAAGATCCAGAAATAAATCCTTGTCTACTCAATGCTTCTTTAGTCGCTATGATTAATGGTAATGAAATGATTACTGATGATCACGATGCTATACCATTTGGAGTAAACAATCCTTCTATATTGATCAAAGCAAGTAATGAAAATGAAGAAATAACGATTGTTTTCCCTATTGACGTAACTGTTGGAGAGCATTCTTTAACCGGATCAGGCGCTTACAGTGCTACTTACAGTTTATACAATGATAAAGCATCAGCTGTCTCCGGAACATTGACAATAACTTCTCATGATACTGAAACAAAATGTATCAGTGGTAGTTTTGAATTCACCACTACAAGTGGAGTAGTTGTTACCGAGGGACGTTTTGAGTACGGATATTAATCACAACTCAACTATAATTCGAAAAGCGTTCACTAACTGGGTTAGTGAACGCTTTTTACTTACTACAAGTATTGGTATTTATTCAGCACCTTTTATGTTTTCTTCATCTTTAATAATATCACAAGGAATACTTCAGACATTAATAGTTAATAAATCTGAATAACTTTTAACCAATGTAACCTATCATTTTGGTTATTTTTGTGAATCACTTCCTTTGGAAGCTTGAACTTTCTCGAAACTGATCTTTTTATGTATTTAATTTTTGATACCGAAACCACAGGTTTACCTAAACGCTGGGATGCTCCTATAAGTGACACTGATAATTGGCCAAGGTGTATACAGATTGCTTGGCAATTACATGATGAAATGGGGAACTGTATCGAGCATCAAGATTATTTAGTAAAACCTGAAGGATTTAACATTCCTTATGACGCAGAAAAAATACATGGGATTTCCACTGCTCTAGCAGAACAAGATGGTATTACTCTAGAAGAAGTTTTAGAGAAATTTAATATCGCCTTATCAAAAACTAAATTCGTTGTAGGTCAGAATGTTGGCTTTGATGTTAATATTATGGGAGCTGAGTTTTACAGACTTGGTGTTGATAATGTACTACAAGAATTACCCGTTCTGGATACCTGTACAGAAACTACTGCTAGCTTATGTCAGATTCCCGGAGGACGTGGAGGAAAATTTAAACTTCCAACGTTAACAGAATTACATCAGTATTTATTTGGAACTGCATTTGGAGAAGCCCATAACGCAACAGCCGATGTAGAAGCCACTACTAGGTGTTTTCTGGAACTAATACGTAAACAAGTTTTTACTCAGGAAGAACTTGATGTACAACCTGATTATTTCCAAAACTTTAAAGAAATTAATAAAGAGCCTATTCAATTAATAGGCCTTAAACACATAAATCTAAAGAAAGCTTCTCAAAAAATACAGGAAGCACTGAATCAACAAGGTGGTTCTGATATTTCTCAACAAGAAATTAAGGATAATATTGCCGCCCTGGATTCTGTAAACTTCGCACACCTACATAATCATACTCAATTTTCCGTTTTACAATCAACCACTAGTATTCCTGATTTAGTAAAAGAAACTGCCAAACATAAAATGACAGCAGTAGCGATGACAGATCATGCTAATATGATGGGAGCTTTTCATTTCGTTTCTGCTGTTACAAATCACAATAAAAGTGTAAAATCAGCAAATGCAGAAGCTATAGAAAACGGCGAAGAACCTACAGGTGTAGAAATAAAACCAATCGTGGGTGTTGAATTCTTTGTTTGTGAAAATCATAAAGATAAAACGAGAAAAGATAACGGTTATCAAATAGTTTTACTTGCCAAAAACAAAAATGGATATCACAATTTAGCAAAAATGTCTTCTATAGGTTTTGTAGATGGATTCTACTATTTACCAAGAATTGATAAAGAAGTCATTAAACAATATAAAGAGGATATCATTGTACTCACAGGAAACCTCTATGGAGAAGTTCCGAGTAAAGTATTAAACATTGGCGAAAAACAAGCAGAGGAAGCTTTATTGTGGTGGAAAGAAGAGTTTGGAGATGACTTGTATATAGAGGTTATGCGCCATAATCAAGAGGATGAAAATCGTGTAAACCAAGTTCTGATAGATTTCTCCAAAAAACACAATATCAAAACCATTGCCTCTAACAATACTTATTATTGTGAAAAAGAAGATGCCAATGCCCACGATATTCTTTTATGTGTAAAGGATGGAGAAAAACAGGCTACGCCAATTGGTAGAGGAAGAGGATATCGCTACGGTCTACCAAACCAAGAATATTATTTTAAATCTTCTGAGGAGATGAAAAATTTATTCAAAGATCTTCCTGAAGCTATTATTAACATACAAGAGGTTATTGACAAAATAGAGCCTTTTGTACTAGCAAGAGATGTACTTTTACCAGCATTTAATATTCCTGAAAAATTTCAATTCGAAGAAGATCTGGCAGACGGAGGTAAAAGAGGAGAAAACGCCTATCTACGACATATCACTTATGAAGGTGCAAAAATACGATATGGAGAAATCACTCCTTCTATAGACGAAAGACTAGATTTTGAATTAAAGGTAATTGAAAAAACAGGATACCCAGGGTATTTCCTAATTGTAGAAGATTTTATACGCGCCGCAAGAGATATGGGAGTCTCTGTTGGGCCAGGAAGAGGGTCTGCAGCAGGATCTGCCGTTGCCTATTGTTTATGGATTACTAATCTAGACCCAATTAAGTATGATTTACTTTTTGAGAGATTCTTAAATCCGGATCGTGTAAGTATGCCCGATATTGATATTGATTTCGATGATGAAGGACGTGGACGAGTAATGGACTATGTGATTGAAAAATATGGCGCCAATCAAGTAGCGCAAATTATTACATATGGTACTATGGCAGCAAAATCTTCTATAAGGGATACTGCTCGTGTACTTGATCTACCTCTTGGAGACTCAGATCGTATTGCCAAATTGATTCCTAACATGTCCAAACTAGGTAAAATATTTGGAGTAGATGAAGCTACATTAAAAAAGAAGTTTAGAAGTGATGAGCTAGAAAAAGTACACGAACTTCTTAAAATTGCTGAAGGGAATGACTTAGAAGCTGAAACCTTAAATCAAGCAAGAATACTCGAGGGTTCAGTACGAAATACAGGAATCCATGCTTGTGGAGTCATTATTACACCCGATGATATTACAAAGTTTGTTCCGGTTGCTTTAGCAAAGGATTCCGACATGTACTGTACACAGTTTGACAATTCTGTTGTAGAGGATGCTGGATTACTAAAAATGGATTTCCTAGGGTTAAAGACACTAACTCTAATAAAAGATACGGTTAAAATTGTAAAAGCAAAACATGATGTAGATCTCGACCCAGAGAATTTCCCACTAGATGATGAAGAAACTTATGCTTTGTTCCAACGAGGAGAAACAGTTGGAGTATTCCAATATGAATCTCCGGGAATGCAAAAATACATGAAGGAACTTAAACCTACTGTTTTTGCTGATCTTATCGCAATGAATGCGTTGTATCGTCCAGGTCCTTTAGAATATATCCCTAGTTTTATTAATAGAAAACACGGTACCGAAGAAATTATATATGACCTAGAAGCCTGCGAAGAATACCTAAAAGAAACATACGGAATCACAGTATACCAAGAGCAAGTAATGCTTCTATCCCAAAAACTTGCGGATTTCACTAAAGGTGAAGCCGATGTACTTCGTAAAGCGATGGGTAAAAAGCAAAAGGCTGTTTTGGATAAAATGAAACCAAAATTCATTGAACAAGCCGCTGCAAAGGGTCACGCCGAAGACAAATTAGAAAAAATATGGAAAGATTGGGAAGCTTTTGCTGCCTATGCATTTAATAAATCCCACTCTACCTGCTACGCTTGGATTGCCTACCAAACAGCCTACCTAAAAGCACATTATCCTGCGGAGTACATGGCTGCTGTACTTTCTAATAACATGAACGATATTAAGCAAGTTACTTTTTTCATGGAAGAATGTAAACGCATGAAATTAGATGTATTGGGACCAGATGTTAACGAATCTTACAGAAAGTTCTCCGTAAACAAAGATGGTGCTGTTCGATTTGGTATGGGAGCAATAAAAGGTGTAGGAACAGGAGCTGTAGCTACTATTGTAGAAAACAGAAAAGAGGATGGTCCATACAAATCTATTTTTGACATGGCAAAACGAATTGACTTGCGTGCTGCCAATAAAAAAGCATTTGAAAGTCTAGCGCTTGCAGGAGGTTTCGACTCATTCTTAGAAACACATAGAGGTCAATATTTTCATCAAGATGGAGATAGCGTTACGTTTCTTGAGAAAGCTATGAAATATGGATCTAAGTATCAAGAAAATGAAAACTCTTCTCAAGTAAGCTTATTCGGAGAAGCTAGTGATGTACAAATACCTGAACCTGTAGTTCCCCCTTGCGAAGAATGGGGAACCATGGAAAAACTTGCCAGAGAAAAAGAAGTAGTAGGAATCTATTTATCTGGTCATCCATTAGATGATTTTAAATACGAAATGAAATATTTCTGCAATGGAACGCTATTAAATTTTGCGGATTTAGAAAATAACTTGAACCGAGAAATCTCATTTGGAGGTGTAATTACTGGTGTAGAGCATCGAACTTCTAAAAACGGAAAAGGTTGGGCAACCTTTACTATCGAAGATTATAATACCGCCCATGAATTTAGAATTTTTGGTGAAGACTACCTGAAACACAGACCATTTCTAGTACAAAGTACTTTTGTTTATGCGAAAGCTTTTATTAAAGAAGGCTGGGTAAATCGAGATACTGGTAAAAAAGGAGATCCAAGAATACAATTTAATAGCTTTCAGTTATTACACGATGTTATGGAAACGTATGCCAGAAAACTAACAATACAATTAGATATTAATGACCTTTCTGATAAGCGTATTGATGGTTTAAAAGAACTATTAACCGAGCATTCTGGGAATCATACGTTGAATTTTGTAATCTTCGAAATGGCGGAAAAACTAAAATTACATATGCCAAGTAGAAAACAAAAAGTTAATATTTCTCCAGAATTACTAACCGCTTTAGAAAACGATTCTGTATACTATAAATTGAATTAAAATTTATAGTAATTCCTTTTTTTATAACTAGAGATTTTTAGATTCTTTATAAAACAGAAAATCTAAAAAACCTTCCTATAAAAAAAACAAAAATAGCAATACCACATGTTAGTTACCTAACACTTACAAAATTTTCACACACTCTTAAAAAGTGAAAAAATATAATAATTATTTGTTAAAAACTTAATTTTAAAAAATAATTATCCTTGCTGAAATTAAAAACAAAGTGCTAACAATCAGTTGTTTACATAAATTTATTTTGGTTTCGGAAGCATTATTTTTCTCATTTTAACATTACCTCCTGTAAGTACAAAACATCGATGTCGTCTCAAACTAGGTAAGATCTTAAGACCCTTATATAAAACGATTGGCCAATTGTTTTTCTATTTATTTTTTTCAGAATATAACTATTAAAAACACAAAAAATGAAAAATTTTAAAACCATACTTTTAAGTATTTTCACTATCTCATTATTTATGGCCTGTAGCACAGACGACACTGTGGTTACTGAAGAACAATTAACAACGAGTGAAACAGCTGAAGACGCTTTAGAAAAAGAAGCTCAATCTAAAGGACTATTTCAATCTTTAAGAGCGCTAAAAGAAGCTAAAATTCTTTTAACTACCATTCGTAAAGATGGAGGAACCCCATTTAATGTATTTAACCCCGCACTTAGATTTACAGAATCACAAAATGTTTTTTTACCTAGTGTTTTAGGAATTGATTATAGAATTGACAGATCAGTTGTTCCTGCTGGACCTACAGCTAGATTTCCAATGTTTCAAGGTTGGGAAACATTGCCTGATGGAAACCTTAGAAAAGGGTATTATGTAATTACAGAAGCTTCTGACAAATTTATGGCCAAAAAACTAGGTGTTATTTTTTCTCCTAGAATGGCCGCATCAGTAGGGTCTGGAGGAGAGCAAAAAGCATATTTTAATCGTAACGGAAGATTAGTTTTTGAAGGATCTGTAGATTTTTCTCCAAAAAGATCATTAGTAGCTGGAGCGCCTGATGGATTGTTATTCGGTTTCCCTCCTGCAGAAGCTAACCCTGGTGCTATTGCAGATTCTAAATGGTCTTCTTATGTAGTATTACCAAGTGGTGTAGTTATTAACGCACAATTAGTAGCTAACAGTACTGGTATCCATGATAGAATTCCAAATCCAAACGGAAATAGTATCGAAGATCAAGACGACTTAAACAATCCTAATTTAGCTATTGATCAGGCATCAGTTGTAATGCAACTTTTAGATGGATGGCAAGCCGGTAAACCATACTATTTTCATATTGTTACTGACACGTCAGATCCAGGACCTGCAGCTATAGAATTAGGAGTTTTTGCTCCAAGGTTAGCTAATTTACCAACATTTGGTCTATTCCCAGGAGGGTCCATGTTGCCATTTAGTCCTACAGCAAATGGTAGAACAACTGATACTGATGGTTTTGGGGTACAAGGCTTAAATACGGCTTCTTTAAGTGATCAACAAGTACAAGATCCCACAAATACATTTCCAATAGATCCTAGAGACACAAGATATGCTCCTATGTGGGATGCACATGTAACTGAGTTTACAATTCCAGAATCAGATCGTCCAATCTTAAGAAGTTTTGACCAAGTAAATCAACTTCTCGAAGAAGGAGTTCTAATTCCTTTTAGAGGAAATGCAAATCCTAGCCCATTGGCAAATTCGTTATCAGATCTATTAACGGCTACAGGAGCCATTATCAACTGTCCTGTTATTACACAACCTGATGCTAGTGTTATTGGTACTCAAATAGGAATACCTACAAATAATTAGTAGTAACTTTTATAAACCTTTTGAAAAAGCTCAGTAACCTATAGGTGCTGAGCTTTTTTTTGCAAAAAAAGCCGGCATCAAGTTGCTGAATCACAACTTTAGACACCGACTTTGCAAAGAGATAATACTATTTTTTATTGACAGGTTCTTACTTTTGCTTCAAGACCATCTCTATAAGATTCAAAGCAATCTTCATGATCATG
The DNA here is from genome assembly GCF_018100855.1 of Aquimarina sp. MMG015. NCBI lineage: Bacteria > Pseudomonadati > Bacteroidota > Flavobacteriia > Flavobacteriales > Flavobacteriaceae > Aquimarina > Aquimarina sp. MMG015. The sequence goes on from NZ_JAGJEB010000003.1 coordinate 463,843, forward strand.
GACATGACCACCAATATTATCGACTAATTTGCTCTCATAACCACTATCTCCAAACCTATCTCTTTCTACATGGTAAAATATATCATAGGCTCCATTTGGCGGAGTAATTGCTGTTTTAGCTCCGTCGGTTGTATTAAATTTCCAATCAATTTTATCATAAGAGACATCGTTAGTAAGATTGTTCTTATACTCTATCCCAACCCTAAAATTATCTGCCAAATTATTTGTAAATATTATTTGATTGTGTGTAACACCTACCTTAGTACAATTTAAAGCTACATAATTTGTTGAATATCCCATTTTTGCTAAACTATTATCTTTTAAGAATCGTATGGTATATGCAATAGGTACTCCTGGATTATTTCTACTGTATGTTGCATTTTCACCTTTTATGATGGTTTGCAGGTCTCCAAAATTTTGTGCAGACACCGCTTGAGAAGCTACTGCTGCATTTCCTCCTATAGTAACAGTAGTAATATTAGATTCATTCAAGATTTCTTTATACTTTGCTTCTACAGTTCCAGAAGCACTGGTTACACCACTAGCATAGTTAAAAGCACCTGTTAATTGAGCCTCTGTTGCTTCTGCCGTAGTCTCCATTCTAAACATAATAATCCTACCGTAATTTACCGAATGTACATATGCTGGTGGTGTACCAGAATTAAATGCATTCTCAACTTGTGCTAATGATACATCCGCTCCAAATACAGCTGCCGGATTACTTGGTGTATCCATCGTTATTGTATAAAAAACTTGCTTAAATACCATGATAGCTACTCTTCTGGTCGAAGTGGTTTCATAATTAAATTGCGCAGATACATCCCCAGTCGCCCATTCTGTATTCATACCTACTTCTAAGCTCATTTGTTTAGAGCTATACGATGTACTTGCAGCATAAGAAGAATTAGATGGGTTTGTGTATCCTTCATCATAGGCATTGGCATTCCAATATTCCAATGCTTCATCAATTTTAGCTTGTACATTAGAGTTTATTGGATCTTCTATTCTAATATTTCCTGCTTCACCAATACCTGGCAGATCTAAACGGATTGTCATTGGTGCCCTACCTAAGGTAAATGCTTCTGGCAAACCATCTCTCATAGATTCATTTCCAACCACTAATGCTCCTGGCCAAATGATTCCTCTAGTTGGTCGTAGAATTGCCACATCCTCAAAATTCGCTTTAAGATTATAATCTACACGAACACAGGTTGTTTTTTCGCCTTCTAAAGTGGTTACATCAGTAGTTGTTTCACCTGGCGTTTTCAATAATGCTTCTCCACCAGTTTCTTCAACACCCAATAACTGATTAGCATCATAATCAAGATTATTTATAAAATCATTAATAGTATTCGCTTCGGGATTAGTTGGTTCTCCTAGAATAGGATCTTCATCCTTACTACAAGAACTGCACGCAATACAAGAACATATTAAGCTAATTAATATAAACGCTTGGGGCATTTTTAAAATTGAAGTTTTCATGATTTATGTTTTAATGATTCAACGAGTCAAAACTATCTGAAAACGCAGCTGAAGCCTAATTTTTGGTATGGACAAAGTATGGACATGCATTAAAAATCAATGAGTTACATAACTTTTTTAGCTTTGCTTAACTTCGAGTCCTCTTTATGAAATTTTTCAGTGTTTTCAAGGGTTTCTGTAATTTATTGAGAAGGAGAAAATCTTTCTTGGTGGCCGTTTTACTCTAAAAAAAATGATGCTACCAATGGACAAGCTCATATAACTAGAGTATTTATTTCCTAACTTAGATGGAAACTAAATAATCATTTTCATGAAGTTCTCTACTTTCATTCTATTCATATTTCTTTTTAGTCTTCAAAATATATACAGTCAAAATGATAAAAAATTAGATAGTTTGCTAAACGCATATCACTCGCATAAGGATGATTCAGTCAAAGCAATTACAATTAATTTATTATTTAACCACTTCCTCTATAATAATCAGGAAAAAGCAAAAAAATATGCACTAGAACAATTGGAGCTTTCAAAAAAAATTGATTTCTCTAAAGGAATAGCTAAAGCTCTTAACAATTTAGCTGTATATTATAGTAATACCGATAAGGTTGACTCTTCAAAAACATTTTACTTAAAATCTCTCAAAATATATGATCAGAATCAAAATTTTGATGGTATAACCGGTGTAAATCATGGAATTGCAATTTTAGAATACTCTTCTGGAAACTATCAAAAGGCAATTGAACTTTTGAATGAAAACATTAAAATTTATACAACCAAATTAAACGACTCTTCGGGACTAGGTATGTCTTACGATTTTATAGGCTCAATAAATTTATATCAAGGAAATTATAATATAGCACTAAGAGAAACCTTAAAAGGTTTACGAATATTTGAGCAAATTAATGATGAAATTAGAAAAGCTGATGCTTTAAATCATTTAGCCAGTATAGAGGCTTACTTAAAAAACTATGATAAATCCATAGAATATAATAAGCAAGCACTTACTATTTACAAAGAAAAAAACGACAGATTATACGAATCTCAAGCATTAAATGATATTGGCAACTCATATTTTTATCTAAAAGATTATGAAAATGCAATTAAATACCTAAACAAAGGTTTACCTATTTCTAGGGAAATGGGGGTAACTACCTTAGAAGCTACAATTTTGAATAATCTTGGAAAAGCTCATACGGGAATAAAACAATACAAAAAAGCAATTACCTATCTTGATCAAAGTTTATCCATATTACAAAAAACAGATAACAAAAATAAAATTATTGAAGTATTAAATGATCTGGGTAAAACATATAATTCTATAAATAATCCGATTAAAGCAAAGGCTTTTTTAAATAAATCTATAAAACTAGCTACAGAAATCGGTGTAAAAGGAAACCTACAAATAGGCTATTTTAATAGATCAGAATCCTATGAAAAGCTTGGGGATTTTAAAAATTCATTAAGTGATTTTAAAAATTTAAAAACAATAAGTGATACCATATTCAATACTAAAAAGTCACAGCAGATAGAGGAACTCAAGATTATATATGAAACCGAAAAAAAAGAAACTGCGATTGCTTTGCAAAAAGAAGAAATAAAAAACCTAAACCAACAGGTAGAAATCAGCAATCTTCGTAAAACATTATATGCTGGAGGTATGATCTCGTTTATAGCTGTCTCTGGATTACTATTCTTCGGATTCAAACAACGAATAAAAAAGAACAAAATAGAGCGTGAAAAACAAGAAGAAATATACAAACAAGAAATCGAGTTCAAAAAGAAAGAACTTACTTCGCAAACACTACACTTAGTACAAAAAAACAGCTTTATTCAGGAATTAAAAGAAAACCTCGAACGTATTAAAAATTCACCAGAACTTTTTAAAGTAGAATTCAGACGTTTGGTATTATTATTAAAAAAAGAAAGCGCTGAAGACAAAGATTGGGAAGTGTTTAAATCTTATTTCGCAGATGTACATAACAACTTTGATAATAAACTCAAATCAATCTACTCGGAAATCTCCGAAAAAGAAATACGATTGGCGTCTTTTTTAAGAATGAATCTTACTACCAAAGAAATTGCTACCATGCTGAATGTTTTACCAGATAGCGTATTAAAATCAAAATATCGTTTAAAAAAGAAACTGAATTTAGATAAAGAAACGGATCTATATCAATTCTTGAACACCTTATAAATTTATTAAACACTAAATTACCCTATCTTGTATGATATTCTAAAAATTTTATGAAAAAGCGTATTTTATACATAAGTAGTGTTATTATTATTCTAGTTGGCACTATTAGCTATTTCTCTTTATCTACAAAAACATCAAATAACACAAACGAATATATAGCGATTACTCCAATTGCCACTCACATAAATGGAATGGATTTTATAGATTCTGCAACTTGTGTAGAATGCCATGCTCAAATAGTGGAGGACCATTATAAAACAGCACATTTTAACTCCTTGCAAATTGCAAATAAAAACACCATAAAAGGTAGTTTTGACAAAAATAAAAACACATTAAAATTAAACAACAAAGTTACTTTTAACTTTATTAAAAAAGATTCTGGGTTTTACCAAGAACCCGTATTTAATAATCAAAACACTCCCTTTTACTCTGCCAAAATGGATATTGTAGTAGGTTCCGGAACTAAAGGACAATCATATTTAATGTGGAATAACAATAATTTATTGCAACTACAGGCATCTTATTTTACTCCCACGGATAGTTGGATTAATAGCCCAGGAGCTCCAGATCAACTAGCTCCAGCAAGACCCGTATTAGAACGTTGTTTAGAATGTCACACTACATACGCGCAAAATATTACGGGAGACAAAAACAGTAATCAATTTCACAAAAAGAACTTTGTTTATGGTATTGATTGTCAAAGATGTCACGGCCCTGTAAAGAAACACGTAGTATATCATAAACAAAACCCTACGGATAAAATTGCTAAACATATTATAAAATATAGTTCTTTATCTCGACAGCAAAGATTAGATGCATGTGCGCTATGTCATTCTGGCTTAAGAACAGAAACCACAGAACGTGTATTTTCTTTTGCAATTGGAGATACATTAAAGAAGTTTTCATTTCCTGATTACGACGAGTCCAGTTTAAAAGATCTTGATGTACATGGAAATCAATACGGTTTACTAAAAGCTAGTAAATGTTTTACAAATAGCAATTCTCTTGATTGTACTACATGCCATAACCCTCATAAAAAGGAAAGAGGAAACATCTCTTCATTTAACCAAAAATGTATGGATTGCCATACATCGTTATCAAAACCAATCAATTGTTCTGGTGATAACAATGAAATTAAAAAAATGGGAAATAACTGCATCCAATGTCATATGCCTTTAGTAAAAAGTGAAACTATGAAGATACAGATTTCAAAAAATGAAGAAATTTCTGTTGATGTTAGAACACATCTTATAGGCATCTATAACCTGAAGAATAATTAACCAGTAAATAAAATAATAAAAACAATTATTCTAAGTCAGAACAATTTAATAGTATATTTGGGTATCAGCAAATTCAATACCCCTATAGTCAAAACTAATATTATGACTGTAAGCTTTGGGAGAATTATTGACTAATTTTGTGAAATTAAAAATGAATAAAAATTTAAATAATAAATAACTATGGCATTAGAAATAACAGATGCTACTTTTGATGAAGTAGTACTTAAGAGTGATAAACCAGTATTAGTTGATTTTTGGGCAGCATGGTGTGGCCCTTGTAGAATGGTAGGTCCTATCATCGAACAAATCAGCGAAGAGTATGATGGAAAAGCAGTAGTAGGTAAAGTAGATGTAGATGCAAATCAAGAATTTGCGGCAAAATATGGAGTAAGAAATATCCCTACTGTATTAGTTTTTCAAAATGGAGAAGTAGTTGGTCGCCAAGTAGGTGTTTCTCCTAAGAATGTTTATGCAGAAGCTTTAGATTCTTTAATCTAAAAAAGTATATTTTCTATAAAAAAAGGGTTGGCCGATTGTCAACCCTTTTTTATAGAAAATAAATTAGTATCCGTATATTGTTTGAATTATTAAAACGAATACTCTTAATACGTAGCGAAGGATGAATATCCAAAATGAAATTAACAAAACTGGAGGCTTTACTAATCTTGAACTTTTAGCTAAACAAGTGGTAGAAGGTTTTATTTCTGGAATGCATAAAAGTCCTTTTCATGGATTCTCTGCAGAATTTGCAGAACACAAAGTATACAATAATGGAGAAAGCACGAAACATATTGATTGGAAATTGTATGCAAAAACAGATAAATTATTTACTAAAAGATATGAAGAAGAGACCAATCTTAGGTGTCATATTATCATTGATAATTCTTCTTCTATGCATTACCCCGAAACAAAGGAGCATCATTTAGGTTCACTAAATAAAATTAGTTTTTCGGTGTTGGCAACTGCTTGCTTGATGAACATTCTTAAAAAACAACGAGATGCTATTGGTTTAAGTATTTACAGCAACACTTATGACTATTATTCTCAAGAAAAAGGTAGTGAAAGGCATCACCAAATGCTTTTGAGCAAATTAAGTCAAATAGTATCTTCGACTCCAGATACAAGAAATACCGACACCTATACCTTTTTGCATCAAATTGCAGAAAAAATTCACCGCAGATCATTGATCTTTTTATTTACGGATATGTTTCAAGCTACCTCAAGTCCAGAAAAATTATTTGAAGCATTAAGACATCTTAAATATAATAAACACGAAGTAGTATTATTCCATACTTTCGATAGCACTAAGGAACTAAACTTTGATTTTAATAATCGACCCACTCGATTTATAGATGTGGAAACTGGTGAGCACGTAAATTTATATGCCGATAATATTAAAGAAAATTATCAAAAAGCAGTTGCTTCCTATTTTTATGAACTTAAATTAAAATGTTCTCAATACAAAATAAAATATGTAGAAGCAGATATAACAAAAGATTTTGACAAAATTCTCACAACATATCTTGTTGAAAGGCAGAAATTTGTATAAAACAGTAAAAAATAAACTAAAAAAAATTGAAAAAACATTTGCGGGTTTTAAAATGAGGTGTATATTTGCATCCGCAATAAGGCAATGGTCTGGTAGTTCAGTTGGTTAGAATACCTGCCTGTCACGCAGGGGGTCGCGGGTTCGAGTCCCGTCCAGACCGCAAATTGCAAAAGCTTCAACTAACATTGAAGCTTTTTTTTGCAATTAACGAAGTTGTGTTGTCCCACGCCGTTTGCGTGGGTGGTTTAGTAAACCAATGAGAAGCTTTTCCTGAAAACGGAGAGGCTTTTTTTAATTTAATACTATATGTAAGATTCTTAAACTCACAAAATCAAAAACCACAGAATTCTAAAAATCTCTTTTAAAACTTAGAACCCCCTACTACTATATTCCTAGAGAAAAACATATTTGTATAATTATATCAATGTTAAATTTAACAATTGTAGTCTTAATCTTACTAAAATTAAACAAAACAGATTTAAATATGTTAAAATACACTTTTTTACAGATAAAATGCATAAATAATTTGGTGATAAGCTTTTTTATACTATCTTTACAAAGTGAAAATGAGTTAGTACTTTCATTACCCCCAAGATGAAAGTTTTTATAAAAGTGAGTTTTAATTTTAGAATAAGCCCCTAAATTAAGATGATTTGTGTGAAGAAAAAGAGCGTGGAGACGCTCTTTTTTATTGTTTATTACTAAAACAATTCCCCCCAATGCTCCCAAACTTTATTGATATATAAAATCACAAAAGCTACGGATACTATAAATTTTACGAAAGTACCGGCAAGAAAACCAAGAAAAGAACCAAAAGCTGCTTTTAAAGCCTTAGCAGAATCATTACTGTCTTTTATAAGTTCACCAATAAACGCTCCAGCAAAAGGCCCTATAACAATCCCCAATGGCCCCAGAAACAACAACCCTATGATAAGCCCTACAGAACTCCCTATCATACCATACTTGGTACCGCCAAAATGTTTTGTACCCCAAGCGGGGACTATATAATCAAGGATCCATACTACTAGCGCTATCGCTAGTGTAACACCTAGAAAAGTCCAGTTTTGAGGAACAACATTAGTAAAATGCAATATCAAAAGACCTATCCAAGAAGTAAAAGGTCCCGGTAACACAGGTAGAAAACTACCAATAATACCTACCAAACATAAAATAAACCCTATTATGACTAACGCTATATCCATAGTAATTTATTAGACTACTAAAAAAGTATATTGTTACTGTACTATTACTTTTTTAATCGAATCCTTAAAGTTGTATTAACATTTGAACCCTTTACAAGATCTAAATTTGTAGGAAAACAAAATACTTTTATCAACTTATTCTACCCCCTGAAATGAAAAAATGTATTCTTATTACCACAATGACCTTACTTATGGGATTTTTTGCTTATTCTCAAAATAATCCCACAACAGTTAAATGTAAAAACAAGATTATTGAACGTGTAAGAAAACATTGTGTATGCAAAGATATAGAACAATATGCTAAAAATAATTATGACGTTATAGCTGTCTCTTCTTATGCACAACCTGGGCTCAATCGGATTTACACAAGGTTTAATATCTCAAATGATGGTCAAATAAACAATATCCAAGTTAAAGGGTTTTCTCCAGAACTAGAAAAAGAAGCTATCAGAACATTGATGTCTTTTCCAGATATAATTCCGGCATCGGATCTATCAATGTCAGTAGTCGATTCTAAAGCATTCTATACCATTCTAATACAATTTGAAGTAAAAAACACCATTACCAACCTATAAATAGAATGCAGTATACCTTACATTGCATTATTTAGTTTTTGAAACCGCAATTGGATAAAATCAAATATCCATAGAAATCATCTATAAAACCCAAGAATAACAATCCGTAGTGAAATTTCCACATTTTTTTTAACTAAAAATTTAGTTAAAACAAAAAAATACATATATTTGCTATTCAACTAAACTATTAGTTGAACAGATGTAGTTATCTAAAAAACAACATTGGGGTTGTCAACTTGAGTCTGATATATTCTTTTAGAATATGAATATTCAGACTCTGGATTGACTAATACCTTAACTGTTTTACTAAAAAAGAAAATATGTTTTATTACCTCCTCCAAATCCTAATATTTCAGCTAATATTTCTTCTGATATATGACATATTACATAAAAAAGATACTTTCTTTAATTGGAATCGTCTATATCTATTGATAGTACCATTTTTATCGTTAGCACTTCCGTTTATAGAGATTGATTTTCTTAATTCTAGCTCCACAGGAGCTTATGTTTCTACTATTGAAAGAACAATTATAGCCTCTACTGAACGCACCCTACTAAATGGAAACCAAACCAATGATATTTATAATATTTCCTCTGAGTCTGTTAATTGGTCATTAATAGTATACTTAATAGGAATAATGATCAGCATAGTAGTTCTTATATTAAAATTCCATAAACTTCATATACTAAGGAATGTTTCTAATATTTCTAAAGCTTTTGACAAAAGAATAGTAATACTCCCTAATAGCTCTCACGCATTTTCATTTTGGAACACCATTTTTTTAGGAGATTCTTTAACAGAAGAAGAAAAGAAAAACATTATTTCTCACGAACTAGTTCATGTAAATCATAAACATACCATCGATCAAATCGGTATAGAAATATTAAAAGTATTATTATGGTGGAACCCAATAATTTATATTTATCAAGCTCGGATCACACTACTTCACGAATATATCGCTGACTCCGTTACTATACATAAAGTAAATCAAAGAAATTATATAGAACAGTTACTTAATTCTGCTTTTCAAACAGAAAAAATAACTTTTATCAATCAATTTTTCAATCAATCATTAATCAAAAAACGAATACTTATGTTACAAAAGTCCCAATCAAAATCTATTGCCAAATTTAAATACCTACTATTAATACCAGTCATTACGGGAATCCTTACCTACACTTCTTGTAAAGATGATGGTACATCTAAATCAGAAGACGCTACTATGGTAGAAGGAGAGAGCACTGATATTAATAAAAAAATAGCAACTAGTAATCAGCCTTCATGTCTTAACAAAGGTTCTAAGTATGATTATACGTTAGATAATTACTTAAAAATTACAAATGGAAAAAATGCTGATATAATTGCCAAAATTGTCTCTTTAACTACAAATGAAATTATTAGAACAGCTATAGTTTACAAGTCTCAGACTCATTTTGTTAGAAACATACCTCAAGGTACATATCGAATTGATGCTGTCTATGGAAATCAGTATAAAGAAGAGGAAAAAGATGGTTATTGTTCGGGGAGTTTTGCAACAGAGTTTATTTCCGAAACTGGAGAAGACGTTCTCGATTATAATATTATCATAAATGAAAAAGGGAAAAATGTACCTTCTTATTCTTTAGCATTAGATTTCTTACCTAAAGATTCTAAAAGTAACAATACCGATAACAAAGGAAATGTTAATCAGGAGGAAAAAAAAGGCGAAATTTCTGAAAAAGCAGCAGCTTACAACAATGGGATCAAAACAAATGATATATCCAAAAAAGAAGCTGAGCCTTATTGTGCAAATTCTGATGAAACTAGATACGACTATAAATTAGATAATTATCTAAAAGTAACCAATGGAAAAAATGCTGAAGTAATTATCAATATTGTTAACTTAGAAACGCTAAAAAGCGTAAGGACTATACACCTGCCTAAGAATGCAGAATACTTCATTAGAAACATTCCGGAAAGCAAGTATCACTTAAAAATTGTGTATGGAGAAGGTTATAAAAAAGAAGAAAAAAACGAAAAATGTGTGCTTTCGTTTACCAACAAAAAAATAGAAGAAGAAGGCCAAGATATTCTTGATTTTAATACAATTATATCACCACAAGGTCTTAATGTTCCTTCATATTCTATTTCATTAGATATGTTAGATGAACATACACATTAATAGAGTAAACTATAAATAATTAATACTAACAGATATGCTTCAATATTGTATTCAAACTATATTATTTCAGTTAATATTTTTATTAGCGTACGACATGTTTCACAAAAAAGATACTTTTTTCACTGTAAATAGAGTATATCTTTTAGTTACTTCTGTACTTTCTTTGACTCTACCTTTTATTAAGGTTAAAAGTATCCAAGAAACTATCCCAGACGATTATGTAGTTAATTTACCCACTGTTTTTATCGGGGAAAGAGTTTCGAATAATACTATTGAAGTTGCAAATACTGTTTCTTCAGCATCTCTAAATATAAACTGGTGGTTAGTTCTTTATATAATCGGAGTTTCTGTAGCCGTGTTCTTATTTATTAGAAAAATACTAATCATTCGTTCTTTAAAACAAAAATCTTCTAAAGGGATGATCAGTAAATTCCCTGTTAGAATATTACCTGATAGTAAAGATGCCTTTACTTTTTGGAACACTATATACATTGGAAATGAATTATCGGAAACAGAAAAAAACAAAATTCTAATTCATGAGATCGTGCATTTAAAACAAAAGCACACATTAGATCTCATTTGGTTCGAAATAATCAAAATCCTTTTCTGGTTTAATCCTTTGATTTACATATATCACTCTAGAATCATCACTTTACACGAATATATCTCTGATGCATCCGCTATTAGACAATTAGGAAAAAGAGCATATTATGAACAATTACTTAACTCTAATTTCCAGACTAAAAATGTAAAGTTTACTAATAATTTCTTCAATCATAAATTACTTAAAAAAAGAATCATCATGCTTCAAAAAACGAAATCAAAATCCAATGCTAAATTAAAATACTTAGCTATTGTACCGTTATTAGTAGTTATGCTTACATTTACCGCTTTTTCTCAAAAAGCTGTTGCTATTGCAAATATTTCATCCGAAAAAATAACGGACGAAATTAAAGAATTGACTAATACGTTTTCTGATGAAACAGTCAATGCTGAAATTACCGAGAAGGAGACTCAAATCCCTACTGAAACTGATACAGCTAACAATGAAAAAGAAGTTTCAGATATCTTAGAAATTGAACCAACAGAAGAAAAAGAAGAGGAACAAATTCAAAAACCAATAAAAACAACCAATTTAGATTCTTTATCCAGGGTGGATCAAAAAATCGTTGATCGACTTTTAGAAATTAAAAATGATATTATAAAAAATGGTAAAAGCTTTGCCAGTAGAGCTGTGTTATATTCAGAAGATCCTGGATCCAAAGGAAATGGAGGATTATATTTTGTACAAAAAGATACTCCTTTTCATGAAAAGTTTAAAGCTGTCGCTTTTAGTCTAAAAGAAGGTGAAATTTCTGATCCCTTTAGAACATCTTTTGGATGGCATTTACTAACTGTAGATAAAATTAAAAAAGACGGAGTAGATGTAAGACATATCTTAATTTTAAGAGAACAAAACATTCCTTATGCAGCAGTAGAAAAGGTACCAAAAACACAGAATTGTAAAGGACTTACAAATAATGAGGAAATAAAAAAATGTGTCTCTGAAGAAATTAAACAATTCGTAAATAGAAATTTCAATGTAGACATTGCTAAATCCATTGGTTTAACTGGAGTAAATCGAATCTATGTTCGGTTTAAAATAGATACTTTAGGAAATATTACAGAAGTTGAATCTCGTGGACCAGCTATCGAATTAGAAGAAGAAGCTAACAGAGTTATTGCCTCATTGCCTAAGATGATTCCTGGAGAGTCTAATGGAGAAAAGGTGAATGTTTTATATTCATTGCCTATTGTTTTTCAGATACAAGGTAACTCGGACCAAGAACCAGAAAAAAAAACTAAAAAACAGAATATAATTACAGAAGAAAAAGTTCTAACCGAAACATTATCAGACGATGAAAATCATACTATCAAAAATGGATATTATATGGTAGCTAATATTTTTAAACGTCAAAGTTATTTTGAAAAACGCGTCGCAGAGTTAAAAAAACAAGGGATTACACCTAAGCACTTCAGAAACCCAAAAGATTCATACATATACGTATATCTAGAAAGATATGACACTTTAGATGAAGCCAAAACAATGTTAGAGTCCGATATGAATGGACAATACACAGGAGATTTATATATATTAAAAATCCAATAATAAACTAAACGTAAAAAATAAATACATAGAGTCAAACAAATGAAACAACTCACCAAAGCAGAAGAAGAAGTAATGCAGCTTTTATGGCAACTTAATGAAGGAAATGTCGCTGCTATTATCGAACAAATGCCTACACCTAAACCGGCATATAACACCATCTCTACGATCATTAGAATTCTGGAGAATAAAGAGTTCGTATCTCACCGTAAAGAAGGAAAAGGGTATGTTTATTTTCCTTTGGTAAAAAAAGAGGAATACAGCAATCAATCATTGAATAAATTAATGAACAATTATTTTAATGGTTCTTTTAGAAACATGGTATCCTTTTTTGTAAAGAAAAATGATATGAATATGAACGACCTCGAAACTATACTTAAGGAAATCAATAAAGATGATAATAGCGATTCTTAAAAACCTAAAGTATCTTTTTTGTATCCTAGTCTCCTTAACTTCTATAAAAGTTGAGGCCCAAGATGCTCAGCTAAAAATTGCAGACAGTCTTTATACAATTGGCAACTTTTCTGAAGCAATAAAAAGCTATAAAACAATCGTTCCGAAGGATGACTATATACTTCTAAAAATAGCTAAAGCTCATAAAGCAAAAGGTACTTATAAGGATGCCTTAAATTATTATGAAAAAGTAATTCTAATGAACACAGAATTACTTCCTGCAAAATTAGAATATGCTAAATTACTGATGTCTACTAATCAATTTAAAAAAGCAGATAGTGTATACTCAGACTTGGTTGCTAAACATAATGATAATCCAAATTTCCAATATCGTTTAGGACTCGCCAAGAAAAAATTGAAAGATACTACTGCAATAACATATTTTGAAGAAGCCTTTAGACTAGATAGTACGCATCAGAAAAGTTGTTTTGAAGTTGCAAAACATTATCTTAAAAAACGAAAATACATCAAAGTAGAAGATATTGCCAATAAAGGACTAGCATCTTATCAAGAAAACCCAGAGTTAATTAATGTAATTGCACAAAACTATCTTTTAAGAAAATACTACTCAGAAGCTATACCATATTTCGAAAAACTTATCGAATTAAATCATAATAATGAATTTGTTCACGCTTCCCTAGCCTTATGTTATCATAAGGATTATGAATACAAAAAAGCTATTGAACAATATCTACAGGCCTTAACATTTAATAATCAAGTCCCTTTAAGGTATACTCGATTAGCTCAAGCCTATACTTCTATCAAAAAGTATGATGAAGCACTAACTAGCTTTAAAATGGCATTAGAACTTAAAGATGTTCCTATAGATGAAGATCTATATAATATTGCCATGACCTATAGGCATAGAGAAGAATGGGAAAATGCCATTAAACATATGAAATTGGCAATTAAAGAAAATCCAAATTATCACAATGCACAATACCAACTGGCAACTTTTGCCGATGCCTATTATAAGGATCCTAAAGTAAAGCTAAAGTATTATACTGATTGTTTAAAAAAACTAGAAGCAAGTAACGAAGACAATACATTCATAAACTTTCTTAAACAAACTGTCAATAAAAGGATTAGACAACTCGAACAAGAAATCGAGAAAACTAAAAAAAATATTGAAAAAAAATAAATTTATTTACAAAAGTAAAAAGAGTATTCTTATCACATTGATATTAACCTTCTGAAAAAAAACTTTAATTTTATGCGCTTAGAAACACTTAAGTTCTTTTATAGCTATTAAAATTAATCAATGATTAAGCGATTTTATTATATATCTGTTTTAATTTTTACATTATTTTCTTGTGACAATTTAGTGCTCAAAAAAGAGAATCAAGAACAAGTTTTAAAGGATAAATGGAATGAAATCGACAAAAACCAAGTCGATGAACCTCCTCTATTTGATGCTTGTAAACACGTTTCTGGAGAAGAAATAGAGCGTTGTTTCCATACCATCATAAATGAACAAATAGGAAACTATCTCCAAGATCAAACAATTAAAGTAAAAGAACCTATTAATGATACCATCTGGGTTCCTTTGTTAATTACCAAAAATGGGGATATAATTCTTGAAGACTTTTCAGTTCCAGATTTTATAACATCTCAGATTCCAGATTTTAAAGACATTTTAGAAGAAAGTATTGATAATCTTCCTGATGTAGAACCTGCTCATACTAGAAGTACTCCTGTAAATACAAGATATAAACTTCCATTAGTAATTAGTATTAATTAAACTTACATTCCTTAGTTTTGTATAAATTGAAAGCTATTGGAAAGTGAAAAAATAATATTGGGTATTGATCCTGGAACTACCATCATGGGATTTGGCTTGATTAAAGTTGTTAAAAAAAAGATGTCTTTCTTACAGCTTAATGAGTTACAACTTAGCAAATACGATGATCACTACGTGAAGTTAAAACTTATCTTTGAACGTACAATAGAACTCATAGAAACATATCACCCAGATGAAATAGCTATTGAAGCTCCATTCTTTGGTAAAAACGTACAATCTATGCTTAAATTAGGTCGTGCACAAGGAGTTGCTATGGCGGCTGGATTAAGTAGAGAAGTGCCTATCACAGAATACTCTCCAAAAAAAATAAAAATGGCAATTACAGGTAATGGTAATGCTAGTAAAGAACAAGTCGCCAAAATGCTTCAAAGTCTTTTAAAGATCAAAACGCTTCCTAAAAACCTAGATTCTACAGATGGATTAGCAGCCGCTGTTTGTCATTTTTATAATATGGGCAGAGCCGATATTGTAGGTAAAAGCTATACTGGTTGGGCAGCATTTGTAAAACAAAACGAAAAACGAGTGAAGAAATAATAATAATAATTCAAAAAAAATAATATCCGATTTAACTCACTCAATTATAACTCTAAAAACTTAAAGTCATCAGCGGTATTTACATACATATTCCATTTTGCAAACAAGCATGTCACTATTGTGATTTCCATTTCTCTACCTCTGGTAAAAAGAGAGATCAAATGGTTTTTGCGTTATGTAATGAAATTAAATTACGAAGATCAGAAATTGATGATCACGAAGTTATAGAAACAATATATTTTGGAGGTGGAACTCCAAGTATATTATCTGTTTCAGCATTAAAATTTATTATTGATACAATTTACGAGAATTACCTTGTTTCTGATGATGTAGAAATTACCATAGAAGCAAATCCTGATGACCTTACCGAAACATACATAAAATCATTAGCTTCTACAGAGATCAATCGTCTTAGTATTGGTATTCAATCATTTTTTGATGAAGATTTAAAACTTATGAACCGAGCTCATAATTACAATGAAGCTAAGACTTGTTTATCGATAGCAAGTAAATATTTCGATAATATCTCAATTGATCTGATTTATGGTATTCCAGGAATGTCTTCAGAGCGATGGCAAGAAAACTTAAAAATAGCCTTAGATACTAATATTCCTCACATATCAAGCTATGCATTAACTGTAGAACCAAATACAGCACTATCTTCATTTATCGAAAAAGGAGTCATTGCTCCAGTAAAAGATGAACTAGCACAACAACATTTCGATATTTTAGTAGATACCATGGAAAAAGAAGGTTTTGAATATTATGAATTTTCTAATTTTGGAAAACCTGGATATTTTAGTAAAAACAATACTGCATATTGGCAAGGCAAACATTATCTAGGAATTGGTCCTTCTGCACATTCATATAATGGCAAAGAACGTAGCTGGAATATTAAAAACAATATAAAATATATCAAATCGCTACAGGAAAACAAACTCCCAAAAGAAATTGAAGAACTTACCACTACTGACAAATACAATGAATACGTAATGACAGGATTAAGAACTATTTGGGGAGTTTCGCTAAAAAAAGTTGAAGACGATTTTGGACTTACATATAAAGAATATCTACTAAAACAGGCTCAAAAACATCTAGATGAACATCTCTTGTTTCTTGATGAGGATATATTAATTGTTACTAAAAAAGGAAAGTTTTTAAGTGATGGGATTGCAAGTGATCTTTTCTTGTTAAATTTAGGGTAACTAGTTTCTTAAATATAAAAACTAGCATAAGTACAACCTCATGATTACTACTATACAAGATAAAAAACGCTTTTACAAAATAGATCTATCTAAACCTCTAGATATTTCAATTACATTAAGAGGAACCTCTGATAATGTAAACGCCTGGTATATAACCGCTCCAAAAATTGAGCCCGTTACTGATGGAGATTGGATTGGTAAAGTTTCTGAAGGTGCTTCTACAAATTTTAATAATATCCATTTTAACCCACACGGACACGGAACGCACACCGAATGTGTTGGCCATATAACAACAGAGTTCTATAGTATCAATGACACCTTAAAACAATTCTTTTTTACCGCAGAACTTATTAGTATAAATCCAGAAAAAAAAGATGAAGATTCTGTGATTACGAAAAGTCTGCTGCAAGAATTAATTCATTATAATACGGAAGCTCTAGTTATCAGAACGCTTCCTAATTCGGATGAAAAAATTAGCAAACAACATTCTCATACTAATTGGCCCTATTTATCAGAAGATGCAGCAATATATATCCGAGAACTAGGAATAAAACACCTTTTAATCGATGTACCGTCTGTGGATAAAGAAAAAGATGATGGCAAATTATTAGCTCATAAAGCTTTTTGGAACTATCCAAAAGGAACAATATTTGATGCTACCATTACCGAAATGGTATTTGTGAAAAATGTTATTAAAGATGGAGATTATATGTTAAACCTTCAGATTGCCTCTTTTGAAAACGATGCTTCTCCTAGTAAACCAATTTTGTATAAAATATTAGAATCCTCATGAAATCGACTTTACAGTTAGAAGAGCTAGCTATGCTTGGGCTAGGAATTTATCTATTTAGCCTATTATCCTTTTCTTGGTGGTTATTCTTGGCTTTATTTTTGATTCCAGATATTGGAATGCTAGGATATGCGATTAATAATAAAATAGGCGCCTTTTCATATAATCTATTTCATCACAAGGGCCTCGCTATTTTGATTTACCTCGTTGGAATATACTATTCAAACGAATTTGTACAACTCTGTGGAATTATTTTATTTTCGCATGCTTGTTTCGACAGAATTCTAGGATATGGTCTTAAATATGAAAAAGGTTTTAAATTTACACACCTTGGTGAGATAGGTAAAAAGAATTAGTATGGAATTATTATTTATTGGATTGTTAATAGGTTCTGTTTTGGCATATTTTATTTTTGCCAGATTTAATATCGTAAAAAAAAGAGCCGGCATACAAACACAATCTACTATCTTAATGGAAAAAATCAGAAGTGTTTGTAAGCTTGTTACTGTAGAAGGTGATTTTGCAGAAATCTATCACTACGAAAGTGTAAAAGAAAAATTCTTTAAAACCATTAGAGGAAAGAAAAAAGCTTTAATTCTAATTGATGCAAAAGCACATGTGGGTTTTGACCTTTCTAAAATAAAAATGGAGAGTGATACTAAAAACAAACAGATCATACTAACACAGTTCCCTAAACCAAAACTTCTTACGATAGAAACTGATTTTAAGTATTATGACAAAAAAGAAGGTTGGTTAAATCCTATGACATCTAATGACCTAACAGATATAAATCAAGAAGCTAAACAGTTTATTATTGATAAAATCCCAGAAAGTGGATTAATAGAATCTGCAGGAAAAGAACTACTTACCGTTATCTCACTTATGGAAACTGTTGCAGAATCTATAGGATGGACATTAGACTACTCTGCCTTAGAACTCAATAATGATGCTGATCAAAAACTCCTAAACTAAAAAAGATGGAGCTTATTATCTCTACAGAAAAATCAAAATTAGACATTGATTTTATTCATCAATTTCTTACCAATACTTATTGGGCAAAAGGAAGAACAAAACAAGAAGTAATAACTAGTATAGAACATTGTCTTAATTTTGGCGTTTATATAAACGACGAGCAAATTGGTTTTGCAAGAGTGCTCACTGATTATACCGTATTTGGATATCTAATGGATGTTTTTATAATCGAAAAACATAGAGGAAATGGGTATTCGAAAATACTAATCAAAACAATTATGGAATATCCTGACTTACAAAAAGTTCATCGCTGGATGCTAGCTACAGCAGATGCTCACGGATTATATAAGCAATTTGGGTTTGATTCATTACCCAATCCAGATCTGGTTATGGGTAAAATGATAGATAACAATATTACACGATGAATATAGAAGGGTTTAGAGATTATTGTTTGTCAAAGAAGGGAGTAACCGAAGAGTTTCCATTTGATAAAACTACTTTAGTTTTTAAGGTAATGGGAAAAATGTTTGCGCTAACTGGATTAGAAAGACATCCTTTTAGTGTAAATCTAAAATGTGATCCTGATAAAGCTATTGAACTAAGAGAATATCACTCAGAAATCGAACCGGGATACCATATGAGTAAAAAACATTGGAATACTGTTAACTTTTCTGGCAGTTTAGCTACTAATATGTTATGTGAATTAATAGATCACTCTTATGCGTTAGTAGTAAGTGGTTTAACAAAAAAAGTAAAGCAAGAATTAGAAAATCTTTAATATTAAAACTAAAATAGAGTATGATAAAAAACACTCATTTTTTTATCAATATCTCTATTTCTATAACATACAATGAATAATCCTCAACAATTCTATAACACACAAATAAACACTTATAGCCTATCTCTAAAAAAGGTAAAAAAACAACTAACTCTTTCTAGTACAATTAGACTTTTTGTCTTCTTAGGTATCATAGCCGGTATCTATTTTGGGTACCCAAATACGCAGATTATTGTTGGAAGTATCGTAATAGGAATTGCTCTTTTTATTGTAATGGTTAATCGCCATACCAATTTATCTTACACAAAAAATAAACTACAGAAGTTAATCGATCTTAACACATTAGAAATTGATGTTTTTGGTGGAGATTACAGTAAATTATCTAAAGGAAAAGAATTCATAGACCCTTCTCATAAATATAGCCATGATATTGATTTATTTGGAGATAGATCTTTCTTTCAATATACAAATAGAACAGCCACTGCAGCAGGAAAGAACAAATTAGCACATTTATTAAGAAGTAATAACATAAATAACATCAATGACAAACAAGAAGCTATAAAAAACTTGGGGAATCTAGCAACTTGGCGACAGGAATTTAGTGCTATTGCCTCACTTGTTGATGTTTCTGCTTCAGTATCTACAATTCGACAGTGGTTACAAAACTATGTCCCATTTGTTCCTAAAATAATGAAGGTTCTTCCTACTATTATTTCATCTATTTCTGTAGTGTTACTGGTATTATTATTCTTGGAAATTATTACTTTCCAAATGTTCTTAATTTGGTTTTTTATTGGTTTAGGAATAACAGGATCTCAACTAAAAAAAATCAATAGCTTATACAATGAAGCAAATAAAGTAAAAGATACTTTCGAACAATATTATAAACTAGTAGATAAAATTGAAAGTAGCAGTTTTGATTCAACCTTGCTTCAGGAAAGACAGCAGAACGTAATTAACGAAAAAGAAAAGGCATCACTCATACTAAAACAATTTGCAAGTATTCTTAATGCTTTAGACCAAAGAAACAATATGATGTTTGGTGTTTTTGCTAATGGTCTTCTTCTCTGGGATATTATGCAATGCTATCGTATAGAAAAATGGATTGCCACGCATCATCACAAAGTAGATCAATGGTTTGAGGTTATTGCCTTTTTTGACGCTTATAACTCATTAGGGAATTTTGCTTTTAACAATCCTGGTTATACATATCCAGAATTAATTAAAGAAGGTACCATCATTAACGCTAAAGAACTTGGACACCCAATGCTAAAAACAGCAAAACGGGTTGATAATGATATTATAATCAACAAAGAGGAATTTTTTATCATAACCGGAGCTAATATGGCAGGTAAGAGTACATTTCTTAGAACTGTAGCGTTACAAATTGTAATGTCTAATATTGGATTACCTGTTTGTGCTCAATCCTGTGTATATCGACCTATTAAGTTAATCACTAGTATGAGAACCTCGGATTCTCTAAGTGATGATGCTTCTTATTTCTTTTCTGAGCTAACACAACTTAAAAAAATTGTGGATGCACTACAAGACGATGAGTACTTTATTATTTTAGATGAAATTCTGAAAGGAACAAATAGTAAAGATAAAGCAGCTGGATCTCGAAAATTTGTAGAAAAACTAGTCAATGCTCAAGCTACCGGAATAATAGCAACACACGATTTAAGTCTATGCGAAATCGCGACAGAATTAGATAAGGTGAAAAACAGATTTTTTGATGCGCAAATCATAAATGATGAGTTATATTTTGATTATAAATTCAAAGATGGTGTTTGTCAAAATATGAATGCTTCTTTTTTACTAAACAAAATGGGAATCGTGTAATCTCTTTTTGTATTTAGACGGAGTAACTCCTTTTATTTCTTTAAACTTTCTATTAAAATTAGATAGATTCTTAAAACCACTATTATACGATGCTTCCGATATCGTTATTTCAGTTCCTTTGGATAAAAGTCTACAGACATTTTCAATTCGAACCTCTATCAAAAATTGAAAAAATGTTTTATTTGTGCGTTGTTTAAAATATCGGCAAAAAGCATTTGGTGTCATATTAGCAAGGCTTGCCACTTCTTTTAATGAAAAATCTCTGTTAAACTCATTCATTACAACTTGAAAAACAGTAGCCATTCTTTTTCCTTCATTATCTGTATATGCTCTTTTAGAAATAAATGAAGATATTGTTTCTACTTTAACCGTTTTTAAAAGTTTTAATATTTTCAGAAAAACCATAAAACGATCTAGTCTATCTTCTTTTCCTAAAATTTTGAGAAACTGTTTTTTTAGCTTTTGTTTTTGTGAAAGCACTTTAATCCCATATACAGAGCTTTTAAAAAAGTGATTTAAACCCTCAAACTCTGGTAAGTCAAAAAACCCTTTACCAAAGGATTCTTTCGTAAAAAAAAGAGAAATCATATAAGATTTCTGATCAGATTGCGCGCTTTGTAATACATGCGGAACATTACTCCCAAAAACCAAAATATCATTTGGTTTGTAATCCGTAATTGTATCACCAACTATTAAATTACCTTCTCCAGAAATAATAATAGAAATTTGTATTTCTTCGTGCTGATGAAATTTATCATATAAGACAATTTCCTTATCTTCTTGAACAATTAAAGTATCCGTGGAAGATTTGGGTATTTTAAAGGGTAAGGCTTTCATTTATAGCAGTATCTACATCAATATTAATCATAATTAAGCAAATTATTACAATATGCGATAATATAGTATCATAATGAGATAATTTCGAAATATACACTTGATGAAATTGACAATATATTTGAACCAAAATTATAAGCAATGACTATAGATTGGAAAGGCGTTATGCCAGCAGTTACTACAAAGTTTACAGACGAAGACACTTTGGATTTATCAATGTTTACTACTAATATCGAAGCACAATTAAATGCTGGTGTTCATGGAATTATTTTGGGCGGAACATTGGGAGAAGCAAGTACATTAAACAATATGGAAAAAAGTACTCTCGTAAAAACTACCGTAGAAATTGTTAAAGACAAAGTCCCTGTTATTATCAATATTGCAGAACAAAGCACAAAAGGTGCTATTGAAGCTGCTCAAAAAGCAGAAGAAGATGGCGCTAATGGTCTTATGATGCTCCCTCCGATGCGATATAAAGCTGGAGATAGAGAAACAGTTGTTTATTTTAAAGAAGTAGCTAAAAACACTGATTTACCCATTATGATCTATAATAATCCTGTAGATTATAAAATTGAAGTTACGTTAGATATGTTCGAAGAACTTATCAAATTTGACAACATACAAGCAGTAAAAGAATCCACCAGAGATATTTCTAATGTTACACGTATAAAAAATAGATTTGGAGATCGATTAAAAATCCTAAGTGGTGTAGATACTCTGGCTCTAGAAAGCTTACTAATGGGCGCAGATGGATGGGTTGCTGGATTAGTTTGTGCATTTCCAAAGGAAACAGTAGCGATCTACGAACTACAAAAAGCAGGACGAATTAAAGAAGCAGTAGAAATTTATCGTTGGTTTTTACCATTGCTAGAGTTAGATATAAATCCTAAATTAGTACAAAACATTAAGCTAGCAGAGGTTGCTACCGGAATTGGAACAGAAAACGTAAGAGCTCCAAGACTTCCATTAATTGGAGAAGAACGTCAAAATGTTTTACAGGTCATTGAAAATGGATTAAAAACAAGACCAGTACTACCAAATTACAAATCTTTGGTTTCTTAACAGAACACAAACAATTCTAGGAGAATAAAATCCTCCTATTATAGATTAAATTATTATAACACTAACTCACTAATTTGTCATTAATGATAAGCGGTAAAAACTACATTGGTAATCAACTTTCAGCAGAAAGTACCAAAACATATAAAACTTTTAATTCTAAACTAAATCTAGAAAATGAAACTATTTTTCATGAAGCTTCTTCAGAGGAAATAGAAAAATCAATATCTCTAGCTGCAGATGCGTTTGAATCATTTAAAAAAGTGTCTGGTCTAAAAAAATCGGAGTTTCTTAATACTATCGCAGACGAAATCTTGAAACTAGACCAAACACTTATTAACACATATATGTCCGAAACTGGACTGCCAGAAGGAAGAGCAAAAGGAGAACGCGGCAGAACAATCGGTCAGTTAAGAATGTTTGCGGAGTTAGTTGCTAATGGTTCTTGGGTAGAAGCTACAATTGATACAGCAAATCTAGAACGCAAACCGATCCCCAAACAAGATATTCGTAAAATGCTAGTTCCTCTGGGGCCAGTAGTTGTTTTTGGAGCTAGTAATTTTCCTTTAGCTTATTCTACAGCTGGTGGAGATACTGCTGCTGCATTAGCAGCTGGATGTCCGGTCATTGTAAAATCGCACCCTATGCATGCGGGAACTGGAGAACTAGTAGCTTCGGCTATTATAAACGCCGCTAAAAAAACAGGTATGCCTAATGGAGTATTCTCTAATCTTAATAGCTCTGGAATCGAGGTTGGTACTAAACTGGTTAAGCATCCAAAAGTAAAAGCTGTAGGATTTACTGGAAGTATAAAAGGAGGAAGAGCTCTTTTTGACTTAGCATCACAACGGTCAGAACCAATACCTGTATTTGCAGAAATGGGAAGTGTAAACCCTGTTATTCTTTTACCAAAAGCAACAACTTCTAAAGGAGCAGACCTTGCGAAAACCTATGCACAATCAATTACACTAGGAACTGGACAGTTTTGTACAAACCCAGGTTTACTCCTAGGAATAAAAGGTGAATCACTTGATAATTTTATAAATACTTTATCTGATGAAATTATAAAAATTGAACCATCTTGTATGCTACATCCAAATATCATTGGTAACTATGAAAAAAACAAAACTAATGCGATACAACAAAAAGGCCTAATTATAACTGCTAATTACGAAAGTGACGTAGCCGTTAATCACGCAAAACAAACTATAACTACCGTAGAAGGAAAAACATTTTTAGAAAACACTACATTACATCAAGAAGTATTTGGTCCATTTTCTATGGTTGTACAATGTGAGGATATAAAAGAATTAGAAACTGTAATTACTAATCTAGAAGGGCAACTTACAGGAACTATCCTTGGTGAGGATGATGAAATTGAAATGTATTCTCCCATAATAAACGCATTACAAAATCGTGTGGGAAGAATAATTTTTAATGGCGTGCCTACAGGTGTAGAAGTGTGTCCTTCTATGCTCCATGGTGGTCCATATCCAGCTTCCACGGATAGTAGATTTACAGCAGTTGGTATTCATTCTATTAAACGTTGGGTACGACCATTTAGTTATCAAAGCTGGCCAAATAACTTACTGCCAAATGAACTTAAAAACGAGAACCCTTTACATATTTCTCGATTAGTAGATGGAAAACAAACTCATGATCAGATTTAATCATGTCTAAAACTGTTTATAAATGTATAGATGCTCATACCTGCGGAAATCCAGTTAGGGTAGTTACTACAGGACATCCAAATCTTAAAGGAAATTCAATGAGCGAAAAACGCCAACATTTCCTAAAAGAATATGATTGGATAAGAACAGGGTTAATGTTTGAACCCCGTGGGCACGATATGATGAGCGGTAGTTTTTTATTTAAACCCAGCGATTCTTCAAATGATTTTGCAATATTATTTATTGAAACATCTGGTTGTTTACCTATGTGCGGTCATGGAACCATTGGTACTATTACCATTGCTATCGAAGAAGGATTAATACAACCCAGAACCCCAGGAAAAATACGAATGGAAGCCCCTGCAGGTTTAGTTGAGATTACCTATAAGCAGTCTGGAAAAAAAGTAGAATGGGTTCGCCTGAAAAATGTAAAATCCTATCTTGCTAATCAGGATTTAACTATAGATTGTCCAGAACTTGGAGAAATTATTTTTGATGTGGCTTACGGAGGTAATTACTATGCAATTGTAGACCCTCAGAAAAACTTTAGTGGAATACATAATTTTACAGCTTCTAAGTTGATTCAATATTCACAGGTTTTGCGTGGTCGAATTAATAAAAAATACCCAAACTATTTTGTTCATCCAGAGAACGAAACCATTAGAAATGTAAGTCATATTCTTTGGACGGGAGATCCTTTAGACCCTACCTCTTCAGGAAGAAATGCTGTTTTTTATGGTGACAAGGCCATAGATCGTTCTCCTTGTGGCACAGGAACCTCGGCAAGAATGGCTCAATTATATGCAAAAGGAAAACTGAAAAAGGGAGATGATTTTATACACGAAAGTTATATCGGTTCTAAATTTATTGGAAGAATAGAAGAAGAAACCGAGCTTGCTAATCAAAAAGCTATTATTCCTAGTATACAAGGATGGGCAAAAATTTATGGATACAACACCATCATTATCGATGATGAAGATGACCCATATGCTCACGGTTTTCAGGTAATTTAAATTTATGATTCAAAAATGAAGGAAGTAATTGTTATAGGAGGAGGAATAATCGGTCTTTGTTCTGCATATTATCTGCATAAGGAAGGTCATAAAGTAACAGTGATAGATCAGTCATCTATGGATTTTGGAGCTTCTTATGTAAATGCTGGATATCTAACTCCTAGCCATATCATACCTTTGGCAGCTCCTGGAGTAATGAAGAAAGGAATTAAGTGGATGTTTAATCCAGCCAGCCCTTTATACATAAAACCTCGACTTAATAAAGAATTTTTAAAATGGTCTTGGGCTTTTAATAAATCTTGTTCTTCAAAAAATGTAGCTCGTAGCATTTCTGCCATTAAAGATATAAATCTACTAAGCAGAGATCTTTATTCTGAAATAAGAGAACAAGAACAGTTTAAATTCCATTTAGAACGAAAAGGGTTATTAATGCTTTGTCAGACAGATTCTATGCTAGAAGAAGAGATCCGTGTAGGAGAACTTGCGCAAAAAGAAGGATTACCCGTTAAAAACCTCTCATTTTCCGAATTAAAGCAAATTGAACCTAATGTACAATTCAAGGCTAAAGGTGCTATTTTGTATGAATGTGATGGACATACAACACCTCATCTATTTATGGAAGAAATAAAAGAATACCTTTTAAAACAAGGTGTGATCTTTTCGAAAAATGAAAAAATTTCTGACCTAACAATAGAAAATGGAAAAATCACTGCCATTAAAAGCACAACTACGGCATATTCTGCTGATGAATTTGTATTAGCAGCCGGTTCTTGGTCGAAAATATTAAGTAAAAAACTTGGAATTAAATTATTGTTAGAAGCTGGTAAAGGATATCGGATCAATTCTAATAGAAATTTAGGTATTACTATGCCGACAATCTTAGCAGAGGCTAAAGTTGCTATTACTCCAATGAAAGGATTTACTCGATTCGCAGGAACTATGGAAATTGCTGGAATTAATCATAATATTAACAAAGTAAGGGTTGAGGCTATTGCCAAAGCTGCTCATACATACTATCCTGATATTGTTCTTACTGATAACGAAAAGAATGACGCTGCCAGTGGTTTACGACCTGTATCTCCAGATGGCATGGCTTATATTGGCAAATCCAACAAATGTAAAAATCTAACCATTGCCACCGGACATGCAATGATGGGTTGGAGTATGGGCCCAGCAACAGGAAAACTAGTTTCTGAAATTATTTCGGATAAAAAACCATCGTTAAATCTAAACGTATTTCATCCAGATCGACGGTTTTAAAAATCAAGTATTCGACCTGAAAGGTATAACCTACCCCTCAGGTCTTTGATTTATAATATATCAGTTTGCTTTTTATAAAATGCATCTTGTTGTTTTTGCATCAATTCTCTAGCAATTTTCTTTTTATATTGATACAATTCATCTTCTTCGGCAATATCGCTGTAGACTCTATCATTAACTGTATGATCCGTTGCTAATAAAATTTTACGCTGATCTGCTTTTTGCGCTGTCCAGGTTTTTACTTCGCCTTCTACATCTTCAATTTTAAAATCATATTCGCCTCTAGGAGAAAGTAACTTTGCAAAAATTGGAGAAGTTTCTATAGCTAAAAACAATAAAAATATAAAAAATGAAGGTAGCCAAGGCAATTCATTAAGTGCATTTACTCGAGCCATTAATCCATCAAAATTATCAATTATTGGCTGTGATGCTTCTATCTGTTTATCGTACTCAGCAGCAAGTTCTGTTTTTTGTATTTCCAAACCAGCAACTTTTTCTGCATTTGTCTCTTTTAACTCCACAAGCTCAGCAAGCATTGCATCATGTTTTTCTCTTTTTTCTTTATACACTGGACCTTTACCTACTAATTCGGTTCCTTTTCTACCTTCAGCTTCTGCTATATAGGTTTCGTACAGTTCATTTACTTCTTCTTCTTTGGTACTAACTTCTTGTTTTACCGCTACTATTTCAGCATCAATGCCTTCCAATATTGGAGTATATTGCGTAGCTATTTGTTCCTGATTGGCAAGTGTTAGATCGTTTTTTTGTTCTAAAAGAACCTGATCAATTTCTTTTTCAAAAATCTTTAATTCTAAAGGCTTAGAAATTACGACTGCAATAATTACGGCTAAAACAATTCTGGGAGAAGCCTGCAAAAGTTCATCCAAAAAATTCTCTTTTTTCTTAATAGTCGATACTATAAATCGATCAAGGTTAAAAATTAATAGTCCCCATACCAATCCAAAGAAAACGGCAGTAAAATAATTATCAAACACTGTATACAAAGCATAACTAGCTGCTAAAAAAGCCATTAGCGCAGTAAAAAATACAGTTGCACCGATACCGGCATACTTGTTTTGTTCTCCATTAGAGCTTTCAGCCAAAATATCAGCATCTGCTCCCGAGCACATAATAAAAAATCGTTTTAACATAATCTAAGGGTGTATTTGATTGACAATAGACTTATAACGTTGATTTCTAGATAAATGTTGCGCAAAAAACCTCACCGAAGTGAGGTTTTAAATAATTTGTATTATTTATAATATCTAAAGCTCTTGATCAATCTTTCAGTTTTACTGTTGATTTACCATTTGTTGTAGATGCATCTATAGAAATATTGTTATTAGAACCCTCTACTAGTTTAAGAGCTTCTTTAGGAGAAATTTGTTTCCCATTATAGTAGAAATCAGCATCATTTCTCGCCATTCTTTCTATTAGTTTATCAGGCGTATTGCTCTCTGCCATCCGCGCTGCTCTCTGCTCTGCTCGCATAGCGTTCATTTCTGCCCTACGCATTTTTTTTTCTGCTTCCATTTCTGCTTTGCGAGCATTCATTTCTGCTTTACGAATTACTTTTCGCGCTTCCAGTTCTGCTTTATATGCACCTACCTCTGCTTCTATTCTCGCTTTTTGGGCTTCCATTTCTGCTTCACGTGCTCTTTTACTGGCTTTCATTTCTTCTTTTCGCATTGCCTTCTCAGCTTTTCGAGCTTGTACTTCAGCCTTTCGCATTGATTTTTCTGATCGCTCTCTTGATTCTTGTGCAGCTTCTCTAGCCATAGCTCTTGCTTTCTCAGCAGCTTCTCTACTCATCATAGCATTCTCGCGAGCATTTTCTCCTGCTTGTCTAGCTTCTTCTTGACTAAGCATTGCTATTTCTTGTCCCATTCTAGACTCCTCTGCTCTTACCATTGCTTCTTCTCTTCTAATTTCCGCTTTTTCTCTTGCAAGTTCCGCTCGCTCTCTAGCCAATTCTCTTTGTACTTGTGCCTTTAAAACCGATTTTTCCTCTTCTGTCCAATCTTCTTCTTCTGATAACAAAATTTCTGCGTAACCATCTTCCGTCTTTATCTTTTCCGATTTTTTGGATTTGTTATTGTCATATTCTTTCTCCTTAGGAGCAGGAGGTGGTGGTGGAGGTATATCACTCTTCTCCCCTTTCTTTACTTCTGGAGCTGGCGGAGGTGGTGGTGGCGGAATATTGCTTTTTTCTCCCTTCATTACTTTTGGTGATTCTGGAACTGGAGGTGGCGGTGGAATATCTGGAAACTGTTCCACTCCTTTTCGCTGCTCAGCAGTCATTTTCCTATAAATATCTATCATACGATAAATCTCACTCTGCTTGATGTTAATCGGTTTGTTACCTTTGATTTTGGCATTTATATTTTTTGCCCACACATCATATTCTTTTACCATTTCCTTAGTAACTCCGTCCTGAACACTATTTTGTTCTTTACTTGCAACACTAATTTCTTCTTTATCCTTTAAAACAATAATTGAAGATTCTTCAAGCGTATTTAATTCTTCAACATCAGGATACGTAATTTCATCAATTGGTTGCTCTACTTCTTTAGCTACTATTTGGTTGTTAAAAAATAGTATGCATAAAAATAGAATAGGTACTAAACTAGTAAGTTTAAGTATTGTTCTTTTTTTAGAAAATTCTTTAGTCATCATCTGTAATCGTTTTTTTGTTAATGAATAATTAATAGGACTCGATAATACAGCTTGATTAGAGCTAGCAGGGTAATTAACGAGTAAATCAAAGTATTTTTGTATTGAAAATTGTTGTTTCAATACATTTTGGTCCGCAAGGAACTCGTGGTTTAACTTTATAGATCTTTTTATAAAAATAAATAAAGGATTAAACCAAAATAAAACTTGTAGAATTTCTACAAACAGTATATCTAATGTATGTTTTTGTAATACATGTGTTTTTTCATGAAGTAAAACTTCTTCAGGGATTTTTTTATCCTGAAATTCTTTCTTGGGCACGAAAATATAGCTAAGAAAGGTATGCGGAACGATCGAATTACTTAGTAAAACATTAATATGCGATCGTTCTTCAAGTCTTTCATTAGTTCTAATTTTTTTAGAAAGACTTGTAATATTTCGGATAAACCGAAAGCCAAAAATCAAAACTCCAATCCCATACATACTCCACAAAACAATCTGAAGGTAATTAATCGGTTCATCTACTACAGCAATATTAGATTCTACTAATAAAGGAGTTGCTATTTCTGAAACTACCTCAGGTTCGGCAGTCACTTCGACCTGATAGGTTAGAGTAATTAAAGGTATTATGAATGCAAAAATTAAACTAAATAGCAAATAAAACCTCTTTACAAAATGAATATTTTCTTTTTCTAAAAACAACTTATAGAATCCCCATAGGAGTATTAAACAAAGGGATGACTTAATTATATATGTTATCATTTTTGTTTCTTTAAAAGTTCTTTATCTACAATCTTTTTAAGTTCTTCTAATTCTGAGGTTGACAAATTCGTCTCAGAAGTAAAAAAAGATGCAAACTGGGATGCAGAATCGTTAAAAAAATTCTTTATCAAACCGTTTACATGCTTTGAAAAATAATCTGTCTTTTTTACCAGTGGATAATACTCTCTGGATTTTCCGTATAAAGCATAATCTATAAATCCTTTGTCGGTCATTCTTTTTAATAAAGTAGCGACCGTAGTAGTTGCCGGTTTAGGTTCTGGGAAAGCATCTAGTAAGTCTTTCATGAAAGCTTTTTCTAGTTTCCAGAGGTATTTCATTAATTGTTCTTCGGCTTTAGATAATTGCATTGCTCTACATTGTTAGAATTAACTCTACAAATGTAGAATAAAAATTTATATTTCCAAATATTTTTTTATTTAGAACAAAAAAAACCACTCTAAATGAGTGGTTTAATTAAAAGATAAGCTTAAAAAATTCTTTGTTATTTATATAATTCTGTAAAATATTTATAAAACAACGGGATGGTTTCTATACCCTTTAGATAATTCCAAACACCAAAATGTTCATTGGGTGAATGAATCGCATCACTATCTAATCCAAACCCCATAAGAATTGTCTTACTCTTTAATTCTTTTTCGAATAAAGAAACGATTGGAATACTTCCTCCACTTCTTTGCGGAATAGGAGTTTTACCAAATGTATCTTGGTATGCTTTGCTCGCTGCTTGATATCCTATGCTATCTATTGGAGTTACATATCCTTGTCCTCCGTGATGCGGAGTAACTTTTACAGTTACTGCCTCTGGTGCAATACTTTCGAAATGATTCTTAAAGAGTTCTGTTATTTCTTTCCAATCTTGATTGGGCACTAAACGCATCGAGATCTTAGCGTATGCTTTACTTGCGATAACCGTCTTAGCTCCTTCTCCTGTATATCCTCCCCAAATTCCATTTACATCTAATGTTGGACGAATTGAATTACGTTCGTTAGTTGTATACCCTTCTTCTCCATAAACAGCATTAATATCTAATGATTTTTTATAAGCATCTAACGAGAATGGTGCTTTTGACATTTCTGCACGTTCTTCTATAGAAAGGTTTTCTACCTTATCATAAAAACCTGGGATTGTTATATGATTATCCTCATCGTGTAATGAAGCGATCATCTTGGTCAAAATATTAATTGGATTTGCTACCGCCCCTCCATACAATCCACTATGTAAATCTCTGTTGGGTCCAGTAACCTCTACCTCTACATAACTTAACCCTCTTAATCCTGTGGTAATCGAAGGAACATCTTTTGCAATCATCCCAGTGTCACTAATAAGAATTACATTGTTCGATAATTTTTCTTGATTTCTTTCTACAAACCAGCCAAGGCTATTACTTCCAACTTCTTCTTCTCCTTCGATCATAAACTTAACATTACAAGGAAGTTGATCTGTCTTAGTCATGAGTTCCATTGCCTTAACATGCATATACATTTGCCCTTTATCGTCACAAGAACCTCTTGCAAAGATTGCGCCTTCTGGATGTAATTCGGTTTTTTTAATTACTGGTTCAAAAGGTGGACTATCCCAAAGGTCAATTGGATCAGGTGGTTGTACATCATAGTGACCATATACTAAAACAGTAGGAAGATCAGGGTTTATTATCTTTTCGCCATAAACTATAGGATATCCAGGAGTTTCACATATCTCTACAAGATCACAACCTGCATTTTCTAGACTCTTCTTAATTTCATCAGCAGTCTTAATAACATCATTCTTATATGCAGAATCTGCACTAATAGATGGTATTTTTAGTAATTCAAGAAGCTCGTTGATGAAACGCTCTTTATGTTCCTGAACGTAAGATTTAATATTTTGCATTGGATTGAATTAATTTTGTCTAAAAGTACTAAAAAAATTTACTGAGACTTTTTATTTTAAAAGTATTGTTTATATTTGCACTCGCTTTTATAAATAGTCCTAAGTTTTATAAAGGTTTTAATGCGGGCGTGGTGGAATTGGTAGACACGCTAGACTTAGGATCTAGTGCCGCGAGGTGTGAGAGTTCGAGTCTCTCCGCCCGCACTGCAAAAGAGCCGAATCATATGATTCGGCTCTTTTTATTTTATTTGTTTTTCACCATTGTAATATTAGATCAAATCACATTTTAGTGATAATAAATTCTGACCTTCTATTAAGTTGATGATCTGCTTCTGAACAAGGATTTTCATTACCACAATTATTAATCAATTGTGTTTCTCCATAACCTATCGCACTTTCGATTCTACTAGATTCAATTCCTTGTGAAATAATATATTCTCTTGTTGATTTAGCTCTTCGATCTGATAAGGCAAGATTATAATCATCAGGAGACCTAGAATCTGTATGTGATTCAATTTTGATAACCATATTAGGGTACTGGGTCATTAACAAAACAATTTTATTAAGTTCTATGGCTGCATCATTTCTTATAAAAGATTTATCTAAATCAAAATAGATTATTCCTATCTTAATTTTGAGTAAACCATTTTCTTCTACAATTAGTTCACTTACAGTATCAAGACCCAACGGCACTTCTGTTTTACCAGTCTGTCTAGCTGTTTTAAATTCTTTATCATTTGGGCTATACCCTTGTTTTTGGGCAATGACCTTATATTTTTCATCACAATCAATTGGTGTAACGAAATTATAATCTCCATTTACGTCTGTGATAGTTTCTTGTATTTGTTCTCCACCGTTAGAAAACAATACTACCTTAACATTCGTAATTCGCTCACCGGTTTTATTGTTGGAAACATATCCATAGACGTTTTGAGCACATTTTTCTACAGGAATCCTTTCAAATGAATAAATATCATCATCTCCTTTTCCTTGTTTTCTATTAGAACAAACAAATCCAGTATTCTTATCTTCTCTTATTATGAATCCAAAATCATCTAATTTACTATTAAGTGGAGATCCCAAATTTACAGGAGTTTCAAAATAATTATTGACCACATAATTAGATTCAAAAACATCTAATCCTCCAAGTCCTAAATGTCCATCTGAAGCAAAATACAACCTCTCTTCCGTTATATAAGGGAACATTTCTCTACCATATGTATTAATCTGATTCCCTAGATTTCTAGGTTTAGAATATTCATCATTATCCAATATATCAACTACGAATACATCGGTAGCTCCAATCGAACCAGGCATATCTGACACGAAATATAATTGTTTTCCATCTGGGCTAACTGCTGGATGTCCTACTGAGTAATCTTCTCCATTAAACGGTAATTCTTTTATATCAGTCCATATTTGATTTCCTTTTCTATCTTCTTCTAAAACAGCACTGTAGAGCTTAAGATGATTAATCCCCTCTTCATCTCTTCCTAAATCTCCATTGAAGTTGTTACGAGTAAAATAAACCTTGTTATTATCTACAGAAAAAGAAACAGTTGCTTCATGATATTTTGTATTTATCGTTTCAGAGAAATTCTCTGATTTTATAACATCATTTTCTAATGTATTCATTTTACCTAAGTACAAATTAAGAAAAGGCTGCTCATTCCATCTATATTTTCTTTCGTGATAATATGACGAATCTATTGCAGAAGCATACACTAAACTATCTCTGTAATACATTGGCCCAAAATCTGAATACTCCGTATTTATCGAAAGGTTTCTAAGAACGAACTGTGGCTCTATATCTAGAATATCTTCTATAGTAACTTCTTCTTGTGCATATTTGGTAGCACGAGGATCATTGGTTTTCGTTTTTTTAGCAAATTTTTTCATCCACTTCTTTGCTAATTTATATTCGCCTAAACCTTCTAATGAATGCGCATATCTGAAAATATATTCTGGATTAACTTCATTAGGATACTCTGATATCAATTTATCATACCATTTAAAAGCATTCTCCATATCAGTATTAAAGTAATACGCATCTCCTGCTTTTTGTAATACTTCGATCGAATTATCTCCTTCATCAATAACTGCTTCATATTCCTTAGCGGCCTGTATATACCACATTTTAGAAAATAAATCATCTGCTCGTTTATATTTTTTCTGAGCCGAAATTGTAATTGAAAAAATCAATAAAATATGTATAGTAATAATTCTTTTCATTATTGAGTACTTTTTAGAAGAATCTAGGTGACTTTAATCTCTTTTCTGCTGATATCAATTCAAAACGTATCATAATTTCGTGACTACCTGTTGTAAACTGTTGTAACTCGGTAGTAGTGTAATCATAAGCATATCCTATTAACAATCCTGGGGAAACTTGAAATCCCGCGAGACCACTGAATGAATCATCCCAACGATAAGATGCTCCCAATCTAAATTTATCGTAAAACATAAAATTAGCTGATAAATCGACTATTAAAGGAGCTCCCACAACATGTTTTAACAGAAACGCAGGTTTAAATTTGGTATTTGCATTGATATCGAATACCAATCCTCCTATTAAGAAAAAATGTAATCGTTCTGAGGCTAGTGATTGTTCAATATCATCATAATGTTGATCTGTAAAGAAGTTTGGAATAGATATTCCTAAATAACTTTTTTCACCATGCAGATATAATCCGGCTCCAACAGTGGGCAAAAACCTATTGTCGATGTTTTGTTGAAACAATACATCTGGGTTTTGAGATTGACCTCTTGTCCAATCTAGACTAAAGAGCCTTCCTCCACCTTTAACTCCAAAAGATAATTTATGAGTTTGAGAAGCTTGAATTGTATAGGAAAAATTTAAATCAACATAAAACTCATCAGAAGGACCTATTTGGTCGTTTACAATCGACAATCCTAGACCTACCTTTTTTCCTATAGGAGAATCGACTGTTAAGGTTTGTGTTCTTGGCGCCCCATCAATTCCTACCCATTGAGAACGATGAATTCCTGTAACACTAAGATTTCCTCGAGATCCTGCGTAAGCGGAGTTTACACTCATCGTATTATACATATACTGTGTAAATTGCGGATCTTGCTGAGCATACATTCCAAAGGATATAAATACTATTAGAATCCCTATATTTTTTCTGATATCAATATTCATTGTCTTTATCAAATTTTTCGAAAGTAGATTTTCTATTTTACTGTTCTTTTTCATCGGTAGGTTTTTTATCTATTGATATATAACCATCCAGCTTTTGGCTCATTACCGTCTCCTAAATCTAGAATGTAGTAATAAGTTCCTACTGGAAGTTTATCCTCCGTATATAAAACGGCTCTACCGTTTGATGTTCCATCAAATGTGTTATCATATCCATCTTTTTGATATACGATATTTCCCCATCTGTTATATATGGTCAGTTTATTGTTGGGATATCTATCTATACAATCGATATAGAATTGATCATTTACACCATCATTATTTGGTGAAAACTCATTAAACACAGTTAAACAAATCGTTTCAATTGTAACTTGACTCTCATCATTATCCTCATTGCCGTCTATTTGATCCAATGACACAAGAGAAGCTATATTTACATAATCATCTACATCAAGAACCTCTACCGTAATTTCTAGTACTTCAGAACTATTACCAGCTACTATCGGAATTGACCATATACCAGATACTTCGCTATAAGTTCCTGAGGTAGCTGTAAAAGATTCAAAACTATATCCCGTAGGAAGCTGATCTAATATTTCTACAGTTGTAGCATCTAGAGAGCCTAAATTATTTGCTGTAATGGTGAATGTGATTATATCACCAATAGCAGGATTAGGATCACTTACAGTTTTGATCACTTGAATATCTGCAACCGGAGTTTCTATGAATGCACTATCTTCATCATCTTCACTCTGATCACCATCATCGTTATTAGGATCACTAGTAGGATCAAACTGATCACTTGCGATTATCTGTGCTATGTTCACATATTCTCCATCTTCTAGTGTTGGCATATTAACAGTAGCATCGTAGGTTATAGTTAATCCTGCCGTGGTTACAGTTAATCCAGTCCAGTCAATCGTATTCCCTGTTAATACTCCTCCATTACTAATATTTGTGATATTACTGTATCCAATAGGTAGAATATCTTGTAAAGCAACACCAGTAGCTGTATCAGGTCCTGCATTATCAATTTGCAATGTAAATGTTACAACTTCTCCTACATTAGCATTTACATTACTCACTGATTTATCAAGACTAAGATCTGCCTGTTCTACAAATACCTGAATATCATCTTGATCGTCTTCTGAAAGATCGTCATTACCAGGAGTACTATTAGGGTCTATTTGATCACTAGCAGTAATTTCTGCGACATTGATATATTCATCAGTTGTACCAGAAGGAGAATTTATTAAGACATCAATAAATAATGTCTGTGTACTTCCATTCGGAACTGTACCTACATCCCATACACCTGTTGTTTCATCATAGGTTCCGGAAGTAGCACTAAAAAGTATAAAGTCAAAACCAACTGGTAATTGATCAACCACTTCTACATTGGTCGCTGGATCAGGTCCATTATTCGTTACCGTAATCTGGAACGTAATCTCATCTCCAACATTTGGTGTAATATCATTATCTACAACCGTTTTTTCTAAAGACAAATCAGCTATTGCATCAACTGGTGAAATTAATTGATTATCCTCATCATCTTCACTCTGATCACCATCATCATTTCCTGGAGCAGAATCGGGATCTAAAATATCAGAAGCTGAAATTTCTGCCACATTTAAGTAATCTCCAGAACCGTTCACCAAAACATCAATCAATAAGGTTTCAGATGTACCACTTGCTATATTCCCAACGGTCCAAACACCTGTTGTTTCATTATAACTACCTGTTGAGGAACTAAATAACACAAAATCAAACCCTGAAGGCAACAGATCGGTAACTTCTACACCAGTCGCATCCTGAGGTCCATCATTGGCAACAGTTATCTGAAAAGTAATTTCAGTTCCTACTCTTGGTGAAGTATCACCATCCACTACAGTCTTCACAAGTGATAAATCAGCTATTGACTCAACAGGAGTTACAATCTCACTATCTTCATCATCTTCGCTTTGATCACCATCATCATTATTTGGACTTGAATCTATATCTAAAACATCAGAAGCAGTTACTTGAGCTATATTTAAGTAATCTCCTGTTGGATTTACTAAAACATCGATTAATAATGTTTCGGAAGTTCCACTTGCAATATTACCAACAGTCCAAACCCCAGTAGCCTCATTATATCCACCAACCGTAGAACTAAATAGAACAAAATCATATCCCGAAGGAAGGAAATCAGTTACTTCTACACCCGTGGCATCTTGTGGACCATCATTTGTAATTGTAATCTGGAAAGTTATTTCAGATCCAATTAATGGAGTAGTATCTCCATCCACAACAACTTTGGTTAATGATAAATCCGCTATAGCTTCTACTGGAGTAACAATAGCACTATCTTCATCATCTTCACTCTGATCTCCATCATCATTGTTAGGTTGAGAATCTATATCAAAAACATCGGATGCTATAACTTCAGTAATATTTAGATAATCTCCAGTAGGATTCACCAAAACATCGATTAATAATGTTTCTGATTCTCCTGAAGGAACATTACCTACTTGCCATACACCTGTTGTCTCATCATAGACTCCCGCAGTAGAACTATATAAGATAAAGTCATATCCTGAGGGTAATAAGTCAAGGACTTCAACACCAGTAGCGTCTTGCGGCCCATCATTAAACACTCTAATTTCAAATGTAATTTCTGATCCAATTAAAGGAGTTGTATCGCCATCTACCACAATTTTAGTAAGTGATAAATCGGCTTGTCTAGGAGGAATTGTTATACTATCCTCATCATCATCGGCAATACCATCTCCATTATCATCTACGGTATCATCCTGCGTCGGATCACTATCAGGATCAAACTGATCACTCGC
>NZ_JAGJEB010000030.1:0-1403 GCF_018100855.1 Aquimarina sp. MMG015
CCAAGAAGTAACCACTTTTTTTCTAATTCTACTAATTGTTTTTGAATTGGGTGCCAATTTTTTTCAGGATTTTTGATGTTAAAAAACCCAGCAATAGATTGTTGATAGAGGCCAATGGCTTTATCATATTGTTTTTTCTTATATGCAGCCTTACCGTAACCATAATAAATAGATTTTAATAATTGCGTTTTGTGATTTATCAATTTCAATGAACTATCAAAATAATTTTCTGCAATATCAGCGTTTATTTC
This sequence comes from Aquimarina sp. MMG015, assembly GCF_018100855.1. Taxonomy (NCBI): domain Bacteria; kingdom Pseudomonadati; phylum Bacteroidota; class Flavobacteriia; order Flavobacteriales; family Flavobacteriaceae; genus Aquimarina; species Aquimarina sp. MMG015. Next base: position 252 of record NZ_JAGJEB010000030.1, read on the forward strand.
TATATAAGCCAAACCTAAATTGTAGTAGCTAGAAGAGAGATAGTCTTTTCGTTTTATTTTTTTTGCAATTATGATTGCCTTTTTATAATAAGAAATTGCTTTTAATAGGTTTTTCGTAGTACCGGTTTTGATGTATTCTTCATCACCATATTGATGAAATACTATAGCTATATTGGATGTAATTACATATTCATCATCTAAATTAGGTTTATCTGCGCTTTTTGACAGAGAGTCAGCTAAAAGTAAGTGCCTTATTACTTGTTTTCTGGTTTTAACTCCCATATCTCTGTAAGAAACTCCTATGTTAATATGATTGTCTATGATCTTTTGTCTATCTTTTATAGGGTCTAAATACTGAAATATTTTTAAACGATTTTCAACAGAATTATAGGGATCTTGTAATTTGTAGTAAATGTTAGCTAAATAATTATATGCCCTTATATTTAAGGAATGTTTTTTTAGAGGAACAGCTTTTTTTAAAGCTTTTATAGCTTTATGATAGTTTTCATATTTGTTGTGAAAATACCCAAGATTAATATAACTGTTTTTAAGTAATTCCCTATCAAAGGGAATTGCCTTTTTTTTTGCTTCAATGGCAAGTTCTGTGTAATAGATGGTATTTTTTTTATTTTTTTTTCGATAAAACCATTTTGCTAATTCATGAGCATCTGCGCCTAATTGGGTGTAGTTATTTTGTTTTTCATAAGTTTCGAAAAGTTGAGTATATAGACGTTTTTTAATAGTATCATTCTCCTTACTAATTAGAATAGAATCTAATACAGGAGACATTTTTTGAGTGTAAACGGACAGACAGCTTATTGAAAAAAACAATAATAGTAATATACGTTTCATCATTAAATGCGACTTTTACGTTGCTTACTCTTTCTTTTGTAAATAAAAACTCCCAATATTATTAATAGTAATGTCACGATACCTAAGATAATGTAATTGGTGTAATTAGTAGTGGGCAACAACGTTCCACTATCTCCTATCAATACTAAAGAAGCCCAATAATGAGGTGATGCTTCTGCATCGGTATTGTTTTTAAGATACTTAAGTTTTGCTGTTCGTAAAGCCTCGGATTTGGTTTGACCTTCGCTTAGATTTTTATAGAAATCAGAGGTGATGGTAGCAGTCGCTTTATCATTGGTA
>NZ_JAGJEB010000031.1:0-1169 GCF_018100855.1 Aquimarina sp. MMG015
AATACAGCAAATGATTTAAGTATTGCTAAGAGTGCAGTATTAACTACTGATGCAGATACTAATACTGTGATTAGTGTTGGAGATACAGTGACCTTTAGCATTACAATTAGTAATGATGGTCCAAATGATGCTACAGGTGTTGGTGTTGGAGATACGATTCCTGATGGATATACTGCAATTGGTAGTATTAGTAATGGTGGTACCATTAGTGGAAGTATTATTAGTTGGAATGGTTTAGATATTTCAACAACAACTCCATTAGTGTTAACCTATACTGCTGTAATTACAGATACAGGTAATTATACGAATTTTGCTGAAATTACAGCGAGTGATAACTTTGATCCAGATAGTACACCGGATAGTACTCCAGATGCAGATACCCCGATAGAGGATGATGAGACAAACTATACAGTTCCAGTTCCAGAATTAACTTTAGTTAAAACAGGAGTGGTTAGTGGTTCTAATGTAGAAGATGTTATTACATACACTTTTACAGTTACTAATACAGGAAATGTAACAATTGATAATATCTTCATAGATGATATGCTAACAGGAAGTATTAATCTACCAGTTACACCATCTATTTTAGCTCCAGGAGAAACAGGAACGGCAACTGCTACTTATGCAATTTCACAAGCTGATATTAACAATGGAGAAGTGATCAATAGTGCAACTGTAATTGGAGATGATCCTGATGATAATGATGTTATCGATATATCTGATAATGGAGATGAGACTGTTGATGATAATGGAGATAATGACCCTACAAATGATGAGACGATTACGGATATTGAACAGCTACCTAATTTAGCTTTAACTAAGACAGGTTTCTATGTTGATGTTAATGGTGATGATTTGCCAAATGTAGGCGATGAGATTCAGTATACCTTTACGGTAGAGAACACAGGTAATGTTGATGTTACTAATATTATTCTTACAGATCCATTACCAGGTATTGTTGTTACTGGAGGTCCAATAGATCTAGCAGTTGGTGAGATAGATATGACCACATTCACTGCTACTTATGTATTAACGGCAGAGGATATTCTATTAGGAGAAGTTATAAATCAAGCTACAGTGACTGGTCAGGATCCAAATGGAGATGATGTTATTGATCTTTCTGATGATCCTACAGATACAACAGATGTAGATCTTGATAATGACGGAGA
>NZ_JAGJEB010000032.1:0-1142 GCF_018100855.1 Aquimarina sp. MMG015
AAATATGGACCAGAAGGAAGTTCTGAAACATCCATAGTTTCTGAAGTGTTTGTAGAATTTAATTCTTTGATTATTCGTCCTTGGAGATCAACAATCTGTAAGACCTTAGTCTTTGTAGACAAACCACCAATGTAGATAACATTATCCTTGACAGGATTAGGATAAACAATCATCTTCTCTTCAATATTATCAATACCTGAAGATCGATTACAATCTGGAACAGATGATGAGTTACTGAAATATATAGCGAAGTCCTTTATCTTAGAAACCATCACAAAACTATTAGCTTCTTGTGTGACCCAATAAGATCCATCTAAACCTTCAAATCCAGTATTATTCAAAGTAACTTCTGGATTAGAATTCTTCAACTGAAAAGTCATTGTAGTTTTAAAGTCTACATACCAATCTGGTGAACCATTATTTGTATTGATTGCAAACTGATATAATCCGTTATTAGAAGGAACCCAATTAATAGTAAACTTTCGAAAATTACCAAGTTTTGGACCATCACTTCCTAAAATATGAACATTAGAATATGATATCTTATCCATAGCACTAAGACCGCTATTGATAGGTGTACCAAATGAACAACTATTATTACCATCTCCATCGCCTCCATTATCATCATCTCCTTTTACAGTTAAAGCAAAAGTGGCTTCACTTTGTTTACCATCATTATCAGTAGCTACAGCTTTAACTGTATACGTCCCAGCAGATCTTCCATTTAACTCTTGTGGATTTGGAGAACTATCATGACCCCACTCATATGGTGCTACATTCTCTTGACGAATAAGACTATTATTAATATATAATTTTACATTAGAAACACTTCCATCAGAATCAGAAGCATTTGCAACTACTGTTAGATCATATCCCTCATCTACAGTAATGTTACCAGATGGTGAAGCAAATGAAACATTTGGAGCTTGATTACTAGTTGGTGTTTTAACAATCACAGTTCTTGAAACTTCTGTAGAAAGCCCTTCTTGTCCTTCTTCAAAAGCTCGTGCTCCTATAGTGTATGTGCCAGCTGAAGTCGGTGTCCAAGTTACAGTATAAGGAGCCGTTTGATCTTGATCATAATATCCACCATTAACTTTAAAATTAACTCGATCAACATCTCCATCAGGATCTGAGGCATT
>NZ_JAGJEB010000033.1:0-1131 GCF_018100855.1 Aquimarina sp. MMG015
TTTTGTGTATGGTTTGTTACTTATACTAAAGTAGTAAAAAAAACGATGACCAATGTTCAGCAGCGAAAGAATTTCAGGATGAAATTCCGAAGTAATGAACTATACACGTTGTTATATTTTATAGCGACAGGTATTGCTTTGCAGCAAAATTGTCAAGTTGTTATGTTATAGACCATACAATTACAAAAGTCAGTCTTTTTTATTAATAGTTCATTTAGATTTAAAATCTTACCCCAAATTTTCATTTTTTTTTCAATCAGGTGTTTAATCAGGCTGTTTTCAACGATTATGAATTGCTAGTCGTTTTTTTATTCAAGCTGTATATCTGTCAGTCTAGATTGAGTAGGAGCGTTAAATATAACGTTTAATATATGTGTCGTAGCAGGGCAAATTGTTACCCTGTTTTTCGACTTTTCTGCGCATTGGTTGCTAACTTTTACTTTGGAGCAAGCATTGCGCCTTACCAAAAATACAATAACCTTTCGATTCATCACGTAGCTGCTATGATCACATATATGTTGTTGTAAGTAGTTTTTAATTATCTTTTATAAAGTCAATCATTACGTTGTCTTTGATTTCGATTTCCATTCTTCTCCAAACTTTCTTTTTAGATCTTCTAGTTTCTATTAAATCAAAAGAAATTTTGTTAGATTCGAACTTATTGTTTTCAAAGCTTTTTAGAACAGAGCCAGTTAACATCAATTCTTGTATTTGAAATATAAACTTTTTTAGTTCAGATTTCGATTCGAACTGTTTGCCAAAAAACTTAGAGAAAAAGTCATCCATTGATAGGTCAAACCAGATTGGTGGAATTAATTCTAATTCAGATGTTTTATTGTTGAAAATTACTAAACAATCAGCATCTTCTATATGATAGCCTAAATAATTGGTTAATGTTACTTGATAAATGTTTGAACCATTTAAATATTTTTTTACAATGCTCTTATCAATTTCCTTAATATTAGCCATTTCTTCATAAAAAGCCCAAACATTGTCCCCAACTATTGAATCGTTAGGGAATTTGATATTTAATTCAGATTTGAGTTGCGAAAATTCTTGTCCGAATACACAATATTGAATTCCGATTAGAAGTATTAATATTTTTTTCAAATGTTTCTTCAAATTACTTAC
>NZ_JAGJEB010000034.1:0-1040 GCF_018100855.1 Aquimarina sp. MMG015
AACGTTTAATATATGTGTCGTAGCAAGGCAAAATGTTACCTTGCTTTTTGATTTTTCTGCGCATTGATTGCTAACTTCCCTTTGTGCAAGCATTGCGCCTTCATAAATATACAATAACCATTAGATTCATCACTTAGCTGCTATGATCACATATATGTTGTTAGCAAACGTTTATTTTGACATTCTGTTATTCAATTCTTCAGGAGTAATTTCACCTAAATTGCACAGCATCATTGAATAGTAAGGTTCTAAATTTTCACCAACTCCAGGTTTATTCAGATTATCAATTAGTAAATCGAAATTTTGGTTATCTTGAAAATTTGGTATTCTTTTTAAGGCTGCAAATCGTACATTTAGGTCAGAGTCAAATAAGGCAGCATAGTAAATTAGGTAGAAGAAATTATTATCACCTTTATCTCCCAATACCATTATGTCTCCCATTCTTTCTTTATCAGTTCGGTTGCAGAATTTTTTAATAGATTCTTTCCCTTGTACAGATAAATTAAGTTCAAATTTATCAAAATTAACCTGAGTGATTTTCTCTTTCCTAAAAAGTTTTTTGAACATCTTATTGAATGTTAGTAAACACTGTTATTTAAGTATTTCGGTTTAGATAAAGCATTTTCATATTGCTCTTTTGAGAAAAAAGGCCAGTATTCTTTATCTCCAGATTGAGTTATGTTAATAGTTTCATTTTTTATTCGAAACAATTGGCTTAAGTATTTTTTTATATTTTTAATTAATGAAGGCTCAGACCATTGATATTCAAAATCAGATTTAAGAAAAAGAATGGTCCTTTTTAAGACTTCTTCATCTGACTTTGCCATTTTCCATTTCCCTTGATTTTTGTGAGTTCGTATGTCGTCATATAAGTACCAAAGTTGATGTTTAATTTCACTTACTCCTTTATCCTTAGTTGTTAAAGTGAAGTTGATTTCATCAAATTCGAAATTATCAATCAAACAAGACCAATAATGCCGACAAGATTCAGCAAGCTTATTTCTGTTTTTTCGATCAATCATTTTATATGTTTGCTAACG
>NZ_JAGJEB010000035.1:0-1027 GCF_018100855.1 Aquimarina sp. MMG015
ACAAAACAACTATACACAGCTTGGCGCAGACACTCATGAATTAGCAAAATGGTTTTATCGAAAAAAGAATAAGAAGAATACCATCTATTACACTCAACTTGCTATAGAAGCTAAAAAAAAAGCAATTCCTTTTGACAAAGAATTATTAAAGAACAGTTATATCAATCTAGGATATTTCTACTATAAATATGAAAATTATGAAGATGCTATCGAAGCTTTTAAAAAAGCAGTTCCTCTAAAAAAACGTTCCTTAAATATAAGGGCATACAACTATTTAGCTAACATCTATCATAAATTACAAGATCCTTATAATTCTGTTGAAAATCGTTTAAAAATATTTCAGTATTTAGACCCTATAAAAGATCGACAAAAGATCATAGACAATCATATTAAAGTAGGCGTTTCATACAGAAGCATGGGACAAATTAAAACTGGAAAACAAGTTGTAAGACATCTACTTTTAGCAGATTCAATTACAACTATAATTAAGAACCTTGATAAAAAAGATAAATATTTAATAAACTTAAATTTAGGTATTGAATATCACGAAAACGGCGATATTGATTATATCAAGAATGGTGAAACTAAAAACCTCCAAAAAGCCGTATCATATTATCTTAAATCTGTTCAAATAGCAAAAGAGATGAAAAGTGATCATTATTTATGTTCTTCTTACTATAATTTAGGTTTAGCATATATTGAGTTAGATGTGATAATAGCCAAAGAATATTTTGATAAATCACTAGTATTGGTAAAAAATAGACCTGAATTATTAAAATCCATCTATTTAGGATATGGGATGCTTGCTTATAAAGAAAAAGAATACAATAAAGCTATACATTTATATCAAAAATCTATTGCAGATTTTTTTGACAAAAACAAAACTAATATTAATCAACAGCCAACCAAAGAACAACTCTCAGAAGTAGAAAAAAAGTCATCGCTTTTAAGGATTTTAAAAACAAAAGTCAACACACATTTAGATCAAGGGATTGCAACTAATAATCAAAACTCTTATCTAAATGCT
>NZ_JAGJEB010000036.1:0-927 GCF_018100855.1 Aquimarina sp. MMG015
TCAAAATAACTACGCTCAACTTGGTACTGATGCTCATGAATTAGGAAAATGGTTTTATCGAAAAAAAAATAAAGAACAAACCATATACTATACAAAACTTGCAATTGAATCTAAAAAAAAAGCAATTCCTTTTGAAAAAGAATTACTAAAAAATAGTTATATCAATCTTGGGTTCTTTTACAAAAAATATAAAAACTATCACAAGGCTATAAAAGCTATAAAGAACGCAATTCCTTTTGAAAAAGGATCATTGAATACAAGATCCTATAATTATTTAGCCGATATTTATAATGTTCTTCAAGACCCCTACAATGCTGTTGAAAGTCGATTAAAAGTGTTCGAATATTTAGATCCAACAAAGGATCAGCAAAAAATAATTAGTAACCATATACTTGTCGCTTTTTCATATAGAAGTTTTCGAGATTCTCAAGGAAGAAAAAATGTGATAAAGCATCTATTGACAGCTGATTCTCTATTAAAAAAAACAAAAAAAAACAAAAAAGAAAACAAGTATCTAATTAAATCTAACTTAGCTATTGAATATCACGAAAACAGTAAAAAAGAAAATCTACAAAAAGCCATTGAATATTATTGCGAAGCATTATCAATAGCCAAAGAAATAAACAACAAGAGATACCAATCTTCTTCATACTATAACCTTGGGTTAGCATATATTGATTTAGACACTGACACTTCCAAAGAATATTTCAATAAGTCATTAGCATTAGTTAAGCATAAACCAGCCTTATTAAAATCTATTTATTTTGGATTTGGCAAACTTGCATATAAAGAAAAAAAGTATGACAAAGCTATTGATTTTTACCAACGATCCATTGTTGAATTTTTAAATCAAAAAAAAACTGATATTCATGGTTTACCAACTCAAAAACAATTGGAAGAGTTAGAAAAAAAATCATTGTTTTTAGA
>NZ_JAGJEB010000037.1:0-901 GCF_018100855.1 Aquimarina sp. MMG015
CTGGTATTAAGTTTTGATGTTACTGTAGATGCTCCAACGGGAGCTGCTGATGAGTATCTCAATCAAACACAGATCACCGCGAGTGATCAGTTTGATCCAGATAGTGATCCGACGCAGGATGATACAGTTGATGATAATGGAGATGGTATTGCTGATGATGATGAGGACACAGCAGTTGTTACTGTTCAATCATCGGATTTGAGTATTAAGAAAAGTATTGATAATAGCAGTCCAAATGTTGGCGATACAGTTACCTTTAGTTTAGTTGTTAGTAATGCTGGTCCAGATGCTGCTACAGGCGTATCAGTAGAAGATGTTCTTCCAGCAGGGTTTACCTTAGTAACCGTTAATAATGGAGGTACTCCAGATCTTCCAAATAATACTGCGAATTGGAGTGGCTTGAGTATCCCTTCTAATAATGGAAGTATTACCTTAACCTATACAGCTACAGTCAATGCACCCACGGGAACAGCTGGCGAATACACGAATGCTGCTCAGATTACGGCTAGTGATCAGTTTGATCCAGATAGTGATCCGACAAGTGATGATACAGTTGATGATAATGGAGACGGTATTGCTGATGATGATGAGGATAGTATTACGATTCCACCCCAGGAAGCAGATTTAAGTATTAGCAAAGGATTACAAAGTGGTAGTGCTACGCCTAATGTAGGAGATACATTAGTATATGAATTAACGATTACCAATGATGGTACAAGTAATGCTACCGGAGTTTCAGTAGAAGATGTCTTACCTATTGGATTAACATTAGGTACTGTTAATGATACAGGTACAGCAGATGTTCCTAATAACACTGCTGCTTGGACAAATTTATTTGTACCTACAAATAGTTCGATTACAGTGACCTATACTGCTACAGTTAATGCACCAACAGGCGCTA
>NZ_JAGJEB010000038.1:0-736 GCF_018100855.1 Aquimarina sp. MMG015
AGATGTAATTACATTTGAAATTACATTGACTAATAATGGTACTGACGATGCTACAGGAATAGGGATATCAGATATAGTTCCGTCAGGATATACGAATATTACTAACATTAGTAATGGAGGTGGATTGACAGGTAATACTATTAATTGGAGTGGTTTATCATTAACAGCCGCTACAGGTACACTTACTTTAACCTATGATGTTGAAGTATTGGCGCCAACCGGTGTTGCAGGAGAGTATAATAATGTTGTAGAAGTAACAGCGAGTGATCAATTTGATCCAGATAGTACCCCTGACAATGATGATGGAGATCAGGATGAGGATGACGAGGCTAATTTTGAAGTAACTCCACAAAGTTCAGATTTAAGTATTGCCAAGGTGGTGAGTAACCCAACTCCGAATGTTGGCGATGTTGTTACTTTTACGATCACAGTTAGTAATGCAGGTCCAAATGATGCTACGGGAGTTGATATTGATGATATTGTTCCTGCAGGGTATAGTAATATTACGAATATTAGTGGTACAGGTAGTGAGACAGGTGGTGTTGTAAGTTGGACAGGTCAGACCGTAACGACTACGACAGCTTTAGTAGTAACGTTTGATGCTACGGTTGATGCTCCAACGGGAGCTACCGATGAGTATGTAAACCAAGTAGAGATTACGGCGAGTGATCAGTTTGATCCCGACAGTGATCCTACCAGTGATAGTACTACTGATGATAATGGCGATGGTATTGCT
>NZ_JAGJEB010000039.1:0-720 GCF_018100855.1 Aquimarina sp. MMG015
AGGAGTTAGCATTCTGTTATATTTTCTGAATAATTCAAAACGTAACATAACTTCATAACTTCCATCATTAAACTGTGTTCTACCTAATTCTGTAGACTCCTTATCATATGCAAATCCGATCATTAAAGAATCTGATACCTGGAACCCAGCCATCGCACTAAATGCTGCACTCCATCTATATCCTACCCCAAGAGTAAGTTTATCATACAACAAGAAATTAGCTGATAAATCTACTTGTAAAGGAGCTCCAAAAACCAACTTACTTAAAATCGCTGGTTTAAACTTTACAGTATCACTTAAATCAAAAACATGACCCGCTATTAAATAATAATTAATTCTTTCTTCTGCTATAAATGAGGAGTTTCCATTACTATCTATCGCTGCGCTTTCATCAAAATGATCTGTCTCTAATAAATTAGGAGCACTTAATCCTAAATAAAACTTATCAGTATGATAATAAATACCAGCACCAACATTAGGGCTAAATTTATTATCTATATTTCCATTATTAAAAAGAGGATCTCCAGTATCAAACTGTGACAATCGATCAAAATCCACATTTAATAAATGTCCCCCTGCCTTTATTCCAAAACTTAATTTTCCAGTATCTGAAGTAGGAATCGTATAAGAAAAATCAATATCAAAATATGTTTCATCAGTGGGTCCGATCTCGTCATTTACAATTGACAAGCCTAATCCAACTCGATTATTATCTCCTAT
>NZ_JAGJEB010000004.1:0-425350 GCF_018100855.1 Aquimarina sp. MMG015
TGCTAAAAGACGTTATAGGTAATTCGGAAATCTAATTATTCATCAATCAAAAACTAATCATCATGAGAACTTTACAAAACATACGAAACATATCACGAAATAGTGGTACTCCGCAATATAGCAGATTCGTAAATTATATCACGCAATTCTACGATTATGAAGGAAATATTATTACTGGAAACAAACGGTACACTTACCAAGTTGAACGATAAAACAATAAACTGAATTATGGAGTTTATACCATAATTCAGTTTTATTTTTTATATCCACTAAACTCTACATCTTTTCTAAACCATTCTTCTTTCTCCCAACTATGATCCAATGTTATTTTATAATTAACGATACTGGTAACATCAGCTATCAAATCTTGTTTCATAAATTCTAAATAATGTGGCTTAACAATATATCCACCCCAATAATCAGGTTTAGTAATTTCTTTATTCCTAAATTGAATTCTATATTTTTTCAAACGTTCCTCTAATACGTTTCGAGAAACGATTACTTCGCTTTGATTAGATACCCAAGCACTTAATTTACTTCCTTCTGGACGAGATTCAAAATATCCTTCTGAAATATTTTCTGAAAGCTTCTCTGCCCTGCCTAAAATTAATATTTGGCGTTTTGAGTTCACCCAATTAAACAGTAAAGAAACTTTACTGTCATTTGCGATAGCTTTTCCTTTTTCGCTATTGTAGTTTGTAAAAAACAGAAACCCTTCCCAAGTAAATTTTTTAAGCAATACTACCCTACTTTTAGGAAAACCATCCAAACCTTTTGTCGACAATATCATGGCGTTCGTTTCATCTTCGGGATATGATTTATCTACTTCAAAAAACCATTTCTGAAAATGTTCTATTGGATTGTGATCATCAGATCTATACATCATTGTTTGAGTTTTATCTTTCTTCCGATATAATTGGTTAAAATGGTTACATAAATAATTACAGAAATAGAGCTTAACGGCATTAGTATAGCCGCCACAATAGGAGATAGTTGCCCAGTAACAGCAAAATACAACCCTATAACATTATATAAGAAAGATAAAACAAAACTTGATTTAATGACCTTCATTGTCTTTCTAGAAATTATTAAATATTGTGGAATTTTGTCAAATTGCGAAGCATCTAAAATAGCATCGCAGGCTGGAGAAAAAACATTCACATTCTCGGAAATAGCAATCCCTACATTACTTTGCGCCAAAGCACCTGCATCATTAAGACCATCGCCTATCATAATTACTTTTTGTCCAGATTCTTGTAATGATTTGATATAATCTAATTTATCATCTGGCTTATGATTAAACTTTAATGTCGTTTTTTCTGGAAGTATATTTTTCAAATGTTCTCTTTCTCCTTCGTTATCTCCAGAAAGAATAGATAGTTTATATCCGCTATTAAGAATATCAAAAACATTCTTAATATTCTTTCTGTATTGGTTATGAAAAACATATCTCCCTTTATATTTATCATTCGTACTTATGTGCACATTGGTGTTTTGTGTTTCTGAAAATTGATTATTTCCAACAAAGTTCGAAGAACCTATTTTAATAGTACTTTCAGATATCTTGGCCTCAATTCCTTTTCCTATGTGTTCCTGATATTCATCAAGCGTATAAATATCGTGATCTTCTAGTATTTTATATAATGCTCTACTTAGCGGATGATTAGAAGCTCTTAGGCTATTTTTAAGTAATGATTCTTCTTCAGAAGTTAACTCGACTCCCTGATACTCGATATTACTTTCAGTATTAGTAGTAATAGTTCCAGTTTTATCAAATATTATACTATCCATTTGAGCTAATCGCTCTATTACATCCGCATTCCTTAAATAAAATTTATTTTTTCCAAAAATCCGCAACATATTCCCTAAAGCAAAAGGTCTAGCTAACGCCAATGCACAAGGACAAGCAATAATCAAAACAGCAGTAAAAACATTAATAGCTTTATTGACATCAATAAAGAACCAAAAAAGGGTTGTGATTACGGCAATGCTCAAAATAATAAGTGTGAAATATTTACTAACCGCATCTGTTAGATTAGTAAAACCGATAGACTTATCTTTTTTAAATACATCATTACTCCATAAACTCGTAAGATAACTTTGTTCTATAGTTTTAGTGGCTTCAATTTCTATAGCTCCATACAATTGCTTTCCTCCTGCAAAGAGTTTATCACCTGATACTTTGTCAATCCATTCACTTTCTCCGGTTACAAAACTATAATCGATTCTTGCTCTTCCTTTAATCAATACAGCATCTACAGGTATTAACTCTTCATTACGTATAAGCAATCGGTCACCTTCTTTGATGTCATACAGCTGAATACCTTCTTCAATATATTTCTTATTGTTTTTAGTACGAACTAATCTTGTAACTGCAATTGGAAAATAGGATTTATAATCTCTTTCAAAAGATAAAAAAGAATAGGTTTTTTGTTGAAAAAATTTACCTAACAATAAGAAAAACACCAACCCAGTCAAACTATCAAAAAAGCCTGTTCCCAAATCAAATATAATTTCAGAGGTGCTTCGAATAAAAAGTACTGCAATACCCAATGCTATAGGCACATCTATATTCAATATTTTAGATTTTAGTCCCTTATATGCAGAAATAAAATAATCCTGAGCTGCATAGAAAACAACAGGTAACGAGAAGGCAAACATTAACCAACGGAATACATGTTTATACTGTTCTAACCAATATTCTGATACCTCAAAATACTCAGGAAAAGATAAAAACATAACATTACCAAATGCAAATCCAGCAATTCCTAACTTATATATCAAACTTCTGATATTATTCTTTTTACCTTCTGAATAATCATCTAAGCTTATATATGGCTCATAACCAATTGAATTAAGAAGTATAATAACTTTTTTTAGCGATGATTTTTCTTTATTAAAGGTGATTCGAACTGTCTTCTTTGGAAAATTGACCTGTGAATTAATAATAGAAGGTTCTAACTTATGTAGATTCTCTAAAACCCAAATACATGAGCTACAATGTATATCAGGAATATAAAGTGTACAAATTGCTGTAGTATCATCACTAAACTCAATTAATTTTTCTGCGATAGAAATAGTATCAAGATAATTATATTTTTTTTCAATCTCTTTAGGAATGTTACCAGGTGCAGATTGTAGATCATAATAACAATCTAAATTATTACTAGAAAAAATATCATATACTGTTTTACATCCATTACAGCAGAATGTTTTCTGATCGTACGTAATTCCTAATACAGCATCACAATCACTTCCACAATGATAACATGTAGATTCTATCATAAGTATCTAATTTGAAATACAAAAATGAAAAAGACAACAAGTATATAATATGATAAAAATCATAGTTTTAGCTCTAACGAAGATTTAGTTTTGGAATATCACTTTAAAACTACTGATGATGAAACGGATTCTATTACCAACTGATTTTTCTGACAATTCTTGGAATGCTATTGACTACGCTACAGAACTCTTTAAAGATGAAGACTGTATCTTCTTTCTATTAAATGCTTATAGTAAGATTATTTATGAATCAGTGCATATTTCCGATGTACCTCACAAGCGAAGTATTGAAAATACTATAAAAACGAATGCTATAACCAACCTAGAACATATAAAGAAAACTATTAAACACACTACCATCAATGAAAGACATAAGTTTAATATCATTGCATCGTTTGGAACGCTAACTGAAGTAATACAAGAGTTTGTGAAATCTAAAAAAATAGATCTTGTCATTATGGGAACAAAAGGTGCATCCGGAACAAAAGAGGTATTTATGGGTAGTAATACTGTTCGTATTATTAATACTATCAAAAATTGTCCTGTTATAGCCGTTCCCGAAAACTTTACCTTTATATCAAAACCATCGGAGATTACATTTGCTACAGATTTCACTCATTTCTATAGCAAAGAAGAGCTTCAACCTATAGTAGAATTAGCAAAATCATTTGACGCAACCATTAGAATAGTTTATATACAACAACAAAAGGGCGTTCTAACAGAAGAACAAAAATTTAATTTAAGAATGCTTCAAAAATACTTTAAAGACATTACCTATTATCAACACACCCTTTCTAAAAGCGACTCAATTTCAAAATCAATACAGGTTTTCTCTGAAGAGCTTGACATTTATCTACTTGCTATGCTAAATTATAAACATAGCTTTATGGACAGACTTACTAGAGAACCTGTAATTAAAAATATGGCATTCCATACGCAAATACCCTTAATGGTAATTCCTGAATTGGGTATTAGTTCTGCCCTTTCTAAGACTATAAAAAGTAATTCTAAACTAGAAGAAATTAAATAGTATTTCAAACTTTCTTAAATAAGAATAATTGGTCATTATTATTACTAATAATGACCAATTATAACAATCAAAGTTGTTGTTTATATCTTCATATTTTTTATTAGAAAACAACCAAAGCATATTAATTATCAATCAGGATAACTGATCTTTTAAAAGTAAGTAGCTGATAAAAGTCATAGTTTTAAATTCTATTCTTCTCTAGTTTTGAGAAAACAACTAATAATAGTTAGAATAATGAGAAAAATATTAATTCCCACCGATTTTTCAGAAAATGCAATGAATGCAATTAAATATGCAACAGAGCTATTTAAATATGAAAAGAGTGAGTTTTTTATCTTTCATGCCTATGCAGATGAAGTATATGATAGCAATGAGCTAGTTTCTAGAGAAACTTTAGAAAAACTAAAAGAACAGACACACAAAAACTCTGATAACCAGTTAGAAAAAATACAATCTACACTGCTTACGATTTCTCCAAACCCTAGGCATGAATATAAAATCTTATCAATTTTTGGAACACTTGTAGATGAATCTAATGATCTCGTAGATCGAGAAAATATAGACATCGTTATTATGGGCACCAAAGGTAAAACAGATGATCGTGACATCACATTTGGGAGCAATACATTACAAGTACTTAAATATGTAAAATCTCCTGTATTAGTAATACCAGAAAATTATAAGTATCAACAACCAAAAAACATTCTTTTTCCTACAGATTATATGTTGCCTTATAAAAGACGAGAATTAAAATTACTCAGTACATTGTCTAAAAGTTTTAGATCTTCTATTAATTTTTTATATGTGTCAAAATATAAAAAACTTTCTATTCGACAAGAAGATAATAAAGTCTTTATTCGAGAATGTTTACCAGATGCAGAAATGTTCTTTCATACTATTGATGATAAAGATGTAACTACGGCTACAAATCAATTCATTGAAAAAAACGAAATCAACATGTTAGTTATGGTAAACTCTAGACATTCATATCTTGAATGTGTATTACACCAATCCACCATAGATCAGATTGGGTTACATATAAAAATACCATTTCTAACTATGCAAAATTTACAACGAAATTAAATTACAAGAATTATGAAACGGATTCTATTACCAACTGATTTTTCTGACAATGCATATAACGCAATACGATATGCGATGCAATTTTTCAGAAACGAAAAATGCACATTTTACCTCCTTAACACCTTTACACCAGTATCTTATAACGTAGGGTATCTTATAGAAAATCCAATGCCATATGGTTTGGAAGATATCGCAAGGATGAATTCAGAAAAAGAGATCGAACTTATAGAGACTAAAATAAAAGAAGAGTTCAACAACTCAAAACATAGTTTTGAAAGAATTTCTGCCTTTAATATGTTGATTAATGAGATTAAAGATACAGTAGAGCGTTATGATATAGATTTGATCGTAATGGGGACCAAAGGAACAACAGGTGCCAAAGAAATATTTATTGGAACCCATACCATGTATACAATCAAAAATGTAACATGTCCTGTATTAGCAGTGCCTTCTGGTTTCGAGTTTGAAGAACCAAAAGAAATCCTCTTCCCTACAGATTATTACCTTAGTCCAACTAATAAATATCTTTCTTTTATAAAAAACATCTGTGATAATCACACATCAAGACTACATATTCTTAATGCATATTATGGTATCCCATTAGATAAAGATCAGGAAAAGATAAAAGATTTCGTGGATAACTATTTTAAAAACAATGCTCATATTTTTCATATTGCAGATGGCATGGATGTTATAGAAGCGATTGAAGATTTCCAAAAAATGAATATCATAAATATGCTTGTTATGGTACATAATAAACATTCTTTTTTTGAAAACCTTTTGTTTAAACCTGTAATTAATCAAATAGCACATCACACTAACATTCCATTTTTAGTAATCCCTTCAGAAAAAAGAATAGGATCAAATAAAAAAAGTGATCACATCGACATAAAGGGAAAAGAAAAAGAGAACCAAGATATAATCATATAACAAAAAGTCAGAATAGTTAGGTGAATAAGAATACGTTATAGAAAGATGAAAAAAATATTAGTAACAACAGATTTTTCTAACAAAGCTTGGAATGCTCTTGTATATATCCTTGAATTATATAAGAACATTCCTTGCGAACTTCATATTCTTAATACGTATGATCTAAATTCTGCCCAATTAGTTACTACGATAAGCTCACAAAGAGTTGGTAATTTCTATACATCTATCAAGATAATGTCAGAAGATCGATTAAAAAAAACTCTAGAAGATATTCAAAACACCAAACTCTCTAAAAATCATACATTTCAAACAGTTTCTAAACCTGGTTCATTAACCAAAGTTTTAAGACAAATGACTGCACAGTACAAGTTTGACTTGATTCTAATGGGTTCCAAAAAAGTTTCAAATTCGAAACAATTATTTTTAGGAAGTACTGTAAAAAGAGTTTTAGAAAGTGAATTTAACTCCCCTATCCTTATAATTCCTGAAGATGTAATTTTTAAGCCAATCAATAATATAGCATTTGCTACAAATTTCGAAAGGATTTATTATAAATCAGAAATTAATCCAATTATTGATTTAGCCAAACACAATAATGCCACTGTAAAAATGGTCCGTGTTTACGATGGATCAAAACTAAATACAGTACAACATTATAACACCACCACTCTAGAGGGCTTTTTCAGAAATGTGAAATTTGATTTTCACATGATACCAGATTCTTCTAATATAGAAATTGGAATTCAATCTTTCATAGAAGAACAAGAAATAGACCTATTAGCAATGATTACATATAAGCATAATTTTATTGAACGTCTAACCAGAGAAGCTGTTATCAAAAAAATAACATTCCACACCAAAATTCCTTTCCTAGTAATTCCCGCAGATCATATCTAACTATAGAGATAATTAATTAGTAATCACCTCCAAAAAGGTACTGTTATTTTATTTCAAATATGAGAATTATCATAGTATTCATAGTGTTTAAAAAATACTTTTATAGTAAATAAACAAAACTAAAAAACAATGAAAAGAATACTTGTTCCCACCGATTTTTCAGACAACGCATATAGTGCTCTTTTTTATGCTACAAGATTATTCCAGAATCAACCGTGTCAATTTTATATTCTTAATACTTTCGAAGTTAACACACCACTACTTACTGGAAGAATTGATACTAGCAAAGGAGATGATTTATATCAAGAGTTAAGCACTAAGTCCAGTGACTCCCTAGCAACAACATTTCATTCAATCGTTAGAGATTCGGAAGATCTTAAACATACCTTCGAAACTATCTCTATATCAAAAGATTTAACGGAAACAATTAACAAAACTATCAAAAATAAGGATATTGATTTGGTCGTTATGGGTACAAAAGGAGTTACTGGTGCTGCCTCTCTTTTTATGGGAAGTAATACCGTAAAAGTGGTACAAAAAATAAAACATTGTCCTGTTTTAATTGTTCCTAATGAGTTTGATTTTGATAAACCAATAGAAATTGCATTTCCTACTGATTTTAAACGTTTTTATCTAGAAGCAGAAATAAAGCCATTATTGGATATCGCCTCTTTATTTGATTCCAACATACGTATTTTTCATATCAACGAAGATGAAAATTTAGACGATATACAAGAATATAATTATAATCTATTGAAACGACATCTTTCAAAATTCACCCATAGTATACATTGGATTTCTAAAACTGGACAAAAGACTTCACTAATCAATGAATTCATTGATGAATTTGATATCAACTTGGCTATTATGATTAATTACAAACATAGTTTAATAGAAACCATAACACATGAACCTGTAATTAAAAAAATAGGATTCCATCCATCCATACCTTTTTTGGTAATTCCTGATGCTACCTGATAATTATCATATTTTTTAACTATGATCAATTATATATTTATCTCATTAATCTTTAAAAACCGATCTGATGAAAAAGAAAATTTTATTACCAACGGATTTTTCTAAAAATGCATGGAACGCAATAAGTTACGCAATCGAATTATATAAAAATGAAGAATGTGATTTTTATATTCTTAATGCATTTAATGCTACTGGATATGCCTTAGAAAGTATGATGATTCCTGAACCAGGAGAAAAGATGTATGACGAAGCTAAGGAAAAATCAGAAAAAGGATTAGGAAAAATATTACAACGCCTTTCTTTTAGAGATGAATCTACAAATCATAAGTTTATTATGATTTCTCAATTCAATAGTTTACTAGAAAGTATAAAAGATATAGTAAATAAACAAGATATCGAAATGGTAATCATGGGAACTAAAGGATCCACAAACGCAAGTGATATTATATACGGTAGTAATGCTATTCAGGTCATGGAGAAAATAAGAAACTGTCCAGTGATGACAATTCCTGAAAATACAATCTACAAAGAACCAAAAGAAATCGTGTTTCCTACTGATTACAAGACACAAGTAAAACGTCGAGAATTACAATATCTAATTGAAATTGCAAAAATTAGCAATGCAGCTATACGTTTTTTACACGTTTCTGAAGAAGATACTTTAGATGAAGAGCAAATAAATAATCAAAACTTGTTAAAAGAATATTTTGAACATATACCTCACACATTTCATACGCTACATAATGTAGATGTAAAAGGAGGACTCAGTGCTTTTGTAGAAAGTAGAAATAGTGATCTGATTACTTTTATAAACAGAAAACATTCTTTCTTCGGAAGTATATTTTCCAGACCCCTGGTTAAAAATTTAGGATACTATTCTAAAGTACCAGTATTAGCATTACACGATATTAAAAATTAAATCAAATTGATTATGAAAAACATAGGAATATGGATGGATAAGGAAAAAGCTTATATCATCAACGTAAAAGAAAACAACGAAGAAATGATTACAATTTTTTCGGAAATAGAAGATTACAGAATACATGGAGGTTCTGGAACTAAAATAAAAGGTGGACCTCAAGATGTTGTTCAGGACAGCAAATTCTTAGAACGTGAAAAACATCAATTCAAATCTTATTTTAAAAAGATTATCCCTCTTATTAAAGACTCTGATGCTATTGTAATTTATGGCCCAGCAGAAGCTGGAGAAAAATTCAAAAAAGAATTAGATGAAAATTATTATAGTCTTAGTAAAAAAGTAAAAGCTGTTCTTAAATCAGATAGTTTGACCGAAAACCAAACGAAAGCTTTGATAAGAGATTATTACAAAAATAATAAGTCACATATTCTTAGATAAGTATCCTTCATACTTATCTAAGAATTCTAATGTATTAAACTTTTAAGCTTTTAAATCTATGAAAAATGAAGATTTCAATATCAGAAAATCTTCTGGTAAAAAAGTGAAGTTTTCATTGAGTAAATTAAAGAGTTCACTTAGTAGAAGCGGAGCAGATAACAAAACAATAAAACATATTGTTGACACTGTAAAAGATGAATTATATCAAGGGATTTCTACAAAAGAGATTTACAATAGGGCTTTTTCATTATTAAAGAAGGAAAAAACTGTATTTGCTTCAAAATATAAACTTAAAAAAGCCATCTATGAATTAGGCCCTACTGGATTTCCTTTTGAACGGTTTGTAGCCGCTGTATTAAAATTTTCTGGATATCAGGTTCAAGTAGGACAAATTGTTTCTGGCAAATGCGTTACTCATGAAGTTGATATTATCGCAAAGAAAAACTCGGATTTCATTATAATTGAATGTAAGTTTCATAGTGAAGAAGGGCGTAACTGCAATGTTAAAATTCCATTATATATTTATTCTAGATATCAAGATATCATTGCGCACTTTGGAGACAAAGAAAAAGATCCATTAATTCCTAATCAAGGTTGGGTTGTTACTAATACTAGATTCACAAAAGACGCTATTCAATACGGTAGTTGTATCGGTTTACATTTACTTAGTTGGGATTATCCTAACGGGAATGGCCTTAAAGATCGAGTCGATCGCTTAGGATTATATCCCATTACAGTATCCACAATTCTTACCAATCGCGAAAAACAGTTTTTGCTAAGTAGAGATGTTGTTCTTTATCAACAACTAAAAGGAGATGTATTTTACCTTGACCATTTAGGAATTTCTGAAAACAGAAAACAAAAAATACTAAATGAGATAAAAATGTTATGTGATTTATAAAACATTAATATATGCCATCTATTAAAATTCAATTTCTTGGAGCAGCAGGAACTGTGACTGGATCAAAAATCTATATAGAAACTCCACAAAAAAACATATTAATTGACTGTGGTATGTTTCAAGGCATTAAGGAATTAAGAAAGCTAAACTGGACACAATTACCAATTAAAGCTTCAGAAATTGATATAGTTCTATTAACTCACGGACATCTAGATCATACAGGGTATCTTCCTAGATTAATTCAACAAGGGTTCAATGGTGAAATCATTGGAACAGCACCAACCCTTGCAATTACAGAAATCATTCTGAAGGACAGCGCAAAAATTAATGAAGAAGAAGCAGATAGGGCTAATAGAGAAGGATACTCTAAACATGATCCAACATTACCTTTTTACACCATAAAAGAAGTCGAAAAAACAGTACATCATTTTAAAGCTAGAGAAAAAGACATCTGGTTTTCTTTATCAAAAGATATTGAATTTAGATTTAGATATAACGGACATATTATCGGTGCGTGTTTTATAGAATTACATCTTTTCGGAAAAGATTTCGTTTTCTCAGGTGATATAGGGAGACCAAAAGATCTACTACTTAAGCCTCCTGAAAAACCGGAATGGGCAGATTTTCTTTTTATAGAAAGTACCTATGGTAATAAACTTCATCAAGATCAAGATATTGAAGAGAAACTAATTGGATTAATCAAAGAAACATTATATAAACAAGGAACGTTAATTATACCTTCTTTTGCTGTAGAACGTTTACAAACTTTAATGTACCTTTTGTGGAAGTTATATCAAAAAAATCGAATCCCCAATATCCCAATCTATGTAGATAGCCCGATGGGAAGTAACGTATTATCCGTATTTGAAAAATTTTCGGATTGGCATAAATTATCCAAACAAGATTATAATTCTTTATGTGATCATATCAATATTGTTACATCATACAAAGAAACTTGGGAAGTAATTGATAATCTCAGACCCAAAATTGTAATTGCCGGAAGTGGAATGGTAACTGGGGGCAGAGTATTAACATACCTAAAACAGCTTGTAGATAATACAAATACTTCTATTCTTTTAGCAGGATATCAAGCTGAAGGTACAAGAGGCAGACAATTACAAGATGGAGTTCATGAAATCAAATTATATGGTAAATATTATACTGTAAAAGCAGAAATACATCATATAGAAAGTCTATCAGCTCATGCTGATCAATATGAATTATTAGATTGGGTAAGTAAGATCAAAAACATCCCTGAAAAGGTTTTTCTAATCCACGGAGAGCCATCTGCATCGGAAGCATTTGACACCAAATTAAAACATACTTTAAATTGGAAAACACATATCCCTAAGCTCCATGAGGTCCTAAATATTACTGTTTGAAATATATTAGAAACGTGACCATTATCATTTTTCAGGTTTTAATCATTAGCTAATTTACTACTATAAATATGATATAATAATCATTCTTTTAGTAACCATTAAAAATTAAACTATGACAACTGAAACAAACACAATGAGCAGTGACTTAAAGGATATCCATTTTGATACTCTAGAATGGAAGTCCAGCCTTCAGTTTATAGAAGGAGAACTATTGTTTATCAATCAGCTATTACAATCCTATGTTTTCGAACCAACTACTCCTAATCTTTTTGAACGATTACAGCAGTTTAGACAAGGAATCGAAAATATTGAGAAAGAAATCAGCAAACTGCACCAAAAAATAAGAAAACATGAAAGTGAACTAGGTGGTATGTTGGAATGTGACACTATCTCCTGTGATCATTATTATTTCGATGAGCATAAAGAACTTCGAAATCATTTCTACAATTTTTACAAAAACTTTCGTGCACTAAAATCAGAGGTGTTTCAATATGCAGGAGGAATTCTCAAAAAAAACAAAAATAATTAAATAAGCTGATAATTGTCATTTTATTCAACCTAACAACTAACTACTTTTATTTCAATTAATTAAAACACTAATAATTAAAACCTAAACATTATGTCAATAATTAAATTTAACAAAAACAGATTCCCGTGGTTTAACGACAAAGTTTCCAATTGGATGGATACTGACAACTTTTTTTCCGATGATTTTTTCGTTAAAGATAGAAATCTACCGGCAATGAATGTAAAAGAACGTACGGACGATTTTGAAATTGAGCTTGCAGTTCCTGGGTTTTCAAAAAAAGATATTGAAATAACCTTGGAAGATGATGTGCTACATATTTGTGCAGAAAAACGCAATGAAGAAGTAGAAGAAGATAACGATTACGCCCGTAGAGAATTTAACTACAGTTCCTTTGATCGAAGGTTACAAATGCCTGCTAGTATAGATCAAGACGAAAAGATTAAAGCTACATACAATAACGGAGTTCTTACTCTTAATCTATTAAAAAAAGAAGAGGCAAAAGAATTACCTAAAAAAGTAATCGCCATAGATTAATCTCATTCATAAAGGCGAAGGATAATTATATGTAGTTATTTTTTGCCTTTTAATGTTTTATTATAAAATTAATAATGAAACCACAACCTATAGATACTAAATATATAGAATGGAAAAGTGCAGAAGAATTGCATCAAATTTCCATGAATTGGATTTCTGAACTAAAATTCATCAAAGATGAACTTACATTTTTAACGGATCTTATTATAAATGTTGCTTCACCAATAATCTCAAAAAAGATTTTTGCAAAAAGTAACAAATTAATTAAAGAACTAGATCAGAAGAAAAAAGAACTTAATCCAATATTAAAAAAACTGATTGAACACTGTAATAAGCTCATTATACTAATCGACGGTGTTGATCAGCTAAAGGAAGAAAAAAAATACAAAAAAGAGCATCAAGAAATATCAATAAAAATCAGTAATTATTTTGATAATTATAAAAAAAACAAAAGAGAAACTTTTGATCTTGTTAAGGATATTATTAAGAAAAAGAAACAAAAGAAATTACTTAATTAGTTTGATAAGCTTTCGATGAAAAAAATGAAAAAAATAGTGTTCACCGTTATAGCTCTTTTAATCGGAGTCTGGGCATGGTATGAATATACATATTCTATGGATACTGTTATTCCTTTTGAGGTAAATAACAAAAATGCTAAAACAAAAATTTTAATAGCATCTCAGGGCAGTAAATTTAAAGATTCAGTAGTTCAAGGAATTTTAAGAAAATACGAAAAAGATACTATTTATTTTAAAGTAATCGATGTATATACACTATTTACAGTAAATATTGAAAAATGGGATGCCTTAATACTTATCAATTCATGGGAATATGGTAGTCCTCCAAAAAATGTAAAAAAGTTTATTAAGAATCATCCGAACGAACTAAATAAACTTATCGTTTTATCAACAGTTGGAAGCAGTAATATTGTTTTAAAAGATGTAGATGTGATTTCTGGAGAATCTATTATTGAAAAAACATCTACATATGTAGAAGTTGTAACGAACCGACTTAATCAAATAATAAAAAAGAAACAATGAATAAAATAGAAACATATATCATTTTGTTAATCTTGGGATTCTTGACAAGCTGCTCATCCAGTGAACTTATAGAAGTTTGGAAAAATCCTGATATTGAAAGTTTTGAGGCTAACAAAGTATTGGTAATAGGCATGACCTCTGATCTTGATGGGAGAAAAGTATTCGAAAAAAAGCTCACTGCAGCACTCAAAAAAAATGGAGTCAAATCAGAGAAAAGCCTTGACTTCTTCCAAAAATCATTTACCGATTCTCCAAAAACAGAAGAAGACCTAATAACTATGGAAGGTAAGCTTTTAGAAGCCGGCTTTGATGCTATTTTATTATCCAAAGTATTAGCTGTAGAAGATCGATTAACCGTAGTACAAGCTTATCGAAATATGGATAAAGATTTCAGAAATTTCAAAGATGATTACTACAAAAACCAAGATATTTACTACGAAGAAGATTATTATGAAGAGTATGAAATCTATCACGCAGAAACATCTTTGTATTGCATATGCCCTGATAAAGAAAGAGAATTAATTTGGAAAGGATCTATCGACATTACAGAGCCCGAAAACGTAAAAAAGGCTGTTAGTGATTACGTAAAAGTATTGATTTGGGCATTAAAAGGACAGAAATTATTAATTATTGAAGAAGAAATTACCAATGAAAATATTGATCTATAGTGCCAAGGATTTTGAAATACCTTTTCTTGAAAAAGCAAACAAAGATATCCATCAGATAAAATACGCCCCAGAAAGGCTTACTTCCAAAACGGCTATGATGGCTATAGGTTTTGATGTAGTTTCGATTTTTTCCGCGGATGATGCTTCTTCAAAAACACTTCGATTATTAAAAGAATTCGGAATAAAATATATCACCTTGCGATCTGCTGGTTATGATAACATACACTTAGGAACTGCAAAAAAATTAGGTATTAAGGTAGCCCATACCCCAGATTATTCTCCATACGCAATTGCAGAACATGCTATAGCATTGTTATTAGCATTAAACCGAAAACTAATTTTATCAAATCAACAGTTCAATGATTACAATTTTTCCCTAAGTAATTTAATTGGATTTGATCTTTACAATAAAACAGTTGGTATTATTGGAACTGGTAGAATTGGAAAAGTAATTGGAAAAATATTACGAGGATTTGGTTGCCATGTAATTGCAACTGATATTTATCAGGACATCAACTTTTCTCAAACAAATAATATCAAATATGTTTCTTTAGAGCATTTATGTAAACAATCTGATGTTATTATGCTAAGTATGCCTCTTAATTCAGAAACTCATTATATGATTAATGCAGACCTAATACATCTAATGAAAAGAGAGGCATATATCATAAATATTTCTAGAGGAGCCGTTGTAAATACTTTAGAACTCATAGAAGCCTTAAAATGGAATAGAATCGCTGCTTATGGATCTGATGTGTATGAATATGAACACGATTTATTTTTCTACGATCACTCTAAAAATAAACCTGATGACTCGTTATTGAAACAATTAATAGATTTACCCAATGTTTTAATAACTCCACATCAAGCATTCGCAACAACCGAAGCATTAACTAACATAGCAGAAACCACCTTTTATAATATTAATTGTTGGGAACAAAATAAAGCTTCTGATAATGAAATCATTCCAGAATTAGTGGGGTAACCTATCTTTAATCAAACCGTATAGAAATGTTCCTAAGATGGAAGCTATGATCACTATTACAATTGGTAAATACCCTGCACCTAACAAAACGAACATTGGTCCTGGACAAGCTCCAGCTAACGCCCAACCTAGACCAAAAATAATCCCTCCTATCATATAACGATAAAAACTTTTTTCTTTTGATAGAATAACTATTTTATCTCCAAAAAAAGATCTCACTTTATATCTTTTAATAAATTGAACGATAACAATACCAAGTCCTACAGCGGATCCTATGATACCATACATATGAAACGATCCAAATTGAAACATTTCATAAATTCTAAACCACGAAGCAGCTTCTGATTTAAACAAAACAATTCCAAAAAAAACACCAATTACTAAATATACAACTGTACGCATATGCTTAAAATAATAAAGGAAAAATTAAATGGATCATCACCAAACCACCAATAAAGAAACCAACAACAGCAATAAGTGATGGTATTTGTAAATTACTTAAACCCGAAATCGCATGACCAGATGTACAACCTCCTGCATAGCGAGCACCAAAACCAACTAATATTCCACCAATCACAAGAATAATTATTGTTTTTGGAGTCATCATAATTTGATCAGAAAATAACCTACTTGGTATGTAACTTTCTCCAGCATCCGCAAAACCTTTTGCTTGAAGATCTTTTACCACATTAGCATTCAGATTTACTTTAGTATCAAAAGACAAGTAATTTTCTGCAATAAAACCACCTATAATTATCCCAAAAACTACTACAAGATTCCATCGCTGGGATTTCCAATCAAATCTAAAAAAATCAGCAGTTTTACCAGCACCGCAAATAGTACACATTGTTCTTAGATTGGAGGACACACCAAACTTTTTACCCATCATAAGCAACAAAAACATTACCAATGTTATCAATGGTCCTGACACATACCAAGGCCACGGTTCATATAACCAATTCATTCTTTTACAAATTATATTTTAGTGCAATAACTTACATTTTTTAGCTAGAATCAGTAACCTAAGTTACACAAGAATATTTTTGAAACAATTAATCAAAATTTTTTTTGGAAAGAAACGACCTGTAGCCACTTTGTATGCTTTATACTCATCGAAAAATTCAAGTAATTTTTCTTCTTCGTATTTAGTCTTGAAATAAAAAAGTATATAAATAGTAGTTGCTACAATTAATTTAAAAATAGAACCTATATAAAGTCCATATCCAAATACAACATATAATATTCCTGCATATAGAGGATGCCTTATAAATTTATAAAGACCTGTTTTAACTAATTTTGAATTTAATTTTGGCGTTGGAAAAGGTGATAGGTTTTTATTTAACTGTAATAAAGCAACTAACACAATCAAAACACCCAAAACAAACGTAAATAAACCTATTCGATTTATAAATGGTAACCAACCAATACTTACTATTTTTACATCAATTACGTACACAAAAAACAGTACGAATTGTACTAAAACGAAAATAAAATCATTGTTTTCTAATTTCATAATTTAAAAAAATAGATTCATATCTAAAAAAACCTGTCATCATTTAAATGACAGGTTAATAAGCAACATCATTAATTAAGTTTAGTTCTTTACTTTACAGGTATTTAAACCTACCAGTGAGTATAGAGGGCAAAAACTAACAAAACCAGTTACAGCAAATATTCCTGCTAATCCCAATAAAACATATGCAACGGCACCTTGAATAATGTTAAAATAATAAAGTAGCGCAATTGTAATAGCAACAATCAATCTCAAAATACGATCTGTATTTCCCATGTTCTTTTTCATAGTATATAATATAAAATTAGGTTTTAAAAAATTGAATAAGAAGAATTATTATGGTAGTAATGCTTATACATAATAAACAGACTATTAAAAATTTAATCTCCTTACGCATTTTCATCTTCAATATTTTGGGTTATTGAGGAACAAATTTATCTTAGAGGAAGAATAAAAACTGTGACAAATGTTACAACTACACAAATTTTATGATGACCATTCAAAATTTAAGATCAGGACTAGGTAATATTGACATCTACTTATTAGATCAAATACTAAAAGATAGATATTCCCAAAATGATAAGATCTTAGATGCAGGATGCGGAAATGGTAGAAATATACATTGGTTTTATGAAAATAAGTTTAACATCTATGGATTAGATCGGGATGTAGAACAGATCGAATATGTGAAAAGTATATATCCTGATTGGAGTACTAAATTTGATGTATCCTCTTTAGATACACTGAAATATCAGAATAATTTTTTTGATCATATTATTTGCAGCGCAGTACTACACTTTGCTTCTAGTACAGACCACTTCAATTCCATGTTTTCAGAACTTATACGTGTATTAAAACCATCGGGAACTTTATTTATAAGAATGACTTCTGATATTGGAGTAAAAGATAAGATATCCCATATACATAAGGGTGTATATAGATTAGGAGATGAATCAGATCGATTCTTGCTAACACAAGAGTTACTCTCTTCTATTATGCATAATCATGGGCTATCATTTTTAGAGCCCTTAAAATCCACTAACGTACACGATCTAAGATCTATGTCTACGGTAGTACTTCAGAAGATTTAAGTTACATCAATCAGTTCTATCTCACCTTGTTTTAAAAATATATGACCTTCTTGCTCTAATTTTTTAAGTAATCTAGATATTACTTCTCTAGAAGACCCTAGATCATGCGCAATATGTTGATGCGTCGTATTAAGAACATTTCGCCCTTTTAACTTGGCTTCTTTTTTTAAATACTCTAATAATCGCTTATCCTTATTAGAAAATGTCAATATTTCTATAACATCTAATAATTCTTCGAACTTAAGGTTAAAGAGGTCATAAATAAACTCATTCCATTTCGGATATTTCTTTGCAATTACTAGTGCTTTATCTGCTGGTATGACCACCACTTCAGAATCTTCTTCAATCACCGCTTTTACCTGACTTTCTTGATTACGAATTAAAGTAGTAACTGACATTACACAACTTTCTCCTGGCTGTATATAATACAATAAAACCTCGTTTCCATTAATCGGCTCTTCTTTAAATACTTTTGCTAAACCCGATATTAATAGTGGGATGACTTTAACATATGAGCCTTGTCTAAGAATAACCGTGCCAGCCTCAAATTTATGAATACTACTAATTGCTACAAGCTCTTTCTTTAAATCTGGCATTGTAGTCAATTTTGGAAAGTAAGTATCTAAAGCTTCAGAAATCAACGGTGTTTATTTTTTACTAATTTAATCAATAATTGATTCTATATTATATCATTTTTCTGAATACGAACTCCAAGCTTTATAACCACCTTTAAAATCATATACTTCATTAAAACCTAGTTTAACTAATAATTTAGCAGCGCGATGACTTCTCCAACCAGAATAGCAATAAATATATACTGGTTTTTTTTTATTTAGTTTTTGAAATTCTGAAACAAATTTTTCTCTATTCGCAATACTTATATTTATTGCGTCATCTATATAACCATTAGTATACTCCTCTACAGTACGTATGTCAACAAATTGCACATTCTTACCAATTACTTTTTCTTTAATTGAATTGACATCAACAATCTTTATTGAATTGATTTCTTTAGTAGAAGAATTTCTAAAATAATCCTGAGAAAAACCAAAAAAGATGTTTCCTAAAATTAATAAAAAAGTTACATAATATTTTAACGATATTATTTCAAATCTTACTACATCTTTCATGAATTATTTTAAGGTAGTTGGACATACGTAATCTGTCGTTTCTAAACCAGTTTCCTTAATAGCAGCAAAACCACCAGCAACATCTATAAGATTATGAATACCTCTACTCTTCAAGATCGAAGCAGCAATAACAGATCGATATCCTCCTGCACAATGTATATAAGCCATTTTATCCTCTACAAAATAATGCATATAATCATTGATAAAATCTAATGGCGAATTTTTTGCATTCTCTAAGTGTTCGGCAGCAAATTCACTCTCTTTTCTTACATCAAAAACATGTACTTCTTCTCTTTCAATAATGTTTTTAAGCTGCATCGCTGATATTGATGATATTGTATCAACTTCTTTTTTAGCTTCTTTCCAAGCTTCAATTCCTCCTTCTAAATATCCTAAAGTACCATCAAAACCTACTCGAGATAATCGAGTAATCGTTTCTTCTTCTCTACCTATTGGTGTTACTAATAAAATTGGTTGTTGCACATCTGCTATCAAAGTACCTACCCAAGGAGCAAAACTACCATCTATTCCAATAAATATAGATCTTGGAATATGAGCTTTTACATATTCGTTTTGATGTCTAACATCTAATACAATCGCACCGGTTTCATTAGCCAACATCTCGAAATCTTCTGGAGACAATGGTCTTATTCCTCTTTCTAATACCTCATCTATATCTTCGTATCCTTCTTTGTTAAGTTTAACATTTAAAGGGAAATACTTTGGTGGAGGTAACAATCCATCAGTGACTTCGTTTACAAATTCTTCTTTAGTCATATCTGCTCTCAATGCGTAATTCACTTTCTTCTGATTACCCAAAGTATCAACCGTTTCTTTCATCATATTTTTACCACAAGCAGAACCTGCTCCATGTGCTGGATATACAATTATATCATCATTTAATGGCATAATCTTATTTCGCAAACTATCAAATAACGTTTCTGCCAATTCTTCCTGCGTAAGGTGAGCAGCTTTCTGAGCTAAATCTGGACGTCCAACATCCCCAAGGAATAAAGTATCTCCACTAAAAATGGCATGATCCTTACCATTTTTATCACGCAATAAATATGTAGTACTTTCCATAGTGTGGCCTGGAGTATGTAAGGCTACAATAGTTATATTTCCTAATTTAAACTCTTGTTCATCACTAGCAATAATAGCTTCAAAAGAAGGATTGGCATTTGGTCCATAAATGATCTTCGCACCTGTTTCTTTAGCGAGTGTTACATGTCCACTCACAAAATCCGCATGAAAATGTGTCTCAAAAACATATTTAATTTTTGCTTTGTCATTTCTAGCTCTTTCTATATAAGGTTTTACTTCTCTTAACGGATCTATAATTGCAACTTCACCTTCACTTTCAATATAATATGCTCCTTGTGCTAGACACCCAGTATATATTTGTTCTATCTTCATTTGTTCTATTTTTTATTTTTAAAAATACTACTCAGATTGTCATTTTACAGTAACAATTGTTACAGATAAAACAATCTAAATTTTTGTTAAGTCAATTCTTTTATCAGTATATAAATTCCCATTATTAAAACGAACCATCCAAAGCCTTTTTCTAATTTTTTTCCTTCAATAAAATTGGATAAATATATCCCAAGAAAAATACCTAGGATAGAAATTCCAGTAAAGGAAATTAGGAAAATCCAATCTATATCTAGATTTTCTACATCGCCCACAAACCCAATCAACGATTTGATTGCAATAATTAATAGTGATGTAGCCACTGCTTTTTTCATTGGTAATTTTGCGAATAAGACCAATGCTGGTATTATTAAAAACCCTCCTCCTGCTCCAACAATTCCGGTTAATACACCCACTATGAAACCTTCTATTATAATTAAAGGATAATTATATAAAACTTCTTCCTTTTTCTGCAATGTATCTTTTCCGTTTTTTATCATAGAAACCGAAGCCAATAACATAATCATTGCAAAAAACACCATGATTCCTATATTTTTAGTAATCACAAACTCTGCTACAGAAAAAAGATTGTCCGGTATCGCAGGAACCAAAAACTTTCTTGTACCATACACTGCTATAAAAGCCGGAATTGAAAATACCACTGCAGTACGTAAACTAACAATGCCTTTTCTCAGGTTCTTAATAGCTCCAATTAATGCCGAAGACCCTACAACAAATAATGAATAAGCAGTAGCAGTCACAGGATTAATATGCATTAAATAAACAAAAATCGGTACTGTTAGTATGGAACCTCCTCCTCCTATTAAACCTAGCACTACTCCAATTATCAATGCGCCAAAATATCCAAGAACTTCTACTATTTCCATCAATTTTTTTTGACAAAAATAATTTTAGCTTATGTTAGTCACAGTAACATTAGTTACACACTATTATAGACTTATGACTTTTATACTATTTCTATTTAATTCTATTCTACCATCCACCTCTAGTTTTTTTAACAGTCTAGAAATTACCACTCTAGAGGTATGCAAATCATAGGCAATTTCCTGGTGCGTATTATGTACAATAGTATCGCTATTTACTTTGATTTTATCTTTAAGATATTTTAGTAATCGTTCGTCCATATTAAGAAAAGCAATGTTATCTATAGCCTCAATTGCTTCCATCAATCTTTTATGATAACTTTCGAAGACAAAACTTCTCCATGAACTATATTTTGTGGTCCACTCTTCCATTTTTTTTATTGGAATCATGATAAGTGTAGAGTCCATCTCCGCGATTGCTTTTATTTCGCTTTTATGATGCCCCATACAACATGAAAGGGTCATTGCGCAAGTATCCCCTTTTTCTAAAAAATAAAGTAACAACTCATCGCCTTCCTGATCTTCTCTTAATATTTTGATTGCTCCATTAATAATCAAAGGCATTGACTTAATGTAACTACCCGGCTTAATAAGTATATCACCCTCGAGTACTTCTTTAGTTATAGAAACCTTACTAATTTCTTCTAAAAGCTCTTTCTCAAAAAAATGACCATAATTATTATTCAGTTCTTCAATCATTCTGATTTATTCTATTTTTGGTTTTCAAAATATTGTTCTAATTGTTGTTTGGCTTCCTGATAACCCAACTCAAAAATTTGATCTAAATTTCCACTACTAAAGAGCCCATGATTGGTAAGTTTCTTTGGTTGAATCACCAAATCACATTCATCAAATTTTGTTTCAGAATTGGGCATAGCTCTTAAATAATATGCTCGTTGCATAACATTATATGCATGCTTAAAATCTGTGAGTTTAGGTTTTCGGATAGGAGTAACATCAATTCCTATGATCATATCACATTGTTTTTTTATCGGCGTGATCGGAAAATTATCCAAAATTCCTCCATCAGAATATAATTGATCTTCAATCTGTATCGGAGAAAACACACCCGGAAAAGCAGCTGAGGCCAATATAGGTTTAATTAATTCTCCCTTATTAAAAACCGTTACTGTTCCTGTCAAAAGGTTCGTAGCAGTAACAAAAAGTTTTTTCTCCAGACTTTCGAAAGAGTTTTCATTAAAATAATTGATTAAATCATCGTAAAATTTTTCTGAATCTAAAAACCCTGCCTTTTTTCTGGTAAACCTATTTAATTTAAACAGCGGTGTTTTACTAAAAAAACTCTTAATCTTTTCTATAGAATGTCCAGCAGCATATAACGAACCTACAATTGCTCCTGCACTGGTCCCAGAGACATAATTCGGAAACAAACCAGCTTCTTCTATTGCTTTTATTGCTCCTATATGTGCTACACCTTTAAACCCTCCGCCAGAAAGGACAAGACCAACATTTTTTAAAGTTTCCATCTTTTTATATTTTAAAGAACTGGGCTAAAAATTTTAGCTGCTCCTTCTTTTAGTTTTTCTACCCAAGGTCTATCTACAAAAGTACTATAGTTCAGCTGAACACTTTGTTTACAATCACTTAAAAAATCATTTTTCAATTCCATAGCAAAACTATCATCATATATCACCACATTTACCTCGTAATTTTGTTCAAAACTTCTAATATCTAGATTAGTAGTACCTACCGAAGAAACGGTATCATCAGCAACAATTGTTTTACTATGTAAAAAACCATTAGAAAATAAGTATATTTTAACACCAGCTTCCATCAACCCTTCAAAATAAGATCGCACACACCATCTAACAATTATGTTATCAGAAACTTCCGAAAGCAGTAACCTAACTTCTACTCCACTCAGCGCAGCTACTTTTAGGGCTTCCAAAATAGCCTCTCCAGGAATGATATATGGATTGGCTATATATACATAGCTTTTGGCTTCGTTTATTAAAGAAAAATACATTTGCTGAGTAGACGAAAAATCCTCATCTGGACCACTATGTACCGTCTGAGCTGTCATAGTTCCTATTTCTTTATAACTTGTAAAATAAGATGTATTTAAAATATTTTCATTATTACTTACTAGGTACCAATCCATCACAAAAATAGCCTGTAAACTATGTATTATTGGTCCTTCTAATTGCAAATGCATATCGTTCCACATTCCTAAATCAGAATCTCCTGTAACATATTTATCCGAAACATTAATACCACCTGTAAACGCTATTTTATTATCAATTACAATAATTTTTCGATGATTACGGTAATTTAATGATGAAAGAAATTTACCGAATTTGATTGGCAAAAACCCATATATTTCTACACCTATATCTTCAAGCTTTTTGATATATTTTTTACTTAATGATAAACTTCCGATACCATCATATAAAATGCGTACCTGAACACCTTCTTTTACTTTCTTTTCAAAAAGCTCAAAAAGCCCGTCAGCCAATATTCCATTCTCGAAAATATAATATTGCAAATGGATAAAATGCTCTGCTTTTTTTAAGCTTTCGAATATTGCTCGAAAAGTGGCATTACCGTTTTTAAGAAGTTTCAATTCATTTCCAGCACTTGGTGAGAAACCACAATTCTTCGTAATAAGTTCTATTAATTTTTGATGTTCCTGATATTCATTTTGCTGTACCGGTTGATAATAACTTTCAGCTTTTTCTAAATATGTATTAATCTCACCCGTTCTTTTTAATTGAAATAACTTGTTTTTCCTTCGATTTCTGCCAAGTAACAAATAAAACAACATCCCACCCACAGGGATTGTAAAAATAACAAGTATCCAAGCTAACGTTTTGGTAGGACGCATACCATAAAGTATCAGTCTAATAACAATAACTAAGCCCGCTAAAAAATATATGATAAGAAAAGTAAAATATACCATTTATATTTCTTTATTAAAACATCAATTCTTCATAATAAGTAAAGGAACTCTAGTTCTATAACTGATTTTCGAAGCCTCAGAGCCATAGAAAAATCGTTCAATAAATGTTTCCTTTTGAATAAACATAGCATTCATATCGATATTCATTATTTGGACAAAACTATCAATTGCTAATGCACTAGGAACATTGGTAATTGAATGAAAGGTATGATTAATATTCTTAAAAAAATCTTTTAATTGTTTCTTATCATCAAATTCTGCAATAGTTACAGTATCATCTTCTTTTATTTTTAGAATTCTTAAGGAGGACTTATACTTTACCACCGTATCTACTAGAGGGTCCATACCTTCCGTATTAAAATGATCGTTATCATCAAGTGTATATAACACAGTTTTTAAATTTTCAAAAACATATCCTTGAGGAATCACAAGAACAGGGCAATCTACCTTACGAATTACATTCAGTGTGTTACTTCCAAAAACCACTTCTCTGGCCCCAGTGGCTCCATTTGATCCCATAATAATCAAATCAATTTTTTTAGATTTTACTGCCTGTTTAATCGCATCAGTAAAAACATCATAATCCGTAATTCCTTTAAAAGAATACTTCTGATTTGTAGTTTCCTTTTGGAGGTATTTTGTTAACTCATTAAGTTTTTCTTTAGATGTATTAATCACAGATTGATGAACCGAGGTATTCATAGGTGCAGCCATAAGATCATCAGTCATATAAAGAGAAGCTTTTTGAACGTTTAAGATATAAAAAGTACAAAGCTCATTTTCAAAAAAACGCATTGCATAATTAATAGCATTTCTTGAATTTTCTGAAAAGTCGGTAGGAAGCAGGATATTTTTCATTTTAAAAAGATTTTATATGATAAAAATAGCCTAGATACCTATTAAGAACTATGATATTTATCAGCATAAAAAATAATCAATCCGTTAATTTTGTTTAAACATTTTTAATAAATGTTAAACATTTCATATCTTTACAAAAAAGAAGATTTGAAACTTATTAAAAAAGCTTTAGAGTTTGGGAGCAGAAAGATAAGTAATATGACTACTAGTAATCGGGTAGCGGCATCCAGAGAGGCTAAATCTCTAATTCTGGCTATTAATGAAATCTATAAAAAGACACAAGAGTCTAATATTATGGGTATTAGGAAGCTTGTTACTGCGAAGAAAAGAAAAATAGAAAAACGTCTTAAAGGCGTGCCTACAATATGATTGTTTTTAATGCACAGAAAATTAATTAAGTATGCTTTTAGAAACCACATATAGAAATAAAAAAAACAAAGCTCTCATTAATGATTTGGTAGGAAAACCATTTTCTATATTAAATGCAATTAAACTTAAGGGCATTGGATCGAAACGCATGATTATTGAAGATGTTAGTCCTAATCTAAAAAAGGTTATTAATAGTATATCTGATGTTAATTATGGTAGTATAGAATTACG
Source organism: Aquimarina sp. MMG015 (assembly GCF_018100855.1). Taxonomy (NCBI): domain Bacteria; kingdom Pseudomonadati; phylum Bacteroidota; class Flavobacteriia; order Flavobacteriales; family Flavobacteriaceae; genus Aquimarina; species Aquimarina sp. MMG015. The sequence goes on from NZ_JAGJEB010000004.1 coordinate 26,009, forward strand.
ACCAAATGGTATTCTAATAGCTATCAATAAAGGATTGCAAAATTTCACTTGGGCAATACCTTATTATCAGTTTTACCTTTATAATACGAATGGAATAAGTATTCATGCACAAGGAAAATTTGTTCATTTTAGAAATAATCGTACACATCAAGAAAACGCTTCTTTCTTCAAAAAATTAATGCGATTAAAAGTTGAATATGATCAACGGTTTCCACATGTTGATTCTATTTAAAATAAAAGAACTATAAAACTCCAATTCACTTCAAACCTTATTATATAAAAGTCTCCGATATGCTTTAACAATAATAGATACCGTTAAATCATATCCTAAAAAAACAGTTTATATTCGTTATTCCAATTCCTTGTAAGGGATAAAAAATTATAATACCTTTTATTATTTAATTTAAGAATTAGCATATGGGGAACGCCAAACAAACATTTTATGGACATACACCAGGACTAGTTCCTGGATCTGTCGTATACGTTGGTAAAAAAAGCACCAGTGATTTATTTATAGACGTATTCAACTATAATAAAGAATCTTATGAAGAAAAAGAATTAAAAAATATTGAAGAAGCATATTCTTTTATTGATTCAGAACCTACAACTTGGATAAACGTTAATGGTCTTAACCATATAGAGACAATTGAAAAATTAGGCAGGCACTGCAATTTACATCCTTTAATACTTGAGGATATCGTTAACACCCAACAAAGGCCTAAGATTGACGAGTATGACAATTACCTTTTTGTAGTTCTAAAAATGATTTATTTTAATGAAAAAGGAGAGCTTTCTATAGAACATATTAGTTTCGTTTTGGGAAATGGATTTGTCATTTCATTTCAAGAATCAGATGGAGATGTTTTTGATTCCATTAGAAATCGTATTCGAAATAACAAAGGTAGAATTCGAACTATGGGATCGGACTACCTTCTTTATATTTTGATGGATGCTATAGTGGATAATTATTTTAACCTAATCGAAGTGATCGGTGATAAAATAGAAGAATTAGAAGATGATCTTTTTGAAAATAAACAAAATGATAATATTACCTACCAAATACAAACGCTTAAAAAAGAAGTTCTTAAAATTAGAAGAGCAGTACTCCCACTTAGAGAGGTAGTTAATAGAATCGAAAAAAGTGAACATAAATTAATTACAAAAAAAATACGATTATACCTTAGAGATCTATATGATCATATCATTCAGGTATCCGAAAATATTGAAATTTATAGGGATATGATTTGGGGGTTAATGGATATGTATATGACAACTATTAGCAATAAGATGAATGAAGTAATGAAAGTACTAACGATTATTGCTACCATATTTATTCCCCTTACTTTTATTGCTGGGATATATGGTATGAACTTCGAACATATTCCTGAACTTAAGTTTAAATATGGTTATTTTGTGCTTTGGGGAGTAATGATATTTATTTTTGTAGCTCTTATATATTTTTTTAAAAGAAAAAAATGGCTTTAAAACAATATCCAAAAATCAACATTCATGTTAAAGTATCAAACAGAAATTTTTCTTACTATCGTACTGGTGATCATAATGATCATATTATTATTATTAAGTAAAAAAGCGATACAACGATTTGGTTTTATTAGATCCATCGAAGCGAATCGTAGAAAAATCATCTTTAAACTAAGTCATCTTCTAATTTACGTGATTGCCATATCGATACTTGCAATTATTTGGGGAGTAGATCGCAAACAATTTGCTGTTTTTATTTCATCTGTAATGGCCGTTTTAGGAGTAGGATTCTTTGCTCAATGGTCACTACTATCCAGTTTGACTGCAAGTGTTATCTTATTTTTCAATCACCCTGTTAGAATAGGAGATCGCATCCGTATCCTTGATAAAGATTTTGATTGGACAGGTGAGATTATTGATATTACTGGTTTCTATTTATTTATGAAAACAGATGATGGAAGAAATATAACAATCCCTAATTCATTAGTAATGCAAAAAGGGATTGAAATACTTGAGAAAAAATAGTATCTGTTATTCTTTTATTGCTTTTTTAAATGCATCTATACCACCTACTATAGGAACCGTAATAGATGTTTCATCTAGATCAATAGTAAGTTCAGTCCCAGGTTTTGGTAATAGTGTAAACTTACTATCACTAGAAAAAATCATTAATCCAATTTGTTGTCCTTTTTTAATTACCTGATCATCTGGTTGTAAATCAAAAGACAGTTCATAGAATGAACCTGGTTTTAGCGGTTTGCTTTCTGTTAACGATTTATGATTTTGTGGATCAGCCCAACCACGAGTAATTATATTATCCGTGATTTTTTTCGCATTCTTTTCCCAAGGTAAAGAGACTAACCAAACCGAGAAATTAGCTGCAGGTTTGCTACTAGCAAGTTTTACAGTTACTTTGGCAATTCCTGATATGTGAATATCTTCTGTTAGTACCGGAGTTGAATATAGCAAACGATGGTTAGATTCTTTTAATATCGCTAACGAATCACCTGAAAAAGTATAGTCATCGATCAATTTTTCTACACCTAGTTTAATTGGTTTTTTAATACTTAACAACCCAACTTCTAATCCTCCAATATTGGGAAAAAGAGCCACATCTGATGCATCCGGATTAGGATATTCTTTATAGGCAACCGGATGCTCTCGAGAATCGTTTTCTCTAACAATCCAAGCACGAGCATCTTTTTCTACTCCATTTTCTATTCCGTGCAAGTATCTTGTAAACCATCTATTCATTATTCTAATTGGAGGAGGACCTCCATGACCATTTTGATGATAATAAATCTGAGATGGAATACCCATTTCTTTAGCTTTCCTATATATCCTGTAACTATGTTCTGGCATTACATTCCAATCATTAAATCCATGAGACATCAATAATGCGGCTTTCATAGGCTTCATATCATTTAGATAATCTCTACCTGCCCAGAAATCGTTATAATCGCCTGTAATTCTATCCATTCCATTTTTCATCTCAGTATCTCGTACTGTTTTATTATTGTATGGACGTTTGGACTCATCTCCACTATGAATAAAATCATATAGTACATCTATATCCTCTCCTAAATATCCACCTGGAGAACGTACCAAACCATTAGATCTATAATAATGATAATACGAGGTATTTGGTGCAATTGGAATAATAGCTTCTAAACCTTTGACTCCAGTAGTTGCAGCTGCTAACGGAATAGTTCCGTTGTAAGAAGTTCCCGTCATCCCAACTTTTCCTGTAGACCAATATGCTTTAACTTTCTCCGTACCTTTTTTTTCAGTGTATCCATCAATGCGACCACATAACCAATCAATCACTGCTTTCGGAGCTAACGATTCGTTATCACCACCCACGGTTGGAGCTCCTTGCGATAATCCAGTACCCGGAGAAGATGAATGAACTACAATATATCCTCTTGGAATCCATTTTTTTATATGCGAATTAGAAATAATTGGTCTTTTACCTCTACGCACTACTTCTGTATGTGTTCTTGGTTTTGGTTGTTCCCCTAATTCATGATGTACATCCCAAAACAATCCATCTATGTCGGCAGCAACACCCGCAAAATATGGACTAGAAACATAAATAACAGGTAGCTTCAATCCTTCTGTTTCTGTTTGATACGGACGTGTCACAGATACGTGCATTCTATCCAATATTCCATCACCATCTGTATCAAATTCTGTAGGCACCCATAGATCGTGACGAATCCATTTAGCAGGTGTATTAAAAGCTTCTACTATTTGCGCTTCGCCATCCTTAAACAAAGGAACTGCTTTTTCTTGTGCGTTTATTGAAGTAATTGAGAATATAAATAATACTAAAAAGTGTATGGTGATTTTGTGAGTCATTGTTATAATAATTTATGAAATATCATCCCGTAGTCAAAAAACGATAGTCTATTCACTGTGTCAAACAAATATAGAATACAAATATGATTTTTTTTATTTCCGAAAGAGAAAACAAAAAACTTTACATTATTTTAAGAGAACAGTGTAAACTTTAAAAGAAACTTAATCTATAAAACATTTAATATACTCTTTTATATTTATATTTAATCTGATAGTATAAATACACCTCTAGAAATATTGCTTTATAAATTAATATACCTGTTTAGAGTATTCTATGAAGACTCCAAACTAAAATTTTGATACTTTATATATTACAAATAGAGAATTCTGATTTATCTTCATAACTAACTCTATTAATTAAGTTAATCCTACAAAAATAACTCTTTTGTTTTTTTTAGGTGTTTAAACCAAAAAAATGTACCTTTGATCTAACACAATCAACTTTTTTGAATAACATAATAAGCTTAAGGTTAAAATTCATTAACAACCCCTATTAGAATTTTAAAGTTTATGAGGTTATTATGGTAGTATCTAAATTAGAAATTTCTTATCCACAAAAAATGATGAACCAGGTTGCAGGTTTCATATTTCGTTTATTTCTGGGGTTCTTTACATTTGTAATAGGCGTATTATCTATTGTTTATATTTTATTATGGGATTTTATACGTGAAAAAATACTTCGAAGAAAACCTATTGAAAGCCCATGTTTTGAAAAAGTCTTACATAACGATGAAGTTCGTATGAAAAATGAAATGATAGGTTCTTCTAAATCAGAAAAAACAGTTCCAGAAGTAAAAAAAATTGATTTATAAAATTGTCTTTTACTAAAAAAGAAAAATACAATATTTTCTATATCATATAATAATTAAACATTTAACCCAGAACCTTAATTTTTAATAAAGATTCCGGGTTATTTGTTTCTAGAATATAAAACTATTCAATTTATCTTTTCACTATTCTACAGGTTTCGTTAACACCTTTTCCAATTATTCTCAGTAAATAAATACCGGTTGGTATAGAATTGTTTTGATTAATACTATAGTATATCATATTATCTCCTTTATCAAGACTTTGATTACTTATATTTTGTCTTACTCCATTAATATTATACAGTTCTATATTTACATTTTGATCTACTTTGGAGTGTATTTCAATAGTTAACTGATTATTATTTTCATCTACTATCGTAGGATATACTTTAATATTATTTTCTACAATATTATCGCAGGACTCTACCATGATTAAAACTTCATCAGTAGCCTGGCATCCATTTTCATCAGTAATAGCAACGGTATATGTTGTAGTTTCTGTAGGAGACACATTAATGGTAGAAGTAGTTTCATCTGTCGACCATTCATAAGTCACTCTACCATTAGAAAACACTATATCAATATCGCCAATAGTATACTCACTATCTGTTGTTTGTATCCACCCAGAAGCTCCATTAGCACTAGATTCAATTTCTGTACTATTTGCTCCTGTTCCTATCTGAAATGCAGGTCCTCGCCTTATAAATGTTGTAGACCACGATCCATCCGTAGACGATATAATTCCTGAAATATTTGTATAATACTCCCAACCATCACTATTAATTTCATTACAGATGCTTGGTTTAGGACTACCTTCCGCAGCTACTATAGTTCTACCTGAAAAAGTAGCTTCAAAATTAAACACTTCGTTTGTTACTGTATAATCCAGAATTGTTCCTTCTAAGGTTGCTGTACCATTGTCCAATTCTGTCCACTCTAAATCAATATTTGAAAAATATCTATTAACTTGTCCATTGTATAACCATAAAACGTAATTCTGAGGATCACCAGTACAAATAGTTGTATTTAATATATCTCCTTCAGAAATAGTACTTGTTACTATCGGAGTAAGATCTACATCTTCTCCAGAACATATTGTAATATCATCTCCCAGATCTACGGATAAGTCACATGCTTCCACAAATATTGTAATCGTATCTATTATTATACAATCACCTATCGTCGCAGTAACAACATATGTTGTGGTTTCTATCGGTGATACTATTGGAGCTTGTGATGGAGAAACTGTTGTAAAGAAAACGTTTCCATCTACAGACCATTCTCTATATTCTACATCAGAAATTGCATTTAAACGAACCGATTCACCTTCCTGAATCGTTCTATCATTTCCTGCATCAATCATAATATCATCACAAGAAAGAACAGTAATCACTACCATATCTTCAGCAATACATTCTCCAAACCTAGCTCGAACTGTATAAGTAGTAGTCTCAGTAGGAGAAACGGTAGGTGATGCAGATGGAGAACCTGTAGAGAAAAACACATTTCCATCAATAGACCATTGAACAAGATCAGCTCCTGAAACAGGTATCAATGTAACTGAATCTCCTTCTAAAATAGTTTGATCTTCTCCAGCTTCAATAGCCACTTCATTACTAATAACATTAATTGAATCTGTTGCCATACAACCATCTTCATTTGTAACTGTCACTGTATATTCTCCAGCTTCACTAATTTGAATACTAGCAGTATTTTCTCCTGTAGACCATTCATAAATCATGGATCCATTTACAACACAGTTCCCTAAGTTAAAATTAAAGTCTCCTATCTCATATAAATCTTCATCTGTGATGAACCAACCTGAACCTCCTGCTCTTCCGGATACTAACTCTGTATCATTAGCGCCTTTTCCAACTTGAAAAGAAGGTCCTCTTCTTGACACATTAATAACATCATTGGTTGTTAATGATGTAATCGTTCCATTGAATTCTGGATAATATTCCCAACCATCTGCATTTACATCAGAAGAACAACCATGTAGTCTAGGACTTTCTGCTGGTGGAATTGTTGTTTTCTGTGTAAATACCACAGAAATTTGATAAGTATCATTTGCATCTTGACTATTTACCGCAATTCCTTCCATTCTAGCTGTAGTATCATCAACTTCTTCCCACTGTACATTTTCGTTAACCAAATACACTCTATTCTGCTGATTACCCAGACTTACAAGATATGTATTGATACCACTACAGAAATTAGTATTCTCTACATCAAAAGTAGTACAAGCTCCTGCATCGTTTCCGGAAATAATCGGTGTAATAGTAATAGGCTCGTTATTACAGATTGTTCTATCATCTCCTAAATCTATCGAGAAATTACAAGGTTCTACTGTAATTGTTACTGTATCTTCATAAACGCACTCTCCCTTAAAGGCACGAACTGTATATGTAGTTGTTTGTTCAGGAGATACTGTTGGGGATCTGCTTGGAGAAACTGTAGTGTAAAATATAACTCCATCTACAGACCATTCTCGACGATCGATTTCAGGATCAGATATTGGATCTAAAGTCATAGAATTACCTTCTACAATTGTTTGATCTTCTCCTGCATCTATTACAAATTCCTCGATTACAACTTCAACGGAATCCATCGCATTACATCCTTTACAATCTTCAACAGAAACAGTATATGTACCACTTTCTGAAACAGTAATTGATGGTGTAGTTTCTCCATTAGACCAAAGATAATTTACTTCGTCCGTTGTCTCTGATGAATTACACGGTCCAATATTTATATTGAAATCTCCTATTTTATATACGCTATCATTAGTATCAAACCATCCAGAACCTCCTAATCTTCCTTTCTTCTTTTCTGTAATATTAGCACCTTCTCCTAATTGAAATGCTGGTCCTCTTCTTGAAAGATTTATTGACCAACTATTATCTTCTTTAACAATAGTTCCAGAAAATTCTTTATAATATTCCCAATCTGAAGAGTTTTCTTGATTACACCAATGCTCTTTTGGGCTACCTTCTGGGGCTGTTTTAGTTCCATTTGTAAAAATAACATCAACAATATAATTATCGCGACCATCTGTTACCATACCCTTAAGCGTAGCCTCTTCATTTCCTAGTTCTTTCCATTCTAAATCTACATTAGAGAGGTATTTAACATCACCATTATCATCAGATAGCCAAACCACATATTTGTTTTCTTGTCTATCACAAAATTTCGTATTCTTTATCTTATATCCAACACACGAAGTACACTCTTTCTGATTAGCAGAAGTAGCTGTTAAGGTTACCATCTGTTCGTCACAAACAACCTGATCAGTTCCTGCATCTACAGAAATTGTACAAGAAGTTCTATTTTCAATGTTCTGTGCACTAATTGAAGATATCAAAAAGAGACCTATTAGCATCATAACAGATCTTAACATGAATGCTTTTTCTCTAAAAATATCCAAGTGATATTGTTTCTTCTTTCTATTCTCTAGAAAAAAAGGTTGAGTAATCTTCGGAGCCATAATTTTATATTTTAGAATTAATTAAGTGATTTATGTAACCATAAATTAATAATATTTAAATTTTAATTTACGATCTAGCTAAAGAAATAATAACGAAAAACGTTAAAACACAATATTATATCTATAAAAAGCAAAGCACTATTAAAAATGTAGGATGAAATTGTATTTTACTCAAAAATCATTCAATTCATTTAACTGATAATCAACGGATAAACTTAAAGCACAACTTCAATCAAGGTTACATGATTAAAAGTTATAAAAACTCTTTACTTTATTTATTATTCATAATTCTCTTCTTCCACCACGGTTTTTTCTCTATTACACCACCACCATATGTATATCCATAATAATTTTTACTATGTGTCTCGACATCGTTAATTAAAACAGTCATACTAGAAAAACGTTTATTTTGATAAAGGCTATCTGCTACAGATAAAAGCCTCTTATCTGTAAAACCTGATCTTACTACATAAATGCATAGATCTACATAATCCGTGAACAATAATGCATCGGCAACTAAACTCACTGGCGGTGTATCAATAACAACATAATCATACTGAGTTTTTAATGCTATAATTAATTTTTGGAAACGTTTACTTTTTAACAACTCAATTGGATTAGGAGGAATAATTCCAGAATTTATTACATCCATATTTGGAACATTGTCTAAGCCAATAATGATATCCTCTAAAACAAGTTTTTCATCTCTTATATAGTTAGTCACTCCCACAGAATCTTCTAAATTAAGATACTCTAAGATTTTAGGTGATCTAAGATCTAATCCTAACAAAGCCACTTTCTTATCTGGGTCGGCTAAAGCAATGGCAAGGTTTGTAGAAATAAACGTTTTACCTTCTCCTGTAGCAGAAGATGTTACCAAAATAGTTTTTCCTTTATCTGCATTTTCAGAAAGTAAAAACTTTAGATTACTCTCAAAAATTCTAAATGACTCAGCCACTATAGAGCGATTATCTCTAGAAATAAGAAATTGTTCCTTAGTATCTGTACCTGGTATTTCAGCAACTATCGGTATATCAGTAAGTTTCTGAACTTCTTTTTTCCCTTTAACTTTTACATCCAAAAGATCATAGAAAAAAATCACTATTGAGGGCAGCAAAAAGGATAGTAGTATGGTTACTAGAAAAACAATACGTTTTTTAGGTTTAACCGGGAATTTAGAGCTATAAGCTCTTTCTATTATTTTTGCATTAGCAACGGTAGCAGCAAGTGAAATTGCAGTTTCTTCTCTTTTCTGTAATAAATAAAGATATAATGTTTCCTTAATTTCTTGTTGTCTAACGATATCTCTTAACTCTCTTTCTTGTCTAGGTAAAGAATTGATTTTAGAATTCATCACCGCATCTTGTCGCTCTAAATTTCTTAATTTAATTTTTAAAGAAGTCTTCTGATTATTTAGACTCTGTTTTAAACTTAATTTGAGGTTTTCAAGTTTCTCATTTAGGCTAACAACAATAGGATTTTTTAGGGTAGTCCCATTAAGTACCTCATCCCTTCTAAGAGCAATTTCATTATATAGAGTAATTGTACCTGAGATAGAACCATCAGAAAAACCAAGATTTGCTGGCAATAATCCTTCACTATTCTTTTTTAAGTAATCGTTCATAAAGTTAACGAGTCCAATTTGAGTACTGGTTTCTAGAACTTCTTTTTTATTTTCGGATGAATTTTCTAAAAACAATTCTGCTTCAGAGGTTACATTCGTTAGACTATTAGAAGTTTTAAAAACTTCTACTCCTTGTTCTATATCCGATAATTCTGAATTGATAATAGTAAGTCGTTCTTTAATAAAACTTGCTGTATTTTCATAAATCAAGTTTTTGTCCCTGATGGCATCAAGATTATATTCTTCTATCAATCCATTTAATAGATCTTTAGCCTTCGCTCTAGTAGTAGTATTTATGCTCAAAGAGATCACATTTGCATCTTTATTAACCAAACCGATACTCACTTTTGATTTATACTCTTCTACCACATCCATTATTGGTTGTACAGAAAGATAAATTTCATTGTCTAGAAAAAGTTCTATAAAATTATTATCTGGAACGAGAATAACATTACCTATTCTTGTTGATATTACTTCGCCAAAAACTCCTTCTTTAATAAAATCTTTTTCTTCTTCTTTAATTGTAAATGAATTTTTCGAATGAATTGTAATTGTAAAATCGGCCGATATATCCTGTAGCAATGAATCCTTTATAAACTTGGCTTCAAAAGGTTTATTCTCATATAATTCTACTAATCTTTTCGAAAACTTTGTCTTGGTAAAATATTGATGATGCGCATTAAGTTTCCTTATTACATTCTCAAACAATGGTCGAGATTTTAGAATCTCTATTTCATTTTCTACCTCTTTATTATTTGTCTCTACAATATTTAAATCTTCAAAAGCGGAGAGTTCAGATAACATTCCTGTTTTTTCTCCTTTGATCAAAATAGTTGCTGTTACCTTATATTGAACCGATGTATATTTTAGATACAGAAACGCTAATATGATGAACAAAATACCTGATACAAGAAACAGTTTCCAAAATCTTAGATATTTACTTATATGATCTTTTAAGGTAAGATTACTTGATTCTTGTTGATATTCGTAATCCATGTTTGTATTTTGCTTAATCTCCACAGAATTAACGTGTTAATAATATTCCTAAAGACACTAGTACAGATGCTACAGATATCCAAATTGGAGTGTTCTTATTGTAAGAAGATGACTTTATCTGTGCGTTATTAGGTGTCACATATATTGCATCGTTTTGTTTTAAATAAAAAACTGGGGAATTAAAAATTTGATCAGAAGTAATATCTACTCTATAGTATTTATATACTCCTTCTTGTTCTCTAATTACTAAAATATCATTTCTTACTCCTGTAATAGTAAGATCCCCCGCCAAGCCTAACGCCTCAATAATACTAATACGTTCGTTAGGAATTGTATAGGTGCCTGGGTTATTTACTTCTCCTAAAACCGTTACTTTAAAATTAACCAATTCTATATGGACTATAGGAGTCTTTATATAAGATGATAATTTTGTTTTCAGTAATTCTGTTGCCTCTATTAATGATAATCCAGCCAATGGTACCTTCCCTAAAACTGGGAAATCAATTGTCCCATCTTTTCTTAATAAATAAGTAAGCTGTTTTTGTTGTCCAACTGCACTACCTGGAATCGCATTGAAAGAAACCGCGGGTAAGTTAAAAGGCTCTAGTCCTTGCATATCAGAAGAAGAAACTGTGATAGCCAGTAAATCATCTGCTTGAAACGTAGTATTGTATTCTATTTTAATTTCCTTCTCTTGAGCATTTCTTATATCCTTAAAATAAACTACATCTTTACGAGAAGCACAAGAAACTAACAAAGATATAATCAATACGAAAAAAGGAAAGTTTTTCAAATTTTTAATAATCATGTATAAATATTTAACAGAATAAGGGTTAATTAAGTTAACAACTTCTTTTACCACGAAGAAGTATATTTTTCATGATTTTAATTAGATAATCGATATCAGTTTTTATCGGAGCTTTTTCATATGCTTCCAGATACTTTGTTTCTGAAGCAACAATCTCGTCTAAAGTTTTTGGCATATCCGCATAAAACGGTGGAAGTAAACCTGGTTTCACTTTTGTTCTTTTTTCCTGAAGTTCTTTAGGATATAAGCTAAAGTAATGACTACTTAAAGGTCTTACTCCGATTAGTTTCATTTCATTTTTAATTAAATTAATAATCATCGGAAGTTCATCAATCCAATACTTCCTCATTATTTTTCCTTCATGTGATATTCTAAAATCATTTTTGATTTTACCACCTTCCTTTAGATTGTTTTTTTCAAAAACATATTGTTGTAAATATTCAGAAAACGGATACATAGTTCTAAATTTATAAACCTTTATCGTCTTCCCATTTTCGCCTAATCTATTTAATTTTATCAAAGGACCATATGTTGGATCGTGATCAAAAATAGGTTCCTTTATTTTTCTAGCTACAAAATAAAGTTCATTATTAATTGTTCTTTCTTCTAAAATTTCGAATCCACAAGAATATAAACGTCCAAAGGTTTCTGCTTTTGTTAGCACTCTTCCCTTTCCTTTAGTAATATGAAAATACAATCCCTTGGTCCATTTTAATTTAGGAATCACTCGTGTAAGAATAACGTCACCTAAATAATACAAATAATTTAATGGTTTTGGGAGTTTTTTGAAAATCCTATTTTTCCGAACAGCGTGAGTTTCTACTTTATTTATAAAAACTCCTCCCTTAGGTAGTTTAGAATTAACAGACTGAAAGTATTTATTTATTCTTCTAAAATCATTAACCCTCTTAAGATTAACAATTGTTCGATATCTATCTTTCGTTATTTTCTCTATATTAAATCTTGTTCGTGTAGAGATAATATGAACGTCATTGGGTTTATAAGTAGCATACTCTGAAATAAAATCAAAGATTTCTTCTCCAGCTTCTTTAACAACTAACTCTTTAATACTCACGTCCCAATCTTGATCAGAGATGGCATAAACATTCTCTAAATCTTCAGAACTCAATAACTTTTCGATTTGTGAATCGACAAATGGGGCAAATTTGGTAATCATTTTTGTGTGAGCCTTTAGTTAAGTGTGAATGACCCATATAAAGAATAACAATTATTCAAAACAATAGTATTTTAGGAACTATGTAAATAATTAATTATCAAACCCTATACTACGTATCAACGGTTTTATTTAAATAATATTATATTAATTTCAAGCAACTTATATAAGTCTAATGACAAAACTTTTAGATACATTAAACATGTTACTTTTACACATAAAACCAAAAATCAAGTTATCTATGACTAAATGAACTATCAATTTAAATTTCTAAAATCAAATTAAAAATGTTTCTAACTTACTTAATAATTTATCCAAAAAATTTGAATGGTTTTTCGATAAAATGAAATAAAAACTGCTTAAATGCAATTTTTACTACAACTTATTTATGATTCTTAAAAGACTTAAATAATTACAAAACCCTTGTAGCTCTATTCTTTATTTACTCACAAAAAAATACTTTTTCACAAGGTTTTTCATGTTTTGTAATATAAGTTCTTTAGTCCATAATACTCTGTTATCACTCCATCGTTGCGGATGGAATGTAAACATTAATTGATCAGCCAAAGAATCGGATGATTCAATAATTTCCGTTGTTGTATGAAAAGTTTTATTAAATGATGTTTGTACCTTATCTCTAACACTAACTGCATGACCATCCCAACGACGACCAGTATCTGTAATGTAATAAACTTGTTCAAAATCTACATCAAAATAAGGCTCTGCAATAATCTCAAAATCTTTATAATTGTAAGTTTTCCAAAGATCCTTAGAATCATACTTAGACATTGGACTACCATGCATACAGATTGTTGTTACGGGAGCCAACTCACGAAGCGCTTTTAAGTTTTTACTAAAATCTTCTATCCCTTTTTTCAAATCTCCATTACAGGTTGTTAAGCATTCATAGTGATATCCTATTTCATGTCCTAAAGACGCTATCTGCTTGATGATATCTTCATCCCAACTTTGAGGAACCGCTCTAAAATAATATGTTCCTTTCACTCCTTTATTGGCTTGTATTTTTGCAAATTCTAAAGAATTTTGAGGTAATAAATCAACATCATGCCTCAATACAATGGCTCTTTTATTAGGCCTGTTTATGAATTCCTCGAATGTCTGAAATGAATAGTCTTGATTAATTAATGACTGTAATAAGTCCTTATACTTTTTTACGGTAAAATCCATTAGCTAAAATTATGGTAATATTTTGGGTCGTTTTTCATAGTCCGATGGCTCTGAGGAAAATTTTCCACAAACCATATTAAAAATGCAGTAACATCTATTTTATCTTTTAAAAGTTGTTCTCTCTTTTTTCCAAAAGCCTCTTGCAGATTAGAAGTATTTTCTAATTCCTTAATTTTCTCCATAACTCCTTCTCCTTTCTGAAAATTAAAAAGTAATCCATAATCTACCTGCTCATCAATTGTACCTGCCATAATACTATTTATATATATTGCGGGAGTACCTAAAATTGCGCTTTCTGATGCCATCGTAGCGCCTTCTCCAATGAACATTTCCGCAAAAGCCAATACATCATGCATTTTTTCTGGAGGTATTTTTATTTGATATTCTTTAAACTCATCGGGTAACTGACCTTCTGAAGAAATAAAAACTTTATATTTTTTATCTAAATGTTGAAGTAACTCTCTTTTCTCTGTCATAGTCAACCCTGATTGATTAACATCATGGCTTGCATTCCAAGACACAAATCGTAAAACAACGTAAGGAGTTTGTTCTGGTATACCCAAAGTGTGATAAACTTTAACATCAGAAGTAAAATAATTCGGATGTAAATATGCCAACTCGTGATATCCTGCATATTCGATTTGTTTGTCTCCTAAACTCTTATGAAAAGCTGTAGAAGTAAGGACACTTTTTGTAAACGGCAAATACAATTTTACCTGTTCCATGTTCCCTGTATCTTCTAGAGATACATGAGGTTTTCTTAATATTGCTGAGGCATGAGCTGCATAAGGTGACCCGTGACTCATAAACAAATCTGGTTTAAATTTAAGTCCTTGTACAACTGTCATGAAATCGAACTTTAATAATCCAAACATTTTTCCAACTGTAGAATTATATTTTTTACCAAATGAGACAAATTCAAAACCTTCTGCTTTCATCAGTTCTATTTCAAACTCTTTTTGTCTACATGTAAATAAGAAAGTATGCCCTTTTTTCTGCATTTCTTTAGCCAAGTTCTTAAACAAATGCACATGACCTGGGTGACCTATATCGATAAGTATACGCATTTAAATACTTTTTAAAATTTTTACAGCTGTTTTTCCTACTTTATATAATAATGGTTGTGTGACATTGAGAAATCTACCGTGTTCAACCTGCTCTCCACCAAATTTAGATTTAAATTCTCGTACACCATAATCTTCATCAGGTTTTCCTGCTCCCATAAAATCAAATCGAGGAATTTTATTTTTAACAGCGTAATCCATTGCTGCCCAGGTAGCTAATATACTAGGGTATATATTTTTATAAACTCCATCTTTACCGCAAACGAACCATTCATAAATAACTTTGTTATCCAAAACGGGGCATACAATTCCACCAAGTACTTCTTCCTTATATATTATCAAAAAAAACTTAGCAACCTTATCTTTCCACATTCTAATAAAATAATCCAAATTAGGCAATGGAGTTTTAACTTTGGTCTTATATAAATTCTCAAGAATCGCATAGTATGCTTCTATTTCGTTTTGATCTTGCGCTTCCTTTATCTCCGCTCCTTCTTTTAAACTCTTTTTAACTTGTCTTAGTTTACTACTGCTCATTCGTTTACGCATAACAGCCTCATCCACACAGTTTAAATGAAAATTAAGATGTGGTACATACTCAAAACCTGCTTTTTTGAATACTTCTTTATAATCTCCATAATCATTTAAATTTCTCATCTCTATATATATTGCTTTCTTTTTAAGATAACTTACAGCATATGTTAATACTTCCAAAATATTTTTCTCTTCTGCATTGTCTGATATTATTGGACCACCATAAATAATCGCGCGACTAGTAAGACCAGCTTTCACACCTTTTTCTTTCTGAATAATTCCTGAAAGAAAAACTACAATTTCCTTGTCTTTTTCTAAAGCAAAAGTAAAAACTTCAGTTCCTACAGATTCAAAAAAATGAAGTGCTACTTTAGATTGAAAAAAATTGGCCGTATTACATTTAGACAATTCTGTCCACTGTTTTTCTGATATATTATCTATATTGGATTGTATCATGTTTAGTTTCTTAAGGCTGAGAGTTTTTATAAACATTCACCAATTGATGTGCAATTAGTTCCGAATCTAAATAATTAATATTTGCTCTTCCTTTGGTTTTATCCTCTAAATTGAGGGCTTCTTTTATTTTTTCTGAAATTTCTTTTGGATCAAATTTTGTTACAAAACAGCCTTTAGTGGATGAAATAACTTGTTTTATATCCCCCACATTAACAGCTACAATTTTACAATTGCAAGCCATTGCTTCTTTAATCACATTTGGTGATCCCTCCCAAAGACTGGTTAATAAGATAACATCAGATGCGTTAAAATAAAATGGCATTTTCTTATTAGGAATATCCACTAGTTTTTGCAATATTACCTCATCATTATCTATTAAGGAAAAAGCTTTCTTCGCCAATGCAAAATTTTTCTCAGGTCTATCAGGGTTCGCAGCAAATAAAATATGTTTCTTATTATAATCCCAGCCTGTTTCTATAATTGCCTCTGATCTAGGAATCTGCTTAAACTTTTTAAAGTTTACTCCATTAGGTATAACATTGGCTTTCTTTAATCCTGAATCATCCTTCATGTCCTGAGATTTTACAATAACTTGTTTCCAAAACAACCAGCTAAAAAGTTTGATTACATATTTTAATATTGCCGACGCCTTAACGTCACTCCCCATCAATGAAACAATCAAGGGTTTTGCACCAGCTAAGGATGCAACAATAGCGCTTAATGAGTAATGCGCGTGTACCACATCAAAATGTGTGTTTTTTAGAAATTTATTTAACGTAAAAATGTTTTTAAAATACCCTATAGCTCCTTTTCCTTTAATGGTAAAAAAAGTTACCTGATGACCTAATTCCATAATAGATTCTCCTTGATTTTTAGTCAATGAAGAAATACCGTTTTTAGAATTTCCGCTACTTACAAAAAGTATATTCATTTTGTTTACTACTTCAAAAAGGATATGATACTATCGACATATACTTTTTCGATTTCTAATTTTTCCTTTACAAATTCCCATCGCCCTTTTTTGTTAGAAAAATACCCTTTTGAGTAAGGTATACCTGCCGTTCCAAAGTACAGAGATTGAAACTCTATGATATAAAATTGTTTTCCATCATATGCTATATCTATAGAAAGATGTGGTACATTTAATTTTCGAAAAACATCGAGCGCCACATCAAACATTCCTTCTGGCGCCTCAGCATCTAAATCATATAAATAATTATCATATCCACCACCACTTGCTTTAATACCTCTTCCCTTTAATATCGGTCGTTTAAAAGTATATAGTCTATCTCCAAAAACATATACTTTCCAATCGTTTTTAAGGTTAGGAATAAAATCTTGCACAATAAACTTATCACGATAAATAGATTCTTTGATATACCCTTTATGTTTTAAAGCCCTACCATAATCCTTAGCATCTTCTAGGTAGTTCCTTTTTTGACTACTTGCTTTTACCTTAGCAATTAATTCTTGCTTACTTTTCACGAGGGCTACTCCCCTACCAGACGCCCCCTCGGATTCTTTAAAGACACAAGGAAAAGAAAGTTCTTCTATCGATCTTTCAAGATCAGACATGGAACCAAAAACTCTTGATTTTAATGGAGGCTGCATATCATAAACTTCGCGCATTAATTCCATAAACACTTTGTTATTGTTAGCTCTAAGGTGCTTATATTCTGGAAGAACTTTAGTCCCTACAAGTTCCAGTGCAAACACGACATCTTCTATATATGATTTATAGCGATATCCTATATCTTCTGAAGAGGTATAGATTACAGGAATATTTTTGATATCTTCATCCTGAACAGATATCTCGTTAAAGCATTTAAAAATTATCTCATAGTCTGAATCTTTAAAATAACTTGATAATTTATTTTTATCCATACCACTGCGGTAAGGAGTATCGAAATGCTTGGATCCAAATTTTTCTTTATAATCGGTAAGTGCTATAATTTTATTCATTAAGCAAGTATTTATTTGATTGATTAGGGTTTTGTTTTAGCGCACTTATAAGAGAAATACTCATCAATAAAGTATCTCTTTCTTTTTCATTAGTATAAGGGGAGAGTCTATCTAAAATATTGAGTACATATTTTTGATCTATCCATTCTGTTTCTTGGATTAGACTTTTAAAGTTATTCTGTTGCGCTAAGGTTCCTGAAATAATTCCAAGGTTATCCAGGTTCGTTTGTTTAACTTTTCTTTTTAATCGCTTTTTAATAAATGGGAACAAAATATTGAATAAACCAAAAGGTTCTCTTACATCTTTTGGACGATATCCCTTTCCTGTTTTTTGATGATAAATTTGAGTATTGGTTTTTTTAATAATGTCCGCATATATGTACTGACCCTTCATCCTTTTCAAAGGGTTTTCTGTAAAAAAATCGTTATTCGCACCTGCGTATTGTGTTTTTAGAAGTTCTTTTATGAAGGTATAATCCAGAAAAGGAGTTCTTACCTTGATATAGCTCATCTGGATATAAATCCATTGCCCAAAAAACTTCCTAAAAATCTCTTCAAACACAAACGTGTAGAATTGTTGGTTTGGTGTAAGGTCCTTCGGGATTGATTCTTTATAGTTAATTAATTCTTCTATTAATTCCTCTAATTCTTCGGCAAAATCTTCTCTATTAATAATCAATAAAGGCTTTGCTTTTAATATTCGATCTCTAATTTCATCTGCAGTAGTACTAGTGAAAATATCCACCAAAGCTTGTGAAGTTACAGCTCCGGTTAAATGTAATGCCCTGAACAACTCACTTCCTACGACTCCCGAAATAAGATATTTAGATTTTTTGGCTATTTCTTTAGTACTATACAAAAAATGTGAATAAATCAATCCGTTACCACTAGGGTATAAACTATTATATTCATTTGCATTTTCTATGTAATGTTCTTTAATATACTCCTTGTCCCCTAAGTCAAAATATTGATAAGGTATATTAATATCCTTAGCATTCTCTTTCGGTATTGCTACGTCCTCATTTTCTAGTTTTCCAAAAGAAAAAGTATTGAATTTTTTATCAAAATGTGTAGCGCAACTTACTAATGTTCGACCATCAAAACCACTAGTGAAAGCAATATCAAAAGTATCTTTCGGAAAATACTCTTTAGTAGTTTCTATGAATAATGCACTTATTTTATCCGCAGTTTTTGATCCTTTATAAGGTTCTTTAGTAAAAAGAGAAACCGTATCGAAATGTTTTTTGATCGTACTTTTTTCTTTAGTTAATTCTAAAAAACAATGACAAGGTGTTAGTTCTATTCCTTTATAGAGTGTTCTATTAAAGAATCCATAATTAAACAACAAACTCTCTAAAATGAACTTTTTGTCCATTTCGAATTTCTTATCTGATTTTTTACGGATATATTCTATTGAAGAGGATATATATTCAAAATCTGAGGTATGATAAAGAGGTAGAACATTTAGAAAACTGCTATATATTTTCAGGTGATTTTCTTCTATTACAATAGCATAAAAATTACCTTTCAATTTAGGAATTTGATTAACATCTATTGTAAACAATTGCTCTTTAGTCCCTATATAATCTCCAAAAACTAGTATTCTAACATCTCCTTCAAGATATTCTTCATACTTTTCTCCATCAATATTTAGATACCAAGCATCAGTTAATTTTAGTTGATGCTCCTTAGGCAATTTATCTTTTGATTTTGATATGATAAAATGATCCATCATTTATAAGAGTCCTCTGTTAGAAAGTTTAAATAAGTTCCACATTAAAATAGCTAGGAAAATGAAGCATAAGTATATTTTCCAATGCATTATTTTTTTTAGATAATTTGTAAAAATTCCATCTGCCATGAAAATGATTAAAAATGGTAATGCTAATACCTGAAATCTATCTTGAAATGAAATTCCAGAAATTGCTAGAATTAAAATATATCCTATAGAAAAGCTGGATATAAAAACAGACCCTTTATTTCTATGTTTTACAATCCTAAAAAGTCCAACAAAAACAAAAAAGTACAAACTGTTTCGTATGATCTCATTAAAAAAATGCGCATAGATTCCTAATTGAGCTTCTTCAAAATTTAATAAGGATGGAAATG
The DNA here is from genome assembly GCF_018100855.1 of Aquimarina sp. MMG015. Taxonomy (NCBI): domain Bacteria; kingdom Pseudomonadati; phylum Bacteroidota; class Flavobacteriia; order Flavobacteriales; family Flavobacteriaceae; genus Aquimarina; species Aquimarina sp. MMG015. The sequence goes on from NZ_JAGJEB010000004.1 coordinate 46,063, forward strand.
GGGTAACAATTGCTCCGGCAATTAATAAAGGTGCTACAATCGCTTTGGTATAACTAATACCTCTCGATTGTGCCGCATATGACAGTTCGTTATCAAATTGATTTTGGCTAGCGGCAATAATAGTATCAACACTCTCCTTCATCCCTAATTGTTCCACAACAATATAGCTGCCATAGACCATTAAAACAGAAACACATATAGATAATATACGATAATTCTTTTTTCTAGTTTTTAGAAATATAATCTGTAGTAAAATACATATCAACAATAAAGGAGCTATTACCGTTCTAAAATATAACGTAATTGCTACCTGAAAGACAATAAGTGCTAAAATAAGCCACTTAAACCTAGCATTGTGTACTAGTTTTATTATCAAATATCCAACATTGACAATAATAAACATCAAAAAGGTTTCTTTTAGCACCATACTACTAAACCACAAGAGAGGCGGCATTAGCATCACTAAGATTCCAGATAATCTGGCTCGTTTTTCATCAAAAACATACTGCGTAATTTGATAAATCCTTATTGCTATCAAACTCCCTACAAGAATATTAAAGATTTTAACGACCAAAGGATACGCACCAAAAATATAATATAGAAAACCAATAATAACTGAAAAACCATAATCCGAAGCTCCTTTCCAAAACCCTGATAGTTCATTCTGAATGCTAATTCCCTTTTCAAGTGCTTGCTCTACCAATTCTCCCGAAATATGGTAATTTACAGAATCAATCGCACCAATTTCAAAAGGTAGACTATCCGCATCAAAAGACATCGTAAGCACATACATCGCAATTACCGCCAATGTTCTATATACGACACTATGTAAAAATAGTTTCTTTTTGAATTGTTTTGTAAATTCCCAATACTTTGCATATTGATATAAGGCTACAAAAAACAGAAATATAGTTCCTAATCCTCCTAATAGAATTAACAATGGCATCGTATATTCCGAAAACAACAATATGTGGAATAACAATACTACTATTGAAAATAGTATTGCAATACTTGAGTATGTTTTATTCCAGATCATAGCGCTTTATAAGCTTTTAAGTAAGATTGATGAACTTGATTAATCGAATATTTCTTTGAAAAAGAATCTTTCGCATTTAATTTCAACAACTTTCTTTCTTCTTCTGATAACCGTAAAAAGGTTAAAACATTGTTACAAAATGATTCTATTGTAAAATCCTTTGTAATAAATCCATTATATCCATGATTAACTACGTCCTTCATTCCTCCTGCAGGAGTAGAAATTACAGGAACTCCCAAGGATAAGGCTTCTAAAGCAACAATTGGCATTCCCTCTTCTGTAGAAACCACACATAAAGCATCTGCTTGTGTTATAAAATCAGCAGCATCATTCTGTACTCCAGAGAAAAAAATGTTTTCAGATATTCTTTTCTCTTCGCTTACGTTGCCTACCACTAAACACTTTATTTGAGGATACTTCATTTGTAAAATCTTACAGGCATCAATCAGTAATGAAACATTTTTAAATGGAGAATTATTAGCTATCATTAAAAATTTAAAATCCGTTTCCTTACATTTCAAACTTTGATTCCAATAATCTTTAACCTGCTGCTGACTTCTTAGTGGTTGATACCTTTGTATTCCGTTTTCTACATATGTAGTTTTTAATTTAGGAAAATTCAGTTTTAATTCTTCATAAATTGATCTTGACACACAAATGTGCAATACACTGTTATTTAAAAATCGTAACCTATTGCACAACCTCATAACTGGTTTCCAAATAGTAAAACTATTATGCATGGTATGCACATACTTATACTTCTTTCTTATGAATGATAATCCGTATACATAATATAGTGGATTGTGTAAATGCACATGAATGATATCGGGTCGTTCTATTTTTAAAATCCGATCTAATTCAATAAATTGAATACCACTATACTTCTTTTTCCAATCAAGCTGAATCAACTTTATTCTAGCGTTAATTTTAGAAATATAATTATGATATCCATCTGATTGCCTCAGTACAACGACTATTATTTCATCAGTCTCAGATTGTTGGTTAGCGAATTGAACCACAAAATTCTCAGCACCACCTAAATTTAAAGTTGATATGATATGTATAACTCTCAAGATGCTTTTCCTATTTTCTTTCGGATAATAGATTTTATTTCTTCATATTCGTCAAATTTCAAAAGATGCGCGCAGACTATATATCCAATTCCTACAGTACATATTCCTAATACAAGATATAATAATTGATCCTCTATAAAACTCCACAAAAAATAGCTCCCTGCAGTTAAAAATATACTAACAAAGGCATATTGTAACATGTCAATTATTTGTTTGAAACCAGAATAACCGATATATTTTCCACTATAATAAGCATATGTAAAAAAGCCTATAAATGATACTATGACATATCCCACAGCGATTATTTCTATCCCAAAACTATAGGTGATACCCAATGTTATTACAATGAGGATATTATTAATAATTTCTAATTTTAAGAATAAATCAGAACGTCCTTTTGCATTAATAAAATTAGAGTTGATCGCATTGATAGGAAAAAATATAACTCCAATTGCCAAAATTTGAAGTAAAACAACTGTTGGTAACCATTTTTCTGTTAATAACACTAGTACTAGTGGATTTGCAAAAGCTATTAAAATAGTTATCATAGGAAAAAGAAGAAAGGAAGTTAACCGAACACTTCTTTTCATAATTTTCCTAACACGTTCATCATCTTCTATAACATCTACCAATATAGGAAATGTAACATTTTGCATGATCGTTGTTACTAATGTTGCGGGAATTTGCTTAAAAAGAGTAGCTCGGGTATAATACCCTAATTCTTCAGATTTGTATATTTTACCAATTACTACTAAATATATATTTTGAAAAGCAGCATATAATAATGTAGATGCTAAAATTTTTGACCCAAAATTAAATAGTTTTTTTAAAGCGTTTATACTAAATATAAAGGAAGGTCTCCAATCATTAAAAATCCAAAACAAGACTGAAGTAGCAAAATTTCTAGATAAATATTGTAACACCAATGACCATACTCCTAAACCTGAGAGTGCACAACCAATCCCAACAAAAGCACCGATTAAGCCAGAAGTAATATTCACAATAGCTTGTGCCTTAAAATTGATTTTTTTAATCAAAATAGTTCTCTGAATGATCGCAAAAGATGAAACAATTACATTAAGGCCAACTACTTTAATAAGGTCTATCAACAAAGGCTCTTCATAAAAGTCCGCAATAAAAGGAGCTACTATATAAAGTATTCCATAAATACAGATACTTATCAAAAAGTTAAAAAAGAAGGTTGTAGAATAATCTATCTGATTTGCTTCTTTTTTTTGGATCAGAGCTCTACTGAAACCACTTTCTACAATAGCCTGAGATACGGTTATAAAAATAGTGATCATTCCTATAAGTCCATAATCTTCAGGCAATAATAAACGGGCTAATACAATTCCAAAAACAAATTGTATCAACATCGTTGATGATTTATCTACGCCACTCCAGATTACTCCGCCAACAGCTTTTTTCTTGAGGCTGGTCACTTATCCAAATAATTTAAATGTTTAATCTATGAGATTAAACATTACTTTTTAAAAGTCCATCCTTAGTAGACTTTAGAAAAGGATGATAATCATTCTTTAATTCGGAAATAGAAGCATTTCGGATATCGTGAACAATTTCTATAGATTGTCTTGCATCTTTTAGTCCATAACCATTGCCATTTAGGATTGATTTGTAACTATTTGTATGCAATTCAGTAAATCCTCCACTAAATTCAATTTCTTCTCCATTTACGGTAATTGATCGGTAAGTTCTTTTTCCTTCTTTTTTAACCTTTTCAGGAATATTATTGTAATCAATAGATAAAAACCATCGTACTCTTGCTTTCTCAAATTCTAAATATCCTGCAGCCGTATCATCGGTAAGTTTATGAACCACATTTTTAGTTACTTTACCAAATATCCATGATAACATGTCATAAAAATGCACTCCTATATTTGTTGCTATTCCTCCAGATTTAGAAACATCCCCTTTCCAAGAAGTATAATACCAATTTCCTCTAGAAGTTAGATATGTTAAGTCAATATCATATATTTTATCTTTTGGTCCTTGATCAACTTTCTTTTTTAAAGCAATAATACTTTCATGAATTCTAAGCTGCAAAATCGAATATACATTATGTTCTGATTCATTTTCAATCTCTATCAGCTGATCCACATTCCAAGGATTTATAACTATTGGTTTTTCACAAATAGCATGTGCTCCTCTTCGTAATGCCATCCTTATATGAGAATCATGAAGGTAATTAGGAGTACAGATACTAACATAATCTAATGCTATGTTTTTCCTCCTTTTTATTTTCTCTATATGCCTATCAAACCTTTCGAACTCCACAAAAAAATGAGCTTCCGGAAAATAACTATCCATAATTCCAACACTGTCGAATTTATCTAAGGCTGCGATTAAATTATTATTGGTATCCTTAATAGCTTTCAAATGACGGGGTGCGATATATCCTCCTACCCCTACAATAGCAAAGTTTTTGTTCATTTTTTTTGTTTTGAGACAGTTTTATTTTCTAATCTATATGTTTCGTTACTTTCTGGGCAAACAGACCATCCATTGGTATCAAAATTTAATCGATGTCCATATTCACTCATCCAACCTATTTGTTTTGCTGGATTACCAACTACTAGAGCATATGATTTAATAGTTTTTGTTACTACAGCACCAGCGCCTATAAAAGCATATGCGCCTATATCATGCCCGCATACAATGGTAGCATTCGCTCCAATGGAAGCACCTTTGCCGATATGAGTTTTAGTATATTGCCCTCTCCTATTAACTGCACTTCTTGGATTAATCACATTGGTAAATACGCAAGAAGGCCCCAGAAAAACATCATCATCACAGATCACTCCTGTATATACTGATACATTATTCTGAATTTTCACATTATTACCAATAATCACTTCTGGAGATATCACTACATTTTGTCCTATATTACAATTTTCTCCAATTTGACTTGAAGACATTATATGAGAAAAATGCCATATTTTGGTTCCTTTACCAATGCTACAGTTATCATCCACATAAGATGATTTGTGCACAAAATATTCTTGGTCCATTTATTATTTAGTTAAAATCATCATCCTTAAGTCTTATAATAAAACCAAGGTTATATTGAATATAATTACTTCCTACTTTACTATTATCCACTGAAAAATTTCCAGTAACCTGTCCATTAAGACGTAAACTCTCAGTAATATAGTAATTAACACCTATACCAACATTAGCCGTTGTTGCCATTTCGCCATTATAAAATCCAACGCCAACGCCAGAACTCATATACCCTTCATACATTGCTCTATACTTATTAAGATATAGATTTGTTAGGTAATATTTAAACATTCCTTCTATTCCAAAAAAATTGGTATCCTCTCTTGCTATACTTCCATTTACATTTTTACCTTCCAAAAATCTATTAAAAGATCCAGCAACTTCAAAACCATAATCATTCTTAAATCTTTTCTCTATGACAATTCTAAATGGATTACTATAATTATAGTTGTCTTTAACATCAAAAACTCCATTAATTCCTTCTCCAGAATCATAAATCACATTTAATCCAAATCCAAGAATCCAAGGATTATCATCATCAAGATATGCTTGTGAATTAACATCTATCGTCGTAAACATAAAAAAAAGACATAAGCATATGCTAACAACTTTCATCATACATTTTATTAATCATAACGTAAAGAGAACATTTATTCGTATACCTCCATAACATTTTACAGCTTTGGAATACACATATTTTTCATTACTCTGATAAGTTTATAGCAATTAGTACAACCTAAATAGACAATCATAATCAGGTTATTTTTAATCACAATTTTTCCTATATATCACGAATTTTACAATTTTCAATCTTAATACTTCTATTGCGTATTTTAAAAAGTGCTTATTATCGATCAAAACGCAAAATTTTCGTTAACTGTAAAACAAAACTAGAATTACAAACTTCATTTTATAAAAAAACAGGTTACCAAAAGGCGACCTGTTTTCTATATAAATGCTTTTAAAATTAATATGTTAAAAAATTCTATCTAATTTCAATTTTAGTAGTAAGGTTTTTGTCATCAATATTTAATTGAAGAATATATATCCCTGTTCCAAGTTGAGAAACATCAACAGTATTTACTGTATTCTTCTCTAAATTCTCTGAAATCATTTGTTTTCCTATAATATCAAAAATTTGAACAGTTCCTTTATTATATAAAAAAGGGATTTGAATATTTACTTCGGATAATACAGGGTTCGGCCAAATTCGTGTATTACTTTCATTAAATTCATCTACAGAAAGTGTATTTCCTAATCCAATACCTGCACCTCCACTAGAAGTAAACACATACAACTCTAACGCTTGATCTTCATTTCCTGATGAAGGTGTAAGCAAACCACTTGCTATAATTGTTATAGATTGCCCAATAAATCCTGATATATCCGCATTACTTTCATTAAGCACATTTGTTGTTCCTTCTTCTCTTATCTCCAAAACATAAGCTGTAGGGTCTAATGTTTGGTATCCGTCAAAATCGGTATATGAAATATTATCAACTAATTCCGCTCCATTTGTAATTGCTGTTTCGAAAATATCTACTGATGGAGTATCTGGTGATCCGTGATGTACTAAAACATCTACTTTAGTATTATCATTAGCTGCTTGTCTTGCTAAATCATATATTTCATAATTCAATGCACTAGCGCCAGAACCATTAACTAAACCATCTACCACAATAATATAATCGTTATTTTCATCTAGAGTTACTATTTCCGATAAAACTGGAATAGAAGTAGCAGTAGCATTAGCAGGTCTAACATCAATTTTGAGGTTAATTTTTGCAAACGTTTCGAAAAAAGGGCTCGCTACTCTAAAATTCACATCCTCAAATGTTAATACATTTTCTACATAAACATCTACTGGGCCAGCATCCGGACTATTATGAATCAACTGAACTGAAGCCTTAGGAACTGCAGGAATTTCTAATCCAACGCCACCTCCTCCAAGTGCACTAAACACGAATAATCCAAAATCATCTCCATCACTATTTACCGTAGGATCTAAAAATCCACTAGCAACAAGTACAACTGCATCACCAGCTAAATTAACCCCTTCTAAATCGGTTAACGTGGCATCATAAGCTTCTATAGTTTCTACAGTAGCTTCATCAGTAACCTTTATAACATAATCAATAGAAGGCAATGATTTATATCTTCCATTAGTAGTTTCAGAATTATCTCTTCCAACAAAAGTTCCATAATCAGCACTATTAAAAATTGCTGGTGCTCCCGGTGCTGCCGCTCCATCAATAATATCAATCTCTGTTGGAGCATCCACTCCTCCGTGATGCAAAACAATATCCGTATTAGAAACTCCATTTAATCCAGATTCTTGTCCAAAAGCATAACTAAAAACATCAAAAGGAATATTTGGTTCATATCCTGTGTCACTTACTATACCATCAGCAACCAAAATATATGTAAATCCATCTGCTAGGTTTAGTTGTTTGGTAAAAATAGGACTACTATTATCCACTGCATCAGGAGCAGTAATATCAATTGTTAATGCCGTATCTGTTGGAACGGTTAAAAATGGAGAAGCTGTTCGAAACATTATGTTATCCAAAGAAGCATCTGGGATACTTCCATTTACATAAATATCTACCGTGGCGGCTGCCAAATCTGGTGAATTATGTATTAACTGAACTCTCGCTGTTTGAGCGATTGTATAATTCCCTATTAACAGGAAAACAAACATAAATAGGTAAGTTGATTTTTTCATGGTTATGACGATTAGTGTGTAATAATTTACTTAACACACTCAATTTAAGGTATTTAAAAACCTTAAGCATTCGAACATTTAATAAAATTTTACCAATAAAATGTTATAAAAAACCAAATTTTAGCAAACCTCTTTGGAGTTTACCAGTAGCGTATTTATCAGAAAAACAGGATCAAGCTAATATTATAAAACAAAAAAAAGACAAGCTAAATGCTTGTCTTTTTGAGTGACCCAGGAGGGATTCAAACCCCCAACCCTCAGAGCCGAAATCTGATGCGCTATTCAGTTGCGCCACTGGGCCTATTATTTTTTTAAGACAACTTAGCTTTTACAATAGTAGAGATCGTTTTTCCATCAGCTTTACCAGTTAATTGTCCGGACGCCATTCCCATCACTTTCCCCATATCTTTCATACCAGAAGCACCAGTTTTAGCAATTATACCTACAATTACCTTTTCTATTTCTTCCTCGCTCATTTGCTCAGGTAAAAACTGCTCGATTACTTGTGCTTGATCAATTTCTGGTTGTGCTAGATCATCTCTTCCTTGTTCGGTAAAAATACTTGCACTATCCTTACGTTGTTTTACTAATTTCTGTAATAGTTTTAACTCTTGATCTTCTGTTAATTCTTCTTTTGCTCCACTTTCGGTTTGAGCTAATAAAATAGCAGATTTAATAGCACGCAATGATGTTAAAGCATTGGTATCTTTAGCTTTCATTGCTTCTTTCATGGCTGTCATTACTTTGGCCTGTAAACTCATAACTAGTGGTTTTAATCTTTTGGATTGCGAAGATAAAAAATAAACCGATAATCCATTTTAGATTATCGGTTTAGTTTATTTATTATTACTAAATTTTTGGATTCCAGTCTACACTGGAATGGCAAATATTACATCCTTTCGAACAATACTAATAGATTTTTAATCTACATTATCATGTAAAAAGGAATTGTTTTTTCGTAATTGAATATCATCATTGCTATCTGTACCTAATGAAGTTCTAGACAATTCAGACGACCCAGGCTTAGAATCTACATCTAATCCGGCACGTTTATAAGCAGGTTCTTTCTCAATATCATCAATATTAGAAGCATTATTTCTAAACTTATAATTAAACTCCTTCATTTTAGCTCTGCGTTCTGCAGCTCTAGCTTTTAGAGTTTCTGAAATCGGTTGATCTACAGGATCAGCGTTTTCTGAAGGTTCTTGTTCTGGAGTTGGAGCAACAGTCTTCTTTTCAAAAGCTACTTCCTTATCCTCCTCTATTACCTCAGCTGCAGGTTTAGCATCAGTAAGTCTTTTCTCTTCTTCCATATACTCTTCAAGACTATACTTACGAACTCCTCCCGCTACTGTTTCGCTTACTGGAACTACTTCTATAGGTTCATTTACCTCAACTTCTAAAATATCATCTGTTAGATCGAAAACAATTGGTTTTTCTTCTTCTTCCTGTTTTACAACAGGAGGTGTAGGATCAATCGCTTCTATATTTTGCTCTTCATTTCCACTTACAGGCATATCAAAAGCCAATGTAAATTGGTCTTCCTCCTTCTCCTGTTCTTCCTTAGCTAATGCTATTTCATTTGCGTCATTAACCTCTATTTGATTAATAATATCTTGAGCATTAATAATCACAAAATCACTATCTACGGAGAAAGGGCTTACCTCTTCATGATCTACAACATCTATATTCTTTAAAAATTCTGTTGTCGGTAATAACAAAGATTCATTAATGTCCTCTTCCTCTTCTTCTATTAACTCATGTTTAATAATTATCGGTTCTTCCTTAACCACTTCTTTTTGTGGTACAGGAGTTATCTCAGGAGTACTTTTAGAAGTTGATTTAGGTGTTAAATCTTGGGTTGTTGCTCTTTGTTCTTCTTCTAATGTATGAATTATTCTTTTTGTTTCAGTATTAACAATTTCATCTTGTTGTTCTACATCAAAACCGGTCGCAATAACAGTTACAGAAATTGCATCTTCTAATGACTCATCTTCTCCAACTCCCATAATGATGTTGGCACCATGACCAGCTTCTTGTTGAATATGATCATTAATTTCTCCAATTTCATCAATAGTAATTTCTTCTTTTCCAGAAACAATTAGCAATAATACATTTTTAGCTCCTGTAATTTTATTATCATTAAGTAATGGTGAATCCAATGCTTTTACAATAGCATCGTGAGCACGTTTAGCTCCTGAGGCATTAGCAGACCCCATTATTGCTGTACCACTATTACTAAGTACTGTTTTTGCATCACGTAAATCTATATTCTGCGTATAGTGATGTGTTATTACTTCTGCAATTCCTCTAGATGCTGTAGCTAATACCTCATCTGCTTTAGAGAAACCTGCTTTAAAACCTAAGTTACCATATACTTCTCGTAGTTTATTATTATTAATAACAACTAAAGAATCTACGTGCGCACGAAGTTTTTCTACACCTAACTGTGCTTGTTCATTACGCATTTTTCCTTCGAACTGAAACGGAATAGTAACAATCCCTACCGTTAGAATATCTAACTCTCTTGCCATTTTAGCAATAATAGGCGCCGCACCTGTTCCTGTTCCTCCACCCATACCAGCAGTGATAAAAATCATTTTGGTATTGGTGTCTAACATTCGTTTTATCTCTTCATAACTCTCTACAGCTGATTGCTCACCCACTTCTGGATTTGCACCAGCTCCTAATCCTTCTGTAAGAGACACTCCCAACTGTATCTTATTCGGAATAGGACTATTTTCTAATGCTTGCGCATCTGTATTACAAATAACGAAATCAACTCCTTTGATCCCCTGCTGGAACATATGATTAATGGCATTACTACCACCTCCTCCAACTCCAATAACTTTAATTACATTTGATTGATTCTTGGGTAAATCAAAAGAAATGTTTTCGAACTCCTCGTTGTCACTCATAATTGCTAATTTTCTTGTTCTCTTACTTTTATTTTTAAATATCTTAATTTTTTATTCTAAAAAGAGGCTTACTTATCTACATCTTCAACGCTCGGTTTTACTCTGCGTTATCAAGAAACTCCTTGAACTTTTCCGTCCATTTCTCCAGAATATTTTTTCTAGGTCTGCTATCAACTACTGGCTTTTCTTCCTCGATACCTTCTCCCTCAATAGTTGCTGTTTCTTCTTTCTGCTCCTCTTCTACTACAGCTTCTTTTACCGCTGCTTTTTTCTGTTTACTAATATGTACAAGACTATCCATAACCAAACCAACTGCTGTCGCATACATTGGACTTGTAGTTTCTGGATCACTATTACCTGCTAAATGCTCATTTGGATATCCAATTCTGGTATCCATACCTGTTATATATTCTACTAGTTGTTTTAGATGTTTTAATTGTGATCCTCCACCTGTTAATACAATTCCTGCAATTAACTTTTTCTTTGGTGACTCATGACCATAATTTTTTATTTCTAAAAAAACCTGTTCTATAATCTCCACTACACGGGCATGAATAATTTTAGATAAATTTTTTAACGTAATCTCTTTTGGTTCTCTTCCTCTTAATCCTGGAATGGAAACTATTTCATTGTCCTTATTTTCTCCTGGCCAAGCAGATCCAAATTTAATTTTAAGCAGTTCTGCTTGTTTTTCTATAATGGAACAACCTTCTTTTATATCCTCGGTTATTACGTTCCCTCCAAACGGTATAACCGCTGTATGACGTATAATTCCATCTTTAAAAATTGCTAGATCTGTAGTTCCACCTCCTATATCAATTAATGCTACACCTGCTTCTTTTTCTTCTTGACTTAACACAGCGTTTGCAGAAGCTAGCGGCTCTAACGTAACATCCGATAATTCTAATCCAGAACTTTTGACACACCTTCCGATATTACGAATAGAAGTTACCTGACCAACTACCACGTGGAAATTAGCCTCTAAACGCCCACCATACATTCCAACAGGTTCTTTTATTTCTGCCTGCCCATCGACTTTATATTCTTGCGGAAGTACATGCAATATTTCTTCTCCTGGTAGCATTACCAGTTTATGAACCTGATTACAAAGTGTATCAATATCATCTTCATCAATAACCGCATCTGCATTAGGACGTGTGATATAATCACTATGCTGTAAACTTCTTATGTGTTGACCAGCTATTCCTACTGTTACTTCACTTATTTTTACTCCAGAAACACTTTCTGCTTCCTGAACCGCTTGTTGTATAGATTGTATTGTTTGTGTAATATTATTTACTACGCCACGATGTACCCCAAGGCTTTTGGACTTACCAACACCTAAAACTTCCATCTTTCCATACTCATTATACCGCCCGACCATAGCAACAATCTTAGTTGTTCCTATATCTAATCCTACCGCTATTTCATGTTCTTCTCTTGCCATATTGGTATCATTTTATTGTACACACAACTTGATTCCTAAACTGTAAACTAACTTTCTTATATTTTTCTAAGCTTTTATCTTTTAAAGCTTTTTGATAAAAGGCTTTAAAATTTCTAACCTTACTACCTAAATTTTCAATTTTTCCAAAAACTACGTCGAAATCATAAACACGCAATCCTAATTCATAATGTCCGCTTACATTTCGATAAACACTCACTACGTGTTTTTTTAAAAACTCATCTTTCTGAATTTTTCGTAATAATGGAAAAACTTCTGAAACTTCTCGTTCTGAAACATTGCTTACTAGAGGAACATGAGCTGAATAATTATCCGATAATGGCATCGTATTTCCAGTAACATCAACATAAAAAGGAATAACCGCATTTACCCTAGCTATTGGAGTACGCTGTTTAATTCTCGCCTTAAGTTGCCCGTTTACTGTAAGATACACATCTGAATCTTCTATCATTTTGTGTGTATCCAGCCCCTTCTCTACAATATTCAAAACTAAAATTTCTTTACCTACATCCGTCACCCCTACCTGATTTTGTATTAACAATTTATTAACCGTTAATTCATTTATGTAAGGATTCTGTTCTTCAACGAATTCTATTTCTACTTCTTTTATCTTTCTTTTCTCGTTTCTACCCCCTGTAAAAGCAAAAAGAAATATGATCAATCCAACGAGACCAATAAACTTTGCGTATGTTAAAATCTTCTTCATACCGTCAACAATGCTTCTTTTATAACACTTACTTCTTCTCCTATATCCCCTGCTCCAATTGTGGTAATCACCTGAGCATTACTTTTCAAAATTTCATCTACTAAATGATTCTTTTTTACTAATTTTTTATCGTCGAGATGTATCATTTCTAATAACCATTCTGAAGTCACCCCATCTATTGGCAATTCTCTAGCAGGGTATATATCTAACAATAATAATTGATCAAATTGCCCTAAGCTTTCTGCAAACTCTAATCCAAAATCTTTTGTTCTGGTAAACAAATGTGGTTGAAAAATTGCCAAAACTTTTTTTCCTGGATGCATTTCTCTTATCGCTTGATGTAATGCATTAATCTCTGTAGGATGATGTGCATAATCGTCTACAAATACAAGATCATCGGATTTAATTTGATAGCTAAAACGTCTTTGAACTCCTTTAAAAGAAAATAAAGCCTTTGCTAAGGCAGCGGTCGGGGAGCCGTAAAGCATTGCCATAGCAAAGGCTGTGATAGCATTTAACAAGTTATGTTTACCTGGCAGGTTTAAATGCAAATCCTTAATAACTTGAGTTGGTGTTTTTAAGTCAAAAATATAGGTCCCATTATCAATCTTAATATTTTGAGCACAATAATCAGCTCCATCTTCTACCCCAAATGTACTGCCCGATAAAGGCAAACCATTACAGACTAAAAGATGATCCTTCGCTCTAGAAGAAAACTCAATAAAGGATTCTTCTAATGCATTTGCTTCTTTATAAATATCAAGATGATCAGCGTCCATAGAGGTAACAGCTACAACATCTGGATACAACTGTAAAAACGACCTATCAAATTCATCTGCTTCTACCACTACCACATCATTTCCTTCTAGAACTAGGTTCGAATTATAGTTCTCACTTATGCCGCCTAAAAAAGCGGTAACTTTTGCTCCACTCGCTTTTAATAAATGTGCTAAAATAGCAGTTGTTGTTGTTTTTCCATGAGTTCCAGCCACTGCTAACGTATACGTTCCTTGAGTAATAACACCTAAAACTTCTGCTCTCTTTTTAATTACAAAATCATTACTCTTTAGATGATTTAATTCTGAATGAGTAATAGGAATTGCAGGAGTATAGACAACCAATGTTTCCTTAACATTTAAAAATGAGTTTGGAATTGCCTTGATATCATCTTCGAAATGAATAGAAATTCCTAGATCTTCTAAATCTGATGTTATTTGTGTGGAGGTTTTATCATACCCTGCCACATTTTTTCCTAAAAACTTAAAATATCGAGCAAGCGCACTCATACCGATACCACCGATACCGATAAAATATATATTCTTTATATCTTTTAGTTCTTTACTCATTATTCAACCTAACCATTATCTTTTCTAATTAGTTGCTCTATTTCATCAACTATATCTTTCGTAGCATTTGGTAATGCCATTTTTTTTATTGCGTGTGTTAACTTAATTTGCATTGCCTCTGATGACAGTAATTGAGAAACAGTTTTCTGAAACTTTTCATCTAGCTCAATTTCTTTTAACATCTTAGCCCCATTTTTACTTACGATTGCATCAGCATTTTTAGTCTGATGATCCTCAGCTACGTTTGGAGAAGGAATAAACAAAGTTGGTTTTGCTACAATACATAATTCTGAAACAGAACTAGCTCCAGCTCTAGAAACAATTACATCAGCTGCCGCATATGCCAAGTCCATGGTATCTAGAAATTGGTGAACCTGAACATCTTTATTACCATCGTATTTTCTATATTCATCGTAGTACAACTTTCCACATTGCCAAAGTATTTGAACTCCTTTTTCCTCAAAAAACATCAATTCTTTCTCTACTAATTGATTCACTCTCCTAGCTCCAAGACTTCCTCCGATCACCAAAATTGTTTTCTTTTCAGAATCTAAATTATATTTAACAATCGCATTCTCTCTTTTACTTTTAATTTCTAACAAATCTTGCCGAACCGGATTGCCTGTTTTCACTATTTTATCTTTAGGAAAAAAGCGATCCATATTATCGTAAGCAACACATATTTTATTAGCCCCTTTTGCTAACCATTTATTCGTAATACCTGGATAAGAATTTTGTTCCTGAAGCACTGTTGGGATTTTTGCTGAATTTGCTTTCTTTAACAAAGGTCCACTTGCAAATCCACCTGTACCTATTACTACATCAGGAGCAAACTTTTTAATAATCTTTTTTGATTTCCAAAGACTACTCAACAACTTAAAAGGAAACAACAAATTACTCAATGATAATTTACGTTGGATACCACTTATCCACAATCCCTCTATCTCATAACCCGCTTCTGGAACCTTTTGCATTTCCATACGATCCTTAGCTCCTACAAATAATATAGCCGCTTCTGGGTACCTAGCCTTTAATTCATTAGCTATAGAAATTGCAGGATAAATATGTCCTCCTGTTCCTCCACCTGATAATATGATTCTTGGTTGTTGTTTCATATTGCTTCGCTCAACACCTCTAACGGGTTTTGTTCTTTAGTATCTAGATTATCTTTTACAGTATCATCAGTAGTTCCTTCTTCTTCTGACACACTTCTTTTACTACTTATACTTAACACCATACCTATTGCCATACAAGTCATCCAAATTGATGTCCCTCCGCTACTAACCAAAGGAAGGGTCTGACCTGTAACTGGAAACAATTCTACAGCAACGGCCATATTAATTAATGCTTGAAATACGATGGGCAATCCTACACCTATTACTAATAATTTCCCAAAAACATCTTCACTTTTATGGGCGACAATAACCAATCTAAACAACAACATTAAGTAAAGAAACATTAGAAAAACTCCTCCAACTAATCCCCACTCTTCTATAATAATTGCATAAATAAAATCCGAAGAAGATTGTGGCAAAAAATTTCTTTGCACACTTTTGCCAGGACCTTGACCTATTACTCCGCCTCTTGCAATAGCTATTTTTGCTCGTTCTATCTGATAATCTTCTGGCGTATCCTTATCATTAAAAAAGTTTTCTGCTCTACTTACCCAAGTATCAACCCTATTAGGAAAAGCATCCGGAAACGCTTTTGCGGTAAGAATAAAGAATGTTAGTGCTAACAAACCTGTTCCTAATACAACCACAATATGTTTCATTGGATATCCTCCCAAAAAAACCAACATGATTACCATAGAAAAAATAATGGCAGCAGTAGAAAAATTAGCAGGTAAAATCAACATCAAAATGACAAATACAGGCAACCAAAGCGGTATTAACGACTCTTTAAAAGTTATTTTTTTATCTCTTATTTTAGATAAATATCTCGCCACATAAGCCATCAACACAACCGCAGCTAAGGTGGAAGTTTGAAAAGTAACACCAACAAATGGCAAACGAATCCATCTACTTGCATTAGCACCTCCGATAGTATTATTCTGAGCCATAGTAAACAACAACAAGACTACAACAACTGGCAACATAATAATCGAAAGTCCTTTAAAATAATGATATGGGATCTTATGGACCCAATACATAATTCCAAACCCTAAAAGCAAATGTGCAAAATGCTTTACCAAAAACACAAAGGTGTTTCCATTCCCATATAAATATGCTAAGTTACTACTCGCACTATAAACAGGTAGAAAAGAAAATAATGCCAACAGAGCAACGATTGCCCATATTACCTTATCCCCTTTTATATTTCTTAAAACCTTTGTCACTTTATATTTCTATTATTTTAATATTACAATTCTCGAACTGCCTCTTTAAACTGTCTACCACGTTCTTCATAGTTTTTAAAAAGATCAAAACTTGCGCAAGCAGGCGATAATAAAACATTTTCGTTTCGTTCCGCAATCTTATACGCCATATTCACAGCTTCTTTCATAGACTGCGTCTCTACAATATTATCTACGCAATTACCAAAAGCATTAATTATTTTAGAATTATCTACTCCAAGACAAATAATTGCTTTTACTTTTTCGTTAACCAAAGGATACAACTCTGTATAATCATTTCCTTTATCAACACCTCCAACTATCCAAACTGTCGCAGACTTCATGGCATCTAATGCATAAAAAGTAGCATTAACATTTGTGGCCTTCGAATCATTCACGTATTGAACATTATTAATTTTCAATACATTCTCTAATCGATGCTCTACTCCATGAAAATTCTCAAGACATTCTCGTATAGTAGTCTTTCTTATTTTCAATAATTGTGATACAGTGGCAGCAGCCATAGCATTTTTCACATTGTGATTTCCTTTTAATGCTAAATCTTTTGTTGGCATAGTAAATTCGTTGTTGTCTATTGTTATTGTTATTTTTTCTCCTTCCAAATACGCTCCATTTTCTACTTTATTTCTTAAAGAAAATGGTAGCAATCTTGAACGAACAGGATGTTTTTCTATATACTTTTTGATTACTTCATCATCTCCATCATAAATAAAATAATCCCGCTCTGTTTGATTCATCGTAATCCTAAATTTTGAAGCGATATAATTCTCAAATTTATAATCATATCTATCCAAATGATCAGGAGTTATATTAGTCAGTACAGCAATATGAGGCGCAAAATCTTTAATACCATCAAGCTGAAAACTACTTAGTTCTAGCACATAACATGGAGCATCATGTTCTACAACTTGTTTAGCAAAACTATCTCCAATATTTCCTGCTATATTCACATCTATCCCTCCATTTTTAAGCACATGATGTGTAAGCATTGTGGTAGTAGTTTTTCCATTACTTCCAGTTATACCTACAATTTTTGCAGATGTAAATTCTGAAGCAAATTCAATCTCTGAAATTACTGGAACTCCATTTTGATGTAGTTTTTTTATCAACTCTACCTTATCCGGGATTCCAGGGCTTTTCATGACTACATCGGCAGTAAGAATTTTATCTTCTGTATGCTTTTGCTCTTCCCATTCAATTTCAAAACTTCTAAGAACGTTTTTATAATGATCTGTAATTATTCCTTTATCAGAAACAAATACCTTAAACCCTTCTTTTTTACCAAGAATAGCCGTTCCAACCCCACTTTCTCCTGCTCCCAATACAACTAGTCTTTTCACCTTATCTAACTTTTAAAGTAATCACCGCTATAATTGCCAGAAAGATTCCAATAATCCAAAATCTAGCTACAATCTTACTTTCATGAATTCCTTTTTTCTGATAGTGATGATGCAATGGTGACATTAGAAATATTCTACGTCCCTCCCCATATTTTTTTCTTGTATACTTAAACCAACTCACTTGCATCATTACAGATACGACTTCTATAAAAAAGATTCCACATACAATAGGGATCAAAAACTCTTTTCTGATAGCAATCGCGATCACAGCTATTATTCCTCCTATTGTTAAACTCCCCGTATCGCCCATGAAGACCTGAGCTGGATATGTATTATACCATAAGAAACCTACTAAAGCACCGGCAAACGCAGCAATATAAATGGTCATTTCACCAGAATTTGGTATATACATAACATTTAAATAATCCGAAAAGACGATATTACCAGATACCCAAGCAAACAATGCTAGTGTGAGCACAATAATTGCAGATGACCCCGCTGCTAACCCATCAATTCCGTCGGTTAGATTAGCGCCATTAGACACTGCTGTCACAATAATAATTACGATTGGTATAAACACCAACCAAGCATACTTACCTAAATCAGGGCTAATCCAAGTAATTAAACTTGAGTAATCAAATTCATTATTCTTAAAAAAAGGAATTGTAGTTTTTGTAGATTTAAATGCAGGATTAAAATCCGATTCTCCATCTACATTAGTAATTTGTGCAATATCTGCTCCAGGTTTCTCTTCTTTAATAGTGATATCTTCGTGGAAATACATTGTACAGCCTACTATAAGACCTAGACCGACTTGACCGATAACTTTAAACCTACCTGCTAAACCTTCTTTATCCTTCTTTTTAATTTTTAAATAATCATCAGTAAACCCTATAACACCCATCCATAAAGTAGTAATAATCAACAAAATGATATAGATATTATCCAGCTTAGCAAAAAGTAATGCAGGAACAAGTGTGGCTAAAATTATTATTATCCCACCCATTGTTGGCGTACCTGCTTTTTCTGCTTGCCCTTCTAACCCAAGCTCTCTGATACTTTCCCCCATTTGTTTTTTTCTCAAAAAATCAATGATACGTTTACCATATATAGTAGAGATCAATAGCGATAAAATAATTGCCATGGCAGCTCTAAATGTGATAAACTGAAACAAAGATGCTCCAGGAAACTGGTACTCATTTTCTAAATATTGAAATAAATAATATAACATATGTATCTTTACCTTTTACCCTAATTCAAATCAGACTTAATGCAGAGGATTTATTTATTTTCCTATTTTTTTTAGTTCTTCTTTTACTATTTCGAAATCATTAAAATCTATCCGTTCTCCATTAGTTTCCTGATAGGTTTCATGACCTTTTCCTGCTATTAAAATAATATCATTCTCTTCGGCAAACTGACAAGCAGTTCTTATTGCTTGTTTTCTATCGGAAATAGATATTATTTTTTTATAATTCTGCGGCTCAACTCCCTTTTCTATATCTTCTATAATCTGCTCAGGATTCTCCGTTCTAGGATTATCACTAGTAAAAACAACCTTATTACTTAATGTTGTAGCGATATTACCCATTACTGGTCTCTTTCCTTTATCTCTATCTCCTCCACAACCTACTACCGTAATCAAAGTTTCGTTATTAGTACGGATGTCATTGATAGTCTCCAAAACATTTTTAAGCGCATCTGGAGTATGAGCATAATCTACTATAGCTGTAATTTTTTTACTAGAAATCAAATATTGAAATCTACCACTAACACTCTCTAGATCACTTAATAACTGTAGAGTCTCCAGTGTTTCTAACCCTAGCAATTCTGCTGTTCCAAAAATTGCAAGAAGATTATATGCATTAAAGCTTCCTATTAGTTTCGTCCAAACATCATTATCATTTATTTTTAACAACAATCCTCCAAGACCATTTTCAAGAATCTGCCCTCTAAAATCCGCATAGGATTTAAGAGCATAAGTATATTGTTTTGCTTTTGTGTTTTGAAGCATGAAGCTTCCATTCTTATCATCCTTATTAGTTAAAGCAAATGCTTTGTTACTTAACTCATCAAAAAATACTTTCTTCACATCTCTATATTCTTTGAAAGTATTGTGGTAATCAAGGTGATCATGTGAAAGGTTTGTAAATACTCCTCCTTCGAAAACCAATCCAGATGTACGTTTTTGATCAATTCCATGAGAACTTACCTCCATAAAACAATACTCAACTCCAGTATCATTCATTTCCTTTAAATATTTATTGATAGTCAAAGAATCGGGCGTAGTATGTGTCGCTTTATATGCGGTATCATCTACTAAAATTTTTACCGTAGACAACAGACCAACTTTATAACCTGCTTTCTTAAAAAGCTGATACAATAATGTAGCAATAGTTGTTTTTCCATTGGTTCCCGTTACTCCAACAAGTTTTAAATTCTCTGAAGGAGATCCATAATAATTAGCAGCAATAATAGCAAGTGCCTTTTGAGCGTCTTCTACCTGAACATACACCAAACCATCTACCAAAAATTCCGGCATGGTTTCGCATACAATAGCAATAGCTCCTTGATTGATTGCTTTCTCTATATAATCATGACCATCTACAACAGTTCCTTTAATTGCTACAAAAACATCGTCATGTTCAATTCTTCTAGAATCAAATTCTACCTTATTAATACTCGTTGCTGTGTTTCCAACAACGGCATCCATAGAAACTTTATATAAAATATCTTTTAATTCGATCACGATAATTCTATCCTAATAGTTTGATTTATTTTTACTTTAGTGCCTGGTTCAATTGATTGACTTTTCACTTTACCAGAGCCTTTTACCTCTACTTTTAATCCCATATTTTCTAAAAGAGAAATTACATCCATCGCCGGCATTCCTTTTAAATTTGGCATTATGGTTTTATACTTTCTTGCTTTCTGAAAGTACTCCTCATAACTCTCAGATATCTCTTCACTTTCTGCGATATCAGCAGAAACTTCATCAATTACAGGTATATCATTATATACTTTTAAAGCAATGGTTTTAAATACGGGCGCTGCTACTATATTTCCGTAATACCCTTTTTCTTTATTTGGTTTATGAATAACTACAATACAAGAATATCTAGGATCATCTGCTGGAAAATATCCAGCGAAAGAAGATATATATTCTCGTTCCTTATCTTTTCCATAATTACCCCAACAAGTCCCTGTTTTTCCAGCTATCTGAAAACTCTCTGTATGTATATTATCAGCAGTTCCTCTCACCACAACATTCTTCATCATTTCCTGAACAATCTTTGCTGTTTCTTTAGAACATATTGCTGAATTAAGAACTTCCTTATCAAATCTTTCTTTGGTTTTATCCCAAGCTTTTACTTCTTTTATAAACCTAGGTTTCACCATCTCTCCGTCATTTGCAATAGCATTATAAAAAGCTAATGTCTGCAGAGGAGTTACAGCTACTCCATATCCATGAGCCATCCAAGGCAATGTAGTACCATACCAATCTTTATCACCTGGATATGGAATCTTTGGCTTACCTTCCCCTTTAATAGATAGTCCCAATGTTTTATGTAATCCCATATTCATTAATCGGTTTACAAATTTCCTTGGATCATCTTTATAATTTGCATCTATAATCTTAGCAAAAGCTGTATTGGATGATAATTCAAATGCTTTTGCAGCTGATATCTTACCATACCCTCCCCATTTAGAATCTTTTACAACTCTATCATAAAACTTAACACGACCATTCTCTGTATCTACTATATAACTAGAATCAATAACCTTATCCTCTAAGGCTGCTACCATTGCCATCAACTTAAAGGTAGAACCTGGTTCGTGTGATTCTCCAACCGCATAATTCAGCTTCTCATAGTACTTCCCAGATTTTGTTCGTCCGAGGTTAGAGATTGCTTTAATCTCTCCTGTTCTTGTTTCCATAACAACCACAGTTCCATGCTCCGCTTCGAATTTCTCTAATTGAGCCAATAAAGCATGGTGAGTAATATCTTGAACATTAACATCAATTGTCGAAATCACATCATACCCATCTTGAGGTTCCACTTCATTAGCATCACCAATAGGTTTCCATTGATTTTTTGCTATTTTTTGCTTTTTACGCTTCCCTTCTTTCCCTCTTAAAAACGGACCGTATGCACCCTCTAATCCAACTCTAGTATAATACCCTTGCTCATCTTGGCGCTCATAACCTACCGTTCGTTCTGCTATTTTTCCAATCGGATGTTCACGAATCGTGCGTTGTTCTACAATAAGCCCTCCTCTATTAGCCCCATATTTAAAGAGAGGAAAACCTTTAACTCTTATGTATTGAGAATACCCTAAATTTCTTTTTATTAAAAAATATCTATTCTTATTATCTCTTGCTCTTCTTAATTTATCATCATAATATTCTGATGATCTTCCGAACTCTTTTGCTAATGCTATAGACAACTCCTTAATATTCTCTCTAAAATCCTTATCCGTAACCGTTACAGCATCAAATCTAATATCATACTTAGGTACTGATGTAGCTAATAAATTACCTTTACTATCATATAAGTTACCGCGATTAGCAGGTATATCAAATGTTCTAAAAACACGCTCTTCTGCTTTTGCACGATACATATCCCCTTCTACAAATTGTGTTTTCACAAGCTTTACCAAAACCAAAATTGCGAAGATAAACATACACCCCGAAATGAAGTATAATCTATTTAATATGTTCTTATCCTTTACTGCCAAAACAACTTACTCTTTTACTATTATTTTTTGTGGTGGTTTCGTTGGTCTTTTAATTCCTTTTTTTGTCATTTTTTCGATTACAGAAGATTCCATTTTTAACTGCATCAATTCTGTTCGTCCATCTACAAATTGCGTTCTTAACTCCCTAACTTCATTATTAAGTTTTGCAATCTCATGGACTTTACTTTCTGCATTATGCGAGCTAGCAATCATAATAATTGCCAAAAACGACAAAAAGAGTAGCATACGCCAATTCTTCATCGCATCATCAGCAATAAGAAATTTTCCTTTTAATATATCGTATACCGTTTGCTTCAAATCTTTTCTGCTATTCTTAGTTTAGCACTTCGCGCTCTATTATTTATTTTAATTTCTTCTTCATTTGGAACAATCAAACCTCCTACTTTCTTAAAAGGAACTGACACATTACCATACAAATCCTTTTCTGGTTCCCCCTCAAATAATCCGCTTCTGATATACCTCTTTACTAATCTATCTTCTAAAGAATGATATGATATCAAACTTATTCTTCCTCCTTTACCTAATACTTCTTCCGTTTGTATAAGAAACTCCTTAAGAACCTCTATTTCTTGATTTACTTCTATTCTTATAGCCTGATATATCTGTGCTAAAATCTTATGTTCTTTATGTCTAACCATAAAAGGTTTCAACACCTCTTTTAGCTCCGCACTAGTTTTAATCGGTTTATCGTTCCTAGAATTAACAATTGCTCTAGCTAGTTTAGGAGCATTTCTTAATTCTCCATACTGCAAAAACATTTTTCTTAAGTCTGATTCATCATATTCATTAATCACATGATAAGCCGATAATTCGCCATCTTGATTCATCCTCATATCCAAGTCAGCTTCAAATCTGGTAGAAAATCCTCTTTCTGCAACATCAAACTGATGAGAGGAAACTCCAAAATCCCCTAAGATTCCATCTGCTTTTTTAACCCCATAAAAACGCAGAAAACGTTTAATGAACCTAAAATTCTCATTAATTAAAACAAATCTATCATCATCGATTGCATTTAGTAACGCATCTTTATCTTGATCAAAAGCATATAATTTACCATTTACTCCTAATCTCTTTAAAATCTCTCTAGAATGTCCTCCTCCCCCAAAGGTGACATCCACATATACACCATCTGGTTTTATCGCAAGACCATCAACGGTTTCTTTTAGTAAAACCGGGTTATGATATTCCATCTGTTTCATCATCTAATCCCATTACTTCTTCTGCGAGATCTGCAAAATCAACAGCGGTATCATCTATCACTTTTTCATATTGAGTTTTATCCCATATCTCAATAATATTGACAGCAGATGACAACACTAACTCCTTAGTAATCCCAGCAAAACTGACTAAATCCTTTGGTATCAAAAGGCGCCCTGTTGAATCTATTTCAACAACTTTAACTCCTGCCGTAAACCTTCGGATGAAATCATTATTTTTCTTTTTGAAGCGGTTTAACTTATTCATCTTTTGCATCAGAAGATTCCATTCTTCCATCGGATACAATTCTAAGCAAGGCTGAAAAACAGCTCTTTTTAGCACAAACCCCTCCTGCAAAACAGGTGAAAGTTGTTTTTTAAAAGCTGCAGGTATCATCAGACGCCCCTTAGCATCTGCTTTACATTCGTATGTACCTATAAGATTTACCACTTTTTCTTTCTTACCTCTATAATTAGTCAAATATATTGAAAAATTTACCACTTTTTACCACAATCTACCACATTGTTAATAAGTTGTCATCAAAAACCAGTCAAAGAAGCATGGATCAACATTAATATTTTGTTAATCAACAGAATATTCTTTTAGCTATAAAATCTTGGTTTTGACGTATTCAGGATCAAAAAAAATGACCGATTAAAAAAAACTAAAAAAATCATATCGCACTATTGATAAAAAATCTTCAAACTAATTATGAAAATGCTATATTTGCTTTTAATTCTTGTAAGAACTATTAATGAAGCACGAATTAAAAAAAGACGGAAAATTTAGTTATCTGGAACTCGGAGAAGGCACGCCAATAGTTATTTTACATGGACTTATGGGCGGTTTAAGTAACTTTGATGGTGTAAGTAATTATTTTCCAGAAAATGGATACAAAGTATTGATACCAGAACTTCCTTTGTATGAAATGCCGTTGATAAAAACCAGCGTAGGTACTTTTGCTAAATACCTTAAAGATTTTATCGATCAACTTGGATACAAAGAAGTAATTCTTTTAGGAAATTCTCTTGGGGGACATATTGGATTATTATGTACTAAGATGTTTCCCAAAAAAGTTAAAGCTTTGGTAATTACAGGAAGCTCAGGTCTATATGAAAGTGCCATGGGAGAAAGTTATCCTAAGCGTGGTGACTATGAATACATTAAAGCTAAGGCAGAAAATGTTTTTTATGACCCTGCAATCGCTACCAAAGAAATTGTTGATGAAGTGTACGCAACAGTTAATGATAGAAATAAGTTAATTAGAACACTTGCTATTGCAAAAAGTGCTATTAGACACAATATGGCTAAAGATCTTCCTAATATGAAGACGCCAACATGTATCATATGGGGTAAAAACGATAATGTTACTCCTCCAGAAGTTGCAGACGATTTCAATAGACTATTACCAGATTCTGACCTTTACTGGATTGACAAGTGTGGACATGCCGCTATGATGGAACACCCTGAGGAATTTAACACTCTATTACATTCCTGGCTTAAAGAACGTAATTTCTAAGCAACAAAATTTATGAAGATTAGCAGTGCTGAATTTGTAATGAGTAACAGCGATGTAGCGAAATGTCCTAAAAACAATTTGCCAGAGTATGCCTTTATAGGAAGATCAAATGTTGGTAAATCCTCTTTAATTAACATGCTAACCAGTCGAAAAAGTCTAGCAAAAACTTCTGGTCGACCCGGAAAAACTCAATTAATAAATCATTTTCTAATTAATAAAAATTGGTTTTTGGTAGACTTACCAGGATATGGCTACGCAAGAGTTTCTAAATCATCTAAAAAAGTATTTCAGAAGTTTATTACTGCATATTTTTCTAAAAGAACTCAACTAGTATCTGCATTCGTATTAATAGATTCGAGACATGAGCCACAAAAAATTGATTTAGAATTTATGCAGTGGCTTGGAGAGAATCAAATTCCTTTTTCCATAATTTTTACTAAAGCTGATAAACTCACAAAAACTAAGTTACCAAGCAATATTGAAGCGTACAAAAATGAAATGTTACAATATTGGGAAGAAATGCCTAATTATTTTATCACCTCCTCTTCATCTGGACTTGGCAAAGAAGAAGTACTAAATTACATAGAAGAAATCAATCAGCAAGTCGCTAAATCTTAGATTAGCTTAACACTAAGAATTTCTATTAGATCTTCTACCGATTTAATAGATTTTAATTCTTCGGATTTAACCAGAATTTCTAATCCACTCTTTTTTTGCTCTAAGATTACTGGAAATATAAGCTCTTGGTATTTAGGTTTTTTATGCTTTTTCAAAAATTCATTTTTATATGAAAAAATCATTGTATTTGAAGATTTCTCTCTAAATACTTTCCAGACTTTCTTTTCCGAAAAATTCCCATGAGTCAAATTACATAGGCCACAAGAATACGTGGATGGACTTATTATCTTATGAGCAAAATCTAAATATTTATTCCAACTACTGGAATCCGCATTATAAACGAATAAAATTGTCCTTTTCAAAATCAATATTTCATCTATTCATGATAACAGCAGGCCAATCAAACTCACTGAACACACAAAAAAATTACTTTTGTTTAAGCTCTAGTTTTTCTGCAAAATAATCACAGAAATCTTTCATTGTAGCTGACATTTTTTCGTCTTGTGTCGCTCTATTAAAAGTTTCACTCATAGAAACTAATGTCTGATGAAAAAATACTTTCATTTCATCCACAGGCATATCTTTTGTCCACAAATCAATACGAAGACTTTCTTTATTTTTATTATCCCATACTGATAATAACATAGCCTTAGTTTCTTCATTCTCTATCCCTCCATCCTTTGCGGTCCAATTTAGTTTTTCCGGAACTTTATTCTCATCAAGTTCTATTTCAATTTTGATTTCGGATTTATGCGTGTTTGCCATTATCTTGCAGGTTTATATTTAGAAGCGTTAAAAATTGTTTCGGCGTCTGTTAGTAATAATTGACGCAAAGATACATTGTTATTTTTCATATATGAACTAACAATCTTCCAACCTATATACTGACCAACCCTATCTGGTGCTTCTTGATCAATTTCCTCCAAATAAAACTTAGAAAAAGGTCCTGGATATAGAAATCGAGGTAGAAGATCTGCCTCTGTACTATATAATAATTGACGATCAATAAAGTACCTCCAAATTTCTTCTTCATTTGCTTCTATCCAAGCAAACTGATCATCTTTATACGCCATTTTCTCGCTATCCTCAAAATCCGGCAAAAACAGGTCTTTCAGATACATTTCTTTCCCATAATATATCATATTTGCTAAAAAAGTTCTGCTTCTAGGAAATTCTACTAATTGTCGAGCATAGATTGTAGCCACATCAGGTAAAATCTGAATTCTAACAAAACGATCCTTTAAATATGCCTGAATACCGCTATAAAAATAATGATCTGATCCTAAATAAGTATCAAGAGAAATAATCAATAAATTATCTGACAATATTACTTTACGCTGGTAATCTACATTAGAGGTAACAGTAATAACCCTAGGCACTGTAACTTCTGGGAAATAATATTTTATATGCTGCAATAGCGATTTTAGTTCCTCTTGCTCATTTGTGAAGTTACTGAACTTCTTTTCTACTTCTCGATTAATCTCTAATTGCAACGTATCCTTAGTCTTCTGTATCCAAATACTATCGTCATATTTTTCTGGAAATAAAAAGGGATATTTAGACTTTACATCTGCTAAATTCTCAGGTGTTACATCCGCAAAAACTCTGTCAAAACGTTCAATTCCAATTTCTACAGGTATTTTTGCTATCTCTTCTTCTATTTTATTTTCATCAGCACAAGACCATATTATGCAAAAAATCACTATTATTTTTAAAAATTTACTATACTTCATTCAAATATTATAATATCTATATAAATAATTACTCTTACTCTTTAACGCTAGCTTTTTTTATTAATTTTATAACCACAAATGTACTATTATCAAATTAGGTTTTATACACTAGTAATAGTTTAAAGACATATCATCTTAATAAAGAATTAAAAAATATAAAATATGCAAACTGAAAAAGTAATTGATCACATTGTAAATTGGCTTAAGGATTATGCTACGAATGCAAATATCAATGGTTTTGTTGTAGGAATAAGTGGTGGAATTGACAGCGCAGTTACCTCTTCTTTATGCGCCAAAACGGGTCTTAATGTATTATGTGTAGAAATGCCTATACACCAGGCTCAAAGTCAAGTAAATCGTGCACAGGAACACATTTCTCAGTTAAAAACTCGTTTTAATAAAGTATCCGATACACGAGTTGACCTTACACCCGTATTTGAAGGGTTTAAAAAATCTGTTCCGGAAGGTGATTCTGAAAGCCGGTTAAACCTTTCTTTAGCTAACACCAGAGCCAGATTAAGAATGACCACATTATACTATTTAGCAGGTCTAAATAGCTACTTGGTTGCGGGTACTGGAAATAAAGTTGAAGATTTTGGTGTTGGTTTTTATACTAAATATGGTGATGGTGGCGTTGATATAAGTCCAATAGCAGATTTATTAAAGAGCGAAGTTTATGAATTAGCAAAGGTATTAGAAGTACCGGAATCGATACAAACTGCTACTCCTACAGATGGTTTATTTGGAGATAGTAGAAGTGATGAAGATCAGATTGGAGCAAGTTACGACGAACTGGAATGGGCTATGAAAATGAAGGATTTAGGTAAGAAAAGTGATGATTTTTCTGACCGAGAGCAAGAAGTTTTCAAGATTTATTCTCGTCTAAATACGGTAAATCAACATAAAATGATACCGATTCCTGTCTGTGAAATACCCGTTAATCTGATTTAATTAACGCTTTATCGATAACTTCATAAAAACAAGTTTACGACTGGTAGTTCTTATTAATTTTGCATGGAAAACAAATATCAGAATTACCCCTAGAGATGTTAACCCTTTAAAACAAAAAATTAACATTTATCAATTGTAAACAAGAATGACAAACGTACTAATCGCAGATCATCATCCTATTACTAGAAAAGGGATCGTTTCTTTACTTAGGAACTCTGAAGATTTTGAAATCATCGGAAAAGTAAGTAATGGAAATGAAATGTATGATATTTTGAAATCTAATACTCCAGATATTTTAATCATGGAATTAGACTTGCCGCAGATCAATGGCATTATGGCATTGCGAACCATAAAAAAAGAATTCACAGGAATTAAAGTTATAATTTTTAGCTCTCACCCTGAAGAAATGTACGCACTAAGTGCTATTAAAGCAGGTGCTTCTGCATATTTATCAAAAACCGTTGCTACAAAAACGCTTAAAAAAGCTATCGAACGTGTAGCGCGTGGTGGTATTTATCTTAATGACAACTTAACTCAGCAGTTGGCGAATGGGAACACCAACGAAAATAACATGGTTGTTAAATACAAAAAGCTTTCTTCTCGAGAAATAGAAGTTTTAAATCTATTATCCTCAGGAAAGCGTAATAAGGATATTGCCAGTACTTTATCTATTAATGAAAAAACGGTAAGTACATACAAAACAAGATTATTAAAGAAACTTAAAGTAGACAATCTAGCTGATTTAATCCATCAATCTAGATTACTACATATCAATTAGATAACTCTATTAAGTTTTCGGTATAATAGTCTTCTTAGAGTATAATAATTATTTATATCCTCTAGGATGTTCCTATTATCTTCAAAATTTTGAGCTTTCACTTCTTGTGAAAGCTCATTTATTTTTTTATTTATTAAGTATCTGCGTAAATTCAGGATTGTATCTGACACATATTGAGAAACAGAATGTTCTTTTTTCTTAACATGTATCTCCATATCCGACCATCTATGAAGTGCATGGCGTTCTTCGTCCATCATAATCTCCGTAATTTCATAAGCTACTTCTGGAGGTATTTGATTTATAAAATGATCAATCTTAAAATTTTCTTGCTGATTTAATTGATCTATTAATATTTTATACACTTCTTTAAAAGTGCTTTGAGTAAACTCAATTTCATCTTCTTGAAGATCCAAGTATATTTTCTCAAAAACTTTGGTAGTGTATAATTCTGGCTCTAAAAACAACTCTCCTTCATCATTTTCTTTCATCACTAAATCCTCAAATTCCTCTTCATTAGTGCCATATAATAGTAGAATTTCAATAATTTTTTTCTCTAAACCATTTTGCTCATTAATCTTAGGTTGTTGCTGAGTTTGCTGTTTTACAACTTCTAAAGGTTTCTCGGACTGCTTCTGCTGTTTTCGTTGATCTTTGATATCAACATTTCTGAGTTGAGCTAAAGTATCAAATAACACATCTTCTGAGATATCCATAATGCGAGAACACTCTTGCACATAAATTTCTCTTTTAATTACGTCAGGAATTTTAGAAATACTAACAACCATATCCCTTACCAATTCTGCTTTCTTAATCGGATCTGTTTTAGATTCTTCCTGAAGCAATGAAGCTTTAAACCTAATAAAATCTTGAGCATTTTCCTGAAGATAAACAGTCAACTCCTCCAAAGTATTCTGTTTCGCAAAACTATCAGGATCCTCGCCATCAGGAAAGCTACAAACTTTCACATTCATCCCTTGTTCTAGAATCAAATCGATACCTCTGATTGATGCACGCATACCAGCAGCATCACCATCAAATAAAACTGTAATATTTTTAGTAAGTCTATTTATTAATCTGATTTGATCCGAAGTCAGGGCTGTTCCAGATGAAGAAACAACATTCTTCACTCCTGTTTGATGAAACTGAATTACATCAGTATACCCTTCTACAAGAAAACAATTATCTTCTTTTGCTATCGATTGTTTTGCATGGTAGATACCATAAAGCACCTTACTTTTATGATAAATATCACTCTCAGGAGAATTTAAATATTTTGCGGCTTTTTTCTCGTTAGTTAAGATCCGCCCTCCAAAACCTAATACTCGACCAGACATAGACTGAATAGGAAACAAAACCCTTCCCTTAAATCGATCAAATTGTTTTTCTTCCTTAATTATAGTGAGCCCAGTTTTTTCCAAAAACTCGAGCTTATATCCTTTTCTTATAGCTTCAGAAGTAAAAGCATCCCAGGTATCAGGAGAATATCCTAGACCAAACTTTTGTATAGTTTCAGTCGTAAATCCTCTTTCTTTAAAATAAGATAATCCTATAGCCTTACCTTGTTCTGATTTATGTAAAATATTCTGGAAGAAAGTATTAGCAAATTCACTAACAAGATACATACTTTCTCTTTCATTAGCTTGTTCTTTTTGCTCATCAGTTTGCTCTGTCTCCTCTATTTCTATATTATATTTTTTAGCCAAATATTTTATCGCTTCAGGGTAGGTGAAATGCTCATGTTCCATAAGAAATGCAACGACATTACCACCTTTTCCACTCGAAAAATCCTTCCATATTTGTTTAACAGGCGATACCATAAAAGAAGGTGTTCGCTCTTCACTAAAAGGACTCAATCCTTTAAAGTTACTACCCGATTTTTTTAGCTGGACAAAATCCCCTATCACTTCTTCTAGTCGTGCAGTTTCAAATACAGCATCTATGGTTGATTTATGAATCATTAAGCAAAAAACATAACGTTATATAGCCAACAAAAATAACATAATTAATAGATTCATTCCTTTCTAATAATATAAACAAAGAGGCTGCCTTAAAAAAGACAGCCTCCTTGTGGCTAAATTATATTTTTAAATAATTTATTATTCAGCAACAACAAACTTTCTAGTTATCTCTAATTCTTCTTTATTAGAAACAAAACGAATAAAATATGTCCCTGAAGCTAAGTTACTTATATCAATTTGCTTTTGAGTTCCTTGGTTAGAAATTTCTTTCACCAATTGACCATACATAGAAAATATCTTAACATTATCGATTGATCTATTCCCTGTAGCTACATTAAGAGTTCCTGTAGCAGGAATAGGATAAATTTTGAAAGCATCAGCGTCTTCTGATCTAAGATCACTTAATGGATAAGTATCTATTCTAGCTCCTGATCCTTCTACACAGAAATCAGTAGCCTCTGAAGCGGTAAATTCTCCTCCACTTACAATAGTACCAGCATCACTAGATAGTGTATATGAACCGTTTCCAAATCCACAGCAAATTCCATCGCCAAATGAATCAGAAATTGTAAATGTGTAGGTACCATTTCCTAAGTCAGAAATAGTCTCAGTAACAGTAGATCCGTCAGGATTAGCAGTAGAATAACTCTCAGAAGCAACCACACTTCCTTCAGAATCTGTTAACGTCCAGGAAGTTTCTTGTGGATAGTTATCAAAAGTAATACTTAAGGTAACATCTCCAGAAACACAATCTCCACCGCCTGTTCCACCATCAGCTGTTACTTGCACATTATCTATTGCTGCATCAGCTCTCCAAGTACCACCAGTAACTCTATTAAATCTTAATTGCACACCTGTACCTGCATAATCAGCTAAATCAATACTAGCAGTTTGCCAAGAATTACCTTGGTTTCCACTTCTTGTCCAAATACTAGCCCAAGTTACACCTTCATCATTACTTGCTTCTACACTAAGAGATCCAAAGTCATTTGCACCAAACATATGATACTGGAATGAGAAAGAAGCAGAAGTAGCTCCTGTAAGATCAAAACAAGGAGATGTTAAAATTGCTTGCTTATTAGGGAACCCTGTACCACTACCTGAAGCTTCTACATATATATAATTAGATCCATCCACAGCACTAGAAGGACCTGTTCTATTTGATGGAGTTCCATTAGCATCTACAGTCCAATCAAGATCATCACCTGAATTTTGTATCCAATCTCCAAGACCAGCCTCAAAACTTTCTGCGTATGGAGGCAATACACCACCTAAACATCCTGAAGCCGCTGGTGTTGTTACACTCGTTGCATCACTTGCTACAGATTCATTTCCTGCCGCATCTTTTGCTATAACAGTAAATTCATAGGTAGTTTCTGCAGTTAACCCTGTAATTACAACAGTAGTATCAGAAACTGTAGCTACTACTACACCATCTTGTAATACATCATATTCTGCTACACCAACATTATCGGTTGAAGCATCCCAACTAAGCGTTGTTTGACCTGCAGTAGTATTCGAAGCAGTCAAATTCGCAGGAGCAGTTGGAGCTTCCGTATCAGGAGCTTCTGTAGTTACTGATAGCGCTGCACTAGCTGCAGATTCATTTCCTGCAGCATCTTTAGCTACAACAGTAAAGTCATAAGATGTAGATGGTGTTAATCCAGTTATATCTGCAGAAGCCGTAGCAACTGTAGTTACTAAAGTTCCATCTTGAAATACATCATATGCTGTAACTCCGATATTATCTGTAGAAGCATCCCAACTAATTGTTGTAGAAACATCTGTAGTATTAGAAGCCACTAAGTTCGTCGGAACTGTTGGAGCTTCTGTATCTGGAGTATCTGGTTCTAGTTTAAAAGCAACTACATGACTTCTTCTAACATTAGGAGCTGGCCCTTTCATATATTCACCAATATGCCAGAAGGTCATATCATCCGTAGGATCTATTGTCATTTGAGCATAATCCCCATAACGTCCATCACCTCTGTTATTTTGAGCATCCCCATCAACAACACTTTGTTCCACTAGTGTCATTGTTCCTGAAGGATCACTTGCTAATCGTCCAGTATATCGTATCGATGTAAATACAGTACTACTTACTACTGTATAAGCAAGACCTATATTACCCTGTGCATCTTGTGCTATACTACCACAAAAAGCACTCAAACCATCTGGTTGCACATACGTACCTTCTTGGAAAATAGTCCATGGTTGACCATCACCAGTTTGTCTTAATTCATACCAACGAATACCTGCAAGACTATCCGTACCATCTAAATCTACTACAAAATTTAGTACAATAGAGTTATGCGTTCCAAAACGTCTATAATTTGTCATATACATCATAGTAGCTTGTAATGCATCTATATCAGGTCCATTGCCTGGTTCATCCAAATTCTGGAAAGACCCACCATCAAATACACTATCAAAAGGTGTAGTATCAATTTCTTGAGGTTGAGAAATAGTTGAATTAGCAATATTTGTCCAATCTACGTCGGTTGTCCATACTTTTATATGATCCTGAGATACTCCTGCCCATGCATCATCTTGTAAATATAAAATTGAATGCCCTACTCCCACTGGTGGTAAGTTAGGACCTGTAGAGTTTGATCCACCTGGGCTATAAAAACCACTCGTTGAAACGCCTGGCAACGGAAAACCTACAAATTGAGCATTTGGATCTCCAGCTAACATTAAATCTCTTTCTAAAGCATATACCACTTGACTAGTATCAGCTGAGTTTTGATCTTTATTAGCTGTGATATAATATCCATCACTCCAAATAGATAATTTTTCATAATCCGGAAACGATCCTGTATTAAATCGATAAGTAAACCATCCGTCATTCACTGGATCAGGTCCTTGTCCTATCGCTAGTAAAATACCATTTGGAGTATTACTAAATTCCATAATGATAAATCTATCAGCATAGTTATCATATACCACTATAGGATCTCCTAAAGTTTCGCCAGGAAATAAAGTACCTAAAGATGCTTCTGGCACTAATACATTACCTGATCTATCCAAAATACCAAAACCTGAGTTAAATGCATACACATAATGATTTGGTCCAATAGCACCTGTAGGATCATTTAGTACTGTACCAATATGAGCATCAAAAGAAGCAACTTGAGTACTAGTAGCGGTTCTGGTAGTGTTATTTTTTTGTCTAGCCATTAAAGGATCATTCTGACCAACGGCCGGTACTCCTTTTCCTGGAACAAAAGTATTAGAGCCTAACCTTTTTGGTGGAGCGGTATGTTCCATTCCTTTCGCAGCAATGATATTATCCATTTTTGACAATGCAGGTACGCTTCTCACGTATTCAGCTTTACCTAACAAGCTGGCTTTTTGGGGGTTTTGTTGAGCTATAAGCCCAAGACTACAAAGCATAAAAAATGCTACATAATAGAATTGTGTTTTCATATCTAAAATTTGGTTAACAGTTACATAGTTATATACCAATTTTTAGCATAAGTAGTATTTCAAAAACTTGTACTTGGGCAAATACAAGCCTGACTGGACTATTAAAAAAACCTTTATAATTTGACTATCAAAAGGGATTCTAAATATATACTATTTAGATTAAGAATAAAAAAAAATACATGTCATAAAATACTTACAATCAATAACTTACTTTAAAACCGTAACGTTTTTAAGGTATATATCTTCATTTTTATATTTAACAGTTAACGATTTATTGTTTATTATTTAACAAAAATAAAACTACTCTACTTTTCATAGTATTTTAATAGAGTATTCTTGACACCCTGCTAAATCTCAATAAAATAACTCACATATTTTTTTAAAAACAAAAAAGAGTTGTGATTACACACAACTCTTTTCCCCATAAAAAACGGTTAACACTTAAAAAATAAATTATAATAAAATTTGTTCTCGTTCTAATTCCAAAATAAAAATTGAATAGAGAACCTTACCGATTATGGTTATTATCAAAGGTCAAAACGCAACCCCAACGACACATTGTTCTGATCAACGGTCGCATTTTTGAATATTGGAGATAAATCATACTTAGCATATATAGACATATCACCAAAACCAATATAGGTACTTAATCCATATATTAAATCGCTAGTATTATAATCTCTTTTTATTTTATCTTTAATTCTATCTCCATCTTCCTTATATTTTAATTTTTGTCTTGTACTAATGTTCGCTCCTACATATCCTCCCAATCCAATTCTAAATTTTCCATGTGTTTCGAACCTTAATTTTTCTTCAGTTTCTACTTTTTTTGAAGCACCAAACTCTAAATGTAAAGGCACTACGATATTATCCATTCTAAATTTAGATTTATCCAACTCCACTCTAAACTCTTCTAATTCCGTTTGATCTCCGTTTTGCACAAAATATCTATTATCTGTAGGCTTTAACCCGTTAGATTGATATGAAATCCCGTATTTAACCCTCATAAAGTTTGAATTCTTAAAAACCCTTGTTTTCCAAGCTAATCCTATCTCAAAAAACCTACTACCGGCTATTTTATAGTCAGAATCATCCAACGATTGCCCATCGACTATTGCATTATTTAATCCAAAAGCTACTACTAAATCTGAATATGTTCTTCTATCATATCGTACCTTGGTCTTCTTTCCATTTTTTACATTAATCCCAAATAAAATGTCTCCATCATCTCTATCTTTTGCCCCTATACCAATGGACAATTTGGTTTTACCATTTAAATAATTAATATCATTTCGTTCTAATAATGCTATTTGATTATCAACAATTACTAATCTATTTTCGATATTTAAAGCATGTTTTTGAGCAGCAATTTCTTTTAACTCTTGCGCTTCTGCTGTAGTTAACTCTCCTTTTACCAATCGCTCGTTAATAGCTTCTACTTCTTTCTTTAAACTCTCTTTTTCCGATAATACTATTTCTTCTTTTTGCTGTTTTAATATTTCTATTTCTTCTGAATTATTTACATCCTGCGCATTTAAAAAATGGACACTAAGTGACATGGTCGTTAACACGACATACATTATTATTGTTCTCATAAAAAATTTGATTTCCACTTACTTTCCCCTCTCAAATTAGAGAGGGAATTAGTAAGAATTGATTGATGAATGTTTATTAATTATCTCTCTCAGCAACGGTTGTTTTTAATTTTTCAAAACCTGTTTTAAGTGCTTCAAAAACACGATTTTTAAAAGACTCATCTAGTTCTGATTCTACGTCTAGAAGCAGAGCTGATGCACTTACCGTATTTGATTTTAAAATTTGTTGTGTTGTGATTTCGAGTTGAGCTTTTCGGAGTAATGCTTCTATCTCTTGATCAGTAACTTTTTTATTATTTTTTTCAAGTTCTTTTATTTGAGCTACCAAACTAGAAACCTTACTTTCTATAAGCTCTGTAGTTATATCCAGCGAATTGCTTTCTTCAGTTAATTTACTATCAATTGTATCTGTTCGCAAGGTTATAGCTTCATTTGTTTTTTCATCAAACATATTTTCTGGAATTACTATTTGGTCACTCTTAGGAGTTTCCTTTTTAACATTCTCATGTTTTTCCGTTCTCTTAGTTTCTTCCTTGTTTAGATCTGCTACAACAATTTCGGTTACTTCTTTTTTAGTTTCTTGTTTATTCTCAATAATATTAGATACTTGTTCGGGCTCTATAATCTCCTCTACTACGGCATCTTTTAACATATCTTGGTTAAAATCCTCTTCTGTAACATTAACAAATTGAGGGTTTGATGGTTTTATTTTATTATTAGATCGAATTAGAAATGTGGTTACAATTAATAATCCTACAAAACTAGCTGCAATACCAACCCACCAATATTTTTTAATTTTTTTTTGACCTAGTTGATTATCTAACTTATCCTCTAATTTATCCCAAGACCCGTGAGACGGACGTATTGAACGCTGCTCCAACTTCTCTCGTATACTATCTTCAAATTTTAATGGCGCCATTACTAATCTTATTTTGTTGGTTTAACTTTTGCTGTAACATTTTCCTTGCTTTAAAAAGTTGCGACTTTGATGTACCTTCACTAATTTCAAGCATTTTGGCAATCTCGTTATGTTTATATCCTTCTACAGCATACAATACAAACACCATTTTATATCCTTCTGGCAGACTATCTATCAAATCCTGAATTTGTTCTACTCCTAACTCTATATTTATATTATTCCAAGATTCTTCAGTATGATAAGCAATATCTTCTGTGAAAACTACTTGCTTTTGTTTCCTTAAAAACGATATTGATTCATTTACCATTATCCTTCTTATCCACCCTTCAAAACTTCCTTCGAAATTAAACTGTTTTAAGTTTGTAAATACTTTTAAAAAGCCACTTAGCATTACTTCTTCTGCGTGATGAATATCTCTTACATAACGACGACATACTCCCAGCATTTTTGCCGAATGTTTTTCATACAACTGATGTTGAGCATCTCTATGCTTATTTGCAGCCTTTTTTATCAGCTGTGTTTCGTTTTTATAAAACTGAATAACTTTCAAAGTAAAATCAATTATTTAAGACTCTCTATTTACATAGACGCAATTAAATTCAAAAAGGTTGTCTGGCCACAGAAAAAAATATTTTTTTTAATCAAGCTTTTCTATATCATCTATAACCCACTGTAATTCCTCGTCTTTATCATTTAAAGTTTTTTTGATAGAGATATCCGGCTTAATCCCATAACCATCAGGCTCTATTTGATAAGGTGCATTTATTTTCATTAATCCTACTCTCATATTAATTCTAGAATTGGGTAATTCTACTTTTGCATACATCCCTGCTACTGTTCCATTATAAGCTCCTCCGGTTTCTTCTCCAACAAATGTAGCTCGTTTAGTTGCTTTTAAATGAGTAGAAAGAATACTACTTGCAGAAAAACTTTCTCCATCAATCAACACATACACCTTACCTTTAAAAGAATTTGGCTTAGGTTTTCTTAATTTACTATGCTTAAATTTAAAATAAGCTTCGCCATCTTCTTGCTTTACTTTAAACATTTGATATATTCCTAATATAGGTGATAGCATTGTAGCCATGGTTTTTGTTCCCCAAGACTTTGTATGAAAATATGGATATAAAAAACTTAAACGTCCTGTCATTTTAGATTTTTCTATAAACACGTATTCTTTATCCGTTAAATAGGAATATAAATCATCAATCTCTGTAAGTCTACCACCAAGATTACCTCTTAAATCAAGTACTAAATTTCTGCATTTTGAAGAATCAATTTTAGCAAAACTCTCTTTATAAAAATCTTTATACCCGCCATTGGTAAAACTTCTAATATTCATATATCCAACTAGTGTATCGGATTCTAAAAATGAAAAATTTCGATTATAATCTTTTGTTTTTTTGTTATAACCATATTTAAAATTTTTCTTCCGCGTTTTCTTTCTAAGTTCTTTAGCTATTTTCTTATCGACTTTACTCCACTTTTTATCTTGAACACTAGTAGAATCTTTTTTGGTTGAAACTTTAGTTTTATCATAATCTGCATATATATATTTAGAATACAGACTATCCTTTAATTTTAAATGCAACAATATGCTATCGTTTGGTTTATGAGTATTTGAATAAAAAAAACCGAAACGACTGCCTACAAACTTCGGCATAAACGTCTTATTAAAACCATCACTAGCGTGCAATTTATTAAAAGAATCAAGCAAATCATTTACATTTTCATTCTCTACTTTAACAACTTCTGATCCTTCTATTATAGTTGTATCTCCTTTAAAAATTTTTCTTACAAATAGTTTTTTATCGGATGTTTGAAACGATACAGAATGAAAAGGTGACGACCTTTTACCTTTTTCTTTTATCTGCTCTTTAGTTTGTTTTATAGATGGAACATGTATTGATAAATGGCCTTGTTTTATACTGGTAAAAACTGGCGCAAATAAATTATAAAATTCTTTTGTAGTTAATGGCTTTGTTAACTCACTCTTTAATTTATTTATGCTTTCTTCCAACTCTT
Organism: Aquimarina sp. MMG015; assembly: GCF_018100855.1. Lineage (NCBI taxonomy): Bacteria > Pseudomonadati > Bacteroidota > Flavobacteriia > Flavobacteriales > Flavobacteriaceae > Aquimarina > Aquimarina sp. MMG015. The sequence goes on from NZ_JAGJEB010000004.1 coordinate 85,532, forward strand.
CCTTAGATACATACCAATAAACATCAGGGTGTAATTTTACCAGTTTTTTATATGCATAATCAACATCTTCTCGTAAATCAATAGGGTTGTGAGTTTTATTTATTTGTTGGTTGTATTTCTCTACAGATGCACAACCGGATAATAATAAGATTGAGAGATATAAAAATAGTTTTTTTTTCATAGATATTTTTATTTAAAAATCGAGCAACTTTATTCTAAATGATAGACGTCAAAAAGAATAAAAAGGTTGTCTTGGTACAAAAAAATAATTAACTATTAATATCAAAACCAATACCATAATTATGTTTTTTAGATAAAAAACACGGTAATTACTTGATTTTGGATGTTGGAATTCTGCTTAGATTATTTCTTACGGTCAATAACGTAATTAACCATTAATTGTAAAGAGGATTTATATTCGGATTCTGGATATTCTGAAAGTATAGTTAACGCCTCTTCTTTAAACTTATGCATTATAGTTGTAGCATATTCTAGTCCTCCACTTATTTTTACAAAATCAATAACTTCTTTTACCCGTTTTTTATTCTTATTATGATTTTTAACAGAGTTAATTAGCCATTTCTTTTTTTCTTTGGAGCAATGATTTAAAGTATAGATTAGGGGCAATGTCATTTTTTGTTCCTTAATATCTATTCCCGTAGGTTTACCTATTGCTGTATCCCCATAATCAAATAAATCATCTTTGATTTGAAACGCCATCCCAATTAGCTCTCCGAACTTCCTCATCTTTTCTACGGAATCAGAATCTGGTTCCACAGAACAAGCACCGACGCTACAACATGCCGCTATTAAAGTAGCTGTTTTCTGACGAATAATCTCATAATAGATTTCCTCTGTAATATCAAGATTTCTTGCTTTTTCAATTTGTAACAACTCCCCTTCTACAATCTCTCTAACTGCAACTGAAATAATTTTTAATAAATCAAAATCATCGTTATCAATACAAACTAACATGCCTTTTGATAGTAAATAATCACCAATAAGTACGGCTATCTTATTTTTCCAAAGCGCATTTACAGAAAAAAAACCTCTTCTACGATTAGAATCATCAACTACATCATCATGAACAAGACTTGCTGTATGTATCAGTTCTATAACAGAAGCTCCTCGATAAGTACGTTCTTTAACCTCTCCGCCAGATACCATCTTAGCAACGAGAAAAACAAACATAGGGCGCATCTGCTTTCCTTTTCTGTTTACTATATAATGAGTAATCCTATTAAGTAAAGCAACTTTGGAATACATTGATTGAGAAAACTTTTGCTCAAAAAGCTCCATCTCATCAATTATAGGTAATTTTATTTGCTCAACAACTTTCAATCTAAAGTAGATTATTTTGTTTTCTAACTAGTTGCGAAGATAGTACAATCCATAATTAGGGTCAAAACACTTGATAAATAATTTACAAGGAAGATATGTTCTAAGATTTATTTGCCAATTGTCCACAAGCTGCATCAATATCTTTACCTCTGCTTCTTCTAACATTTACCACAAAACCTCTAGACTCTAATGCATTAATATATTGCTCTATCGCAGAATCAGGAGCTTGTTGAAATTCTCCATCATCAATTGGATTATACTCTATCAAATTAACCTTACAAGGAACGTAAGAACAGAACTTTAATAACGCATTTATATCCTCTTTCCTATCATTTATACCTTTCCAAACAACGTATTCATATGTAATCCTACTTTTCGTTTTCTCATACCAGTACTCTAGTGATTCTCTTAAGTCTGTAAGTGGGAAATTCTCATTAAACGGCATAATAGCAGTCCTAACTTCATCTATTGCCGAGTGCAACGAAACAGCTAACCTAAACCGTACTTCGTCATCGGCCATTTTTTTTATCATTTTTGGCACTCCTGATGTAGAAACGGTAATTCTTTTCGGAGACATTCCTAGTCCTTCTGGAGAAGTAATCTTATCAATTGCTTTAATAACATTATTATAATTCATCAACGGTTCACCCATACCCATAAAAACAATATTGGACAATGGGCGGTTGTGATATAATCTACTTTCATTATCTATAGCAACAACTTGATCATAAATCTCATCTGGATTGAGGTTTCTCATTCTTTTTAGACGTGCCGTAGCACAAAATCTACAATCTAAACTACAACCTACTTGAGAAGAAACGCAGGCAGTAGTTCTGGTGGGTGTAGGAATTAAAACAGATTCTACTACTAATCCATCATGAAGTCTAACGGCATTTTTAATCGTGCCATCAGTACTTCGCTGCATTTGATCAACACTGATATGATTAATAACAAAATTATCTTCGAGTATTTCTCTTGTAGTTTTTGAAATATTCGTCATATTATCAAAACTATGTGCTCCTTTACTCCACAACCATTCGTATACTTGATTTCCGCGAAAAGCTTTATCTCCGCTTTCTACAAAGAATTCGCGTAATTGCTCTTTAGTTAAAGCTCGTATATCTCTTTTTTTTGACTTCATTTATATGCAAAAGTATGTAAAAGATATAGGATCTCTAACAGAAGGTATAAACTATTTAAGAAATATCGCTAGAGGGGATCTAGCATTAGAATTTTACAGTACGAAAATCTTCTCTGTTATCTTTTTTGGATGATTTAATACGCTTCCATTGCTGCACTCCACCGCTACCGCGATACTTAACATTAAGCACATCGCTGTCATCTTTATCAATCCAAATCTGGCACTCGGATATTTTTCCAGTTCTTATATCAGTAAACTTACCATTAGTGTACTTAAATTCACTTTTATTCTTCAAGTGTTTAAGTATAACTAATCCTTCTACTGGTTGATTTTTATCATCACCTTGACACTCGTAACAAACTGCATCTCTTTCTGATTGACGCAACATCTGTTGGATAGAACCAAAAACCTGATTTTTGATCATATATAATTGAACTATATTGATCGCTACTCCAGTTTTTTTATCATATGCTTTCCATTGTCCTAGTACTGGATTGGCATCATACGTTCCTAACAAATCTTCTTTAAGTTGTACATCAACAGGATTCTCTCCTAACCATATTTTAAAAAGAGCTTGCTTAAACTCTAAACTATTGGTAACAGCTCCAAGTCTTTCTTTGTTTTTATACAAAGTTAGCTTTTGATCTTTTGTATATATAATTTTAAAAATCTCATACTTGTTAATTGTTTTAGGAAGAAGTTTGATAAAATCCCTTATTTGATCTTCCATCAAATAGCTGTTTCCATCTGTAGCTCGCTCTAATCCGTTTCTAATAATCTCTTTTAAATCATCATTAGTAATATCAGAAATTGTCTTGATGGTAAGTGCCATCGTAGCATCTTTATCGGCTACCATAAGACCATCTTCCACTCCGTCAACTTCGAAATCCAAATATAAACCGATTGTATAGAGTTTCTCTCGCTCTCCTGCTCCATTAAGCATTAGCTCATTATTTTCAAATACATCTATATCATTATAGTGAAGATTACCTACCTTGGTTTGAGAAAATGAAAATAAGGTTACAAAAAATAAAACAATGTGTAATATTCTGTTCATAGGTTAATTTTAAAATTACTTAGGGTGCTCGCAAGAAACGATTAATTTTTCAAAAATATAGAACCAACAATTAGCTGTATTCATTTTTTCGACAAAAAACCAAATTAACCGACATCTTACTCTTTTTAAAACTACGGTAAAACCGTATTTTTTCAAAAAGCTCCGCAAAATACTTATTTTTTATGAAATAAACATTATAACTGATTAATTTTAAGATTTCTACAACAAATATTTAAATCTATACTTTATGTACTCACAATACAAAATGTAGGATTTACAATACATAAGCAAACAAAAAGGCTCCACTTTTAAACAAAATAAAGTGAAGCCTTTTAGTATACATTTTATAAAATGTTAGATGATTAACATTGCATCACCATATGAGTAAAACTTATATTTTTCTTTTACAGCTTCTTCATAAGCTTCCTTAATAAAATCATGACCAGCAAAAGCAGACACCATCATTAACAGTGTTGATTTTGGAGTATGAAAGTTCGTAATCATACTATTTGCTATACTAAAATCGTAAGGAGGAAAAATAAACTTATTTGTCCATCCTCTAAACTCATTCAAAGTATTATCTGAAGAAACAGAACTTTCTAATGCTCTCATAACCGTAGTTCCCACTGCACAGATTCGTTGCTTATTAGCAATTCCATTATTGATAGTTTCTGTTGCACGAGCAGTAACATATGCCTCTTCACTATCCATTTTATGTTTAGATAAATCTTCTACCTCTACCGGATTAAAAGTACCTAAACCAACATGAAGTGTTATTTCTGCAAAGTCTACTCCTTTTATTTCCAAACGCTTCATTAGATGTTTAGAAAAATGCAATCCGGCGGTTGGAGCTGCTACCGCACCTTCATTTTTTGCATAAATCGTCTGATATCTTTCTTCATCTTCTGGTTCTGCATCTCTTTTTATATATTTTGGTAAAGGAGTTTCTCCTAAGTCCGTAAGCTTTTGTCTAAACTCATCATATGATCCATCATATAAAAAACGAAGTGTTCTTCCTCTAGAAGTAGTATTATCAATAACCTCTGCAACTAAACTTTCATCATCTCCAAAGTATAATTTGTTTCCTATTCTGATCTTACGAGCAGGGTCTACCAACACATCCCAAAGACGTGTTTCTGAATTTAATTCACGTAATAAAAACACCTCAATTCTAGCTCCAGTCTTTTCTTTGTTACCATACAATCTAGCAGGAAAAACTTTAGTATTATTTAAAACCATAACATCATTAGGCTCGAAATAATCTATAAGATCTTTAAACTGTTTATGCTCTATTGTTTGATCCTTTCTATTAAGAACCATTAGACGTGCCTCATCCCTGTTTTCTGAAGGATATTCTGCTAATAGATCTTGTGGAAGGTCAAAATTGAAATGTGATAACTTCATTAGTGTCTGTTTTTTTTGGAGGTGCAAATATACAATCTCGACATAGGGGTTGTCAAGTAAATCACCATTTAAATTTTTATTTACAGTACTTTAAAATCTAATTTTTTCAAATCATTCCAAAAATCAGGGTACGATTTTGATACCACATCTGCATCATTAATAAGCAATGTTTCTCTTAGTGCTAAAGGAGCAAAAGCCATCGCCATACGATGATCGTGATACGTATCTATAGATATTTCTGACTTAATTGATTTGGAAGCTGCCAACCTTAAGGAATCATCAGTAATTGTAACATTTCCTCCTAATTTTTCTATTTCTATCTTTAGCGCTTCTAATCTATCTGTTTCTTTAATTTTTAATGTATGCAAACCAGTAAGATAACACGATTTACCTAGCCCAAAACAAGTAACAGCAATAGTCTGTGCAATATCTGGAGAATTAGATAAATCTAATTGTAACTCATCTGACTCGATAGCCGCAGAACTTTTGGTTAGTGTTATTTGATTGTTATGAAAAGTAGTTTCTACCCCTAGTTTTTTGTATATCTGCGCTAACGCAGAATCCCCTTGGTAACTATTTTGCTTATAACTACCCAAAGTAACACTCCTATTGTCCGACAAAGCCACAATACTATAAAAATAAGAAGCAGAACTCCAATCTGATTCTACAACAACCAATTTTGGTGTAGCTACTTTTAAAGGATGTATATTAATAACATTATTTTCGAAAGTTCCTTGAATCCCAACATCCTTAAGCAAACTTAAAGTCATTTTTATGTAAGGAATCGAGGTTACTTTTCCCTCTAAAACGATCTCCAAACCTTCCGGCAAAGAAGATGCAATCAACATTAAAGCAGAAATATACTGGCTGCTTACATTCGCGGCTAAAGAAACCTTATTTGTTTTTGGTTCTTTTCCAATAATTCTAATTGGCGGATATCCTTCTTCTTTCTCATAAGTTATTTCACATCCTAATTGCCTAAGTGCATCTACTAGGATTTTTATTGGTCGCTCTTGCATTCTTTTACTCCCAGTCAGAATAGTTTCTCTACCATTCTTTACTGCAAAATAAGCTGTAAGAAACCTCATTGCTGTACCCGCATGGTGAATATCGATTACCTCATCAGTACTTGCCAATGCCGCCTGCATTAATTCTGAATCATCACTATTTGATATATTCTCTATTTTAATTTCAGGATACAATGATTGTAAGATTAACAATCTGTTTGTCTCACTTTTAGAACCAGTAATTTGTAGAACATTATCCTTAATATTCGAAATGTGATTTAATTTCAAATTCATTTTATCTATTGGATTTACGTTTTCTTAATTCAAAATAATACCCCAGAATCATCCCATATGTTAATCCTCCTACAACACGAGAAGTTATATACCTTACCCAAAGACCATTATTTATTTTTTCATCTATAAAAGTATCGAATGCCAAGCCACCATATTGCATTAAATGTTCAATAATACTAAACAACACAACAAAAACAAGACCTAAAAGAAGTACAGATTTCCAATATCTTTTTGAGGAAATAATTGATTTAAACATTATTTTAATTTATTATTATTATGGTGACGATCGTGATCTCTTTTTGTCTTAATATCCAACTTTTTATCGAAAGCTTCTTGAAGATCGATACCCGTTTGGTTTGCTAAGCATAATACTACAAACATAACATCTGCTAGTTCTTCTCCTAAATCTTTATTTTTATCACTTTCTTTTTCACTTTGCTCACCATATCTGCGCGCTATTATCCTTGCCACTTCTCCTACTTCTTCGGTAAGTTGTGCCATATTGGTAAGCTCATTAAAATATCTTACTCCATGATTCTTAATCCAATCATCTACCGCTTTTTGCGCATTTTGAATATCCATTCTTTATATTTTTTTAAGAACTACTTGTTCGTTCTCTTTTTTTATCACTTGATTATAGAATTCCTTAATAGTTGGGTAATAGTTAGCCGGAATTACTGGAGATGTAACTGTTTCATCCACCATAACCTGAATTACCCCATTAGAAACATTTGATCTAAAGACAAATTTACCCATATTATCTGGTAATTTAAATGCTGATGTTTTTGGATACTCCACAACCTCATACCCTTCAGGTATTTTAATATTTACCATATATTTATTTGAAAAACCATACCCGAAATCTATAGGATATTTTCTGTCATCAGATTTAAAAACATTTTCTTTATCCCTCAAAAATAATAAAGGTGAAAAGAATATCTCGTTATCAATAGCCTCTATTTGATCTTCTATTACAAAATTAAATTTTTCATTAACACCTTTTCCATACTGGTTCACTCCTTTTACCGTGTATTCTTCTAATTCAGTAATTCCATATTTTTTCTCAAAACGCTCCGCTTTGCTTTCATCATCTTTAGATGAATTTTCAACTCTATAACTATGAGCTACATAATCCTTATAATCAACACTTAATTTACCTTTTGCAATACCTTCTTGATCTATTTCACATTGCATTCTATAGGATTTAACAGAAGGTTTTACTGGTCGAAAATTAACCATTTGGGAAGTACCATTTTTAGCAATTACTCTTCCCATTCCTTTTATAATTCTATCTGGCAAAACATTAGGAACTCCATGTTTGTCGGTGGCATCTAAATATATTAAGCTACCATCTGCTAGCTTAACCCTACTTATTACATAATTAAAACCATCAATTGTTGGGAACAATGAAATTACCTTATCACTTGTACTACAAATCACTGGATTAGCATCAACACCTGCATAAACAAGCATAGAAGTAAGCATTAAATTTATTTCGGCTACACTACCAGTATTTTCTTTATAAGCCTTTTTAGTTCCTATTTTTGTAAAAACTCCTCTTCTCTTATCCCAAGACATCTTTTTCTTCAAATAATCATAAATCTTTACAGTTTTGTCTAATTCACTACTAACATCACTTACTAGTTTGTTTATATCTTCTTTATAATAATTATTTCTTTTAAGCTCATCTCCAAAACTTGGGTTTTCATAAATAGTTTTTGCAACATCTTCCCAAGTGGTTGAACGGTAATCTGCCGGTTCATTAGGATATTTAACATAAGATAACTCATAATTAATTGAGGATATATAATTCTGTATATTTCCAGAATATGGCTCATATTTAAACGCAGGAATACTAGATGAATTAATTGTATTAATATTAATACGATAATCAACTTTACTATTGGAGTACTTAGTATTTCTACCTTGGGTACTTACACCACTTGACCTAGACTTTGATGTCAGATTAATAACATCTTGAGCACTTGACTCCTTAAGATTTATTGGTAAATACCCACTAGTAAGTTTCTTGAAATTAAAATATTCCGGCATCTTAATTTGAACTTCAAGCTTATTTATCGGTATTATATTTTGCAAGTAAATTCTATCGATACTGTAAACAAAAGGAGACGTGATTTTATATTTAAACTCTATTACAGACCCATCTTGTAGGGATGGCATTGTAAATTTTATCTGATCTCTATTTTCTGTGTATTCATTTTTAAATATACCGTCTTTCTTTAATTTAGTTTCTATGATTTTATCTCCTACATAAGAATAAGTAACCCCTTTAAGACCACTCACTTTCTCTTTATTCCCTCCATATTTATACAAAAAAATCTCTTCTGTTGCATGATCAGAACCGTTTTTATTATAAAGCTTAATACGCTTAAACACTTCTGTTATTAACTGAAAACCGTTTTGCTGATTAAAGTTATAATAAACCTTCTTATTTTCATATAACACTGCAGCATTTGCTGAACTATCTAGTGGATATGATTTTTCGATTAATTCTGCTTTTGATACTTTACCAAACTTATATTCTTGTGCAATTGTATTTACTGATACCATCAGCAATACAATTATAATTGCTTTATGTAATTTTCCCATTGATATTGATTGATTAGTTGTTATTGTTGTTTTAGTACTATTTTCGTTTTATCAGCTTTCTGGATTTTAGACATAAATTGTCTATATTCTTCATACTTTTCTTTAGGATATCTACCGTCGTTGATTCTTAATTTTCTAACATACTTAAGAGTAGATTGATCCACTTGCTCTATACTACAAGAATATGTCCCAAAAATTGTTTCAAATACTTTTTCCTGAGGAAGTTTATTAACTATATACCCTACGGGCACCTTTATTATATATTCGTCTGTATCAACATACCCTCTAGAGATTACCAGAGCTGTTTTTCTGTCTTTATATTTAGGCTTCTTACTGTTAACTCTATTAAAAACATTAGGTATAATTAAAAGCCTACTGCCAGCTTTGGTAGCATAATTTGTAGCATTTACCTTCACTGTCTCATTATAGATAACATCATCCTTATTGTCACTAAGTTCCAAAGACATAACATTTAGATTATTGATGTAATCCCAATACTCTTTATAATATAGTTTTTGATCTTTAACAGACTTTAATTTTGTTAAATACCTCCAGTCATACTGTAACCCTTTAGATGTTGAAGTAACTTCACCTACCATGGAAGCATCTTCTTGCAAGTAAATTGTTGCTTTAGTATCTAAGGTGTTTTCTTCTGGTTTATATTTTTTAGTTCTTTTAATTTTCCCCCCATCTGGTGTAATAACTAGAACATCTCGATCATCAGTAAAATCTCCAATAAAATTAAATGGAGCAGTTTGACTTGTACATTCTAACCAAATATCTTCTTCGTTATCTACATCAGGTATATTTAAAATTACATGATTACCTTGCATTGAAGCAAAATCATTATCTATATCTCTTTTTTTAGAATCTCCATATACGATAGTATAATACGCTTTAATATCTTGAGATTCTAAAAGCGCTTTTGTATAATTTGTTAAAGCTTTACAATCTCCATACCCCAATCTATCTACATCTTCTGCTTTCATGGGCATCCATCCCCCAATTCCCAATTGCACACTTATGTATCTAGTCTTGTTTTGCACATACTCATAAATCAATTTTGCCTTTTCTTTTTTAGAAGTAGCGTCCGAAACTAAATCAGATATTTTTTTGATGACCTCTTCTGGCAATTCATCTCTTCCAGAAACCAAATTTTGATATTGCCATTTACCCATAGTTTCCCAATCATCTGCTGCACCTTCAACATTAACTAAAGAAAAACTTCCTAAAGTTATTTTACCTGTAGGTACCAGTTCCGAAAAAGAAGGGCTTTGGTATTCTTTTTTAAGGGCGGGAACTCTAGATAAAGTATAAGATACTTCTTGATTTACTTTTTTAATTTCTACTGAATATCCTTCAAATGCCTTTTCTTTTGTTCTTAAAGGTATTTTTTTAGGATTAATAATAGTATAAGATGTGTTCTCGATACTTAAACCATAATCGGTAATAGGAAACCAAGGTTCTATAAATGCCGAATTTTTAGTTTCTACCTCACTTTCATAAACCAATGTATAGGGATACTCCACTGGAGTATGTTCAAAATAAATAAATCGATTATCTCCTATTAAAGAAAATCCATCATACATACTTCTATCACTAAAGTCTTTTCTCTTAAACTTCTTGATTTCTTGACCTAAAGCATTAAAGACTGTGGCGCGTGCTCTTTTTATTTTTGTTTCGGGGTCATAAGGCTCATAAGAATCAGCTAAACGATTACCATATTTATTCAATACAGTTACAATCCGCTTTGTTTTAACTACAACAGAATTTATAGAATTAATCTCTATTACAACATCTTCTGATCTTACTATAGCATTTGCATTATCCGTAAGTATTGAGTCTAAAAGTATGACCTGTAAACTAAAATCTTCTTGGCTATTAATTCCTGAAAAAGTACACAGGAAAAAGGCAACTAAAATTAGTTGTAATTTTTTAAGCATATCAAATTTTATTCTGGGGTGTGATTAATTATTCTTTGTTCTTAGTATCAATAATTATGGTTACTGGTCCGTCGTTAAGTAATGAAACCTTCATGTCTGCTCCAAAAACTCCAGTTCCTACTTTCTTTTTTAAGTTTTTTTCTAGCTCTTTTATAAATTCTTCATATAAAGAAATTGCTTTTTCTGGCTTTGCAGCTTTAATAAAACTCGGCCTATTTCCTTTTTTAGTGCTCGCATGTAATGTAAATTGACTAACTACTATTGCGTCTCCATCAATATCAAGAATACTATTATTCATCATATTATTCTCATCACTAAATATTCTTAGCCGACTTATTTTTCCTGATAACCATAATACATCATCTTTAGAATCTTCATCTTCAACTCCTAACAAGATGAGAAGACCCAAACCAATCTTCGAAATCTTGTCTCCTTTTACTTTAACTGATGCTTCAGAAACTCTTTGAATTACAGCTCTCATTATGTATGTGTCTTTTATAGAGGAAATGTTACCCTGAAAAATAAAATTTTATTCTTCATCGTAATTATTTTTTCGATAATGCTCTTCTTCTCCTTCGAGGATTTGCAAATAACTTTTATATCGAGACCAAGCGATCTCTTCCTTATCTAGCGCTTCTTTAACAGCACATTTTGGTTCATTTATATGTAGACAATTATTAAACTTACATTGTTGTTTTAGTTCGAAAAATTCTGGAAAATAGTCTCCAACTTCTTCTTTATCCATATCGACGATTCCAAAACCTTTGATACCCGGAGTATCAATAATCTTAGCATCAAAACTAAGGTCATACATTTCAGCAAAAGTAGTAGTATGTTGTCCTTGTTGATGTTGATCACTAATTTCGGCTGTTTTAAGAGATAAATTAGGCTCTATTAAATTAACCAATGTAGATTTTCCCACACCACTATGTCCAGAAAACATACTCACTTGACCTTCCATTAAGGTTTTAACTTTGTCAATATTTTTTCCTGTTTTTGCAGATATCCCTATACACTCATATCCTATATTTCTATATAAAGCAGCTAGATACTTTATTTCTAGGAGTTCATCTTCATCATAAGTGTCAATTTTATTAAACAATAAAATTGCCTTAATATCATAGGCCTCTGCAGTAACTAAAAAACGATCTATAAAAGCCGTAAAAGTTGGTGGATTATTAAGAGTTACTAATAAAAAAACCACATCAATGTTTGCCGCAATGATGTGAGTTTGTTTAGAAAGATTTACTGATTTTCTAATAATATAATTCCGGCGTTCTCTTATATTTTCTATAACACCGGTTTCTCTATCATTATTAGTTTCTACCTTAAAATCCACCCTATCGCCTACAGAAACTGGATTGGTACTTTTTATACCTTTTATTCTAAATTTACCTTTTATACGACACTCATATACAGTGCCGTTATCAGTTTTAACGGTATACCAACTTCCGGTAGATTTATAAACGGTTCCTGTCATAAACGCAAAGATGCAAATAAATCTCTATACCCAATAGGTATTATACACATTTAAGATTTAGCTACTTTTTTCTGATGATTTATAGACTCTTGATGGATTGCTTTATAAATTCTTAACATGAACTCTTCACTTAATCCCTTTTCTTCTCCTTCAAGAATCATTTTACCTAAAATTTCATTCCAACGTTTAGACTGCAATATCGCAACATTCTGTTTAGCTTTGGCTTTACCAATCTCATCAGAAATTTTCATTCTTCTGGACAAAACATCTAATAATTGATTATCGGCTACATCGATTTTTGCACGTAATTCATTTAAAGTTCTTTGGTATGATTCATCGACTCCTACTTCTTTACGAATTCTTAAATCTTTCATATGTTGAACTAAAGTTTCTGGTGTAATCTGTTGCGCGGCATCACTCCAAGCATTATCTGGATCATAATGCGTTTCGACTATTAATCCATCAAAATTTAGATCTAAAGCCGTCTGCGAAAGGTCAAAAATCAAGTCTCTTCTTCCCGCAATATGGGATGGATCTAAAATAAGTGGTAAATCTGGAAAACGATTTTGCAAATCAATTGGTATTTGCCATTCTGGGATATTACGGTACTTCGTTTTTTCATATGTCGAAAACCCTCTATGTATTACCCCCAAATTTTTAACATCGCACGTATAAAAACGCTCTACAGCTCCTAACCAAAGTGATAGATCTGGATTAATTGGATTCTTGATCAATACTGGATTATCAATCCCTCTACAAGCCTCTGCAATATCTTGCACTATAAAAGGAGAAACTGTACTTCTGGCACCTATCCATAATACATCTACTCCATGTTCTAGGGCCAATTCTACATGATGAGGATTTGCTACCTCAGTAGCTATCTTCATTCCTGTTTCTTCTTTAGCTCGCTGTAACCATTTCAACCCTAAAGCTCCAACACCTTCAAAATTACCTGGTCTAGTTCTTGGTTTCCAAATTCCAGCACGCAACACTGTAGCGTCAGAATCTTTAAGTTGATGCGCTATCTTAACTACTTGTTCTTCTGTTTCTGCACTACAAGGCCCTCCTATCACCAATGGGTGATCCAAGTTGTATTCGTCTAACCAGTTTCTAAGTTCTTTTTTATTCTCCATTTTTATTTTTTTATTCTCTATTAATAATCTGTTTTTAAGTGGTTATTTTATGAAATTCCTTTCAAAATTGTTCTTATATGATTAGTGTCTTCCATTTCTTTATAAATTTCTACAAAATTATCTTCTTCCATCAACTCTTTAAACTGTGTGAGATTTGCTATATACTCAGTTAAAGTTTCGACTACATTTTCTTTATTGTGTTTAAAAATGGGTGCCCACATTTCGGGAGAACTTTTAGCTAATCTTACCGTAGATGCAAACCCACTACCTGCCATATCAAAAATATCACGTTCATTCTTTTCTTTCTCAATTACGGTTTTTCCTAACATAAAAGAACTAATATGTGACAAATGAGATACATATGCAATATGTTTATCATGAGAAGCAGGGTCCATATATCGTATCCTCATTCCTAATCTTGTAAAAATCTCCATTCCGCGCTCCTGTAATTTAAAAGCCGTCTTTTCTACTTCACAAATAATGTTAGTTTTACCTCTATACAAATTAGCAATTGCTGCCTGCGGTCCTGAAAACTCTGTTCCGGCTATCGGATGTGCCGCCAAATAATTTCTTCGTTTCGGGTGATCACTTACTGAATTACATAATTTCTTCTTAGTAGAACCTACATCAAATACCAAACAGTCATCATGTATAATATCTAAAATTTCCGGTAATAGTTTCACGGTTACATCTACCGGAATCGAAGTTATAACAACATCTGCTTTTTCTAATGCTGAAAAATTTGCTTTCTCATCGATTAACCCAAGAGAAATTGCTTTATCCAAATGCTCTTCATTTTTATCTATACCGTAAATTTTCGCTTCGTTAAATGCCGCTTTGACATCAATTGCAAACGAACCTCCTATCAACCCAATACCTATTATGAATACTTTCATGCTTCTACTTGTAATCTTTTTATTGCTTCGTTTATATTCTCTTTAGTAACACATAAAGAAAAACGAATATAACCTGCTCCATTACTTCCAAAAATATCACCTGGAGTTATAAAAACACTATTTTCATATAATATCGTATCGATAAACTCAACAGCGTTAATTCCTTTTGGTAGTTTTGCCCAAACAAACATTCCTGTCGCTGTTTTATCATAGTTGCAACCAAGAATTGAAGCTAATTCCCAGATTAACTTTCTACGTTCTTTATAAATAGCATTCATATTAGAATACCAATCATCAGATATATTCAATGCAGCTATAGCTCCTTTCTGAATCCCTTGAAACATACCACTATCCATATTACTTTTTACTTTTAGAATAGCTTCAATTTTTTCCTGACTTCCATTAACCATTCCTACTCTCCATCCGGCCATATTAAATGTCTTACTCAACGAATTTAGCTCAAGTGCAACATTTTTAGCTCCAGGAACAGATAGAATACTTATTGGGTTATCATTTAGAACAAAGCTGTAAGGATTATCATTAATCAATAAAATATTATGATTTGTTGCAAAATCTACTAACTTTTTAAACAAATCCATACTACCATTGGCTCCCGTGGGCATGTGGGGGTAATTAATCCACATAATTTTCACCTTACTTAAATCATTTTTAGCTAAAGCTTTTAAATCTGGTTCCCACCCATTCTCCGCCACCAAATCGTAATAAACAGGTTTGGCTCCAACTAAATTAGTTACAGATGTATATGTGGGATATCCAGGATTGGGAACCAAAACCTCATCTCCTTCATTAAGATACGTTAATGATATATGCATAATTCCCTCTTTGGATCCCATCAAGGGTAAAATTTCATTTTCTGGATCTAGAACTACCTTATATTTATTTTCGTAAAAGTTTGAAATAGCTTCCCGTAATTCTGGGATCCCCTGATAACTTTGGTACTTGTGAGCTCCATCTAAAACAACGGCATTTTGAATAGCTTCTACAACTTTTTTAGGTGGATCCAGATCGGGACTACCTATAGCCATATTTAGAATTGGCTTACCTGAAGCCGCTAGCGCCCTTACCTCTCGTAATTTTTTAGAGAAATAATATTCCTCAACCGTTTCTAATCTTTTTGCAGTTTGAATACTCATCCGTTTTGATTTTTATATTCTCCTAAAATTTTAAATTCTAATGCCATTATTTTTAATAAAGAAACAGCTTTTTGATAATCCTCATATGCACTAAACGTAACATCTACAAAAAAGGAATATTTCCAAGGCATGTTAATTACCGGCAATGACTGAATCTTAGTAAGGTTCAAACCACAATCGCTCATAACATTAAGAACTGTTGCTAAACTTCCTCTTTTATGATCCGTTAAAAATTTTAAAGATGCTTTATTAATTTCTTTACTATCCACTCCAGAATCTTCTCTAGTTGTTAGTATAAAGAATCGTGTACAATTTGATTTAATTGTCTGAATTTCTTTTGCTAAAACATTTAATTGATAAATATTAGCAGCAGTTTCTCCTGCCACAGCAGCAACGCCTTTTAATCCTTGTTCTTGAATTCTTTTTGCAACATCTGCGGTATCTGAATCTTCTACTAATTTAATATGTGGTTGGTCTCTAAAAAATTCTTTGCACTGAAGCAAAGCCATAGGATGAGAATATACCTCTTTTATATCGGAGATTTCTTGTCCCTCTAAAGCCATTAAACAATGATGAATTGGCTGAAAATACTCCCCACATATTGTTAGATTATGTTCATCAATATATGCATAATTAGGAATAATCGAGCCTGCGATAGAGTTCTCTATTGCCATCACAGCATCAGTACTTTTCTTTCTCTCTAGACTATGAACCAGTTCTTGAAAAGACATACATTCATCTACATCTATTTGATCACCAAAATATGCTTGGGCAACCCCATGATGATATGATCCTTTTATTCCTTGTATAGCAACTTTCTTTCTCAAACGTTTTAAATTTTTATTTCAAAAAAAAATCCCGATTTTTCATCGGGATTCTAATTTATAAATTTTGGCTTATTCATTTACATAGCGATCCCGATCTTACTTTTAAAATAAAAGAAGAAAAAATAAAATCGGTTCCAAGTAAACAAATTGCTCATTGTTGTTTCTTTAATACGTTGCTAAATTAGCTAAAACTATTACCATACAAAATATTTTTTCATTTTTTTCATTGATTCAAACCTATTATCATCAAATATCAAATTTTTAATATGAATCAATGAAATATTTTAAACAAATCAACCTGTACAATAAGAATCTTTTAAGTTTTTAAACACTAACAAACGTTAGTAATTATATTACTCCCAGCTCTTTACCTACTTTAGTAAATGCTTTTACTGCTTTTTCTAAGTGATGTCGATCATGTCCAGCAGATAATTGTACTCTTATACGAGCTTTACCTTTTGGTACCACGGGATAGAAAAATCCAATAACATAAATTCCCTCATCTAATAATTTTGCAGCAAACTCTTGCGCTAAAGTAGCTTCATAAAGCATCACAGGAACTATAGGATGATCTCCAGATACTATATCAAATCCTGCAGCAGTCATTTCTGATCTAAAATATTTAGTATTCTCCTCCAATTTATCTCTAAGTACAGTTGAAGAACTTAACAAATCAAGTACTTTAATCGAAGCTCCTACAATTGATGGTGCTACTGTATTAGAAAACAGATAAGGCCTAGATCGTTGCCTTAGCATATCTACAATTTCTTTTCTTGCTGCTGTAAAACCCCCAGAAGCTCCACCAAGCGCCTTACCATAAGTACCTGTTATAATATCAATTCTTCCCATTACATCCCGGTACTCATGAGTTCCACGTCCAGTTTTTCCAAGAAAACCTGTAGAGTGACACTCATCGATCATCACCATGGCTTCATATGTATCAGCCAAATCACAAATTTTATCCAATTGCGCAATGGTTCCATCCATAGAAAAAGAACCATCTGTTACAATCAATACCCTTCTAGATCCTTTTGCTGCTTGTAATTGTTTTTCTAGATCCACCATATTATTATGTTCATATCTAAAACGCTTTGCCTTACACAATCTGATCCCATCAATTATAGAAGCATGATTCAATGAATCTGAAATAATAGCATCCTCCGCTGTAAGAATAGGTTCAAACACTCCTCCATTTGCATCAAAAGCTGCTGCATATAGAATACAATCTTCCATTCCAAGGAATTCTGCAGTTTTCCGTTCTAATTCTTTATGAATATCCTGGGTACCACAAATAAACCTTACAGAAGATAATCCATATCCATGAGAATCTATAGCATCCTTACCCGCTTTTATAACATCTGGATGAGAAGAAAGTCCTAAATAATTATTTGCACAAAAATTTAAAACATGTTTTGTGTTTGTAGTATCTATTTCTGCTCCTTGTGGAGTAGTTATTACTCTTTCTGATTTATACAAGCCAGCAGATTTAATATCATCTAACTCTTTTTGTAAATCGTCTTTAATATTTGAAAACATTACGGTATTCTTTATTTTATTATTTACTAATTAAACTCAAATTATAAGTCTATAAAACAAAATTTCTAAAACATTAGAAGTTCTTTACTTTTTGAACCTGTTTTATATTTCTGTTGTAGTTTTTCAATCATAATTTCAGTAATATCTTTGAGATCATAACGTGGTTGCCATCCCCAATCTTTTTTAGCAGAAATATCACTAATTGATTTTGGCCATCTAGAAGCTATTTCTTGTCGGAAATCAGGGGTATAATTTACATTAAAATCAGGGTATAATTTACGAATTTCGGAGACTACATTTTCCGGAGAAAAACTAATTCCCGAAATATTATAAGATGTTCTTACTGCTATATTTTCTTTTGGCGCCTCCATTAATTCTATCGTAGCTCTAATAGCATCCTCCATAAAAATCATTGGAAGCATCGTATCTTCTTTTAAGAAGCAATCAAAGTCTTCTCCTAGTACTGCTTTATGATATATATCTACCGCATAATCGGTTGTACCTCCTCCAGGTAACGATTGATAACCAATCACACCAGGATACCTTATAGACCTAACATCTAAACCATATCTAAGAAAATAATACTGTGCCCAATTTTCTCCCGCAGCTTTACTAATACCATATACTGTAGCAGGATTAAGATATGCATCATCTGGTGTGTTTTCTAAAGGTGCACCTTCTCCAAATACCGCAATTGAACTTGGGAAAAATACTTTATCGATATCATTTTTTCTTGACACCTCTAGTACATTAAACAAAGTCTTCATATTAATATCCCAAGTAGCTAATGGTGTTTCCTCTCCTTTAGCTGATAAAATTGCCGCTAAATGATAAATTTGGGTAATCTTATATCTTTCTATAACTTCTTGAATCCTATTCCTATCAGTAGCATCAACAATTTCAAATATGCCTTTAAAATCCTCATTTTGTCTAAGGTCTGAAGCTATTACATTTTCTATTGTATACTTTTTTTGAAGCTCTTTTGTCAATACGGAACCTAATTGTCCATTTGCTCCAATTACTAAAACTTTTGTATCCATATTCCTCTTAAAATTTTAACACACAACAAGTATTATTCACTTACTAAATTAGCAAATACAACTTTTATATCCGATATATACCAATATTTAAGTAATTATTCCTTTATATTGCCCATTATATCGTTTTAATTACTTTTAAAGGATGTGTAACTCTCTGTTTTAAAGTAATTTTTAATTAACATACATGGACCATTTAGATCAAACTGACATCACAATTCTTAGAATTCTTCAAAAAGATTCTAAAAAAACGGCTAAAGAAATTGCTGCTATTCTTAATTTAACACCATCTCCTGTTTATGAAAGAGTTAGAAGGCTAGAAAAACAAGGGATTATAAAAAAGTATGTAGCTATATTAGATAAAAAGCTAATAGACAGATCTATAACTACTATTTGTCAAGTATCTATGAGATATCACAATGAAGCATTTATTGAAAAATTCGAAGAACAAATTCAAAATTTAGAAGAAGTGCAAGAATGTTACCATATGGCCGGGCAAGTAGATTTTATCTTAAAAATCCACACTAAAAGTTTAGAAGAATACCATGATTTTGTAAAGACCAAACTTTCTAAAATTGAAAATATTGGGGTTTTAAATAGCACATTTGTTTTAAAAGAAATCAAACATTCATCAGAATTCTATATTTAACCTGAACGATTGGATAAATAATCTTTAAGCCAAAATGCTGTTTTTTTCATTTTTCTATTGAGTGTAATTTTATCCATACCAATTATTCCGAATTTTGGAATATATCCTTCGGCCCATTCAAAATTATCTACAAGCGTCCAAAGTAATATCCCTTTTAAGTTGATTTCTTGATCAGAAACCTTTTTCATACCCTCTATAATATGTGTGTAGTATTCTATCCGTTTAGCATCATCTTCTTTTTCTGATAAGGCCATTCCACATTCTGTAAGCCACAATGGTTTTTCTGAATCATACATCGAAAATCTTTCCAAAAAATACTGAATCCCATTTGGATATGTTTCCCATCCCATAATAGAAACAGGTGCTTTTCTTTTGCTTGGTTTAACAGGGATACTACCTAAATAAGGAATGTACCACGCACTTTTAACCACTTCTCGAGCGTACGTCTGAATTCCCCAAAAATCAAAATCAACTTTCATTTCTTCCATATCACCCTGTTGTACAAACCGCTTAATTCTTTTTACGAGAGGAAGTTCATTCTCAGGGTACCCCAAACCTATATAGGGTTCAATACATAAACGATTCATTAATGCATCTATTCGACTCGCTGCTCTTAGGTCTTTTTTTCTTTTGGAATGCGATTCAATTTTTGTGCAACTAATAGCGGTGCCAATTTTTATATCTTTTTGACCTTTTAAAACTCTATAACCTCTGGCCTGAGCTAATAAAATATGATGAATACTAGCACTAAAACTTTTAATCCCTCGCTTGCCAGGAGCGTGTATTCCTAGAAAATATCCTGCTCCAATACACACAATCGCTTCATTAATAAGTATCCAATTTTTTACTCGGTCGACAAAATAAAGCTTAAGTACTTTAATATAATTTTCGTAATCAGTAATTATATCTCGATTTTTCCAACCACCTTTATCTTGTAATTTCTGAGGTAAATCCCAATGATATGTGGTAATCCATGGTTCTATACCAACTTCTATACAATAATCAATTACTTTATTATAGAATGCAATTCCTTTTTCATTAATTACTCCTGATCCATTGGGTAAAACTCTTGACCAAGAAATTGAAAAACGAAATATTTTCAACCCTATTTTAACAGATAAATCAATATCTTCCCTATATCGTTCGTAAAAATTTGTTGCAACCTGGTTATTTGATTTATCCTTAATACTTTTTGGTTTATTAGTAAACGTATCCCATATAGAAAGGCCTCTACCATCCGCATTAAAACCACCTTCAGTTTGGGCTGCTGCAGTTGTGACTCCCCAAATAAGATGGTCAATATTACTCATTGATAAATAAAACTCAAAGAAAGAATAGTTACTAATGCTTGAATAAGCTCTTCTTAATGTATGGATATATAATAAAGAAAATTACCTTTTGAATATTATAAATCACCTTGGTAAAAAAACGAACTATGTTATTATTTATTCTACTAACTAACATATAAATTGGTTTTGATTTTTAAAGTTAATAAAACAGATCCAACATATGTTTACCTAAATATTATCTAAATGTTATGATCAGTTTTTTAATTTTTTATTGGTTATCGATACAATAAATATCGTTTTATGTACTTTTGAACATAACGGGTAGTTATAATATGTGTTTATGTCAATTTCAGTTTCAAATATTACGAAAATATATGATAATCAAAATGCTTTAAAAGAAGTTTCTTTTAAAGTAAGTCAGGGAGAAATTGTTGGTTTTTTAGGACCTAATGGTGCTGGAAAGTCTACGATGATGAAAATCCTAACTACCTATCTAGCCCCAACCGAAGGAGAAGCTATCGTTAATGGTTTTGATATACATAAGGAGCCTATAGAAGTACAAAAAAGTGTTGGATATCTTCCTGAACACAATCCTTTGTATTTGGAAATGTACGTTAGAGAATATTTATTATTCAATGCGCAGGTGTATAAAATATCAAAATCTAGAATAGAAGAAGTAATTACATTAACTGGTCTACTCCCAGAGTCTAATAAAAAAATCAGTCAATTATCCAAAGGATATCGACAACGTGTAGGGCTGGCATGTGCTTTACTACATGATCCAAAAGTTTTAATACTTGACGAACCAACAACAGGTCTTGACCCTAATCAGTTAGTAGAAATCAGAGAACTTATCAAATCAGTCGGTAAAGAAAAAACAGTTTTTCTATCTACACATATTATGCAGGAGGTGGAAGCAATGTGCGACAGAGTGATTATAATTAATCAAGGCGAAGTTGTCGCTGATAAAAACTTAAATGAAATGACTGATCAAATGGATCAACTCATAGAAGTTGAATTTGATTATAGAGTAGAAGAAGCTTTTTTATTAAAATTTGAACATATAAAGAATGTACAAAACATCCATGGATTTGTATATCAACTTACATTTGACACTACTACAGATATGAGATCAGCAGTTTTTGATTTTGCTCATGATAATGAATTGAAAATTCTTCAACTTTCAAGAAAAAATAAAGATTTAGAAAGTCTATTTAGAGAATTAACTAAATAGTATTTTTTAATAATAGTATTAAAAAGCACTTTCAAAATCATTCAAAACCTCCTTCAATTTTGCAACTGATATAGGTTTTACTATATAATCACTTACTCCTTCGTAAGATGTAGCTTTAAGAACATCCTCTGGATCAACTGATGAAGAAACAACATAGATAAGTATTTCTTTCTCGCAAGGTATCTTAATGAACTCATCCAAAAATTGCCATCCATCCAATACTGGCATATTTAAATCCAACAAAATAATATCTGGTAGCTTTTCCTTTGCCGAAATAATCGCTCTTAAATTATTTAATGCTTCTTGGCCATTTTTAAAAACCAATATTCCTTCACAAAAGTCAATGAGTTGCATAACCTTTTTAATCCCAAAAACAAAAATAGGGTCGTCGTCTATAACACAAGCAATATCAATTCTTCTCATATTTCATATAAATTTTAAAAGTTGTTCCTTGATTAACCGTACTAATTACTTCTATCTTTCCTCCAATTGCTTCTACTTGATTTTTAGTAATAAACAATCCTATTCCCCTCGAATTTTTAATATTAGGATGAAAGGTTTTATACATTCCAAATAGCTTAGATCGATGCTTAACCAAATCAATACCCAATCCATTATCCGTTATCGATAAAACCACGTATTTCCTATTTGCAACTGCACTAAGGGTTATATGACTCTTTCGTTCCCTTGATCTATATTTAATACCATTTGTAATAAAGTTGAGTAATATACTATCTAAATAAGCTGGAATAGCTAATACATCAATATCATCATCAACTAAATTATTAATTTCTACTTTAGACTCTAATGCTATAGCAGAAACACCTCTTACGACCTCATCAATAACATCTTTAAGCTGTATTGGCACTAAACTTTTATCAAGCGAAGTATTGATCAAAACTACCTCATTTAAATGAGCAATAGTATCAGAAAGATTACTTGAAGCAGTCTTAAAAAGTTTAATGATTTCATTGTCTTCTATTTCCGGGTTTTCCTGTAAAAATAGATCCAGCAACATTTCAAAATTTCCTGAATGAGATTTAAGATTATGAGAAACGATATGAGCAAAGTTTTTTAATCTTCTATTCTGCTCTTCTGCTACCTTCAATAATGACTTTAATTCTTCCTCTTTTTTTATTCTAGTAATATCCGAAACATGAATTATAAGACCACCTATTTCAATATCATCTGAATACCAAGGACGTAACTCCCAAGATAACCACTTAAATTTGCCACTTTTAGTTTCTATTTTCTCTTCATAATTCTTAACTATATTTCCTTTTAAACAATTATCAATATTTATTTTCCTTGCTTCACTGATTTTAGAAAAAATCTCATAATATGATTTACCAATAATTTCAACATCTTCTATCTCATACACTTCTAACCATTTTTGAGAAGCTGCTAAATAATTCATTTCATTATCTAGCATTGCAATTGCGCTAGGAGTTTGCTCTATAAAAAGTCTGTTTCTCTCAAAATCTCTCTTCTTTTTAGTAATCTCTTGATGGGATCCAACCATCCATTCAGGATTTCCATTTTCATCCCAGCTTACTACTTTTCCTCTATCTAAAACCCAAATCCATTCACCATTTTTGTGTTTCATTCTAAATTCACACTCGTAAAAAGGGGTTTTATTAAGAAAATGATCTTTTAGAAATTTGTTTGATCTATCTTGATCTTCTTTAGTGGAATGTTCTAACCAAGTACTTAAAGAAATTGGTTCTAGTTCTGAAAGTGAGTATCCTATAATTTCTGCCCAACGTTCATTGAGAATTGTTTCTCCTGTTTTAACATTCCATTTCCAAGTACCTAGACCGGTTCCATCAATTATGTGTTCAAAAAAAGCTGACTGAAGTTTAAGTTCTTCTTCTTTTATTTTAATATCTGTGATATCAGTATGTGCGCCTAACATTTTAACAGGCTTCCCATCTTCATCTCGTAACATCATACCTCTGCACCGAACCCACACAGTATGTCCTAATTTATGTCTAAATCTAACTATCTGATCATAAGGGCAGGTAGGATCTTCTGCATGGCTTGCAAAATTGGCATATACATTTTTTAAATCTTCTTTAAACACAATATCCTGCCAAGAATCTACTTTATGAGGCATTTTCTTGGGATCATATCCAAATGTGGTCCAATAACTAGAGTTCATCCATACGTTTTCTGGGTCTAATAGATCCCAAAACCACAGCCCGTCCAACGCTCCGACTTGTAAAAAATCGAATATTGAACTTTCTTTTTTAACTAGATCGTATAATTCTTTTTGCAAATAGTGTTCCCCGCTATCCAAAATTGGATCTACATCTATCTTTTTTTCAAGTTTCATTGTCTTATTCATTTTATTATAACAGAAGGGGTATGTAAGTAGGAATTTACTTAAAGTTAAGGAAAATTCCCTTAAAAAATATGTTAATAAACCTCAATAATATTATGGTCTCAACTTTATAAATATATTTTTAGATTATCCTGTATAAACTAAACCTCGTAAAAGTTAATCTAAATTAGTTGTAATAGAATTATTGATTTTAACTACATCATTTAAATCCTTGATAGTATCTGAAAGCTTAGATGATGTAATTTTAAACATCTTAATAATATCAGATTCTTTTATCTCAGGATTTTCTTGTAAAAATTTTTCTAAGAGTCTTTCTAAATTACTTGAGTGTAATTGTAATTTATGAGATACAATATGAGCAAAGTCTTTTAAACGTGTGTTTTGATTTTCGGTTACTTTTAAAATTGACTTAAGCTCTCTCTCTGCTTTTTTTATATCACTAATATCGGTTGCAACACCTAAATAACCTATTATATTTCCTTTTTCTTTTATTGCAGTAATCGTAAGTTGCACTGGGAATTGAGTTCCATCTTTTCTTACAAGTGTCCATTCTCTCGTATAGTATTTTTCTTTATTTGCTAATTCAATAAAAACCTTAAACCCTTCTTTATACTCCCCTAACTCTGTTGACAACTCAATTTCAGCCATCTTTATCTCATCTTTTAGATGAATAATAATTGGACTTTCTTTCAATAAAAGTTCATCTCTAGAATATCCCAATAAGTTTTCTGCTCCTTTATTAAATATGTTAATGATACCTGATGTATTTGTACCAATAATAGCAACTCTAGTACTCGACTCTAAAACTCCTTCTAATTTTGCAAGGGCCTTATGTAATTTCCTCCTAGTATTTATATTCTGAGTAGTATCCGTTATTTGAGAAATGAAATAAAGTGGTTTTTGATTTTTATCCTTCACCAAAGAGACTGATAACAACGTATAGACTTCCTGACCGTTCTTATGAATATATCTTTTTTCTAAATGATAATACGGTATTTCATCTTTTAAAAGTTTATTCAATAATCCCAGATCTTTTTTTAGATCATCAGGATGGGTAATATCCTGAAAAGTCATCTTAGTAAGTTTTTCTTTAGAATACCCAATCATATTGCAAACTGCATTATTCACTTCGATCCATCTTCCGTCTAAGCCAATGATCGCCATTCCTATAGCTGCATTTTCAAAATTTCCTCTAAATGCTTCTTCACTCACTTTAAGTTTATCTTCAGCCATTTTTCTTTCAGTAACGTCATGCATAGCCACAACCGCACCTTTTATTTCTCCATCTGCTCCTATTAACTGAGAACCATTAGTTACTACTTTTCTTATAGGACCAATTTTAGGGATTATAGTTAACTCTTGATCTTTTACCTCTTCTCCTTTTAAAGCTTTTAATAGTGGTATTTCTTCTTCTTTTAATGGTGTTACACCATCTCTCTTATAAAGACCATAGTGTTGAGATAATTCTGTAATTGGAATAGATCGTACTGGTAAACCATGCCATTTTTTCGTCGCATTATTAAATAAAGTCAATTTACCGTTTTGATCACAGGATACTATCCCTACGTTAACACTGTCTAAAATTGCTTCTAAAAAAACTTTACGTTCTTCATTAATGGCTTCTGCTTTTTTTAGTTTAGAAATGTCAGAAGTATGCATTAAAACTCCAGCAATTTTTCCTTCTCTATTATACCAAGGCCTGAGTTCCCAGGAAATCCATTGTAAACATCCCTCTTTACCTTTAAGACAATCCTCTTCTTTTCTAAGAACATTTCCAGTGAGACATTCTTTGTAATATTCGTTCCATTTTTCTTCCATTTCTGGAAAAACTTCATACTGAGTTTTTCCAATTATATTTTGACCTACAATATTATAATCTTCAAACCATCTTCTAGATGCCGCCAAGTACCTCATATTTGTATCAAACATTGCCATTGCACTTGGGGCTTGACTTACAAACAATCTATTTTTTTCTAATGCTTTTTTATTATCAGTAATATCGACCTGAGACCCTACCAACCATTCTGGATTATCCTCTTTATCCCAGCTAATTATTTTACCTTTAACCAAAGCCCATATCCATTCTCCATTTTTATGTTTTAGTCGAATCTCACATTCATAATACGGTATTCTTTTTTCATAATGTTCCTGCAATATTTTAGTTGTCTTAATATGATCCGAAGGATGCATAAAACTAACCCAAGTATCTAGAGAAATAGGCTGTAATTCAGCAAGTGAATATCCAATAATATTAGCCCATTGTTCATCAAACAACACCTCTCCTGTCCTTAAATTCCATTCCCAAGAACCTTGATTTGGACCTTCAAGAACATCCTCATATTTTTCGACTAATTCTTGTAATTTTTCTTCAGTTCTTTTTAATTTACTTAGGTCTGTATGGATTCCCAACATTTGAGTTGGTTTTCCGTCATCATCTTTTATTATTAAACCATTAAATTGTAGCCAAACGATATGCCCTAATTTATGCGTATAACGAAGAACCTGTTCGTAGGAATCAGAAAGGTGATGAGAATAGTTTTCAAGGTTATCTGAAATTTTTTTTAGATCTTCATCTTTCATAACATCCTGCCAAGAGGATATTTTATCAGGCATATGCTTTGGATCATAGCCCAACGTATCCCAAAAATTTTTATTAACCCATTCATTTTTAGGATTTTTCAAATCCCAAAACCAGAGGCCATCCCATACAGAATCTTGAATAAAGTCAAAAATCTTATCTTCCTTCTTAATAAGTTGATAGAGTTTTTCTTTTAAAAAATTTTCATTTAGGGGAATAAAATCTCTAGACGTAGTTTCCTCGCTATAGGCCATACAATTTTGTTAAGATTAAAATGTTTGATCAGCGGGGTACTTAAATTTACGCAATATCATTAACTTTTTATTACGGAAAAACCTTTTATTTTAAAAGCTTAAACCACAATAAAATTACACGTAAAAATGAGTGTTTTACTTTTAATACAAAAACATAAACTACTCATTAACAATCATTTGTATTAAAAAACATTATCAATTGATTATAATAAAAAAACAAATAGAGTATGAAAAAACTAACAAAACCATATTTAAAAAAAAGGGAAAAATCCCTAATATTAGTTATGATTTAAATAAAATCAGGAAATTAATTAAAAATAAGTCGGCCAGTAAAAAATTCATCAACCTCTATTATTGGAGGTGTATTTACAGAAATCACATCACCTGTGCTTCTTATTTCACCTTTTATGGATTGTTGAGGATTTACAATGATCTTATTTGTACCTCTATGAAGAATTTCCACATGTTCAGAAATAAGCTCAGCTCCATCAAATCGTCCTGTTCCAGAAAAAAAACCGACATAAAGTTCTGTAACTTTTCCTTTAACAAAGAAAGAAGCTATATTATTACCCACAACAGACAAGCTTTCATTATCCAATTCCATAATAAAAGTGCCTGTAATATTTCCTCCATTATCTTCGTTAAAGTCTTCTGACAATAATCGTAAAGAGGGATATCCTAGTACTCCATCTGAAGAAATATCAAATTGCGTTTCACTCCTAATTTCAGTAATATTTGGAGAAGTAACAAAAACTTTAGTTTGATTAAAATCTCTCACAAAATTACAATCATTGCTATTACTTAACACTAAACGATCTCCTTCAACCGCCGCGGATACTTCATCCAATAAGTTATCACCTGTCTCTATTACGACCGAAGCTACTTCTCCCTCTTTTAAGATTAACTCTACATTAGGATTTACTAAGATTCTTGTAAAATCAGCAACCTCAACCTCTTGTCTTATTATACCTCCCGTTCTTTGAAAACAGTCCAACGCATTTTCAGAATCACAGGAAACCAGACACAAACCTAATATTATTATGATAACTCTTTTCATAATCTATACCCTATTGAAAACTCTACTGCTTCCGCTTTAGCTGCGTGAGATCTAACAGTAATTGAACCAAATATATTTTTGTTAAAATAATATCTTGCACCAAAACGATTATACACTTGACCTTCGAAATCGTATGGATAATACACATAATATCCTAACTGTGTCAAAATCGATATCTTATTAATTCGTAATTCATGTCCTAAAAAAATACCAACTCTTTTGGAATCTTCGTCACCTGTAGTTCCGTCTTCAAAATTTCCAGTTGACCTAAAATCTATGAACTTTTTTAAAGCTTCTGAAAAGAATAATTCCGCTCCCAATTGAACACTACTCTTTTTATTCAATCTCTTATCTGCAAACGCTGCAATTGTATAAAATGGATGCTGACCAGATCCAACAACATCACTTTCATTAATTCCACTGCGGAACATAAAACCGTAAGAAATAGGTTCCGAACCTTTAACGTCCCCTTTTTCTTTTTTAATATATTCTGGATACGTACTATCCAAGACATAATTAAACCCTGCGTTAAAAACTAGTGTATTTGTACTTTTATTAGGAGCTTTAAAATTAGCATTAGAATAATGAATTACCCCAAACCCTAATTGCACTCCAAGTCCACCTATTAAATTTTCTTTTTTTAGATTCAACATTGCAAAGGTAGAACTCATAAAATGAGATCCGTAAGCTACATTTCTAAAATTATTATCTTCATCATATGGGTTTGTATTATAAGCTAACCCCTGTCCAAGTCTAAGCATTAAAACCCGCTTAAAAAAATAAAAATTATAATGAGCGTAGAGTCCGAAGTTTTCTCCTAAAAACTCATTATCCATATCTTGATAAATAAATGATACTCCATAATCGGGAGAATTATATAACCGCTGCCAGTCTTTGTTTCCAAAAGTCTTTCGGTTTATTGAAAAAAGAACTCCAGAGGGATGCCCAGTAATTAAATGAGAAATATCCGGATTGTGTTTCAGGATTGTTCCATAAAAATTATTGATATCAAAACTATAATATGGTTTATCTTCTTGAGATTGCACCAAATACCCTAGAAGAAAAAGTACTAAACAAAGATGTTTTATCATTCCGACAAATGTAAGATAGCATCATTAGGTTTCCAAAACCTTACTACTTTTTAAAATACATTTGCTGCAATTTTTTTTATGTTATCAGATTTACCCATTGAATAATAATGCAAAACAGGTACTCCGTATTCCATTAACTCCTTAGATTGCTGTATTGCAAATTCAATACCGACTTCTCTTACTTCTTTATTAGTTTTACAACTCTCAACTGCCTTAACAAGTTCATCTGGCATATCTAACTTAAATACCTGTGGAAGTAATTGCAAATGTCTTTTTACAGCGACTGGTTTAATTCCTGGAATGATTGGCACATTAATCCCGGCTTCTCTTGCTTTTTCGACAAATTCAAAATATCTTTTATTATCAAAAAACATTTGAGTTACAACATAGTCTGCACCTGCATTAACTTTATCCTTCAACCTTCTTATATCCGAATCCATAGAAGGAGCTTCTAAATGTTTTTCGGGATACCCTGCTACTCCAACACAAAAATCAGATTGGTTATCACTCTCTATAACTTCATGTAGAAACCTACCACTATTCATATTCACAATTTGTTCTACCAATTCATTGGCATAACAATGACCTCCTTTTGTAGGATTAAAATACTTTTCCTCCTTCATTGCGTCTCCGCGTAACGCCATAACATTATCTATCCCTAAATAATGACAATCAACTAATAGATATTCTGTTTCTTCTTTTGTAAAACCACCGCATAATACATGCGGAATAGTATCGACATTATATTTATGAGTTATCGAAGCACAAATCCCAACTGTCCCGGGACGCATACGAGTAAGCTTTTTATCTAGTAACCCATCTCTATCTATATAAATAAATTCTTCTCTAGAAGTAGTTACGTCGATAAATGGAGGTTTAAACTCCATTAAAGGATCAATGTTATTATATAATTCTTGAATACTTTTTCCTTTTTGTGGTGGTATTAGTTCAAAAGAAAATAATGTTTTTCCTTTTGCATTTTTTATATGATCTGTAACCTTCATCTAATTTATAGTTCTTAGTTGGTAATCTTTTATTTTAGTCAATAATATTAGGACTTAACCATTTTTGCGCATATTCGAAGTCAATATTTTTTCTATTGGCAAAATCCTTCACCTGATCTTCTTTTATTTTCCCTAATCCAAAATATCTAGCTTCTGGGTTTGCAAAATAATATCCCGAAACTGATGCTGCAGGCCACATAGCAAGTCCTTCTGTCAATTCAACCCCTATTCTATCTTTTACTTGTAACACTTCCCAAATTGTTAATTTTTCTAAATGATCTGGGCAAGCTGGATATCCTGGTGCTGGTCTAATACCCTTATACGATTCTTTAATTAATTCTTCATTTGATAATTTCTCTTCTTTAGCATAACCCCAATCTTCTTTTCGAATTTTCTGATGTAAACATTCTGCAAAAGCTTCGGCAAGACGATCTGCTAAAGCTTTAATCATTATCGAATTATAATCATCCAGATCTGCTTCAAAAGCTTCTGCAAGTTCTTTGGTTCCAAAACCAGTAGTCACACAAAAACATCCCATATAATCTTGTATCCCACTTTCTTTCGGGGCAACAAAATCAGCCAATGCAAAATTAGGTTTGCTAGCATGCTTCTTTAATTGCTGTCTCAATGTCCTAAATTTAAAATCTTTTGAGTTTGATTTAATTAAAACATCATCATGATCCACAGTATTGGCCTCAAACAAACCATACACCGCTTTTGCGCCAAGTAGTTTTTCATCAAATACTTTTTGTAATAATTCTTGTGCATCTTCATACAATGAAGCGGCTTGTTCCCCAACAACTTCATCTGTCAAAATTGCTGGATATTTACCATGTAAATCCCATGATCTAAAGAAAGGTGTCCAATCAATAAAAGATTCTAACTTTCTTAAATCAAAATCTTCAATAACCTGAATTCCTAACGTATTTGGTTTTATAATTTCTGAAGAAGACCAATCGATCTTATATTTATTTTTTCTAGCTTCTTCAATAGACAAGTATTCTTTTTGTTTTGTTCTTTTAAGAAACCCTTCTCTAAATTTTTCATAATCATCTTTGAGATCTCCTACATATTTTTGATTACTTCTTTTATTCAACAAATCTCCAACAACAGTAACTGCTCTGGACGCATCATTTACGTGAACTACCGCATTTTTATATTGAGGATCAATTTTAACAGCGGTATGCGCTTTTGATGTAGTAGCTCCACCTATCAATAAAGGAACCTTAAAATTCCTACGCTCCATTTCTTTTGCTAAAAACACCATTTCATCCAGTGAAGGTGTAATCAAACCACTTAATCCAATGATATCTACTTGCTCATCAATAGCAGTTTGAATAATCTTTTCTGGGGGGACCATTACTCCCATATCCACAATTTCATAGTTATTACACCCTAGTACTACAGACACTATGTTTTTTCCTATATCATGAACATCTCCTTTTACCGTAGCCATAAGAACTTTACCCGCAGAACCATTACCTTCGGCCTGTTTGGGATTCTTTTTCTTTTCTTCTTCGATATAGGGTAATAAATAAGCAACTGCTTTTTTCATCACCCTAGCGGATTTCACTACTTGTGGCAAAAACATTTTACCAGATCCAAAAAGATCTCCTACTACATTCATACCAACCATCAAGTTACCTTCGATCACTTCAATTGGTTTCTCTGCAGCTAATCTTGCTTCTTCTACATCTTCAACTATATATTGATCAATCCCTTTAACGAGTGCTCTAGTAATTCTATTTTGTAAAGATTCTTCTCTCCAAGAAAGGTCGACCGTTTTTTCTTTACTAGTCCCTACAACAGTTTCTGCAAAATCCAATAATCTTTCTGTGGCATCATCTCTTCGGTCTAAGATCACATCTTCTACATGTTCAAGGAGATCCTTAGGAATATCATCATACACCTCTAACATTGCAGGATTTACAATACCCATATTCATACCAGCTTTTATGGCATGATATAAAAACACTGAATGCATTGCTTCCCGAACAGGATTGTTTCCTCTAAAAGAAAAAGAGACATTACTAACACCTCCGCTTACACTGCAATGTGGTAGGTTTTCTCGAACCCATCTTGTAGCTTCAATAAAATCAATAGCGTTTTTTCTGTGCTCCTCCATTCCCGTGGCAACAGGAAATATATTTAGATCAAATATGATATCCTCAGGAGGAAAATTCACCTGATTTACTAAAATATCATAAGATCTTTTAGAAATTTCGATTCGACGTTCATAATTATCAGCTTGGCCAACCTCATCAAAAGCCATAATTATTACAGCAGCTCCATATCGTTTAATTTTTTTGGCGTGAGCAATAAACTCTTCTTCACCTTCCTTAAGACTAATAGAATTTACTACACATTTTCCTTGTACCACCTGTAAACCAGCTTCAATAATATCCCATTTAGAACTATCAATCATAATAGGAACTCTTGCAATATCTGGTTCTGCCATAATTAAGTTTAAAAACCTAACCATCGCTTCTTTTCCATCAATTAGGCCATCATCCATATTGATATCTATCACCTGTGCACCACCTTCTACCTGATGCCTAGCTATATCTAAAGCTTCGTCAAACTTTTCCTCTTTTACTAAACGTAAAAATTTACGTGATCCAGCAACATTTGTTCGTTCTCCTACATTAATAAAATTAGTTTCTGCTGAAACAATCATGGGTTCCAATCCGGATAATTTCAGATATTTTCTTTTTTGCTCCGTACTCATAATCTATGCTACAACTTCTACTGATCTTGGTTCATACTTTTTAGCTAAATCCGCAATCGCTTTTATATGCTCGGGTGTTGTTCCACAACATCCTCCGATAATATTCACTAAACTTTTATCCATATATTCCTTAATCTGAGATGCCATTTGTTCTGGAGTTTCATCATATTCTCCAAAAGCATTTGGTAATCCCGCATTAGGATGTGCAGAAACTCCAAAATTAGCTTTCTGGGCTAACACTTCTAAATGGGGAGTTAATTGACTTGCTCCCAAGGCACAATTAAAACCAACTGATAGCATTGGTATATGAGATACCGAAATTAAAAATGCTTCTGCAGTTTGTCCGGATAGTGTACGGCCACTTGCGTCGGTTATCGTACCACTTATCATAATTGGCACTTCTATATTTCTTTCATCTTTCACCTCTTCAATTGCAAAAAGTGCAGCTTTTGCGTTTAAAGTATCAAAAATAGTTTCAACTAAAAGAATATCAGAACCTCCATCAAGTAAAGCTTCTACTTGTTGTTTATACGCCACTCTTAGTTCATCAAAAGTAACTGCTCTAAACCCAGGATCATTTACATCTGGAGACATACTTGCAGTTCTATTTGTAGGACCAATGGACCCTGCCACAAATCGAGGTTTATGAGGTTCTTTCTCTGTAAATTCATCAGCTACTTCTTTTGCTATTTTAGCAGATTGATAATTTAGTTCGTAGACCAACTCTTCCATCTCATAATCTGCCATCGCAATTGTAGTCCCCGAAAAGGTATTGGTTTCCACAATATCGGCTCCTGCCTCGAAATACAACCGATGCACTTCTTTTATAGCTTCGGGTTGTGTAATGCTTAATAAATCATTATTCCCTTGCACTGGAATCGGCCAATCTTTAAATCGTTCTCCTCTAAAATCCTCTTCTGTATACTTATGACGTTGGAGCATAGTACCCATAGCACCATCAAGCACAAGAATTCTCTCTTCTAATATTTTTTTTATGTCTTTCATTTATCCATCTTCAAGCTAATACTTCTTAAATCTATTTTTAAACGATAATGAAATACTAAGGCGGGCTTTATATAACATTATCGAATAACATTAAATCTCCTTTATAAAAGGAATATTTTAAAATATATCAAGAAAAATAAATGGAAATAGCAAAAGCTATGGTCATTTGTTATCTATTTCGTTTAGTATACGAATAGAACGTAGCACCTTCTTTAAAAGATAAAGGGTTGCTAAGGTATCATAGGGTCTATTCCCTCCACCTTTCTTGATAACATTTAATAATTATATGAACTAAACAGTTTTATAACCGTTATGATTACAAATTAAAGGCATAGCCTTTTGTTTTGCAAGTTTATTCTACATTTTTAAGATTCAGGAGCTAATTCTACTTCTAAACCATCTAATTCTGGAGTAATTGGAATCTGACATCCAAGTCTACTATTATCCTCTACATAAAAAGCTTCTGCTAACATTAAATCTTCATCTTGGCTCATTTCTGGAAGCTCATGATCTGATAAGACATAACATTGACAAGATGCACACATCGCCATACCACCACAAGTTCCTTCTACAGGAAGTTCATAGGCTTTGCACACTTCCATAAGGTTCATTGCCATATCAGTAGGAGCCTGTACTTCATGAATTTCTCCTTCTCTATCTTTTATCTTTATGGTAACGTCTGACATATTATCGTCTTAATCGTATAAAAATCCTCGCAAATATACCGAAAAATGATCAGTATTAATTGCGAGGATTATGATATAATAAATTCTATACTATTGCTTTTACTACTTCTTTTTTAGCTTCTTTTTTAGATCCATCAAATCCTTCAACTCCTCCAACGGTAGTATACTTCATTACATATTTCTTGTCTGGGAAGATCCTTTGATAAGCACTTTGACACATAATGGCTGCTTCATGAAATCCTGAAAGAATTAGTTTTAGCTTTCCTTTATATGTATTAACATCTCCTATTGCATAAATACCAGGAATATTTGTTTGGTAATCGTAAGAGTTATCTACTTTTATTGCATTTTTTTCTATTTCTAATCCCCAATCACCTATTGGTCCTAATTTTGGCGAAAGTCCAAATAATGGAATAAAATAATCTGTATCAACATTGATATCTCCCTCTGTTTTATGTTTGATCCCAACAGCGGTAATATGATCATCTCCTTTTAGTTCTTTTACTTCTGCTTGAGTGATTAAATTTACTTTTCCTAACTTAGTTAATTCAGCAACTCTTTCTACAGAATCTAAAGCTCCTCGAAACTCATTTCTTCTATGTACTAGTGTTACCTCACTAGCTACATCTGCTAAGAAAATAGTCCAATCCAATGCAGAATCTCCTCCTCCAGCTATCACAACTCTTTTATCTCTATATACTTCTGGATCTCTAATAATGTAAGCAACTCCTTTATCTTCAAAATCCGTAATATTTGGAATAGGTGGTTTACGAGGTTCAAAAGAACCCAATCCACCAGCAATTGCTACTACAGGCGCATTGTGTTTTGTTCCTTTATTGGTGGTTACCAAAAAGGTATCATCTTCTAACTTCTCAATAGTTTCTGCTCTTTCTCCTAAAGTAAAACCTGGTTCAAAAGGCTTTATTTGTTCCATCAAATTATTCACTAAATCACCAGCTAAAATCTCAGGAAAACCTGGAATATCATATATTGGCTTTTTAGGGTATATTTCAGAACATTGTCCTCCTGGTTGAGGCAATGCATCTATAAGATGTGTTTTTAACTTCAGTAATCCAGCTTCAAAAACAGTAAATAAACCTGTTGGTCCAGCTCCAATGATTAGAATATCAGTCTTGATCATGTTCAACTTCTTTTTTTCCTATTAATCCTTTGGTAAATTCATTAAGTGTTTCCACTTTTTCTTCGAAATCACCTTTTATTGTTTTTCTATATTCGTTTAAATTCTTAACTAAATCATCTATGTTTTCTGGAATT
This sequence comes from Aquimarina sp. MMG015, assembly GCF_018100855.1. NCBI lineage: Bacteria > Pseudomonadati > Bacteroidota > Flavobacteriia > Flavobacteriales > Flavobacteriaceae > Aquimarina > Aquimarina sp. MMG015. The sequence goes on from NZ_JAGJEB010000004.1 coordinate 121,586, forward strand.
ACTTCTTCGAAAAACTGACGTAGTCGTTTTGCTGTTGTTGGTGACTTTCCATTTGTCGAAATAGCCACTTTTACGTTTCCTTTGGTTACAATACCTCCCATATAAAAATCACAATACGGAGGATTGTCCGCTACATTTACCAATTTACTTCTTTTCCTACAGTCTTTATACACTTGTACATTGACTTTTGGAACATCTGTAGTAGCAATCACAATATGTTTCCGTTTAAGAAAACGTCTGTGATATTTCTTTTTAATCATCTCCACCCCAAACTTATTAGCTAAAGTAATTGTATCGTCTCTATACATTGGGGACACCATTGTTACTTTAGCATCTGGACTAGATTTTAGTAAGAACGTAAGTTTTTCTTCGGCTACATTTCCCCCTCCTACAATTAGGATCTCAAGGTTTTTAACTTTCAGAAAAACGGGATATAAATTATTTCTTTCTTCCATCTCTACATCTATCCTGAACTATCAAGATACGATTTCTTCTTTTACTTCTCTATAAATCGAAGCTAATTTTGCTCTTTGCTCTACTACTTCTCCAATTACAATAATCGCTGGTGATGATAGTTTTTTATCTAATACAACCTGCTCTATTGTTTTTATTGAACCAAATCCAAATTGCTCATTTTCAGTAGTTCCATTCTGAATAACAGCAACTGGAATATCCTCCTTATTTTCGGCTGCAAAGATACTAACTATTTCGCTTAGCTTGCTCATCCCCATTAAAATTACCACAGTTGCATTTGATTTAGCTGCCAGGCAAACATCCTGCGATAATTTATGGGATTTCGTTGTTCCTGTAATTACCCAAAAACTCTCGGAAAACCCTCTTTTTGTTAACGGAATTCCTTGATATGCTGGAACTGCTAAAGAAGATGATATCCCTGGTACCATATTAGTTTCTATACCAAATTTTTGAACATAATCAATTTCTTCCGCTCCTCGTCCAAAAATAAATGGATCACCTCCTTTTAATCGTATTACATGTCCATGACTTTTAGCTCTACTAACGATTAACTCATTAATCTGTTCTTGTTGATATGAATAACATCCTTTTCTTTTTCCTACAAATATCTTTTCTGCTTTAGGCGAATATTCTAATAAGGATTCATTGATAAGTGCATCATATAACACCACATCTGCAGACTCCAATGCTTTAATAGCTTTTAACGTAATCAAATCTGGATCTCCTGGTCCTGCTCCAACTACCGTTAATTTCGGTGTTTTAGTACTCATTTCTATTTACTTATTATCTTTATTTTAAATATTTTACAACCTTGTAAAGATATTATACATTTTCTACTTCCAGTGCTCTAAATGCTTGCACTTTTTGCAAAAATTGCCCTGCTTTTTTAATATAATCCACTGCAAAATCCTTGCTCGGTGCGTTTTTTTGAATCTGATATATCAAATCCGCGAACGTTCCATCAAGATTGATCTTCCCACTTACTACAAATTCTGTATCAAATTGACTTATAATACTCGCATGTGTATTTGTTTTCTTGTTCTCTGCAAGTAATAATGCTTTAGCGGAATTAACTAAAGAACTATATGCATGATATATAGCATCAGAATATACTTCATTCTCAAAAGATACTTTTGCATTTTCTATCTTTTCTTCACTTTCTAAAAATAATGTTGCTATTAAATCAATTACTACACCAGCACATTCTCCAATCCCTATTGCTTTTACATATTCTTGTTCAGTCCCCCAGTCTATAAAATCTTCTTGAGTTAAATTTTCTACATTGGACAAATCCGTAAGTAAGTTATAAAAATACTTTTCTCCTTTGTCTTCATAATATGTTACAAAAGTCTTACCATTTGCATTTTCTTCATAATCATCTAAAATTCTACGTAATGCTTCTGGGCCTCTTCTACTAGGAATTTTTACTACTTTATCTGCAAAACGTCCTTTTCCATCACCTAGGTTTCCTCCTCCTAATAACACTTGTAATGCCGGTGCCACCAACTTATCTTTGGTTCTTACTGACATTCCCTGAAAACCGATATTAGCCATATTGTGTTGACCACAAGCATTCATACATCCACTAATCTTAATTACCAGATCCTCTTTTTGTAAATATTGAGGGTATTCAGTTTTTATAACTCTTTCTAATTCTTCGGCAATACCAGTACTACTAGCAATACCTAGGTTACAGGTATCAGTTCCTGGACAAGCAGTAATATCAACCGCTTTATTATATCCTGCTTCTACAAATCCTAATTTTTCTAATTCTTGATAGAAAAATGGAAGCAATCCTTCTTTTACAAAAGGAATTAAAATATTCTGACGAAGAGATAATCTTATTTCTCCTGCAGCATATTTCTCTACTAAATCAGCTAGTAACCTGGCTTTATCTGTGTAAAAATCACCTAATAGAACTTTAACACCAATTGCTACATATCCTTCTTGTTTTTGAGAAATCACATTAGTAGATTTCCATAAATCAAAAGCTTTTTGGTTCTTAACCTCTACCTCAGGAATTTCCACCGATGCTGGAATTGATGCCACATAAGCTTCTGCATCAATGGACACTGTTTTCTGCGCAATTGCTTGTTGTTCTGCTTCTACTAATTCTTTAAAAGCTTCTACACCAATATCCTTTACCAAGAACTTCATTCTTGCTTTTGCTCTACTCTTACGTTCCCCATGACGATCAAAAATTCTCAAAACTCCTTCCATTAAAGGAATAATCTTATCGGTCGGCAAGAAGCTATATAATTCATCTGCATGTCTCGGTTGTGAACCTAATCCTCCTGCAAGCATCACTTTAAACCCTCTTACCCCATTTTCTATTTTGGCAATAAAACCAAGATCATGCATATAAGATAATCCTGTATCTTCTTCTGTTCCTGAAAAAGACACCTTGAATTTACGTCCCATTTCCTGACATATTGGATTTCTTAAAAAGAAACGAAACAACGCATCTGCATACGGTGATACATCAAACGGTTCTTTTGGATCAACCCCAGCAGTTTCTGAAGCAGTGACATTACGAACGGTATTACCACAAGCTTCTCTAAGTGTTACATCATCTCTTTCTAACTCCGCCCAAAGCTCTGGAGTTCTATTTAAATCCACATAATGAATCTGAATATCTTGTCTTGTTGTTATATGCAATCTACCCCTAGAATATTCATCCGAAACGTCACAAATTCTTCGTAATTGATTGCTCAACACCTTACCATAAGGTAATTTAATACGAATCATTTGCACACCTTCTTGCCTCTGCCCGTATACTCCACGAGCTAGACGTAGGCTACGAAATTTCTCTTCATCAATCTTCCCTTTATGGAATTGCTCTATTTTATTCGCTAATTCAATAATGTCTTTTTCGACAATTGGGTTTTCTATTTCTGTTCTAAAACTTTGCATTTTCTTTCGTATTTCAACCTTTAAAAAAGGACATACTTATGACTTTTGTATAAAGGTTTTTTAATTCTAAAAATTCCTGTTTTTTCTTATCAGTAAAAGATTTTTATCTATTGGATAAAACCTACTCCTGAAGTATTATTGGTTTGAGAATCTATTAATATAAATGACCCTGAAGCTTTATTCTTACTATAAGAATCGATAGCCAAAGGTTTACTTAATTGTATTTGAACTTTTCCTATTTCATTTAGACTTAGTGAATTCTTAGCGGTATCTTCTCCAGAAAAATCAGTAGCAACTGTTCCACTAATATTCTTCACTTTTGCTAAAACTCTACTACTTCCACTTTGGATGAAATAATTTGTTCCAGGATTTAGGTCTTTATTATCCATCCAACAAATTGTTGCGGTTAATTGCTTTTCTACCTTAGGCTTCTCCGACGATTTTACAATCATATCACCACGACTTACATTTACATCATCTTCTAATGTAATCGTACAAGAACTACCTCTACCTGCTGTATCAAATTTTTGATCAAAAAAGAAAATCTCTTTCACTTTGGATGTTGTTAAAGAAGGTAAAATTGTTACCTCATCACCTACAGAAATATCTCCTCCATATAATTTACCAGCATATCCTCTAAAATCATGAAATTCATCTTTTTTAGGTCGAATTACTGTTTGTATTGGGAAACGCACTTCTGCTTTTTCATACACATCTTGCGCATCTAATTCTTCTAAATGTTCTAGTAATGTTTGACCACTGTACCAAGGAGTATTCTCTGATTTGTCTACAACATTATCACCCTGCAAAGCACTAACTGGAATAAAAGTGATGTTTTGTTCTTTGTAATCACTTTTAGCTATCAACTTTTCAAAATCTTCTTTGATCGCCTCATATTTATCCTGAGAAAAATCAACCAAATCCATTTTGTTTACCGCCACAATCACATCTTTTACTCTCAATAAATTATTAATAAAAAAGTGACGATATGTTTGTTCAATTACTCCTTTTCTAGCATCAACCAAAATAATAGATGCCTGAGAAGTCGAAGCTCCAGTAACCATATTTCTGGTATATTCTATATGACCAGGAGTATCAGCTATAATATAACTTTTCGTTTTTGTAGAAAAGTAAATGTGTGCTACATCAATAGTAATACCTTGCTCTCTTTCCGCAACTAATCCATCAGTAGCTAATGAAAAATCTAGGTAATCAAAGCCATTGGCTTTACTTCTAGTTTCGATTGCCTCTAGCTTATCTGTTGTTAATGACTTTGTATCGTATAAAATACGTCCAATCAAGGTACTCTTACCGTCATCTACACTTCCTGCTGTTGCTATTTTTAATACGTCCATTTTATTACTCATTGATCGTTTACAGTTAGTTATCAGTTGATTGTTTAAATCTTACAAAATCAACCTACTAATACGATATATTCTCAATTAATTCAATTCTTATTTTCTTTTATCTGTTAACCATCAAAGATTAACTAACAACTATCAATTATTTCTAAAAATATCCTTGTTGTTTTCGTTTTTCCATGGCTGCTTCAGATCTTTTATCATCAATACGAGCTCCTCTTTCTGAGATCGTAGACTCTCTAATTTCTGAAACTACCTTATCAATAGTAATTGCATCAGAAAGCACTGCTGCTGTACAAGACATATCTCCTACGGTACGAAATCTAACTAATCGTTCCTCTACTAATTCATCATCTTCTCTATGCACGACATCATCTTCTGCAGACCAAATCATACCATCTCTAATAAATGTTTTTCGTTTATGCGCAAAATATATAGAGGGGATTTCAATATCTTCTTTTTGGATATAACTCCAAACATCAAGTTCTGTCCAATTACTAATCGGAAATACACGTACATTCTGACCTAAATCAATTTTACCATTAAGATGATCAAAAAGCTCTGGTCGCTGATTTTTTTCATCCCACTGACCAAAATCATCTCTTACAGAAAATATACGTTCTTTTGCTCTCGCTTTTTCTTCATCTCTTCTTGCTCCGCCAATTGCAGCATCAAATTTAAATTCTTCCAACGCATCAAGAAGTGTAGTCGTTTGCAAACTATTACGACTAGCATACTTACCTTTCTCCTCTATCACTTTACCTTGATCAATAGAATCCTGAACATTACGAACTATTAATTCTACTCCAAGTTCTTTTACCAAACGATCTCTAAACTCAATGGTTTCAGGAAAATTATGCCCTGTATCAATATGTAAAAGCGGAAAGGGAATCTTACCTGGATAAAATGCTTTTTGCGCTAATCTTACTAGAGTAATAGAATCTTTACCCCCCGAAAAAAGTAATACAGGCTTTTCAAATTGGGCCACGACTTCTCTAAAAATATAAATCGCCTCACTTTCTAAAGGATTCACTTTTAGCACTTTTTCATCCACAATTTGTTCTTTTATATGTTCAATTACTTCCATGTAATTTAATCTTTTTTTTATATATCTTGACCTAATTAGTATGAATCCCGCATTCTCTATTATCTAGAACTTTTGTTGGATCGAAATACTTAAATTCATTTGGTAAATTATGTTGTTCCAAATACACATCTAACTCCGCATCACTATAGTAATAAAAAGGGCTTACTTTTAAAACTCCATCATTACCCAAACTCAAAATATCTAATGAATCTCTTAATGCCGTTTGTCCTTTTCGAAGATTGGTAAACCATACATCCGGTTTAAAATCATTCATAGCTCGTTTAAAAGGTTCTAGCTTTACTTGTTGTGTAAAAATTTTATGTTTTGGATCATCAATATCAGGAATACCCATCACTACATCCCTATGCGCAGCTGTTTGTTTTGGAACGTACAATTGTACATTAAGTTTAAGTAAATTAATCACTTCTTCTGCATGCTTATATGTATTAGGAGTATTGTATCCAGAGTCACACCAGATAACAGGAATATCAGATAATGCTATAGAACTCACATTAAGAATAGCAGCTTCATACGATCTAAAATTAGTAGTTACTACTGGAGTTTTCGCATTTAAAACAGCCCACTGAGTAATCTCTAAAGGAGTTTTATCCTTTAAAGCATTATTTAAATTCTGTATTTCCTTTTCTGTAAATTTCATTTTTTTAATTCTTTTTCTGTTACTTCTAATTTAATCAAGAAGTAAACCAGCAATTATCTTCCCCATTTAATACGATTCCAAATTCTTTCATGAAAAAAGTAAAGGATCATTTTTGTTACAAAATCAATTGATGCGATAGATGTAGCCAATGCTATTTCGCCAGTTAACACATAAGAAACAATTAATGTGTCCAACGTGCCAACTACTCTCCAACTTATAGCCTTGGCGATACTTCGCAATGGTTTCTCCGAAGTCCTATCAGTCTCATACGATGTTTTCTTCGTAGCTACTTTATCTAATATCATTTGATCTACAATCATTTTTTACTTCAAAACCTATTACCCTATCGGAATAGTAGATTATTAAACAAATGTATATATAAAAATCTATTTCTTAGTCTTAAAAACTTTAAAAAATTACTAGAAATGAAAGAATTATGATATTATTAATAAAAAGCCTAGTGATTTAGTAGATTATTATTCAAACAAGTCATGTTATAAGGAATCCAGCACAATAATTTCGATTTTTTGACTACTACTATTATTGAAAACATCCCAAACTTTAATTTCTAAAGTATGGTGCCCTTTTGATAATGTATCTAATGGATAAGAGATAAACCCTTTCTTATAACTATTGTCATAATTGGAAAAATAATTGTTTAATATTTTCTTTTCTCTTGTATGTCCATCAATAGTCATTGTCATTTGATGCCCAATTCCCATTCTAGAAACATTGATTCCGTCCTCATCAGCGATCTCTATTTTTAGTTCTGCATTAGCCTTAACAACATTAATTACCTTTGTTTTTTCACCTTCAATAAAAACTCTGATCTCTGGTCCATTGATATTCGATGATTTTACTTTTGATAATCCACCCAACAATATATCTTCTTGCACCCCAACAGCGTCTTCTAAAGCATTTTCAACTTTAGCATATAAGATTATTTTACACTTCCCTACAGATAGGTTTATATCTTTTGGGATCACAAATTCGAAATCAAACAATCCCTTTTTAATTTCAAAACTTCCATCATATATTACAACGTCTTGATCTTTGTATTTTAACTGTATAAGATCTCCTTTTCTATTTTTAATTCTATTATTACCTAGTGTCTTTTTACTAAATTCTTTGTCAAATATCTTAACATAAATCTCCCCATCATATTTTTTTATAACATCTTGAGACACATCTAATAGTTCTCCAGATATTCTAATCTTGTCTAGAGCTCTAATTGTATCATTAAACTTTTTAATTGGTATTTCATTAATCTTAGTAATACGAATAGTAGGTAAAGGCATTTGAAGAGACATTACTGGGTCTCCAATAAAAAACACACTTCTTTTATCTTGATACCCTAGTTCATTTTTTAGTTTTAACACTACTTCTGATGGTTTCAAATGAGAATCTTTCTCAGAAAAAAGAGAATTGATTATTTTATTATTTATTCTAACTCCAGCACTCATAAAAATTTCTCTAGTAGTTGCAATCATAGCTATTGCACCTCCGTTTGGGTTTTTAAAAATATGCTCTCCAACAGAAACTTCGAAAGGATTATCAAACCGAGTAGCCAGACAGGTAACAGTAACAAACAACGGTAGCTTATCTTTATTTTTAAGTTTGATTGCTTCTTTTTTAGTAAAGAAAAACTCCGTACCAAACCCTTCCTCTTCAGCGTGTCCAAAATAATCTAAAACAGCAACACCTTCCTCGATTTTCTTTATTAGTGTCTTCGTAACGTTTGGATATCGCTCACCGCTGGATGTTGATTCTTGAATAAATGCATCGCTATATACTTTAGAGATATTTAAAAAAGGATATTTTTTAATCAAAGAATTTCCTACATTATCTAAGCTTCCTTGGATACGTTGCTCCCAGACTTTATCCACATCATCCGACAGTAAGAGTATGTTGTTTTTCCAATCCCCAAAAGAATTTTTCTGATGATATCCTATAATTTTATTAACTACATCATTAGCAGCTATATCAGTATCAACCAATATTCGTCCAAGAGCAATATCTAGATTATCTTTCAATTTCATTTCTCCTTCTTCTGGATCCATCATTGCAAAAAAATCATCTGACACATACGATCTAATGTTTGAAAAACTATTATAACTCATAAAACTTGGAACATCATTCTTTTTATATATCTGATTCCCTTCTGTATCCATCATTTTATGTTTATAATCGAATGTAGCATTTCCTAAGAAACATACATATGCCAGTTTTTTAGCATCAGATGAAGCATTTTCATAGACATATCTTATAAAATTTCTAATCGCTCCTATGTCTTGTTTACCGCTACTAAATTCATTATAAATTTCATGCACGGGTGCTACTTTGACATTCATATTATTATGCTCCCTATGAAAATTTGCCAATCGATTTGCCGCTAAAAGTTTATCTTTTGATGTAATTATTATATAATCTAAGTCTCTAAAATTATTCTCTTTATCTAAGAAAACAGTTCCTTTCAAATCTTGATTTTCTACTTTGCAATTATTTGGCTTTAATGGATAATAAAAATCATTCTTAGGAATAGCAATAAACCTTCTTGTTTGATTAAGGCTTGTCTTAAAAGAAAACTTTTCTGAAAAAGAAATATTCCTAAAAACGGCTATTGAATCTGTATTAGTCACATCCCATATTTCGGTAATTTCTTTGGTATTCTTTAATTGTATCTCCCCTATTTTTTTAACGGAATTAAAAGTAGGAATTTCAAACTTCAATTGCTTATCAGATAAAACCAATGATCTTTCTGCCGAAATCTTTATGTAATCTAAATAACTCTTTCCTAATACCTGATTTTCTGTTTCATATTTAATGTTAATATGGATAGAATCTGAATTATTCGTCATCATTTTTTCTACCCAACCTTCTTTAGCAATACTTCCTTTTGATAACTTTTGAAACTTAACACCTTCTACTTCTTTTTGGTTTATTTTGACACTAAATCTAGAAGACTTATCGGATTGAGCAGCTGCAACAATAGTATAGTAAACCGGCATAAAATCCACCTTGTTAGGAAAATAAAACGAAAACTGCTTTTCTTCATTATTTTTAATTTCATCTCCTAACCACCTGCGCCCCATCAACCCAAGATTATATTGATCTATTTCATAAAACTGACCTTCTCTAAATGTAGTAATAACTGTATCGACTTTTTTGTTTACAGATTCTGAATTGAATATTCTATTTCCTTTTTTTCCAGATGTAGTAATAAAATAATAAGATTTATTATCATATGCATTGATATGAGTTTTACTATCGGTATTATACCCTTTGGTACTTTGACCATAAAAGAGGATGTAGTCATTTTTAGAAAGAACACCATTTTCTCCCCCAACTACTTTAATAGCATTTTCCTTTAAATCAAACTCTTTATTTTCGCTGTTTTTAAGAGGAATCATTTGCCCTCCATTTCCGTAAATTTTTATTGTCGTAGGATCTATTGTAGCAACATCGACCCCTAAATCAGATAAAAAATCAGGAGTAATTTTATATACCCCTGTTTTCTCAATATAAAACTTGTACCAATCCCCTTTTGCCAACACAGAATTAGACATAGGGATTTTTTTTAGAACTTGCCGGGCTGTGCTCGTTCTTTTTTTAGGAATTTGTTGTATTTGATTTCCATAAAGCGAAGCACTCAATAAAACGATAAAACATAATAAAACACTTCTTTTCATAAAAATAAAATGATAAAATAAATATACATTTTATATCTCACGAATTGTTCCATTGTTATCTATAAAGAAATCATATTAGTGATGATTTGAAAGTTCTTTGTATCTAATCATTAATTATAAATGAGATTACACTTGCTAGGAAAATTATATTTCTTCTAGTGCTTGTGCAATATCAGCTATTACATCATCAATATGTTCCAACCCCACAGAACATCTTACCATTCCATCTGTAATACCAACAGCTAATTTATCTTCAACTGCTAATTTACTATGCGTTGTAGAAGCTGGATGTGTAACAATAGTTCTGGTATCACCCAGATTTGCAGAAAGTGAACACATTTTAATACTATCAAAAAATGTCTTTCCTCCCGCTACACCATTTTGAACTTCGAAAGCAACAATATTACCTCCTAATCGCATCTGTTTCTTAGCCACTTCATATTGCGGGTGTGATTTTAAGAAAGGATATTTCACCCAATCCACCTTAGGGTGAGATTCTAAAAACTCAGCTAATTTTAAGGCATTTTCGCAATGTCGATCTACCCTAACAGCTAAAGTTTCTAGGCTTTTGGATAATACCCACGCATTAAATGGTGATAACGCTGGTCCAGTATTACGAGAAAACAAATAAATCTCTTTTATCAATTCCTTCTTACCGACAGTTACTCCTCCTAATACACGTCCTTGCCCATCAATTAATTTTGTAGCTGAATGAATCACAAGATCAGCTCCAAACTTTATCGGATTTTGTAAATATGGTGTTGCAAAACAATTATCAATAACCAATAACAGTTTATGCTTTTTTGCAATCTTACCTAACAACTCCAGATCCAATACATCTACTCCTGGATTTGTTGGAGATTCTGCATAAATGATTTTTGTATTAGGCTGGATTAAACTTTCTATTGTATCAACCTCATTAACTGGAAAATAACTTGTTTCTATATTCCATTTAGGAAAATACTTCGTAAACAAAGAATGTGTTGATCCAAATACTGACCTAGCAGAAACGATGTGATCTCCTGCGTTTAATAATGCGGCAAAGGTAGAAAACACCGCAGCCATTCCCGTTGCAAATGCATAACCATCCTCTGCTCCTTCTAATTTACAGATTTTATCAACAAACTCTGTTGTATTGGGATTACTAAAACGACTATATAAATTACGATCTTTCTCTTCTGCAAAGGCAGCTCTCATTTCTTCAGAATCTTCAAAAACAAATCCAGATGTTAAATACATCGGTGTAGAATGTTCTAAAAACTGAGTTTTCTCAGTTTGAGTCCTTACCGCTTGCGTTTCAAAATTTTGGCTTTTTAAGCTCATACTTCTTCATTATTAACTACAACCTTATATGTTACAGTAGCTGTAGGCTCCAATGTTTTAGACACGGAACAATATTTTTCGAATGATAATTGTGCTGCTCTTTTAGCTTTTTCGGGTACTATCTCTCCTTCTAAATAAACCGTAACAGAAATCTCTTTGAATGGTTTTGCCCCATCGACTTCCACTCGTGACCCATCAACTTCTGCTCTGTAATCAGTAATTTCCTGACGTTGTTTCTTTAATATAGAAATAACATCAATAGCGCTACAACCAGCTACCCCCATCAACACATATTCCATAGGACTTGGTGCCAAATCATGACCTCCAACTTCTGCTTTGCTATCAATATGGGTTATATGACCTCTTTCATTTTTTAATTCAAAATGATAATCATTATCTATTCTTTTTAATTCTATTTTCATATGTTCAAATTTTTTTAATCACTTATTAATGCATTAAAAATTGAGATCGAGCTCAGTAACTACGTTCTCTTTTTTTAAAATTCAAATATCTTTCATAAACTAAAAATAACTTTAATTCGTAGTTATTCTAATTTATCTTTTTTCAGTTAACCTCAATATATCTCCAAAAACTCCTCTGGCAGTAACCGCAGCTCCTGCTCCTGCTCCTTGTATCACTATAGGTTGATCTCCATATGACTCTGTATAAATCTCGAATATAGAGTCGGAACCTTTTACTTGTCCTAACGCACTGCTTTCCGGAACAGATACTAATTTAACATCTAAAATTCCTTTTTCTTCAAATAAATCACCGTGAAGATCCCCAATATATCGCAAAACATGATCGGGTTTCTGTTCTTCTTTTATTTTTTGATATACTGGGTCTAACTCTTTTAACCTTCCTAAAAACAAATCAGCCTCTCCTTCTCTTAAACTTTCAGGAATTAAATTATGAATATTGACATCTACAAATTCATTACTCAAGTCAAGTTCTCTAGCCAAAATCAATAATTTTCTTCCTACATCATTACCACATAAATCCTCTCGAGGATCAGGTTCTGTAAATCCTTTATCAATAGCCTCTTGCAGCACTTCACTAAACAGTCTTTGTTCTTTAGAAAAAGTATTAAATAAATAACTTAATGAACCAGAGAAAACTCCTTTGATTCTAGTAATATTTTCTCCAGATAAATGTAACAACTTAATAGTATCTATTAAGGGCAATCCAGCACCAACATTAGTTTCATACAGATATTGTTTTTGAAATTCTTCTAACTTTCTTCTAAGTTCTTTATAAAAATCAAAACTTAGCGTATTTGCCACTTTATTAGAGGACACCAAATCAAATCCATTTTCAATCAAAATGGTGTAATTATCAGTAAATTCTTTACTAGCAGTATTATCTATAGCGATCAGATTTTCTAAATGATGCTCATCAGCAAATTTTATAACATCTTCAATACCATAAGAGTTCCCTTGTTTTAGATCAGTTTTCCAATTAGTATCAACTCCATTTTTATTAAAAAGTACTTTTTTAGAATTTGCAACCGCAAAAATATTAAGATCAATCTTTTTTCTCTTTTCAATATCATCTGCAGATTTTAAAATTTGATCTATCAAAGTTCCACCAACAAGTCCATGTCCAAACACAGCAATATTTATTTTCTTTGCTACTCCAAAAATCTCCCCATGAATAACATTTAATGCTTTATGAAGTTGACTTTTATATACAACTAAACTCACATTCTTACCTGTAACTGTATTGTTAAAAAGTAATGGGATTACCTGATTTTTAATTAATGAATTATAAGGTTTATGAAATGTACTTAAATCTTGTCCTATAATAGAAATTACAGAAACTTCATTTATTATTGTAATTCTATTTACATCTTGCTTATGAAAATCCACTTCGAACTCTTGTTCCAAAACTTTTTTAGCTTCTATTGCTTTTTCTGAAGTTACAACAAGACCTATTCCTCTCTCGGACGAACCTTGTGAAATAATGCTTACACTGATATCTTTATAAGCTAACGCTTTAAATATTCTAGCATCCACTCCTACTTTTCCTAAAAGTCCTCTCCCTTCTAAATTGATTAAAGAAACATTCTCCAAAACAGAAAGAGATTTTATTCCTTTATTACTATTCTCTGCAGTAATTAATGTTCCATCATTATGACCGTCAAATGTATTTAGAATACGAAGAGGTATATTTTTTTCAATTAATGGTATTATAGTTTTAGCATGGAGAATATTAGCTCCAAAATACGCCAACTCATTTGCCTCAGTAAAAGATAATTTTTCAATCTTTTTTGCATCACTTACTAAATCCGGATTCGCTGTGTAAATTCCACTTACATGGGTAAAATTCTGTAACTCTTCTGCATCTAAGTAATTGGCTAAAAGCGCAGCAGTATAATTACTTCCATTTCTTCCTAAAGTTGTTGTTTCATTATTAGTATTAGAAGCAATAAAACCAGTTACAATATTAACCGTTGAACCATTATATTTTTTAAAATGTTTAATAACATTTTCTTTAGATAGCTTATCTAACGGTTGTGCTTCTCCAAACTTACCATCGGTTTTTATTAACTCTCTGCTATCTGTAAAATTGGCTTTTATTCCTTTTTCTTTAAGTATGTGAGTAAGTAACTTAGCAGAGATTACTTCTCCTTGAGATAATACTTGATCTTTAATTCTTTTGCTGTAGTCACCTAACAAAGAAACTCCTTCAAAAAGCTTATCCAATGTTTCAAACTCCTCATCAACTTTAAAACTACCGTAATCATTTATTTGATATTGTTTAAAAGCCTGTAGTTGTTCTTGATAACTTTCATTTTTAACAGCCCTATTCAATATTTCTTCTAATTGATCGGTAGATTTCCCTCTAGCAGAAAGCACAACAGTAATTAACTCACCATTATTAACCTTATCTTCTATTATATCAACCACTTTATGGATACCTTCACCATTAGCAAGTGATTTTCCTCCAAACTTTAAAATCTTCATTTTGTCCTATTTTAAAATACATCTGACAACAACCTACTCAGTTGGTCAAATTCTATAAGAAACGCATCATGTCCGTGAACCGAATCAATTGTATGATGCCAAACATTTTGCTTTACTTCCTTTAACTCCTGAAAAGTAATCTCATCTTCTTTTGCCGTAAAAAAGCCATCAGAATTGACACTTACGATATGAATATTCGATTTGATATTAGCCGCCAAATCCTTAAAACATCCTCTCCCTTCTGTTATATCAATATTGGCAAGTATATAGTTCAGCTCTTTATATGCGGAAAGAGTAAATCTTTTATTTAACTTTTTCCCATGATGAAACAACCAACTTTCCACATTATACATTCCCTTTTCACCATTAAAAGTCCTATGAAACTTTTCCTTAAATGACTCAGGCGATCTATAGATAAGCATCGCATGCAATCTTGCATCATGCACAGGATTCTTAGAGTTTAGTAAAATCTGCTCTTGTATTAAACAATTAGCTTTTAACCAATCTGTAGATTTCCAGTCTGTAGCTACTGGAATTAAATGATTAATCAATCCTGGCGCTAATGCTGCAAGTTCCCAAGCAATACCTCCTCCAACCGATCCTCCTATAGCAGCATATAGTTTTTGAACATTCAGTTGTTTTATACCTTTTTCAAAAATCGCTGCGATATCCCTTGCCGTAAAAAGTGTATAATCCGTAATTAAATTTTTCTCATCTCCATCATATCCATTACCTGGAATATTAAATGAGAGCACCGTATATTTATCTGTATCAATACATTTACCTTCTCCAATCAGTCCATTCCACCAACCATTGGGGCCACAAACATCAGAATTACCCGTTAACGCATGATTAACCAAAACTACGGGGCCTTCTAACAAAGGTTTACCAAAGACTTCATAAAACAGTGGAATTCGTTCTATTTCTAGCCCTTTGGTAGTTATAAAATCTAATATTTCAATTTTTTGGAGCATATATATTAAGCCTACTATTTATAAAGAGTCTACTTCCCCTTCTTCTAATCTCAAGGAAAGGGTTAGCATCTCAATGCTTGTCAATCTTAATTACTTTACTTTTTCACCTACTTTAGAAAATGCGCTTTTTAGATCCGTTTTTAAATCTTCTATATTTTCTAAACCAACAGAAAGTCGTATTAAGTCCTGTGTTACTCCTGTTGATTCTTGCTGTTCTTCGTTTAACTGTTGATGAGTAGTACTTGCAGGATGAATAATTAAAGATTTTGAATCTCCTATATTTGCTAATAAAGAAAATATCTCGGTTTCATTTGCAACTGTTTTTGCTGAATCGAAACCACCCTTTATTCCAAAAGTAACAATACCACTCTGCCCCTTTGGAAGGTATTCTTTTGCAAGTTGATGATACGTATCACTTTCTAATCCTGGATATTTTACCCAAGTAACCTCATCTTGCTCTTTTAACCATTTTGCTAATGACAAGGCATTTTCACTATGTTTTTTAATTCTAATCTCTAAAGTTTCTAAACCTTGTAAAATCTGAAATGCATTAAAAGGACTTAGTGCAGCTCCATAATCTCTCAATCCTTCTATTCTTACCTTAGCAATAAAAGCAGCAGCACCTAAAGCATCGTGATATACTAATCCATGATATCCTGGAGAAGGTTCTGTAAACTCTGGAAACTTGCCACTTGACCAATCAAAGGTTCCTGCGTCTATAACAACCCCTCCTAAAGAAGTTCCATTTCCGCTTATGTATTTTGTTAATGAATGAATAACAATATTAGCACCATGTTCTATTGGGTTTAATAAAGCTGGAGTAGCCACCGTGTTATCTACAATAAGTGGAACTTTATATGCTTTTGCTTCTTTAGAAATCGCCTTAAGATCTAATACATCTAGTTTTGGATTACCTAATGATTCTACAAAGAAAACTCTTGTATTTTCCTGTACAGCATTCTTGAAATTCTCAGAATCCGAAGGGTCGACAAACGTAGTTGTTATTCCAAACCTAGGTAACGTAACGTTTAAAAGATTATAAGTTCCTCCGTATAAACTACTAGAAGCTACAATATGATCTCCTGATTTTAGTAATGTTAACAATGTAGTATTAATAGCTGCTGTTCCAGATGCCGTAACTACAGCAGCAATACCGCCTTCTATTGTAGCCAATCGCTGTTCTAAAATATCATTTGTTGGATTATTTAATCGAGTATAAATAAAACCTGGTTCAGATAAATTAAAAAGATTAGCCGCATGATCTGCATCATTAAAAACATAAGATGTAGTCTGATAAATAGGAACTGCTCTTGTCCCTCCATTGTTTTTCACGTCATGTCCTGCGTGTAAAGCTTCTGTTGCAAATTTTTGTGCACTCATAATTTTCTATTTTAAATTTTAAATAATTGATAAAATTCAAATACATCAAACACTCTTAAAGCGTATGGTATAGAAAATTAAAAAGAAAGGAAACGACAATTACAAGTACTGCAATTTGTATCGAGTTATCTTTTTCGTCTACAACGAATAGAATTTAGCACCTTCTTTATAACTAAAGGGTTGCTAAGGTTTCATAGGGTCTATTCCCTCCACCTTTCTTAATAACTTACTAATATGTATAAGAAACTTCGGGACAAAGCTAGTAATTATTTTTAAACTAAAAACAATTTCCATAAAAATTGTTTTGATCGAAAAAATCACCCTTAAAAGGTTTTTTTTATTGGAAGAAAATTAATGATACGTTAAATCCTTTCCAATATTATCATTTTTTTTACCTTTGCCGCATTATTAAAAAGGGATAGATTTGACTGATTGCAACCCTAAAGAGCTGAAATTATAGTATTCATATCAAAACTGATAGAATCAATTCAGTAAATAAATGCTAAAGCAGTTCGGTACAATACTATAATTATCGAAAGCTTCTTTATTGCAATCCTGTCATAATTTATTATAGTTTATTCTATAAAAACAACGAAGAATGGCGTATTTATTTACTTCAGAAAGTGTATCTGAAGGACATCCGGATAAAGTGGCAGATCAAATTAGTGATGCTTTATTAGATAACTTTTTAGCCTTTGATAAAGATTCGAAGGTAGCTTGTGAAACTTTGGTAACTACTGGACAAGTGGTTCTTGCTGGAGAGGTTAAATCAAAAACATATTTAGATGTACAGCAAATTGCAAGAGAAGTAATTAACGAAATTGGGTATACCAAAGGAGCCTACCAATTCAGTGGAGATTCTTGTGGTGTAATTTCTCTTATCCACGAGCAATCACAGGATATCAACCAAGGTGTTGATAGAGAAACTAAAGAAGAGCAAGGAGCAGGTGACCAAGGAATGATGTTTGGGTATGCAACCAAGGAAACTGAAAACTACATGCCCTTAGCATTAGACATTTCTCATAAAATCCTTATTGAACTTGCTAAATTAAGAAGAGAGGGTACAGAAATTCCATATTTACGTCCTGATTCTAAAAGTCAAGTTACTATTGAATATAGTGATGATAATGTACCACAACGTATTGTAGCAATTGTTGTCTCTACTCAGCATGATGATTTTGATATAGATGATGATGTTATGCTGGCTAAAATAAAAAATGACATCGTTTCGATTTTAATTCCTAGAGTAGTTTCTCAATTACCAAAATATATTCAGAATTTATTTAATGATCAAATAACGTATCACATAAACCCTACTGGTAAGTTTGTAATCGGAGGACCACATGGAGATACTGGTCTTACTGGACGTAAGATTATTGTTGACACTTACGGAGGTAAAGGTGCTCATGGTGGAGGTGCTTTTTCTGGAAAAGATCCTAGTAAAGTTGACCGTTCTGCAGCTTATGCATCTAGGCATATAGCCAAAAATTTAGTTGCTGCTGGTGTTGCAAATGAAGCATTAGTTCAAGTTTCTTATGCCATTGGAGTAGTAGAACCTACTTCTATTTTTGTTGACACTTATGGCACTAACACGTTAGGTATTACTGATGGAGAAATTGCAGAAAAAGTAGCTGAAATATTTGATATGAGACCAGCTGCAATAGAAGAACGTTTAAAATTACGTAACCCTATATATAAAGAAACTGCAGCATATGGACATATGGGAAAAGAACCAAAACTAGTTACCAAAGTTTTTGAAAGCCCATATTCTGGAAAAGTAGAAAAAGAAGTAGAATTATTTACTTGGGAAAAACTAGATTATGTTGATCAAGTGAAAAAAGCTTTTAAAATATAATTTATTTAACGTAACTTTATAATCTCCAATACTTTATATATCTAACTTTTAAGAATTAGTCATTTTTCTAATGTAGTCGGATACTATAACATGACCTACGAATACTAAATAATTGAATTGCCTGTTATTAATAAAAGATATATTTAAGGCGCAATGATCAAATTATCAAAAAGTACTAAAATGAGATTAAAAATTGGAATTACTTTCATTATGTTTTGTGTTTGTAGCTTATCCTTTGGACAAGACTATAAAACCAATACAAAATCTATAAAAGAGGTTGATGTAAAAATTGAAGAAGGATCTTATAATCAAGATAATTCAGTTTCTGCGGATAGACTTATTATTAAAACTTCTGAACAAGGAGCATCAGAACAACAAGGTTTTACTTCTTCCGCAAGTTACAGTGATGAAGAATGGGCTGACATAAAAAAACAAATATTAGATACTAAAAAAAGAATCAATGATGGGCGAGAGATTTTTGCTTCTAAGGTAGTTGATACTATTTTTGTTACTATACCGGCTTTAAGTAGTAAAGAATCTCAATTATCTGGCTGGTAAATTAAATACCACATTATTATAAATTAACAAAAGATCGCTTTTCCAAGCGATCTTTTTTTTTATAATTCGTTATAAATCAGAACCTTTTTTAGGGTAAGGGAATATGCACTATTAAAAAAAGGGGTGTTTTCCCTCTAGAAACAACTTTATATATAACGTAAATTAGCATCTGAAAATCAACCCATTATAAAAAAAGAAAAGTTATGAAATTTAAAATGGTAATCATAGTAGTTTTGATCTGGTTTGGTCAAAACGCATTTGGACAAGCTAACACAGAAAAAAATAACACAGTAGAAGACACTCCTCATAATACTATAGTAGTAACTAATGAAAATAGTGAAGTAGTATACAATGATAAGGAATGGAAGAAAATAAAAAGACAAATTCGAAGAAATAAGAAAAGAATTACAAATAGTAAAAACGGAATTCATAGCTACAAAAAAGTAGACACCATATTTTTAGAAATAAAAATCTCTAAAACCAATTCTCAAATTACTAATTGGTAACATCAACTTATTGCATACAAGGGTCATTTGTTAAAAGGGTATTTACCTATTTTTTTGAATGAAAATAGGGGTATTTACCTGATACAAACATTACGGTTTTAATGTAATTTAGATTCGGATTTAATTTGTAGTTTCATACCATATATAATTATACAATGAATCTTGGTATTCATAGTGTACTGAAGTTATAAATATAAAATAAGTCCCCATCTATATTTGAATTTAATCAACCAAAAAAGTATCAATAACTTAAAACCATACCCGTCATGCCAAAATCAAATTATTGTTTAATTGACCCTGATGGAGGTCCCTTAAAGGTTAAGGTAACCGCTAATAATGGAATTAGATCTGGTTCCATATTTATTCTTTGGGAATTGCAGAATGGAAAGTGGGAAAAGAAAGAAAAATTTAATGTAATTACTGGAGACGATGGCGTAGATGAATTTATTCTTCTAGAAAAACCAAGTGATATTGAAAATGATTCTCTTGCTTGGTCTATCAATGCTTGTTCCATGATCAATAATGTAGAGCGAGGAGAATTCAGCATTACAGTAATTCAAGACGAGGAAAAACGATGGACAAAAGATTCTTCACGCCTTGTACCTAAATGTTCTGATGGAAAACAATTAAAATTTGGAAATCACGTAATCTTCAAGCATCTTATTAATGATAATTTCTCAACATCTGACTTATGGAAAGATACAGAATAAGTTGCTCAATTTTGATACTCTTGATAATGCTCACAGGGTATTCGCAAGATGCTGAACAGCCAGGCGATAATCAGGAAGCATATTCTTTTAAACTAGACTATAATGTTCCTGAAAGCCCCGCTTTTGCTGTGCTAGATGCTAACCCTACTACTGTTATGCGTGCTAGTACTCCTCAAGAAATCATTACACAATTAGCCAGTAATTTTCTTAGTGGAAATGAAGTTAGTCCAGGATTAGCTTTTGATTTCAACCCATATTTCACATTTGGAGGGAGATTAAAAAACGTAAAAGAATATCGAAATAATTATGGAAAGAGATTTCTAGCAAATCTTCAACTCTCATTTGCGACCATAAATTCAATGGACTTTCCGGATGACCTATTATTTTCTGGAGGGATAAGAGCTACTCTTTTCGACAGTAAAGACATCATATTTGACCAACAACTAGGACAAGATATTGACAATGCTCTTCTTCCAAACGACTCTGACGAACCAGGACCTATGAATTCTGACGACCAAGGAACTATAGTAGACAATCCAGCATTAAAACAAGCATACATCAATGCTAAAACACGCTATATGGAAAAAGCTGGAGGTTCGCTTGCTCTTGGTTATGCGATTGCCGGAAGAGCTAGAGATAATTCTTTTAAAACAGATAGTATTGTTACCTATAGACATCAAGCTTGGCTGGTGGGACAATATGATTTAGGTAAAAGTGGGATGAGTATTAACGGAATGATCATGTATCGATATGATCAAACACCACAGACCACGGATAATGATGGTTTGATTAGCGGGATTGCATTAAGAAAATATGGACAGAAATTAATTCTATCTGCCGAGATTTACCATGACAGCATGAAAGAAAGTATTGATTTCGGCGGGTATGCAGAAGCATATCTTATACCAAGTATTACACTATTTGTATCACTCAAAAAAGAAACAAACGCTATCACCGGTGATGAGGATGTTATATTAAAACCAGGAATAAAATGGAACTTTAGTCAAGCTAAGAAATAAGAGTTTTTAATCATGAAACCAACTGTTACAATCATTTACAATGTTGTTCTTGCAATAACTTCGGTATTATTGCTATACAGTTATTTTTATGTTCTCGTATATGATAAGGATTTTTTCACTGAAGAACATACACATAATAGATTAAGTGAAAATGCCAAAACAGTTGAAGATTCTTCTTCGGTTAACATACAACCGATGCCCGCTAGTCCCATAAAAATAGATACGATCATAAGAGATACCTCTAAAACTACCTTATCTAAAACAAAAGTAAACTTATCAGTTTCAACAGATCTTGAGAAAAAAGATTCATCATTAAAGGAAAAAGAAAAAGAAGTTGAACCCGTAAATTTCTTAGATATGTTGGTCGTTATGTTTTTAGCTGGTATGTTAGGAGGAGTACTAGCAAATCTACGTGGAATTTTTGAGTTTTATCGTGAAGAAAAAATGTTCCCGGATCACTTATTTATTCCCTATTTAATAAGACCATTAACCGCAGCAATATCTGGATTATTAATATTTTTCATATCACACTTAATTATTTCTTCGACTGCAAATCCTACCTATGACAATGAGTATATATCTTTTAGAGGAATGGTTTCCTTTATGAGTCTTGCTATTATTTCGGGTTTTGCATCACAAGAATTTACAGAGCGATTAAAAGCTGCAGCAGGAACATTATTTGGGATTTCTCCTGCTCAGACTTTGGAAAAACCAAAGAGTATTACCGAAGAACCCGATCCAAGTAATCCAAATCCCGCCGCTGATTCGGATAGTGACAATCCTGATCCAAATGCAGAAAAACCTGCTCAAAACACAACATCTCCATCTAATCCCCAAGCGTCCCCATCGATCCCTCAAGCTCAGCAAAAAATGGGAAAATCGAGATATATAAATCGAGATTAAGAACACCCATTTTACACGTTGAAGATTGCAACTCCACTTTATGATAAATAAAACGGAGATAGATTTTATAAAAACAACATAAAATAATAAATCATGGGAAAAACACTTCGTGTCTGTCTGGCAATGGGAGGAGGAGTCTCTTTAGGTTCTTTTTCTGGTTCGGCATTAACCGAGGCATTAAAATTATTAGTGCTTTATGGTAAAGACAAAAACAAAAATGATTATGATAAAATAATCGTTGATGGAATGAGTGGAGCTAGCGCCGGCGCAATTGCTTTGACTATAATGCTTAAATGCCTTATTGATTACCAAGCAATGATGCCACTATTTAGTGAACAACTTACCCAGAAAGAATTACTTGATGAAATTATAAGAGACTACTTTAACGGAGATATTTCGAAAGCAGAAGAATACAAAGATAAGTTTGAAACATTAAAAGCATTACAACTTGCTCAAAAGATCCAATATAAATTATGGGTAGACGAAGTGAACTCCTTAAAACTATACGGTTCCAAAGCTCAGGATGACTATGAGCCAAAACCTAATGAATCTTTTTCTTTACTAGACAGAAAACTTCTAGAAGATCTTACCAAAAAATATTTAATGGCTTCTGATGGAGTAGATATTTCGAGAAGACAGCTTTTAGATCCAAAACGAGTCATTTTTGCTTGTTCCTTAACCAATTTATTACCAATTGAGATAGATTTTTTTAAAAACGGTAATTCCAACAAGGATCGATTACAGCAAAACTTTTTGAAATCTGTAGGGTCAGAAAATCATTCAGAATTACGTGTTATAGATTTTGTGTTTGATGAAAACGAAGTGCAAAAAGCGCAAAAAGAAACAGATTCTAGATGGTTAAAATTTTGTAATACTCCCGATCCAAATATCCCAACACATTTTAAGATGACTGATCAATCTGCCTGGGCGACAATTTCGGCTTCTGCACTTGGCTGCGGAGCATTTCCTATTGCTTTTGAACCCGTAGTCTTAAAAAGGTTTAAACAAGAGTTTGGTGATAATGATAATAACACAAACTGGCCTTCTTCTTTTATCAAAATACAAAACGAAATCGACACTCATACATCGAAGGATAATACCATCTTTAAACAGAATAGTTTTTTTGCAGAAGAAGGAGAAAATATACTAGACTATAACAGCTTCAATTTCCCATATATTGATGGAGGAACTTTCAATAATGAACCGATTCGTGAAGCATTTAAAATAGGAACTTTTCAAGATTTTGGACGAATTACCGAAAACGAAGAAAGACTCATTCTATTTGTAGATCCAATTGTTAGAAAAGAACAATATCATTCATTTAAAGTATCGGCCTTCTCTCCTATTAAAATGTCCAACCACGAAGTAACTTTCAAAAAAGAATTAGGTAAACTTCTGGGGAACACTTCTAGTATTTTAGGTGTTTTAACAAACCAAGGTAGTATCAAAGAAGAACATAAAATCATTGACATAAAAGAAAATTTCGAACTGCGAAACACTATCTTCAATTATCTAGACGCTAATAGTGATATGAGTAGTAATCTAAATATTGAAATTATTGCTACCGCTTTCAATAAAATTGCTAAAAATCTCAAAAATGGAATCATATCTTTAGGTACCAGAGATCCTATGATATATTTTTTAGCAGAAATTAAAAAGAACTGCGATAACAAAAATGGTGATCAAAATACTTGTATTAAAATACTTCAAGAAGATTTACTAGCTCTTAAAGATCTTATTGATGAAAAAATCCGAAAATCAGAACCTCTTAAGATTGATAAAGTATATGAAAAACTTCAACTAACTAAGAAAGAGGATAAAAACATTTTTGCTCAGACAGTATTTAAAGTAATCGCTGATTTTGCATTAAATACAGATGGAAAAAATGAAAATGCATATCGCGCAGCAATACTACCAATTAATAAAAATCTAAACACCATAGAGTTACCAGGAAGCGAAATTGAGGCTTTTGGTGGGTTTGCATCTCTAAAAGCTAGAAAATATGCTTTCGAATTTGCTCGTTTAAGCACTCTATTATCTCTAAAAGAAACTACTGGTGGGTTTAGACCAGAACGTCCTTTCATTGCTAATGAAGGCTTTTCTACTTTAGAAAATCAATTTACCAATAAAATTAAAAGCATCGATTTTTTTAATGATAAAAATCAATATGCTGATGAACTAGAAAAGAATCTTTTTAATCCATCAATTGTTCGTATAAAAGGAGTTTTATTAAGTAATAAATACTTAAAATTTATATTATTAAAAGTCCCTTTTGTGGCAACATCATTATTGGGAACTATCGCTATGCCATTCGTATCTATTGGATTATTAGCATCCTCTATTTTTAAGAAATCACCTTGGCGTGGTTCTAATATTTTGAAAGATATCATCAGTAAAAGTGTAGATTCGATCAATTATATGCCATTAGAAGCCGTAACGATTTCAATTTTAAGTGATACACAGCTCAATAAAAAACTTTTAATAAGGTGCTCCGATAATTCTATAAAAAAACGAAATTCCATAGAACATATAGTAGAAACATCGGACAATAAAATTAGATATCAGTATTATTTTCAGGTTTCACTTTTAGAATATATAAAACAAGAGAATTCCATTCACGCAGATACCATATCGCAAAATGCAGATTCTTTAAAAATAAATTCTCAATTTATACAACGACTTGGGTTATCACTTTCTAATAAAGTAAAAATGCCTAATGATATTGATGGAAACCTGAATCCAGAAAATAAACGCATCGCCCTAGAGAATAATTACACAGATATTATCACTGAAATGCGAATTGACAGATTTAATCTACCACTTTTAAACAATTCAATAAATAATGCTTCAACAGCGCTACATTATTCTCTAAAGAATATCAATTACCACGTAAATCCATTATTAGAGATTGATTTACAAAAACTAACAGAAGGGTGGTATTTTAAAGAACAAACCGAGTCACTGGATAAAAAATTACTTCGTTAATTTATCATATAATATATCGGTGTAGTTTTTGATATACTATAAAAAAAACATCATATTATGAAAACTGATACCTATACAAAATCTATTCTAACAATTATTGCAATTGCTTTAAGCATTATCGCAATAAAAGACATTGATATTATACCAAAAGCATACGCTAATGACAACTCTATATTACCAAATTATGGATTGATTCCTATTAATGAAGACGGAACGATCACAGTTAAATTAGCAACCAACGAGGAACTAGATGTAAATATCAAGAGTATTAGTACCTACGATAAACTCAAAATTGACATTAATAAAGTCAGCACAAGCGAGGAATTAAATGTCAACATTGATGAAATCGGCGGAAGCTATGTTTCCAGTGGTGGTCCTATCAAAGTAAAAGTCCAGAATTAGTCGTGGATACAAGTAAATTTCATTCTCAAAATATTATAAAAAAACTAAGTATGATTATAATCCTGCTGCAGCCGAAGTAATTTTATCCAACGCTCCGCTTATCTTATTTAGCACCTCTTCCTTATCCAGTATATCATGACGTTGCTGTAAGTATTTAGGATCGTTATAAGAAATTTTCACAGTACCGGAATCATCTTGAAAAACTAAAATTTTCTGCGGAAGATCTAATCCTGTAGTTTGAGCACTTTGCATCAATGGAGTTCCCAATTTAGGATTTCCAAACATTATAATTCTAGTTGGATTTAACTCTAATCCAACAGATGCTGCATTGGCTTGATGATCTAATTGCGCTATGATTTTTAGATTCGGATTATCTTCAATAATTGTTACCAATTTATTATAGGTATCATCAAAACTGTTAGTACTTTGTTTTGTTATAATTCCTTGTTTCGGTGTAATTTCCATTTGTTTTTCTAATTCAGGTTGCGCACTATTAGACGTATCCTTTTTAACTTGATTACAAGAAAATAGGAGTATATAAAAAACAAAGCAAAAAACTATTCTTTTCATAGTGAGTTTGGTTTAATATAGTGGTTGGTCATCATTTTTACTGTAATCACAATCATTGACATTAACATACCAGATCATTTTTACGTTATCAGAAAACTCATCACTTTGGTTAACATCAGAATTATCAAGATATACTTGTGTCATTTCTCCGGTTGTTCCTAAAATAGAATACCAAGAATGTGTTTTTATTAAGTTCAAATGAGGTAGTTCTCTAGAGGGTGCTTGGCCCATGATTTCTGATAATTGGGCAAAAACATGGCCTTTACTAATGGTAATAAATTGAGCTTGTGCAGCATGCTCTACAGTTATAACTTGTTTTAGTCCGTCTTTTTTGTACTCATTATAGATCCCCCAACCTACTCTAATGTTACAACCTTGACGAACTGCTTTTTTTAAATCACTTATATCCCCGGACAAAGGATTTCCTTCGCTATCATTTCTGTAGATTTCTTGCCATCCTTTAATCTCATTAGTAGCGTTTTCATGTTGTTTTCCAATATTACAAGAACTCCATAAAACTACTATGAAGAGCATCGTTATATTTCTAACCATCCAATTACTTTTTACTCTAAAGATAGTCGAAAAGCAAAACAAATTCTAATTTCGCATGCTTATATTTGTGCTCTCAAGGGATTTTTCAACCTTTATTATGTTCGTAATTACTGAGGTATTAGGAGGGAATTTAATAACCAAAGAAGAATACTAATTACTTATCCAGTTATCAGCCTTTGGAAATTTAAAAGGTCTGTCGGTGTATAGTTCTTATTACACGTGATCATTTATTTCTTAGTCCCAATTGCTATATTAGTACTTCCTTCTGGATACAAAAAATATCCATTATCTGTATAATGAATTACAAAATTAACAACTGTGGGAATAGCAGCATTAACAGTTTTACGAGAAATACCATTCCAACCATGCTTAGGCATTCTGTCTTTCAATATTCTTGGTGTCCAACTGCCAGAATTTAAAATTAAATATTTGATATCTACAGTCTCATCAATAGCAACTGCACTGCTATTTTGGATTTTAATATTTTGAATAGTTCCCGTTGTAGAAATTACAAAACTGCATAAGGAATATCCTTTTTTATTATTTGTGGTATATGTTTTCCCTAAATATGAATAAAAATCATTCCCTTTTTGTGAAGATTGATACCCAACATTTTTATAACCTACCATATACTTAGTACAAGATTTACATTCTTTTAAGCTTATAGTCTTAGAAACTTCTATATTTCCATCTAACGAAATATAAGGATTTGAAGAATACGTGGTTTTAGACAAAGCTCCTAATGGATACTCTTCTCCCTTTATAAACTTCCCTTCATTATATTCTTCTTTATAGATCAATCGATTATTGGACTTGCTTTTTAAAGTCCAAATACCATCTGGTAATCCACTCTTTACTTTTCCTTTTACAACAGCATGCCTTCTTCCTCTATCGTTCTTGAAACTTCCATACCCATTCTCTACTTTCTTATTACCTCTTTTTGTGTAATATTCTAGTATTTTAACCTGATCATCTTCATAATTATAGGTTATGTAAGGTTTACCGCTTTTATACCAATGTTTCCAGACACCTACTTTCTTTCCTTTTTCATAATTACCTTCCATTAATTTATTACCATTATCAAAATAAACCACAGCATTTCCTTCTAACTTACCATTTTCCATTGTAGTTTTTACCGCTATACTATTATCCATGTAGTAATCTTCAAAATAGCCATCAATAATAAGATTCTCTGGATTCACCTTAGCTAATCTGTAGAAATAAGCACAGTCTTGAGTTATCGGTTGTTCGGCACTATCTAGATGAATTCTCACACTGTCTTTTGCTATAAACTGAAAACAAGGATCTGTTCCTTTTTGAGCGTTAATGTGTTGAATACAAAGTACTAAAACTACAATTATATATTTATTCATTTTCTATTTAATTCAGATTCTATAATTATAGTGTCATTAAAGCATAAAATGTTACCACTTCTATTTCACTTTTTAATTGTATAAAAAAAGTATCTGGATTAACTAGTTTTTGGTATATTACCTAAATCTCCTATAGTTTTGTTATTGTTTTTTATTAGAACCTAAAATCTAACTTTAACATTATAAATCTAGGTAACAAACGATACTCCGTCGTAGAAGAACTAAAATCATTAATAGAATTAGTTATAAACCTTCTTGTATTCAATAAATTTTTAGCTAATAATGATAATGTCATATCCTTCTTTTTAAAAACATATTTACCTTCTAAATCCAAAAAGTAATAGTTGCTATTATTATCTGTATTATTAAAGCCATACCTCTCAGATTGCACTTCTAAATTTAATTGATCATTTATTCTCACAAATAGATCCAAAAATGAAAGGTTGTTATTAAATGAATTTTTGGTAGTAACCTTCGTTTCTGAATATGAAAACTTGGAACCTAAGTGATAATTAAATCTACCACTAAAACCCGAACGTAACTCAAAACCAAGTGTATAGTTTCTAAACTCTATATTTCTTATGTCTGCATTATTTATAATATTCTGATAATCTGAATAAGAATAATTCATTTTAAACTTTAAGCCTGATCGGATATACTTCAGGTATAGATTCATATTTGAACTTACAAAAATTCTGTTTCGATCATTTATTTTTATCTGCTCTATAAGTGAATACTCACTTTCTATGATAGCATTTGTAGAAAAATAATCATCATCTTTAGTATAAAAAGCTGTAATATTACCAAAAAAATTATCCCCTAAGTTTCCTATATTATAATTCACTGAATAGCTTGAAGAAGCAAGTTGATCAAATTCTCCAATACCTTTATTAAATGATCGAAAATCTGTTAATATATAATTATCATAAACATCTAAAACGGTAGTATTAGATGTTTTGTAACCATAAGAGAGCGATAGTTCATTTTTTTTATTGATTTTCAATTTGGTAATTAATCGAGGGTTAAAATAAAAAGGATTCGACTTTTCATTAATTACTAAGCTTTTAAACTCATTTTGCAAATAATAAAAATCCCCATGCAAAACTATATCAACAGGTTTTAGCTTATATCGATACTTCATCTTTGTATAAAGATTTTGCGTAGTATATTTACTAGAATTTTGAAACCCATCAGGTAAGACCAGACTTGATTCATCTTGAACAAGAGAAAACGAAGAAACAAGTTCATCACCACGATACGTGTTTCCTATTTTAATTTCCAATAAATTACCTTTTTTAGTTTTATTAAAAAAATGAGCTTCTATACCTGAATACTGTAAATTATTAGTAATACTTTGAAAAGCACCATCCATGTTACCGAATTCTGGAAAAAGGTTATCGTATAAAAATCTATTGATTTGATAATTCTGTGGAGCTTTCTGTTCTAAATAACGAGCGGTTACTAATAGAACTTTATTATTACCAAACTTGTTTGTGTATAATAGTTTTTTATCAAGAAGTTTATTTTTAGTTTTTAAGGTTTCATTAGTACTTTCTTCATTAAAAAGAAAACTATTTGTATTTCTTTCTAAAAGATTATTATAACTAGTCTCATATTCTAGCATTATGTTTTTAGAAAAATTGTAAACCAAATCGAACTTCACAGAACCAGTTTTATTGTTTTTTCTCAAACTTTTATTAGTACTATTGATAAAGGTTTCATTATCTAGATTAAACGTTTGTAGTTCGTTTGTTCGAAAACTATTTTCATCACTATGATAAGAGCCTTGTACTTTAATTTTTGTTTTAGGACTAATTCTAAAGATAGAATTAGCCGAGACAAGCTCCGCATTATTAAAATTAGTTCTCTCTCTTTTTAATACAGGGAAAAAAGAAGGGAAGAACAGTAAAGATTGGATACGTTCATTGTCACCAATACTAACCTGCTGTCTTTTTTCAGGTTGTAATAATTGATCAATATCTCCAACAGCATCGTACCCAATATTATTAAAATTGGTCAAAAAGTAATATTTATTCTTTTTAGAGACCGATATTAAATTTGCTTTTAGTTCATACCTGTTATTTAAAGTTATATCATAACCAGTGGATATATTCCCGAACCATTTTAATTTAACATCTTCATCCAACTTTAAGTTTAATGCTATCTTATCACTATTTTCAATACCTTTTAATAACCTATTGTCAGAATATTTCTGATAAACCTCCACTTTACGAACTGATTGTTCCGGCATGTTTTTGGTCAACACTTTATATCCTCTGTCGAAAAAGTCATCCCCTTCTATCATTACCTTTTCTATTTCTTGACTACCTATTTTTATGGTACCGTCATCTGTAATATTAAAACCTGGTATGTTCTTTAGTAAATCCTCCACTGTACTCTCGTTTCCTTTTCTAAACGATTTTGCATTAAATATTACAGTATCCTCTTTTACCGTTATTGGTCGTTCTGCTTTAATAACTACTTCAGATAATTGATAAGATTCTTTATCCAAGACTACATCATATTGATGTTTCTTATGGTTCTTAGTAAGATCTACAGGTATTTTTTTTTCTGCATACTCCAATGAAGAATAAACCAGATCAAATGAACCTATTTTCCCTGTTTCTATCGTAAAATTACCTTTTTCATCAGTATAGGTATAGGCAACGGTAATTTTGTTTTCTAATCGTTGTAAAGAGACACTAATATTTTCTAAACCAATACCATCAACCCCTAAGACAGTTCCGGTAATTATATGCTGCCCTTGTATATTTTGAAAAAAAACTAGAAATAGAAAAAAAGTAATACAAAAACTAATTTTTCTTGTCATTATCTTTCGTTTTCTCTTTATCCAATCGTTCCCCACAATCATCGCAATCACCTCCACTTAGACGAATTGGTGAACTTCCTTTAGGTCGAGAAGCATTTAATCTACTTTCTAACTCTTTAGTTTCTTGTTTTGCAATTTTGTTATATTCTTCTTCGCTTATTGCTTTAGAAAAATTAACACCTTTTACTTTCCCTTTAATATCTATAACTTCTGTATTAATACTTATAGATTTAGCCAAATAATATAGTATCTGATTTTCCTCATATAGTTCCAGAATCATTCCGCCAAGACCGTGAAACATTGCAGGTCCGAAAGGAGCAGGAATCTCATTAGTAAACCAAGCAATATAGGTTCGGCCTTTATAAACAGTTTCGGCTCTTTGACAAGTAAAACGATCTATTTTTTTAGTTTCCTCTAATAATTCCCAATTAAACCTATGATATGTGTTTTTTACTAAGCGTTCTTTATTTCTATTAAACAACCTAATATAAAATTCTTTGTTCTTGTGATTATGTAATTGAAATCTAGAGGTTCTTTCGATTGAACTATCTGTATTACTCGGATATATTGTTGATCCATCTTGTAAAGTTTTAACGTTTTTACTTTTTTCGAACCATTCAAAATACGATTGTTCTTTATTAAAATACAACGTCTTTTCTTTAATATTCATTTCTGGATTTCTGTATATTTCTTCATAAGTAATTCTACCAGAATATTTATCTTTTTCTTGTCCATAACTATTAATATTACTGGTAATTATGAAAAAAAACAAAAATGTTCTTTTAATCATGTCTTGGTTATTTTATTATATCCGAACCATAAAGGTCCGGATATAACTTATTACTAAATCTTATTTACTGTGCTGGTTGAATATCTCTACAATCTACTTCTTCCCAATCACTGCACTCCTTATACTCATATCCATCAGTACCAGTTCTCGTTACACAATGCCTTGCATAACAAGTCGTTGAGCCATCTTCAGCTTTTTCAACTAGGTATTCAACAATTTTATCCTGGTCATTGGATGATGTCTCAGAACCAAGAGCAAATATAGCCGTTGTAGCAACGAGCAACATTAAAGTTAGAACGATTTTTTTCATTTTTATTATAATTAAAATAATTTGCACCTACTCTATTATCTAAAGGCTTTTCGGTTTCCGCCTTGTCCGTTGCGCAACGGTTTTTTATTTAGATTATCTATACCGTAAGATTGTAGGGTCTTTTGGTATTTATATCTTATATTATAATTATAGAGCTTTAAACCCTATACTTCGAGAACCTCAGTCCTCTTATTAGTAACTAAGCCTAATAAAGTCCTACTAAACAACTGTTATACTGTTAATTCGGCATAGATAGGATCGTTTTGTACCATCTGAAATAAACGATCTTTAATCATACACTTCTTTTTTCTGGTATACCCTTCTGTATACCCAGTACTATTAGCAATGTCACGCATGCTTTTTCCTTCAAAAAATAATCCTAATACCAATCTGCTGCTATCCGTAAGTTTAGTTATATGTCTATAAAACACTTCTTCTTGATCCCTAATAGTCATCTTATCGTACAAAGACGTATCATTGTCCTCTGCTTTTTGAACGATAGGTTCGCTGTATTCTAACATCCTTTTTTTTCTTGATTGATTCTTCCAAATATTTTTACAAACCCCTATAAAATATGCATGAATCGATTGGTGCAATTCTAGATCCCCTGTTCGTAATTTATGATACACTAATATCATTGCTTCCTGAAAAACATCTTCTACATCCTCTGTTGTGCCTTGATATTTTAGAATAATCTTTCTAACAGCTGGTAAGTTTTTCTTATAGAATGATTTTAGGACATCGTTATTTCCTGTAATGATTCCTTCTACGATATATTGATTTTTTGTTGAGTTCATATTTTATTTTCCTTACTTTACTTTTTTACTCTTTTCCTTTAAAATTTGAATGCAAAGTCCCTGTCGATGACAACAGACATCGCCTATAAAACTTCGCAACACTTGGTTGCAACAGCTTATTTAAAAAACTTTAATTATTGGGTTATTAGGATCGGACTAATTAGCTTAATTCTTAGACACTAAACTTTTTAAGCTCATTACGGAAACCTATAAGATTACTATTAATTTTTACAGTAGTTTTGTAACTGATCAGATTTTTGAACTACGTTTTAACGTTGAAGCAAATATATGGGTGAGAATTACGTTAGTGCAAGGGGAAGTGGTCTCAATTCTAGAATATCGAGTTCGATATTCTAGAATTGAGACTATGAATTCTCTGTTTAAAAAAAACTGATTTTAAAACCTTAATGTTATGTTTATTTACCAAAAAATTGTATAAATGTAATATCTCTATATTTGCTAGGTCATTTATTTGGAATAGTTATCCCTTAAATTCTTGTCAATAATTATTAATTTTTTAAAAGAAGAGTTTTATGCTCAAAATGTACTTACGAAATATTATTTATTTTATAATATTTATGTTTTGTCAAAGTCATCTTAGTCAGGAACAACATTTACCCTTTTTAGACTCTTTGGAAAATTTAGACATTAAAGAATTAACCAATAAATTTAACAAAAAGATAAAAACAAGTAAGGAAGAAGCCAATATTTATGCTAATTTAATACTACAAAAACATAAGAATAATGGGGATAAAAAAGGCATAGTAGAGGGGTATACTTTAATGGTAAGATTACACCAAAATGATTTAGAAAAAAGAATAATTTACTTGGATAGCGCGATTTCGTTAAGCAAGAATTCTAAGAATATATATTACCCAACTATCCTCTTTGTTTATAAAGGAGTTATATATGCAGACAATGGCATATTCAATAAATCACTTAATAGTTATCTCAAAGCCTTAGAGTCCGCTAAAGAAAAAAAAGATCTTGTTTATGAATATATTATATATCATAATATAGCCTTGTTAAAAAGAAGAATTGGTAAGTATGATGAGGCTAAAATTCTTTTTAAAAAATGTTTAATATATGAAAAATCGAGATTAGATAAATCTAAAAATGTTTCAAATAGTTATCTAGAAACGCTAACTGAATTAGTTACTACCCATAGAAGGAATAAAGAGATAGATTCAGCTTTAATTCTAAATAAAGAAGGATTAGCAATTTCAAACCAAAGAAAAATCCATTGTCTTTTTAAACTAAATGAAGGTATTTTAAATTATTATAACAATAATTATGTTAAGGCTGTTAATGATATTAAAATTGCGTTGAATGAACTTTATAAACCAGAAAATGATTCTTACTCGGAGTATTATAATCTTATAGATGGATATTTTTTTTTAGGAAAATCTTATGAAGCTATAAAAGAAAGAAACACAGCAATTAAATATTATAAAAAAGTTGATTCACTGGTTAGTTCTACCAATTATTTAGTCCCAGAAATTAGATCTTCTTATGCCACAATAATAGATTATTACAAATCGGAAAAGGATGTAGAGAAACAGCTTCATTATATAAGAAGATTAATTAAATATGATAGTATTTTAGATCACAATCTAGTTGATTTGAATGTTAGTTTAAGTAAAGACTATGATACTCCTAACTTGTTAATGGAAAAAGAAAGACTTATTAATTCATTAAGAACAAGAAATAAAGAATCGAATGTACACTTGAAAATATCAATTATTTCGATAATAATAATTTTTACACTTTTCCTATTTAACTACAAAAGGAAAAAGAAATATAAGTTACGTTTTGAGGAACTGATGAACAAAAATCAAAGGAAAGAGCCTATCAATATAGGTCAAGAAAATGAATTGGAAGAATTGTCTTTAGATATCTCAAAAATTTTAATAAACAAAATTTTAAAAGGTTTAGATGAATTTGAAAGTAACAATGGCTTTACGCAAGTTAACTTAACGTCTAACTTACTTGCTAAACAATTACAAACAAATTCCAAATATCTTACTAAAGTTATTAAATATTATAAGCAGAAGAATTTTTCACCTTATATTAATGATTTACGGATTGAGTATATTATCAATAGAATAAAAACTGAACAGAAATTACAAAATTATACCATAAAAGCCTTGTCTAAAGAAGCTGGTTTCAATTCCACAGAAGTATTCTCAAAATATTTCTATAAGAAAACTGGAATCTATCCTTCTTATTTTATTAAAAAAATACAAAATACTGATAACAAGTAATTTAAGGCATTTAACTTACTCTTAATTCTAGAATTAAGAGTACATCTAAGAAAAATAGTTTAATTAAAACCATTATATTTTTAGATTTGATGGTGAATTAAAACAATAAAGAAATATGAAAAAAAGTAAGAGATTAAATTTAAAAAAAATTACGGTATCCAAATTAAATGATGTTCAAGCAAGACAAATTTATGGAGGTACACAAGACAGTCCCAATTGTGGAGAAAAATCAAAACCAGGAGAACCAATATGTCCTGATCAAGACCCCACAAAAGATACTAATTGTCCAGATCATTAATTATTTTAACAAATATTTATTAAAAGTAAAATAGATATGAATTAAATGTATCAAGAATTTTATTTTCGATACATTTAATTCTTAATTAACCTTATGAAATCCTAGAAAATGACTTCTAAAAAAAGTTTGCTGTTCAACATTTTTTTTATTTTTATTTTATCCGTTTCCAGTTGTTCAAAAAAAAATAATAATAATTATCTAGTGAATTCAGTTCTATCAGTAGATACATATCATGGCAAACAGATT
Source organism: Aquimarina sp. MMG015 (assembly GCF_018100855.1). Lineage (NCBI taxonomy): Bacteria > Pseudomonadati > Bacteroidota > Flavobacteriia > Flavobacteriales > Flavobacteriaceae > Aquimarina > Aquimarina sp. MMG015. Next base: position 157,379 of record NZ_JAGJEB010000004.1, read on the forward strand.
GAAGACCCATATCGCAATCTTGAGGATTTGGAAGATTCAACTGTTATTAAATGGCTTAAAGAAGAAGGTAAGTCGGCTTTCAGTACTTTAGAAAAAATACCAGGAAGACAAAAACTAATTAATAAACAATCTTCCTATACGAAGAAAAATGAAGCTTCATTTGGGATCATAAAATACAGTAGTAATGGAAAGTTTTTTTATACTAAAGGAAACTCTAACGAAAAGGCATCTAAGATTTTTTACAGAGAAAATTTAAATTCGAAAGAGATTTTCATATATGACAGTAAAGATTATTCTGATAAAGATGATTATTCCATTAGTTATTTAAAACCAGATTGGAAAGGTGATAGAATTGTAATCGGTTTATCTAAAAAAGGTGAAGAAACATCTGATATTATTGTTTTAGATGTCATAACAAAAAAAATACTACCTGGAATTATTAAGGATTGCTTAACCAGTTTTGCTGGTGTCCATTGGCTTTCTGATAATACCGGTTTTATTTATTTATATAGCGTTAATAACGACCCTAAGAGTGATCAGTATTGGATGGATATGCAATCAGTACTATATAAACTAGGAAGTGATCCCAACAAAAAAAATATTGTTTTTTCCAAAAAAAATAACAAGAAGCTTGGATTGTTGTCAGCGGACTTCCCTCTTGTCTATAACTATGATTCAAAAGATGGTTATTTATTTGCAGTAGTTGGAGGTTCAGATTCTACTTATGATATTTATTTTAAAAGAGAAGAAGATATTTTAAACAAAAATATTTCTTGGGAATTATTAGCTAGAAAGGAAGATAAAATAAAAAGGTTTAGAATTAATCGAGATAATCAATTGATTTATTTAACCACTAAGAATGCTCCAAATACTCAATTGTGTATTACTCCAATGTCAAATATTAATTTCGAGTCTCCTAAGATTTTGGTTAAAGAAAAAAAAGAAAGTACAATTACTAAATTTCACATAACCAAGGTTGGTCTATATTTTACAGTACAAAAAAATGGAATAGAAGAAAAACTATATAAATTAGATAAAGGTAAAGAGGTAGAAATAAAATTGCCAAGAGAAGATGTCGCGGATATAAATATTCAATCTCAAAGTATTGAACAAAATTTTTTAAAAATTAGCACATGGGGCCATCTATCTTCTGCGATACACTATATCTACAATTTTAATACTGAAAAATTCGAAATCGAACCAATTATTCCTGTAAAAGAATACTCTGATTTCAGTAATTTAAAAATTAAAAATTTAGAAATACCTTCTCACGATGGAGTTTTAGTTCCTATTACAATAATTTACAAAAAAGATATGATAAAGGACGGAGAGAATCCAACACTTTTTTATGGGTATGGTTCTTATGGATCAGCTAGTGGTGTTTCATTTAATCCAAGTTTTCTAACTTGGGTAGTGGAAGGTGGAGTCTTGGTTTATTCATATGTTAGAGGTGGAGGACAAAAAGGTGAAGCTTGGCACAAAGATGGTTACAAAACTACTAAACCAAATACTTGGAAAGATATGATTGCGACTACTGAGTATCTCATCAAGGAAGGTTATACTAGTTCTGAAAAAACTGCTATATGGGGATCCAGTGCAGGAGGAATACTCGCAGGAAGGGCAATGACAGAAAGACCAGATTTATATAAGGCTGTAATACTAACTTCTCCTGCTTTAAATATGTTAAGATCAGAAGTCCAACCAAATGGTCAAAATAGCATAAAAGAGTTTGGTACAGTAGAAATAAAGGAGGAATTTGAAGCTTTACTTGAAATGGATTCTTATCATCAGATTCAGAAAGGAATAGAATACCCAGCTACTCTTGTAACTGGTGGAATGAAGGATGGTCGAGTAGCAATATGGGATCCTGCAAAGTTCGTAGCCAAATTAAGAGAATACAATAAGGAAGATAATCCGATTTTATTTGCAGTGAAATTTGATGAAGGCCACGCTGGAACAGGTGCTTCTAAAACAGGGTATTACGAAGTATATGCCAATACTTTTGCTTTTGCTCTATGGCAAATGGGTTATGAAGAATATCAACCTAAGTTATAGAGAATCTTAATAACGAGATTGTGAAGTTTTTCTATCTAATTAGAAAAGCTTCACTCCATTTAAAGGAGGTCTTTGAACTTAAATAATAAAGAATAGATAATCCCATTCCAGCAACACCGCCTAACAAATTCATAGAAGAGATCCATTGTTCTATATTTGAGTATTCCTTGTATCCTGCATAACCATCTTTATGTACAGCTAAATCAAGGGCTATTTTACTCCAGTTTTTTGAGGATTCCATAAACGATAAATCGTTAGTCTCGTTATACAAATGTTGATAAATATGCATCACTCCATATGCTCCATGACATATTCCACCATCCTTTATTCCTGCCTCAACCATGTCCTTTCTATAAGTAGTTTTTTTTAGAATGCGGATACTTTCTTCCAAAAGTATATCGTCTTTTAAAATTTGACCCGCTTTTAAAAGTGAAACTCCAATTCCCAAATCCCCGTAACACCATGCTAACCTAGAATTATAGATATCGGATTCTTCTTCCACGATCCAATTAGGGAATGATGATGTTAATTTAATACCCTGATGCCTACAACTTAAAATATAAAAACAAGAGGGACTTAGTAGTTTTTCTATTTGGTGAGAAAACTCTGAATATACTGCTAACCTTGAGAGAAAATTGATAATACTTGGTATTCCATGTGCCAACCCTAGATTGTAGCCTTTTGCTATATATTCTCCAGATCTGATCTCAGATTCCCATTTTACAACTCCATTTTTAGTTATTGCTTTTTCAGAAATAGCATCAATTAAAACGTTAAGGTAATCTTTATATCTATCCTTTAAAGCTTTAGACGTTACATTTTGATATCGTTTTAAGTAGTAAAAACCAATCCCAATAGCTCCATGCATAAAATCAAAATCATTGTCTGCAATAAATGCTTTCATTTTATCAAAAAGATATTCATCTACATCTTTCGTGATGATATCCTCTTCTAATTCTACAAAATGCTCTTCTTTTAGTAATTCTAGAACCCAGAGTGCTCCAGCAATACCATCACAAAATGTAGGATAGCTATAACCCTTTTCAATTCTGTTAAAAACTTCCTTGATAATCTGACTTCCTTTTTCTCTATGTTTATCATCACTCTTATAATCAGCATAGTAAAAATGAAACATAGCATTTCCAGAAATACCGGTTAAAGCACCAATTTCAACATTATCATCATCTAAATGTAAGAGACAATCAGCTATTTCATCTAATTTATTCTCAAGGCGTTCGTTTAAGGTCATATGTTTCTAAATTCATTGATATAACAATATAATCAATAAGTATTTTATTTAAAAAACTTCATTTTCAAAGGTAACATTATTCCATCTTAGCACACTTATTAATATACTGTTATTAAAAACATCAATTCGCAAAATGAATAAAATTATAAAACTACTGATTGTATTGGCTATCTTTCATCAATATGAAATATCAGCACAAACCAAGAAAGTATCTAGAGATTGGACTTCTTTTACACAAACAATAGAAGTAAAAACGGACAAAAAAACAAAATTCAAATTACAAGGGCTGATTAAAGTAGATAGAACAGACACTACAGGAGTAGCTGCATTATGGGCAAGAGTAGATAACACAAATGGAGAGAGTGGTTTTTTTGACAATATGATGGATCGACCGGCTACCAAAAACGAATGGAATACATATACCATTGAAGGTGAAATTGACAAAAATGCTAAAAGCATTAACTTCGGAGGATTATGCTTAAATAATGGTAAATTTTATTTTGATGATATAAAGTTATCCATACAAAGCAAGAAAGGGGATTATGAACCAATATCACTTACCAATGCGTCCTTTGAAGATCCTGTGAAAAATGAACTTATTCCTGGATGGAATCAAGGTGTTGGTAGAGGAAAAGTAGTTCTCATCAAAGAATTCACAGCGCAATCTATAAAAAATGATGGCAATACATCAAAAAGTTTATTGATCGAAGGAAAAAATATCGTAAACAGTTATGTCATTAAAACGGATGAAGAATTTTCTCCACAGATAGGAGTTATGATATCAATGCTCAATAACCTAAGTACCCGTGTAGAAAGACGAGTGCAGGATTTAGACATCCGACAAACCGATCATCTAATGGATGAAAAAGCCAATCGTATCGGTGCCCTAATTATGCACCTTGCTGCCGCGGAAGTTTATTACCAAGTTTATACTTTTGAGAAAAGAGGTTTTAACGAAGAAGAGAAAGAAAAATGGATGACGGCTTTAGACCTAGGAGAAAAAGCAAGGGATCTTTATAAAGGGAAACCAATAGATTATTATCTAAATATTTATAAAGAAGTGCGTACTAAAACTATAGAAGAGTTTAAAAAACGTAATGATTCTTGGTTAAATGATATGAGGCCTGGATCTATTATGAATAATCACTATGCTTGGTTTCATGTAATGGAACATCAGTCCAGTCACTTAGGGCAAATGCTAATGATGATAAAAAGAATTCCTGAAGAAAAAGAGCAGAAAAAAATCGAAGTAAAGAAAAATATCGATCAGTAATCTAAAATCTCTTATGAATCAATTGCAAAACATCACTCAATTTATTAAAACCAATATTTTATATTTAATAAGAGTAGCCTGTAGATATTATATAGCATATAATATGTTCTCATATGCTTTTGGTAAGATTCTTAAAACCCAGTTTAACATGGGGCTTAGCTATCTCACTGATACGGGACTTGATAATTTTAATGGTTTTATGTTTACTTGGCTTTATTATGGATACTCTAGAAGTTATGGGTTGGTCATAGCCACTACGCAGATCATCGCAGGATTGCTATTATTGTTTAGAAAAACAGAACGATTAGGGGTTGTATTATTCCTAAGTTTTATGGTAAATATCTTATTTGTAGATTTTTTTTATGAGATTGATGGCGCATTATGGCATGCGGCAAAACTTACGGCTTTAGGTTTCTTTTTACTATTTTCAGATTGGAAAGGATTTAAAACCTATTTCCTAAAAGCTTTTGAAACAGTACAACTAATACCACAAATAGTACCGCAGAAGTTTAAAAAAATATACTGGCTTAAGTTTTTAATTATTCCAGTTATGATCTGGTACGCTTATGATTACATAAATAATCTTAAACAAAATTATATGACCGAAAATGAACTTCATGGTATTTGGAGGATCGTTTCTGGAAATCACGATCCATCTAATCGATTGTATAAGATAACATTTGATTATCACAATCAAATCAAAATTAAAGATTTCTCCAAAAACCTATATTTTGGAAATATTGAGTTAGATACTGTGACCAAAACAATCCAACTACAAGGAAAGCATTATTCTGAGGAAGCTTATCATTTTCTAAATGATAGTTTAGCAAAATTACCAGTTGCTCAACAAGAAGATAAGAACCTTAGTAAAGAAATAAAAAATTATTACCATACGATCAATGAATCATTACCTTTTGACAATGTGAAATATACATATCGTATAAAACAAGATACTTTAATTCTAAGTTCATCAACTCATCGAGAACTAAAGTTTATAAATTGTACTGAGGATTATATAAATTGAGTTTTTAGAACTCTTCTCTAGACTAAAAAACACTATGCAAACCATTCAAAAAAATAGCAAGTTACTATTATTTATATTCTTCTTTATTTGCATTTCGCTTATAAATAGAACTTCTTATTTTGATCAACAGACTAAACTGTATTTAGCTATAGGTTGCGCTGTAGTTGCTATCTCATTCGTGATCTTTTATTGGTCTAAAAAGGAGAATAGAAAATCTTATAAGAACAATACATTTAAAAACAAAATAGGCATTCTTATTGGAGCTGTCGCTGTGACTTTAGCGATATATGTTTACCAGATGATATAACGGAAAACTACTGACTAGTTACTTGTTCCTTTTAAATATTGCTCAATTTTGCTTATTTCTTTAGTTTGTTCTGGAGCATTATAGTTCAACCAAAACTCTGCATTGTATTCGCTTGAGTGATTTTCTATACTACTATCAGAATTCATATTTCGAGTAAATGGGTATTTCTCTACATTATCTACAATGATTTTGTTTACGAACAATTCTTTTTTTGGTTCTTTTACGAATAGTAATTTACTAGGAGTTTTAGTATCATAAATATTCCAAGTATCTTCTTCCCTTTGATATTTTAAGTACATTTTGTTCCTATATTCCTGATATTCAAAAATTACATTATAATACACTTGTTCTCCTCCGTGTGTTAATCTTCTTTTCCACGATTTTCCTTTATATGCAGTTCGCGTAAGCTCCATTCTTACAAAGGCAAAAGATTCTGTATCTATGTATAGTGTTGCTTTCTGAAAAGGTGCATCTGTTCCTTTTATTTTATATACATACTTCTGATTATAAGGCAAGATATCCTCCAACTCATATTTCCATCCATTTTTTCCTTTAATGGGTCCATAATCAAATCTTATAAAATCATCTTCTATTAAGTCGATAATTGAATTTTTTCTTTCCCACTGTTTGTTCCAAGGATTTTTTTCTGCGATATAGCTATTTCTTATGGCTACAAGCTCTACTTTAGCTTCGACTTCTTTATTTGTAGGTTGATTGTAAAACTTAGCTGCACATTCTAAATACTCTACATATGTACTATCTTCTTTTTGCAAATCACGAACAAAACCTTCCAGAATATAAGACTGATCAGGGTAGTTATTAGGAATCTCCTGATATGCCTTTTTTACTATCTGTTTTGCCGATAATTTCTTCTTTTTTGTCGTTGTAATCACCACTTCACTAAGAGCATTTACTTCTGCACTTAGAAATATTTGCTGATCAAGATTAAAATCATCAACATTTTTCTCTATAGAACTATATCCTAAACTAGATATTATAACTGTGCCATTTCCTCTATTAGAAATATGAAAAACAAACTTCCCTTCTTCATTCGATATTGTACCAATTGCCTGCCCTTTTAGATATATAGAAGCAAATGAAATCGGTTGGTTGTTTTCTTTATCTAAAACTTTCCCTGTGATGGTTTTGTTGCCATTTTGTGCAATGGAAATAACAGTGCATAAAAAGACACTTACGGAAATAACAAATCTAATAATTGTATGCATAGTAAGATGACGAGCCAAAACTAATTTCGTTACTTTTTTTGAATACTAAAATCTTTTTTGCTTGAACATGTAACTTGCCACACTCAATATAACTATACACCTCATCAATCAATTTTAGCACCAATCTCCTATTATCAAACGAGATACACCTATAAAACCTAAACTACTTATGTCAATATTGTATCGCTACTAAAACCAAAATTACAGATTATATTTCACACTTAAAATCCAATATCTTGGTTGCACTACATAGCTAGATGTACTATTAAATAATTCATTAAAACTATCTCTATTGATACTTTCAGTATCTAATAAATTGGTAACGGAAAATTTATACTCCCATTTACTATCTGGTTTCTGATAAAATACCTCTGCATCCCAAAAACTATATTCATTTAAGGTAGTTTCGGTATCTCGATAATTATAGTAACTATAAGAAGATTTTAAAAGGAAGCCTTTGGCAAAAGTCCAATCTAATCTGGCAAAAGGGCGACTGGTATAGAAAGTACTTTCTGCACCATTATTATCATAATCATTCACTGTAATACTATAACCAAGATCAAAATTAGGTCCTTTCTTAAAATTTGTAGACCATTCTGTCTGATACGTTTGTGTAAGACTAATACTCTCACTAGGCAATGTGTTGACTATATTATTAAAACTAGACCAACTTACATTAGCACTTAGGTTTCCTTTGATCTTACCAAAAGTCCTCGTAAAATTACCACTACCGGATAAAACCTGATCGGCAAGATTAGAATTTATCGGTGTATTTACCCTATTGATCCCAGATACAACACTCGTATTCTTAATAGGATTACGTCTATTGGTATAACTTAATCTAGCGAAGATATTGGTGTAATTAAACATATTGAAACTAAAATAGTTTAAAGAGTAGTTATCGTACAATGCATTCTCTAAACTTCTATTTCCCTGAGATAATGAGTTATAATTATTAAAAACATATCCTTCTGCCAGATTATTTATATCTGTATAGTTGGCGGTAATTGAATAATTAAATCGTAGACTCTCACTTTTTTTAAACTGTACTAAAGCAAAAAAATCTGGTAATACCTGCCACTCATTCTGATTGATCGTTGTATCCAATTGCTCATCTTTTAAATCATAATTATGAATACTAACTCCTGGATTAAAGGTAAAGATTCCAGTAATAAACTTATAATGTACTCCAGCATATAAATCATTAAAATTATAAGTAACATCATTAGTAAATTCTTCTGACTCAAAATTATTTTGATTTCCATCATCTAAAATTTGAAAAATATCAGAATCAAAGTTTTGTTTACTGAATGTGGATCCTAGCGTAAAATTAAGATTACTCTTTTTGTTCAACACATAGTAATAATCTAATTTAGCATCTAGTTTACTGGTAGTTACATTTTTTTGTTGATTGATATTATATCGTTCTGAAGATTCTAAGGGATCAAAGGTATCCACATCCGGATCAGCAGGGTCATTAATTTGTGTAAAAACTCCTCTAAAAGGAATTTCTGACCTAATAGCGTTATAAAATGGATCTTCTTCTTGGAATAAATGTTGAGCTTCAAAAGAGAAGATATTTTTTGAATTTAGTGTATAATATGCATTTAAATTTTGTTGTACAGAAAAAGGGTCATTTTCTAATCGTTCGTTAATATCTTCAGAAATATCATCTCTTACAGAAAGAAAAGTATCATCCTCTTCTTGTTGAGAAAGTTTCCCAAAAACATCATAATCTAATCGAAAGTTACTACTCGGTCTATAACTTGCACTTAGTTTTAACAATCCTAAAGTGCTACGTTGCTCTGTATTATCAAAAGTTTCCTCTATTGTATTGTCAGTAGGATCAGCAGTATCATCAATATACGTTCTTCTTGTATTGGTGATCAAATCTGTTTTAGTATTGCTTACAATTCCATATCCACTAATATCTAATGTTTTACTAGCAGACATACTAAAATTGGCAGCTCCAAACTTGGTGTTAATTTCATTAGCTCGATCATTCTGTAGCACGGCAAATGCCAAATCATCACTTGTTATATTAAACGAAGTCCCTCCTCTACCTAAATTTCTAAAACCTCCTGTAAAATTAAAGTAGTCCCTTCTAGAAAATGGTACTTCTCCTATATCATTAAAATCGGTTAAAATATTAATACTATATTTTGGATTATAATAAAACAATTTAGGTTTTACCAAATATCGTTCTGTTTCTCCTACTCCTGCTCCTACGGTTATATCTCCGAACCAAAAATTCTTTTTACCTTCTTTCAGTTTTATGTTAATCGCTACCTGATCCTGGTTATTACGAAGGCCGCGCATTTGGCCAACATCTTCATAATTTCTTAATACTTCTACCTTATCTAATGCATCTGCCGGAATATTTTTTGTCGCCAATTTAGAATCTCCATCAAAAAAGTCTTTTCCTTCTACCATTACTTTAGAAACTGTTTTTCCTTCGACTTCTATTTCTCCGTCATCATTTACTTCTATCCCCGGTAGCTTATCTAAAACATCACCTAATTTTTTCTCATTACCATTGGTAAAAGAATCTGTATTATATACCAATGTATCTCCTTTTACTACTACTGGTATCTCATAAACGATTTCTACTTCATCAAGACTATTTGCTTCTGAAGTCATCTCGAAATCTACTTTTACATCTTCAGTCTTTACAATACTAGTTTTATCTTTTGCAGAAAGCCCTATAAAACTTACCTTAAGTAAATAGGTTTCATTAGCAGGAACTGATAAACCATATTTTCCTTTACTATTCGTAATTCCATAAGCGGTCATGGAATTATCACTTTTTTTATAGGCTATTACATTTGCCATTTCTAATGGATTACCAACTGAATCTTTAACAAATCCCGTAATCTGAACTTTCTGTGCAGACATAGTGATTCCTACCAACAATATGGCATATAGTATTTTTTGCTTCATTTCTTTGATTAATTTTTTTAAACGAATTTTAATTTCTGCGTCCTCCGCCTAAGCCTCCTCTTCCTCTTCGTTGTGTACTGAATTGTTCGATCATTTCTTCCACTTTCTTCTTTGTAATTTCATCAAACTCAGCTTGTGAAACATCTTTCCCTTTTGTTGGTGGTTTGATTTCTTCTTTTTCTTCGGCGTTTAGCACAATTTTATTACACAATAGTGTTGTTCTTCCCTCTTGTACTTCTAATATTAAACCTGGTAATCCCCAATAAGATCCTGGTCCTTGGTTTACCGGAATTTCTGGTGTATACCAAGCAGTAACTTCAATTTCTTCTAGTGATTCTGGCATATCCGGAGCATTATCTGCATTTGCCTGATCATCAGATCCGTTTTCTCTTTGATCTCTTTGTTCCCTAGCCTTTCTTCTCATAGCTCTAAAGTCCATCACTTCATTCACTTTTTTAGTAGTGGTTGCTTTAAAACAGGTATAATTTCCAATTTTTTTAGTCTCATTAACTAAAGTCCAATTATATTTTGCTAGTGAATCTTTGATCAAGAAGTTTTTTCCATAAAATTCTCGTTGATCATAATATTGACCATCTTTTATACTTTTATAATAATTATTAGATGTAAAACCAGAAAGCATAGCTCCCCATCTTCCACCACCTCCACCAGATGCATCTAATTGTGCTTCTTCCTTATAGGTCGCGGCACTTTTATTAAAAGTAAGCACAAAGGTTTTTTCCATGACAGATTTCATTCTATCGGCAATAGCTTTTTTCTGGTCTTCCGACATTTGTCGTCTACCAAAATCCATATCCATTCCTGTTTTACTGAAATAATAGGCTTTTCCCTGAAAATCCTGTGCGATTGTTAAAGAGGTTACAAGAATAGTAACCCATGTACATATAGTCTTCATATTAGGCAGTTTTAAAATATTTAGACTCTATGATTAGCACTAGGTTTAATCAATAAAAGTTAATTATATCCTAAAAAAACAACAGTCTTCTATTAGATTAATCGTTTCAATAAAATAACTACTCGATGTACTTCCCCTGATTTATTTTTTACTTCTATTTCTACCTTTTTTTGATCATGCTTTAAATGCTTCTTCCAGAAGTTTAGTTCCTTCCCACCATATCCATCTATTTTAAGTAATTCATCTCCTTCTCTAATACCTTTTTCATACGCTTCACTAGATTGTACCACATGACTTACTAATATTTTGCCTTCTACCTTTTCTATACCTATTCCGCTAGTAGGAAATTCAAATGGAGTATTAAACTTTTCATTAGGTTTGAAATAAAATAATTTCTTTTCATAATCTAGTACCATGTCGAATCTATTAATAATTTGTGCTCCTAAGATTCCAGTATAATTGGAAGAGCCTGATACTCCTTCTTTGCCTTCTGAAATATCAATTGGTAAATCAGTAAATTCGAAATCGTTGAATCTTAATTTTTCTATAGTTCCTTTCGTATAAGTTGTAGATTTATTCAGCCCTCTTGCCTTGCCTTTAATTGTTTTTCCTGATCTATTTCTAAGATCATTTTTTACAGCATATGGTGTATTAAACAATACATTCATATTTGCACCACTATCAAATAGAAAATTTCCAGTTAGCGTATTACCATCATTTAAAGTAAAGGTTAAATCAATTTGAGGAATAGGTGTTCCATCAAATTTCATTGGAATCTTAGTGTATAAATCCAATCCTGAAATCAAATCACCTTCATTATATAATGTGATCATTTTTTTCTGAAAATCAAAGCTTGTTCGATACTTCCTTAAAACATCATACCCTATGATACCTTGAATTTTTCTACCAGATCGTTGAGAAAGCTTTTGTAAATCTACAAGAACTAAATTCGAGTTATCAAATACGACTGCTCCTATCTTGACAGTTTGATTTGTAGCGATATTATAGGTTTGCGATCCATTTGCACCTTGTGCATTTTGCGAATAATTAGATTTTATATTCAATCTTTCGGCCACTGCACTGTCCAAAACTCCAATCGATGCTCCAGTATCGAACACAAAATCTAAATATTCTTCTTGATCATTTACCCGTACCTTTATAAAAACGAGGCCGTCTTCTTCAAAAGGTATAGTGGTTACTTGTGCTTTTATGTTAAAAAACACAAGTATGAATAATACTAATAAAATCCTGTTCATTTTTTGATTGTTTTGATCGATGATTATGATTATCCTCCTATTCTAATTTCTATACTATTACCATCATCTCGGCGCGGCATTCTATCTTGCATTTCTTTCATTTTTTTACGCATGATTTCTTCAAATCTGGTCTCAGTTACTTCTTTACCCTTTGTTGGCTCCTCAATTTCTATTTTTTTACTTGGATTTAAAACAATTTTATTACATAAAACTCGCAAATCTCCGTCATTAACCTCCATAATGAGTCCTGGTAAACCCCAATAGTTTGCTGGACCATTGTTTACGGGTATTTCTGGCGTATACCATACTACTACTTCAATCTCTTCCGTTTCTGGTTCGGATTTTTCTTCTTCTCCATTAACTCGTATATCCCTAATAATTTCCTGAGTTCTGGTCATGGTCGCTTTATAACAATTATAGTTTCCTATTTTTTTAGTTTCATTAGATAGTTTCCAATTATAATGGGTTAAAGTATCTTTTACTAAAAACATTTTGCCTAACATATCTCGTTGTGCAACAAACTTCTCTTCCTTTGTATTTTTGAAAAGAATATCTGAGGCTCCAGATCCTGCGATCATTATTTGCATTCCTGAAGCGGGTTGTGGAGCTCCTAAACTTTCTTCTTCCTTATAGACTGATGTTTCTTTATTGAATCGTAGTGTATATTCTTTTTGAAATTGCTTACGCATCATTTCATGAATCTGTTTCTGCATTTCAGAATTCACCTGTGTACTATCTAATTGTATCTCTAATTTCCTATCTGTGCTATAGGTTGCTATCCCTTGAAAATCTTGTGCCGAAATTTTTGCTATAGCGAATAATGTTATTAGTATTATTAATCTTATCATTTTTGTTTATTTTAAAAGGGTTTCTAGTTTACGTTTTAGTTCTGTAGCTTCTCCCATTTTCATTCCACCATTTTCATCTCTTATATAAGGTATTCCACCTTCTATATTTTTTACTACGCCGTTTTTATCAAGTATAATATTATTAGGGAACGATTTCATTTCTAATGCGTCTGTATATTCTCTAGCGTCTATAACATGTCTGAAATCAAACTTATATTTCTTTAGAAATTTTTCTACTTTTTCTTTGGATTCATAGGTTATAGCAACAAAATTTACACGTTCTCCAAAATGTTCTTTTAACTTATTTAATTCTGGCATTTCGTCAATACATGGAGGACAATTAGTAAACCAAAAATTAAGCAACGTTGGTTTTCCTTCTAAATCGCTAATATTTATTTGATCCCCTTGTAATGTTATTAAAGAAGACGCTAACATTTTTTTTCCTTTATATGAATTAAGCTTTGTTTTTAAATTTAAAGTACCATTCAGATTTACATGAAAACCAAAATCATGGATTATCGAATCCTTTCTAAAATCTGTGTCTTTTATCTCTATCTCAACTACAGCTTTTTTATTGATCTTTTGGATTTTATCTTTCATTTTACTTTCTGCTTCTTTTAACTCTGCCTCATCTAACAAAATTCCATCATGACCCCTATAATACGTTGATTGTGCGCGGTTAATAAAAGAAGTCAAAAGAAGAAAAAGAGTAACTACTGTTAAGATCCGTGTTTTCATGTTAATTTTAGTTTATATGATTTGTACACTACAAATATGGAAGCCAAATGCTAACCAAACCGTTAACCAGTGTTAACGAGTGTTAACTGGTTCTTTTTATATCAGTTAAGAATCCTATTTTTGAACTATGCAAAAAAATAGTTACAGAAGTATATTGTATTTTATTGCCTTTGTAATTCTAGTTACTCTGAGCATTCAGGTATATTGGAATCTAAAGAATTACGAAGCAAGTAAACAACAACTAATTAATGAAGTACAGATAAGTTTAGACAATGCCGTTGATCAATATTATACCGAATTAGCAGAAAAAAATACGATTGGTTTTTCTTCAGACTCCTCTAATATTGGTAGTTTTCTAAAGAAAAGTAGTTTTTCAAACCTTTTAAAAAAAATAGATTCGGGAACGGTTGATTTTAAAAGTTATACATTTTCTGAAGGCTTAGATCATAGTGATATAAAAATATATAGAGGTCTTTCTGTAGATAGTATCGATCGAATGGATCAGCATCCAAACTTTTGTATAGATTCATCTAAAATCATCGAATTTCCAGACGGATTAGAAGAAATAGAGAATGGTGATTCTAGAAAAAAAGCTTTTGAGCAACTTACATCGAAAATCATAATTTCGATTAATGAAGATTCGCTACAACTAGAAGTTTTAGACACTATAATAAACAATCAATTAAAGAGGAAACAGTTAACCATTAGTTATGGAATTACGTTTCAAGATCAAACCGGAACATCGTTCTTATTTAATGAAAATGTTATCAATCAATCTGATTTAAAAACTAAGACAAAATCTTACTATTTACCTAGAGGAAGTTCTTTAGAACTATCTTTTATGAATACTACACGTACAATTCTAAAGAAAAACTTATTCGGTATTGCTTTATCATTTTTATTAGTTAGTGCTGTAATAGGATGTCTTTTATATCTTTTGAATATTATTAATCGTCAAAAACAATTAGCTGAATTAAAAAATGATCTCATCAGTAATATTACTCACGAATTTAAAACTCCGATTGCTACAATTAGCGTAGCCTTAGAAGGTATACAAAATTTTAATCGTGAAAATGATCCTGAAAAAACTAAAAAATATATTGACATGTCTTCTAATCAATTGGGCAAGTTAAATACCATGGTAGAGAAAATATTAGAGACCGCTACACTGGATAGTGAAGAACTAGAGTTAAATCTCGAAGAAGTAAACTTAGTCGATTTAACCCAAACAATAACTAATAGACATCAAACAAATACTACAGAAAAAAACATTAGTTTTCATCATACTCATGAAAATATTTGGAAAAAGGTGGATGCATTTCATTTCGAAAATGCTATTAATAATATCATTGATAATGCCATTAAATATGGAGGTAATAACATTGATATATATTTAAAAAATACACATCCTAATATTACACTAGAAATTAAGGATAACGGAACATCTTTAATTAGATCACAAAAAGATAAAATATTCGAAAAATTTTATAGAGTTCCGAAAGGAAATACGCACGATGTAAAAGGATTTGGTATAGGATTATTTTACACCAAAACTATTATTGAAAAACATGAAGGAACAATAGAATTACTTCTAGATCAAGATCAAACTAATTTTAAAATCACACTACCCAATGGATGAAATTATCGAAATAGTACTAGCAGAAGATGAGCCATCTTTGGGGCAAATTATAAAAGAAAGTTTAGAAACCAGAAACTTTAAAGTGCATCTTGCCCAAAACGGCGAAGAAGCCTATAAAATATACAAATCCATAACCCCAAAGTTATTAGTGTTAGATGTTATGATGCCCAAAAAGGACGGATTTACTTTAGCAAAAGAAATCAGATCAGAGAATGAAACTATTCCAATAATATTTCTTACCGCAAAATCGCAAACACAAGATGTCGTAGAAGGGTTTACTATCGGAGGAAATGATTATCTAAAAAAGCCATTTAGCATGGAAGAGCTTATCGTTAGAATCAATAATTTACTCCATAGGACTAAAACACAACAAAGTTCAGAATCATTAGAGATAGGAAAATATACCTTTGATTTTCCTAAACAACTTCTTACTTACGATAATCAATCACATCAACTCACGCATAGAGAAGCTCATTTATTATTTCACCTCATTAAAAACAAAAATCAAGTATTAGATCGTTCTATGATTTTAAAAAAACTTTGGGGTGATGATGATTTTTTTAATGGCCGCAGCATGGATGTGTTTATTACCAAACTAAGAAAAAAATTAAAACAAGATGATTCTATACAGATTATCAATGTAAGGGGCTTTGGTTACAAATTAGTTTGTTAAAAACGGCCTTATTTTTGTACTTTGCTATTTCATGAAACAAATTATTCTGTTTTTAATCTTATTAGGGTTTATTCATAAGGGGTATACCCAGAGAAACGTAATAGCACAAGACACTATAGCATTAAAGGCTGATCAGTTTTTAGGAATTGATTCTTTTGGTGCAATTTATTATGCTAAAGACAATATTTTTTATAAAAAATGGAATAATCAAGAATGGCAATTTGGTGATTTTATTCTTGGTCAACTTACTCAAGCATCGGTATTAAATCCTTTAAAAATCTTATTGTTCTATGAATCCTCGAACACTATTGTGTTAGTTGACAAATATTTATCGGAAATAACCCGAGTGAATTTTAATACAATTACTGAGTTTAAAAGTGTTTCTCTTGTTTCTCCAGCAAATGATAATAGCAGTTGGCTTTTTGACAACAACACTCAACAATTAGAGGTATTTAACACCAATTCTGAAAAAACATTAGTCGCTACACAACCCATTAATGAACTCCCTACATTATTACGCAGTAACTTCAATTATTGCTGGATACTTACTTCCGAGAACCTTTCTCAATTCAACATTTATGGAAGTTTGTTAAACCGAAATGAGAACGAGGGATATAATGATATCAGAATTATAAATAATGATTTGATAGTTCTAAAAGATGATGGTTTATATTATCGTTACACAAAGACCGGAGAAATTGAAAAAATAAATCTTCCTGAAATTCATATAAAACAGTTTTATGTTACTAATGAAATCCTTTATATTTACGACCAAAGTAAGATTTACAGTTTTGACCTAACACTCCAAAAAAAATAATCACTTATGCATGTAGCTATTGCAGGAAATATTGGTGCCGGAAAAACAACACTAACCAAATTATTAGCCAAACATTATCGATGGGAACCTCAATTCGAAGATGTATTAGAAAACCCTTATCTAGAGGATTTCTATAATAAAATGGAGCGCTGGTCTTTTAATTTACAGATTTATTTTCTTAATAGTCGTTTTAGGCAGATCCTAGAAATACGCGAAAGTGGTAAAGATATTATTCAGGACAGAACCATTTATGAGGATGCATATATTTTTGCTCCTAACCTACACGCTATGGGACTTATGACGAATCGTGATTTTGAAAATTACAAATCACTTTTTGATCTTATGGAAAGTGTTGTCGAAGGTCCTGACTTACTAATCTATTTGCGCAGTAGTATTCCTAATCTGGTTGCACAAATCCATAAACGCGGACGTGAATATGAGAACACCATTAGCATCGACTATCTTAGTCGATTAAATGAACGATATGAAGCCTGGGCACACGGATACGACAAAGGTAATTTACTTATTGTAGATGTTGACCATCTTAATTTTGTCGATAACCCCGAGGATCTTGGTAGTATAATTAATCGTATTGATGCAGAATTAAACGGATTATTTTAAAAATAATAAAGGCCTTTCATACTGAAAGGCCTTCTTTTTCAACTTACATTAATAAGTTTTCTACTCTAACGTCTTCTTAAGATGTTTGTTCACCACCTTCAGTTTCTGCCTCCTTGTTATCTTCTTTTACCGCTTTATCAAGAGTACTTTCTACTTCTTCTCCAGCTTCTTTTACTGCTTTTTCCGCTTCTTTTTCGATCTCTTCAGCTTCTTTTAAAGCTTCTTCTGCAGTATTTTCAACTTCTTTTTGTACTTCGCTGGTTTCTTCGGTAGTACTTTCTGTTTCCTTATTAGTTTCTCTACAAGAAACAAACATTACATTTAAAGTAAATAAAAACGCTAAGGCCAAAATTACTTTTTTCATAATTAAAAAATTTTAGTTGTTATTATATCGGTATAACGGTATTCTAATCCCACTATTTCTATTACCTTGGTAATGTTTTCACAAAAAATCTTAATTTTTTTAACAGAATGAATTTCAGCGATTTATTTCAATTTCTTTCAGAATTACAACAAAATAATAACAAAGAATGGATGGATACTAACAGAAAATGGTATCAACAAATTCGAAATTCTTTTATAGATTGGTTAGATCATCTGGAGGTAGAACTTGCCAAAATTGATCCAGAATATTATCCGACTTCAGGAAGAAAAGGAATCAATAGAATTAATAACAACTTACTTTTTCATCCTAACAAACCTGTATACAAAGATCATTTCGGTGCAGGATTAGATCAATTATCTAAACAGGGAGACTTCTATATCGAAATAGGCCTTTCTCAATGTGTCTTAGCTGGAGGATATTGGCGACCAGAAAGTAAAACACTGCAAAGTATTAGAGAAGCTATTGATTATAATGGAGAAGAATTAAAAAAAATTCTTGCTAAAAAAAGTTTCCGAAATACCTTTGGTAATTTATATGATGACGGCAATTCTCTTAAAAAAGCACCTAAAGGGTACTCTATGGATCACGAACATATAGATTTATTGCAAAAAAGAACTTTTGCAGTAGCTTATGAATTACAAAAGGAAGATGTACTACACTCTGATTTCACGCAAATAGTGATTCAGGTATATCGAGAAATGCTTCCATTTAGAAGGTATCTAAGAGAAGCAATATCTGTTTAGAGTTTTGCAATCTTCTCGGTTAAATAAGCAACAATCATATCCGTTGCTCCGGTATTGCTATTGATAAAGTGTCCAGCGATCATTCCAGTTTTTTCTCTAAATTTCCGATCATCAACTAATTTATTCATAATAGCACTAAATTCTTCAGAAGTAGATATAGAATATAAACCTGCTAACTTTTGCAATTGTTTAGCTTCTCTAAATTTTTCAAAATGCTGACCGATAATAATTGGAATCCCAAAAGTTGCTGGCTCTAATATATTATGTAATCCAGAGGTACCCATTGCTCCTCCTACATATGCGATATCGCCATAACTATATACTCGCGATAAATAACCAATTGTATTCATAATAAAAACCTGATGGTTTTGTAAACTCTTTCCTTCTTTTTCTGAAAAAATAATAGTCTTTTTGATTATTTTTTTCTGTAAAGACTGCACTCCACTATTTTTTATTTCATGCGGGGCAATAATAAAACATAAATTTTCACTAGCCTGATTTACAAAATCTGTAAATACTTCTTCATCTTCTGACCAAGAGCTACCTATAACTATACAAAGTCTATCTCCTATAAATTCTGAGATAAAATCTACTTTATTATCCATTTCTATTTGATGAGATACCCGATCAAATCTAGTATCACCACTCACAGTAACGTTGTTGAAATCGACTTGACTTAATAATTGCTTAGAAATTGTATCCTGTACAAAGAAATGATCTACCGTTTTTAAAGCATTACGCATAAAACCTCCATACCACTTAAAGAATGCTTGATCTTGTCTAAATGCTGCAGAAATTATGGTAATTGGAGTATTGTTCTTTTTTAACTCTCGTAAGTAATTAGGCCAAAACTCATACTTTACAAAAATTGCAAGCTTAGGATTCACCAATTCTACAAATCTTTTAGCATTTTTCTTTGTATCTATTGGAAGATAAACAATACTATCAGCGAGGGTGCTATTTTTTTTTATCTCATATCCTGAAGGGGAGAAAAACGTCACCAATAACATATAGCTAGGATATTTCTTTTTTATCATCTCCATCACAGGAACACCTTGCTCGTATTCTCCAAGCGAAGCACAATGAAACCAAACTATTTGATCTTCTTTTTTTAGTTGTTCCTTTAAAATTTCGAAAACTGTTTTCCTTCCTTTTACGAACAAAGTAAGTTTAGGACTTAAGAGTCCTATTATAGGAAGCATACTATTGAAAACTGAAATAAGGAAATTATAGAAAAAATTCAAAAGTCTTGATTTAATACATCGCTAAAATACGGCTCTTTCCTGTAAAAATTGATAAACATACGGTGCAAAACCTGAAATTTTCAAATTATCAAAAACACATAATAATTATCATTTTACTAAAAATATATTTAAAATTTTACGTTTTTAACAAATTTTGTTTATTAAAATTCTTAAATTAACACCAACTATCACGCAAACTCAAATCTTATGAAATTAAAACTTACTCTAATTGCTTTACTATCCTGTGCAATACTTTTTTCTCAGAATTTTTTAGAGGTACAACTGCCTACACCTGATAAACTCAATCCATTTTTTGTTGGTCCGCTTTTTAAATCAACCATTCATTATGGAGCGACCCCTGCAAATTATAACGGAAAAGTGATTGTTTTTAATCACGGATATATTGATCTAAATCAAAGTCAATTTTTATTTGATAATTCTTTTTATCAAAAAACATATAATGAAGGATATCAGGCTGTTTTCGTTGCTACAACAAGAGGTGGTGGCATATGGGTCAATGGAGAACTACTTGCAGAGTCCATTGACATTGTTACAAACAAATACAATGTCGCAGATGTATATATCATAGCCCATAGTAATGGAGGGAAAGCCGCAGAAGCTGCTATGATTCAATATGGAAAAAAAGATAAGATACAACAAGTTTTTGCTTTGGGAACTCCATATTGGGGAACTTATCTAGCCGACATTTCTCAAATGCCTTGGTTAAACTGGGCTTGGCGATTGACTGGTTTAAATGAAGGTGCTAGAACCTCTACCACTTATTATTGTCGAGATGTAGTTCGCCCATATTTAGATAACAATGAAAATAACGAGCCAGAAAAATTTGTTGTTTTAGGAGCTTCCGGATATTTCAATGGATCAAATCTTCTTGCCAGAGCCGCTTTTACGGTTACCGGTGGAATTTTACTTCCTATCCAAGGTGCAAATGATGGTGTTGCACCTTATAGAAGTACGCTAAGGCCTGGAGCAACATATGTCTTTAAAAAAAATGATTATCGCGCATTCTTTGATCATATAGATGTAAGTTTTGGACAATTTAGTTGGCCTTATGTAAAATCATACATACAAAATCGTTCTCAAAAAAGTAATCCATCTTTTGAAAACATAAATCCAGAGAATTACATCACCACTAGTAACTATTACATCATACATTCTGAAAATGAATACGACGAAATAATTTTTGACAAAAACTCTAGATTTGCAGTAGCCGAAATTATACACGAAAATCCTAAAGCTACGTTTCAAGGCATTAACAAAAAACAAACAGATCAGTTAAAAATTAATACCCAAGGCAATCATAGATCTGTAATCTCTCTTACTTCTAATAATATCAAGTTACAAAGTAATTCTCGTTTTGCTGCCTTTGTAAAACAAAATAATGGAATCACGATGTCATTAGAAAATCAAATAAGAAATAAATATCCTTTATTAAAAGTTGATATTTCTTCAACACAAAAAAACAATTCTTTACTTACAAACATAGAAACACGCGGTGTAATTATTAGAACTTCTAATATTGATGGAACACAAGTACAAAGTGATCCGGAAGTAATTACTTTTGATAAAATCAACGATAGTTTTTATTTCGATACCAAAAATCTGGAAGAAGGTGTATACAGCTTGTTTCTAAATTCAGAAAGTACAGGTAATTTTAAAAGAAGTATTATCTCTGGTTTTGTAGTAGGAGATATTAATAAGGCTTTGACTTTTAATACGGAAGTAAATAAGCCTTTAGATAAAAACGAAAAATCAATAAAATTATCACCAAATTCGGTAAAAAATTATGCTTTACTATCACTACAAGGATATTCTATATCCGATAAAATATCTTTAGCAGTATACGATATAACTGGCAAAAAAATGAAGAGTTTTGAAGTGAAAGTAACCCAAAATTCAGAATATAATATTTCAGAAAAATTAGAGCAATTATCCTCTGGGATATACCTTTTACAAGTAAATCACGAAAAAACAATAAAATTCGTTAAGGAATAGTTTTATAAATATCTAGAAGAAAGGCTGTTGCTAAAATGACACTATTTTGATTTTATCCGTTAATAAAAAACAGATCAAAACTAAGTATCACATTGGCAATGGCATCATTATTTTGTACTTTCGTCCGGTTACAAAACACATCCTATGAAGAAGATTCAAATGGTTGACTTAAAGGGTCAATACGAACAAATAAAAGAACGTGTAGACTCCTCTATTCTAGACGTTATTTCATCTGCTGCATTTATTAATGGCCCTGAAGTACATAGTTTTCAGAAAGAATTAGAGGAATATCTTGATGTAAAGCATGTGATTCCGTGTGCGAATGGAACAGACGCTTTACAAATAGCAATGATGGGATTAAATTTGAAACCAGGAGACGAAGTAATTACTGCAGATTTTACTTTTGCTGCGACAGTAGAAGTAATCGCATTATTACAGTTAAATCCGGTACTTGTGGATGTAGAAAAAGATTCTTTTAATATTGATCCCGATGCTATACGTAAGGCAATTACTCCTAATACAAAAGCGATCGTACCTGTTCATTTATTTGGCCAGGCTGCCAATATGGATGAAATTATGAAAATAGCAAAAGAACATGATCTATATGTAATAGAAGATAATGCTCAAGGAATTGGTGGTAGTTATAAATTTAATGATGGTAAAGTTGCTAAAACGGGAACTATTGGTCATGTATCTTCTACTTCATTTTTTCCTTCTAAAAACTTAGGATGCTATGGTGATGGTGGAGCTATTTTTACGAATGATGATGATCTAGCACATACCATTCGTGGTATTGTAAATCACGGAATGTATAAAAGATACCATCACGATGTGGTTGGTGTAAATTCTCGTTTAGACTCTATTCAGGCTACAGTACTTAGAGCAAAATTACCTAATCTGGATACTTATAATAATGCTAGAAGAACAGCGGCCAGAAAATATAATAAAGCTTTTGAAGGAATTGAGAATATTATCACCCCAAAAGTGAAAGGAAATAGTTGTGACACTAATGAGAATATAATTTGTGACACTTGCGATTGTCACGTATTTCATCAATATACATTGCGTGTTGTCAATACAGATAGAGACGCGTTAGTACAACACCTTAATGATCAAGGAATTCCTTGTGGTGTATATTATCCAATACCCTTACATAAACAAAAGGCTTATCAAGATGATCGCTATGATGAAGCAAATTTCACAATTACTAATCAGCTTATAAAAGAAGTGATTTCATTACCAATGCATACTGAATTAGATAATGAGCAAATTGATTTTATTACAAAAAACGTTATCGATTTTGTAACGAAATAGACAAAAAAGCTAGTAAAATTAGGTTAGAAAATAATTTTAATCTCTTTTACATATATATAAATAACCCCGTAGTTAATAACTAAATACAACCAATAAATACCCACAATGGATTCACTTTGCATCTGTTATAACCTAGTTGACCATAATAATTTACCTGGAATCCCTCCATTACCAGAAGCGTATATTGTACCTGTTACAAATGACCGATTAGGATATGTAGAAAAACAGGCTACTCCAGCAACATTAAAAAGTTTTGAGATACCATATTTAGAAACAGCTCATGAACAATTGCTAGAAATATGTTCCAGTTTAAAAACAGCTGTTTTAGAACAACAGTTTAGACCCGCTAAAAAAAGAAAAACATTCGGTTTAGCTGACATTCTAAAAGATCCTAAAATTAAAGATGTTGTTATTAATTATGTAAACAATAAACTTTCTGACTTTTATGAGTTAGTTATAAAAAACGAATACTCTGTAATACATAATGCGCAGAGAAAAGATCCGTTTGAAGTACATAGATTATCGATTGGAAAAAGTATCCTCAACCCTATTCTAGAATTTACAAAAACTGATGAAGGAATTGATTATGCCTTTTCGTTAAAGGATGAAGAAAAGGTAATAATCCCTCAAAACCATAGTATTCAAATTTTATTAAATGAACCGTCTTGGATTGTTGTAGATAAATCCATACACCACATTAACAATCTGAATGCCAACAAACTAAAACCTTTCTTTAGCAAAGAAAAGATTACCATTGCTAAGAAACACATTAAAACATATCTAGATAAAGTAATTATTCCTGTTATCAAAAATGTAGATGTAATTGCTAATGGCTTCGAAATTGTAATTCATAAAAACATAGCATCCTACAAACTAGAAATTATCCAAGATTTTATAAAGGAAAATTATGTTGCTAAGGTAATTTTTAATTACGGAGAAGCTAGTTTTGATTACAATAGCAATAAAAAAACATCTTCTGATGTACATTTTGGAGATAACGAAGAAATCCAGATCACCCAAATAAAAAGAGATCCAAAGGCTGAAAAAGAAATAATAGATTTACTAGAGTCTAAAGATTTAAAGGTAAATGCAAACCTTTTATTAGAAACTACAACTTCTGATGATCCTTTAGCAATTTTTAACTGGGTACAGAATCACCATAAAGATCTTGAAAAAGAAGGTGTCGAAATCATCCTACCGGATTTAGATAATAAATCTGTAAATCTTGATTCACACGAAATCGAGATAAAAAATAAAAAAAAAATGACTGGTTCGATGTCAAAGGAATAGTACAAATTGGTACAAAAGAAATTCCTTTTTCGAAATTTATTAAATACATAAAAGATAATAATCGCTTCTTTCCAATGGATGATGAAACCATTTTCATTATTCCATTGGAATGGATGACTCGTTATAAAAAATTAGCAAATTTCGGAAAAGTAAAAGAAGATAGTATCCTTGTTAACAAAGGAAATTACACACTACTTAAAGAAATCGTTGACCCAGAAGAACTAGAAATAAAGGATACAATTGATTTAAAATATCAATCATCTTCTAAACTAAAAGCTACATTAAGACCATATCAAGAAGAAGGCGTAAAGTGGTTAGTAAAACACCAAGGAAATCATCTGGGAGCTTGTCTTGCTGATGATATGGGACTTGGAAAAACATTACAAACTATTGCAACTCTTGTTTTTTCAAAAGAACAACTAAAAACAGAACAATCAACTCCAAAAACCGTTCGACTAGATCTATTTAGCGATCCCC
Source organism: Aquimarina sp. MMG015 (assembly GCF_018100855.1). Lineage (NCBI taxonomy): Bacteria > Pseudomonadati > Bacteroidota > Flavobacteriia > Flavobacteriales > Flavobacteriaceae > Aquimarina > Aquimarina sp. MMG015. Next base: position 182,424 of record NZ_JAGJEB010000004.1, read on the forward strand.
TGGAAATAAAAACGTATTTAAAAGCTCTAATTGTTTTACCCTCTTCTCTTATTTTTAATTGGGCGCAGGAAATACTAAAATTTGCTCCGCACCTTACTATTACAAAGTACATCGGGAGTGATCGAAAAAAAATAGCTCCTTATTTAGAAACCTATGACATCATACTGACCACCTATACCACTTTAGCTAAGGATATTTCTATTTTACAAAAAACAACATTCACCTATTTAATAACAGACGAAAGTCAGCAGATTAAGAATAAAGAATCTAAAATATTTAAAGCTATTAATGATATTAATACAACTCATAAAATTTCGCTAAGCGGAACTCCTATAGAAAATTCATTATCTGATCTTTGGTCCCAAATGGAGTTTATCAATCCAGGAATGTTGGGAAGTTTTCCGTTTTTTAAAGATCATTTTAAAATTCCGATTGAGAAATATCAGAACGAAGAACGCATTAAAGAACTAAAAACACTCATAGAACCTTTTATATTAAGAAGAACCAAAGAACAAGTTGCAAAAGATCTTCCTGAGTTATCTGAGCAAATTATCTACACAGAAATGCTTAATGAACAAGAAAAAGCATACGAATCTCAAAAATCAGCTGCAAGAAATCTATTACTAGGTATTGATCCTATTGCCACTAATAAAATACATGTTTTAAACACCTTAACTAAATTAAGACAACTAGCCAACCACCCTAAACTATTAGATTCCACAACAGAAGATTCTTCGTGTAAATTCAAGGATGTTACTTCTTATCTAGAGACCTTAGCTAAATCCCATAAAAAAGCCCTAGTATTCAGCTCTTTTGTATCTCATTTAGAGATCTATCAAACTTGGTGCAAAGCACAAAACATATCCTTTGTTAGTCTTACTGGTCAAACAAAAAACGCTGATAGAGAAAAAATAGTTAATGAGTTTCAGAAAAATGATTCCATCTCTTTATTCTTTATTTCACTAAAAGCTGGTGGAGTTGGTCTTAATCTAACCAAAGCTTCTTATGTTGTTTTATTAGACCCTTGGTGGAACCCATTTATAGAAAAACAAGCTATTGCTCGGGCCCATCGTATTGGACAAAACAACAATGTTATGGTTACTCGTTTCATCACTAAAAATACGATAGAAGAAAAGATTCTTCAATTACAAGAAAGAAAACAGCATCTTTCTGATGAAATCATAGATATCGATACTATACCTGACTATATAGAAAATGATCTAGTAGAATTATTAAGGTAACATTTTACACACACTTAACTTTTTGTAATATCTATACAGGTTAAGTGTCCTTAAGAAAAAGTAAACAAATGAAACGATTTTTTTTAGTTCTCTTAATTATTATAAATCTTTACTCATGTTCATCTCAGGAATCTATAATTCTAGAGAAAAAGAAAATTGATTGGCAACTTTATCCTAAAGTATTTACAGATTCTTCTAAAACTAAATTTAAAGATAGATTTCGTTATTCCGAAAATGTAGACATGTTCGAAATCACTTATCTAAGTGATGGGCTAAAAATTCAGTCTTTCGCTTCAGTTCCCAAAGGAGACAAGAAATATCCAGTTATTATCTACAACAGAGGAGGGAATAGAGATTTTGGTAATTTAAATGTATTGTGGGCATCCATTAGGTTTTCAAAACTAGCAAGTGAAGGTTATATTGTAATTGGTTGTAATTATAGAGGATCTGGTAAAAGTGAAGGAATGGAAGAATTTGGAGGAAATGATATAAATGATGTCTTAAATTTATCTAAAGTAATTAAAGAGCTACCAAAGGCAGATACAACACGTATTGGGATGTATGGTTGGAGTCGAGGCGGAATGATGACATATATTGCTCTTACCAAAATGAACAATATAAAAGCGGCTGTTACCGGAGGCGCAAAGTCTGATCTGAGAACAATCGATAGACCTAATATGGAAAAGGGTGTTTATGCTGAGTTAATTCCCAATTATCATCAAAACAAACAAGCTGAACTAGAAAAAAGATCAGCAATAGTATGGGCAGATAAATTCTCTACTAAAGTTCCTATTTTATTATTACATGGTAATGCAGATTGGAGAGTAAAATCAACCAATTCCTTAAAACTAGCTTTAGAATTTGAAAAATATCGAATACCCTATAGATTAAAAATCTATGAAGGAGCAGATCATGGTATCAGTCAGTTTAAAGAAGAAAGAGATCAAGATATAATCGATTGGTTTAATAAATATTTAAAAGGCAACGCAGCATTACCTGATATGAAATTTCATGGTAAATAGCCATTATTACCAGCCTATATTTCTAAAAGAAATCATAATCTATTAATCAATTAGATTAATTTATTTTAAATTGTTCATCTGATAATATACACAAACAATTTCACTCAATTTATTAGCTTATGAAATTCTTTTACACTTTACTTTTTGTTTTAATAAGTATTACAATTACTGCACAAGACACATATCTGCATTGCGGAAAATTAATTGATAGTAAAACTGGAAAAATTCTTCCTGAAAGAACCATTGTGGTTTCTGGAAACAAAATAAGCAAGGTAGAAATCGGTTATACAGAGGGAGATAGCAATGATATAATTGTTGATCTCAAAGACAAAACAGTTATGCCGGGACTTATCGATATGCATGTTCATATGGAGAGTGAATCCAATCCGAAGGCATATTTAGAACGTTACACTCATAATGATGCAGATGTTGCCTACAACTCTGTAGGATTTGCCGAAGCTACTTTGTTGGCAGGATTTACTACTGTAAGAGATCTTGGAGGAAGCGGTGTAAACATCTCTTTAAAAAAAGCAATTGCTCAGGAAAAAATAATAGGTCCACGAATTTTTACGGCCGGAAAAATTATTTCTAGTACTGGAGGACATGGAGATCCCACTAATGGAAGTAAAAAATCTATTATAGGAGATCCAGGACCTAAAGATGGTGTTGTAAACGGCGTAGAAGATGCTAAAAAAGCTGTAAGACAACGTTACAAAAACGGAGCAGATCTTATTAAAATAACTGCCACAGGAGGTGTATTAAGTGTTGCTAAAAGTGGTTCTAACCCTCAATTCAAACTAGAAGAAATAAAAGCAATTTGCGAAGCCGCTAAAGACTATGGATTTCATGTTGCAGCTCACGCACATGGTGATGAGGGTATGCAACGTGCTTTAAATGGTGGAGTAACGACCATAGAACATGGGACTCTAATGAGTACTAAAACAATGGATCTAATGAAAAAAAAGAAAGCTTACTTAGTACCTACGATTACCGCTGGTAAAGAAGTAACCGAAAAAGCAACAATTGATGGGTATTATCCAGCCATTATTGTTCCCAAAGCATTAGAAATAGGTCCAAAAATTCAAAATACATTTAAAAAAGCTTATAAACGAGGAGTACGAATTGCATTTGGTACCGACGCAGGAGTTTTTAAACACGGCCAAAATGGAAAAGAATTTGGATATATGGTTGAAGCCGGAATGCCAGCTATAACAGCTATACAATGTGCAACTATCGTTAATGCAAAAGTATTAAACATGAGTAAAGAATTAGGGCAAATAGCTCCAGATTTTATAGCGGATATAGTTGCAGTAGACAAAGATCCTAGAGATGACATCAAAACTATGGAAAATGTAGTTTTCGTTATGAAGAATGGTAAAATCTATAAGCAATAGTTCTTTACAACTATAAATTATTAAAAAAGATATATCTCAAATAAAAGTGAAAAAAATATCACAATACATTATTCTAGGAATTATTGTCTTATTTGGGGTATTCTATTTATATACAAAATTTTCGGCAGCAGAAAAAGGAGATTTAGCTCCAGATTTTGAAACGACTCTTATTGATGGCACTCCTTTTAAATTATCAAATCTACAAGGAAAATATGTACTGTTGGATTTTTGGGGTTCTTGGTGCGGTCCCTGTCTTAAAGAAAGTCCTGAACTGGTCGCAATCTATAAAAAACATGATAACCAACTTACTATAGTTACGGTTGCTCTTGAAAAGAATCTAAAGTCTTGGAAAAAAGTGGCTGATAAATTTGGGTATACATGGAAGAACCAAATTGTAAATCAAAATCGTTTTGTTTTATTATCTGATATTGCAAGAAAATATGGTGTTTCAGAAATTCCAGCTAAATTTTTGATCTCCCCAAAAGGGGAGCTTATGGGAACTTATACATTTGAACAAATTGATTATTTATTATCAAACTCCATTAACAATTAATACAACTATTTTTAACCTCTTATCTATTAATATAAAAATATCCCGCTCTATCTTTTGCTCCAGTTATGTTCAATACATAATAATAGGTCCCCTCAGGCAGTTCTGATTTTTGAGAAATTGTGACTCTACCTTCAGAAATACCAGCAAAGTTTTGATTTTCATGATATGCTTTCTTCTGAAAAACTAATACTCCCCATCGATTATATATAAATAATTCGTTATCCGGAAAATTTGATAATCCCTGAATCTTAAAGGTATCATTCATTCCATCTCCATTAGGTGATACAGCAGTAAAAATTTCTAAATCTCCATCTAATAATCTATTTGATGATCCAAAAGTTAATACTTCATAATCATCCGGGATAATTGCTTTAGAAGAAATTTCACCTTTGTTTACATCACCAAACACTGAGGTATTTCCTAAATTAACCCACTTACGAAGTTCTTTACTCCAACCTACCACTCTTAAATCGTTAAGATCTCCAACTAATGTAGGTATATTACTATTACTATCCCATGTTAGAGTAACTCTAGTTTCATTACTACCATCTAAATCCCAAAATTCGAAAATACTTACACCAAATAATAAATCTTCATACATCTCAGTATCAAAGCTATCAACAAAAAAATTTGGCGTATTAGGGTTTTCAAAAAAGTACGCAGCTCTGGAGCCATTACTAGCAGCTTCATTCTCAATTTTTATAGGTCTTAACCTAAAATCATCACCTACAGGAAAAGAAAAATCTAAGTTTCCATTTAAAGTAGCATACCCATCGACATACCTATCATCATGTTCTCCTAAATATGGAGCATCATTTATGTAGTCTAATGAAACACTTTTCTCATCTCTATCAGTTATTACTCTACCATTTACAAATTCTTGAAAGTTAGTAACCCCTACGCCGATTTCTAAAACCAAATCATCTTTAACATCGATTTCTAAATCATGAAATACTGGTTCGTTATTTCCAGAAACTGTTAAACTATTATCGTTATAAAAACCTGTCTTTCCTGCGTTATTGTCAAACTCTCCATTATTGATAACATTTATATGAAAACCTATCTGAGCGGTTGAATGAATTTGAACATTACCGAAATTATGAAAAGCCTCTTGAGTAAATCCAGAAAAGCCAATTAAAGTGATTATTATAATTCTTAAATACGACATTTACTTTGGGTTTTTGTATTCGTTACCGTAAATATAATTTGAGAAGTCCCATAAAAACCTTGGAGCCAGATAGGATGACATTTTATACCCGCGAATGGAAAAACACCTCTGTTAAGTCGTTATATGTTCGTTAAAACGGAATAAGTATCGTTCAATGGAAGTTATTAACCGATGAATAGAACTGTGAAGTAAAAAGTATTATTTTAAATTAGCAGAATAGAACTTTTAATAGATAAAAAAGCTCTATTCATTCAGTATTAAATTATTATTGTATGCAATGTAACATTATCAAACTCGCAGTCATTTTTTTTTCGTTTATTAAACTAATATCGGCTCAAGAATCAAATCTTGTTGTTTTCGAAAACCTGATTGATAAAGAATGGAAAGCTATTGGTACTTGGGGAGATGGAACGGCATTTAAACAAGAAACGATATTTAAATTTGACCTTAACCGTACAATTGTCATAGCAAAATCAAAAGGGTTTATAGATAAAAAACAAACTAAATATGGTTCGCGAAATCATGGGATACGAAAATTTGATCAGGAAACCAATACCATTAAATTTTGGGAGTTCGATATCTTCGGAGGTGTTACTGAAGGAATTGTTATAGTTGATGGAAAAAATATTTTATACCAGTATCAATATGGGAGTTCATTGGTAACTGATATGTGGGAATATATAGATAATAACACTTATAATTTTAAAGTCGGAAATTATGTAGACGGGCGCTGGAAACAAATATATCTAGAGACTCAATTTAGAACCGAAAAAATCAAAAAAAAGTAACTAAAAACAATTTTTAAATTAAGTATTATCAATAAAAAACCTCGAAAACTATTTAAATTTTCGAGGCTTCCTTATAATTCTTTTATATTAAATAGATGCAGAAATAGTTTCCATAGATCTATCTACTTTTTTCACTAATCCCGATAGTACTTTTCCTGGACCAACCTCTGTAAATGATGTTGCTCCATCTTTCATCATATTCTGCACACTTTGTGTCCATTTTACAGGAGCAGTTAACTGAGCAATTAAATTCTTTTTGATTTCCTCAGGATCAGTCACTGCAGTTGTAGTCACATTTTGATATATAGGGCAGTTTGGTGTATTGAAAGTTGTTTCTTCTATTGCTGCTGCTAACTCTTCTCTAGCAGGTTCCATTAACGGTGAATGAAAAGCACCTCCAACCGGTAATACCAAAGCTCTACGAGCACCTTTTTCTTTCATAAGCTCACAAGCTTTTTCTATAGCTTCTACTTCTCCAGAAATAACTAACTGACCAGGGCAATTATAATTTGCAGCCACTACAATACCATCAATTTCTTCACATCCATTTTCTACTACCTCATCATCTAATCCTAAAACGGCAGCCATTGTAGAAGGTTTTAATTCACAAGCGCTTTGCATCGCTAATGCTCTCTTAGAAACTAATCTAAGTGCATCTTCAAAATTTAATGTTCCGTTAGCCACTAAAGCAGAAAACTCACCAAGAGAATGACCTGCTACCATATCTGGTTTAAAACTATCTCCTAATACTTCACTTAAAATTACCGAATGTAAAAATATCGCCGGCTGAGTAACTTTTGTTTCCTTTAACTCATCAGCAGTACCTTCAAACATGATTTTAGTTATTTCAAAACCTAAAATATCATTGGCTTTATGAAAAAGTTCTTTTGCAATTTCTGAATTCTCATATAAGTCCAGTCCCATTCCTGAAAATTGAGCCCCTTGACCTGGAAAAACATATGCGTTCATGTACTGTGTCTTTTAAAATTTTAACAAAAGTAAGTATAAATACCAAGAGTAATTAACTTAAAAAATGTTTTTAAATAGCCTATTTGATTTTAAAACTTCTAAAGAAATCTACTTTCCTGGTTTTAGAAATGGATAACTTTTTTCCATCGTCCATTACGACAAACCCTCCATCAGACTTACTAATACGAGTGATGTGATCTTTATTGATTAAACTAGAGTTGTGTATCCTTAAAAAACCAAAACTCTCCAGCAGATACTCATAATATTTTAAATTCTGCGAAGCCAAAATATGTTTATTATTATTTAGTGTCAATTGAGTATAACTTCCATCTGCTAAACAATATAAAATCGAACTTATGGAAACAATTTCATAGCCATCAAAGGTGGGAATAGATATTTTATTAAACTTATCTTTTTCTAACTTAAGTTGCTCTATCAGTTCTTTTGCATTATTAGCAAAATATCTTCTCTCCAAGCCTTCTAAAAGTCTATTGATAGCTTTTTTAAAGTCATCAATATCGATAGGTTTTAAAAGATAATCTAGTGCCATATACTTAAAAGCTTCTAGCGCATGATTATGTGCAGACATGAAAATTATCTCAAAATCAATTCTTGTAAACTTTTCTAAAAACTCGAAAATACTTCTAGTACCAATCTGAATATCTAAAAATGCTACATCAATTGTATATGATTTCAATAGAGTCTGGGCCTCTTCGAACGTTTGTGCAGTACCTATAATTTCAATTTGCGGATAGAATGTTACTAGTAAAGATTGTAAATTTTCTATACCGTTCAATTCATCATCTACTATAATGGCATTAATTATTTTTGTCATACATATTCTTTAATGGCAGAATTAATATACTTCTAGTTCCTTTTACCTCATTATTTTTATCAAAGAGATCTTCAAAATAATATCTAGCATCCTTATACCCTGATTTTACCAGTATGTCTATTCGTTGTTTTGTATTAATCGAAGTAATTCCGATAAAACCTTTTGGCTTAGACATTTTTATTTTTTGAGCTTCTTTTCTTCCAATTCCATTATCTTGTACAATAATTTTTAAGTTACTATTAAATGGTTCTATTGTTAAAGAAACATGGCCTCCATCTGGTTTATTACTAATACCATGAATTATGGAATTTTCTATGATAGGTTGTAAAATCATTGCAGGAATATAGGGGTTCTGTTCTTCGATATTGCAATCTACCTTTAATGTAAAATCCAGTTTATTTCTGAATCTTATTTTTTCTAAATCTACATACACTCTAATAAGGTCTAATTCCTTTTGTAACCTGATAAACGAATCATTCGAATTATCAAGAATTAACCTAATTGATTGAGAGAACTTACTTAGGTAGTTATATGCACTAAACTTATCTGACTTTAATATCGAGTTTTGCACTCCATTTATCGTATTAAAAATAAAATGAGGGTTCATTTGAGATCTCAAAGCAAATAATTTCATCATAGAAATCTGCTTCTGCTTTTCTACCAAATACACTCTATTGCGATATACATATACTACAATCATTCCTATAATTGCTATTAAAACAATACTTACTATCCAAATGATTCTTTCTATATCCGATTCGAATTCTTTTTTATCTTCTGCTTTCTCTTTTGATAAAGAAGCATAAGCAACATCTTTTTGTTCAATTACTTTAGAAGATTCTATTTTTGAAATTTGTTCAGAAAAATTCTCATCTAATAATTTAGATTCGAGTGAATTAAACTTTTCATAATACAAAAGTGCTTCCTTATAGTTTTCCGTTTTTTTATGATATCTACATAAGTCTTTATAGGCATCAATAATCGCTGTCTTTATTTCGTACTCTTCTGCAATTGACAAAGCTTTATTAAGATTATATTCTGCTTTCTTATAAGCTCCTATATCAAGATACACATTGCCTAAAGTACGATAGGTTTGTCCTACTCTACTATCAAACAATTTATCTGGCTTAATTGCTAAAGATTTTTTGGCATAGACAAGACTAGAATCATACGCTTTTACTTTATAATAGTTAAATGCTAGATTGTTATAACACGTCCGTCTTTGATTATAATACGTCAGATTATCGTCTAGAATTTCACTTAATATCTTCTTATACAATACAATTGCATTTTCAAAATTTTCTAATTGAGTTTCTATTACTGCTAAATTTATATAACTAGTAATTTCTCTATCTTTTTCACCCAATAATATTGCAACTTCTAATGCTTCAGAGAATATATCTATTGATCTATCATTTTTATTTAGCTTAGAGTATAAAATTCCCAGCCTATTTAATGATTTATGCTTTTCTACAGAAGGTTTTTCATCTTTAAAAAAGTAATATGCTTCCATTAGATTGCTCAATGATTCTTTATAATCACTTTTTCTTTGAAATAATAACCCAATGTCTGATTGAATATCTGCAATTAAAAAATAATCTTTCTCATCATTTGCAATACGTTTAGCTCTATTAAAATAATTATACGCTAAATCCGCATCTTCCGAATACATATAAATGACACCTAATCGTTTTAGACTACGAGCATATAGACCATAATCCTTATGTTCTAAGGATAATCTCTTAGAAACTTCTGCATATTGTAAGGAAGTATCCATATCTACATCCTTGTAATACAAACTAAGATGATAAGATGCTCTAGCCTGTTCAACATCTTCACAAATGGTATAAATAGTTAACAAACTATCTTTTATCCCAACGTTTTTCTTAGTTTGGGTTTGCGATACTGTTACTAAAGTAAAAAGTAAAAAAAACCAACATATATTTTTATTATACAATTTCAACTTGATAGCATAAGTTTTTCATCCATAACTGTGTTTTTTTTGAATACTACTTTAAAATAGATAAAGCAGATAATTTTAGTAATTACCTGCTTGATTAACTGTATTTTGGTTAAATCTATTGCGAATGATTTTATTCTTTATAAATTTTAATAGTTTTTTGGTCTCCACTAATCTTAGAATATATACTTATCAAATACATCCCTTTAGGAAGATCTTCTATAGCAAAAGTCGATTTGACATCATCGGTTTTGGACTGAAATGACTTAAGAATTTTCCCCTCTAGGTTTATAACCTTAATAGAAAGTGATTCATTTTTTATATGCTCTATAAAAAATGAATTCGATATCGGGTTAGGATATATTTCTAAGGCCTCCATTGTTGTCTCTCCATTTCGGTTTTGACCACAAGGAAGGTTTCCAAAATCAAAATTCCCATTACAATATAACCATTCTGAAGAACCACATCCTGTTCTACTAGAATAATCTTCTGTTTGATACAAAGTATCACAAATTTTAATCCAATCGATATAGGCATTTAAGTCACAAGAACTATTATCATCATTTACAAAAGCTATCTTAATATTTTGACCTTCCTTATAATTGACATAACGATACACTTCTATATCATTAGTTAAAGTAAACTGAGCTACCGATTCATTGTCCAAAAGTATTTCTATTTGCTCGCCAGAGCAATTTCCTTTTGCTCCTACTTCTAAAACTTGAGTGACAGTATTTCCCGAAACGCAATCAATATTTGGCTTATTTAGGTTACCTAATCGATTGTTCCAATCTCCTCCAACCGAAGTTATATAGACCTGAAACTGATATTTACCTATTCCTAAAGGAGTGTTTTCTGGTATAAAAACCGGAATATCGATAGTTCCTAAGCCTTCCGAAACTCTAATCCTATTAGTTTTATAAACAGTATAAGGGCTAGAATCTAATTGAAAAACAATGGATATATCTCTATTCTCTTTTGCTTCATATGATACTGTGATATTTATTTCCTGCCCACCGACGACTTCATTAGGAACTAATGTAGAAACAATCATATCATCAAATGTATTTATTGTTCCTTGAAACTCCTTAGCTCCTATATCAATTGATCCTCCTATAATAGTTCCAAATCCTACATTAACGCCTCTATCGATAGCGGGACTATTAGATTGAAGATTCATATCCTGAACTGGAAAATTATTATTTTCGGTAGGAGTAAATAATTTTGCAGAAGCTCCATTGATATTAAACGGATTCGATGTAGTTGCTAGTAGGATAGTTTGTGATTCACTTAATGCTTGAATGTTTTTTAATTTTGGATTTACAATAAAATCATTAGAATTTATCGGCTCTGGATTACCAGTTATGTTCCAATGTATATTTTGATCATAGGTTATATTTTCGTCCTGATATCTAGATATTGTAGTTTTTGAATCATTAGAATTATATAAAATATTATTCTTTACACGGGCATTTTTAACTCTTCCTATCGATAATTGAGAATCTCCAACAGCAATCGGATATGCAGGATTAGATATGCGTGTACTTTGTGCATTATCAAATAAAGTATTGTTGTATACATCAACATTGTCACTAGAGAACACATTAATTCCTTGCCCTCCATTACCATAACAAATATTCCCTATTAATAGTGTTCTACTATTATATGGAACTCCGTTTTCTTTTTGATCTTGGATGTGATCATCAACAATGATTCCATTACCATCCGTAATTCTATTACCTCCACCAAGAAAACCTCTAAGATTCACATTATATCTAGAAACATTATTTTTATATATAATTCTATGATTTGGATATTCTGGAAAGCTGCTAACATCTAAATTTGCTGGTTGATATGACGAAATTCCGCTATTTCCATTCTGACTTCGAAACGCACAATGTTCTACTAAATTTCCTTCTATTAAAACGACTTCTGATCCACCAATAGCAATTCCATTTCCGGGAAAATCATGTACATAATTATTACGAATAATAATATGATGCGAGCCGTTATCTATTCCAATAGCTCTTCTTGCTCTCCAAAGCTCCAAACCAAAAGAGGGATTATCTATCATTCCTTTCACATCTTGATTAGCAGGAACAAATTCTAAGTTTTCTATAATTACATACGAAGACCCTAACATATCAATTCCTTTTACTGAAGCTGAAACTATTGTAGGTAATTTTCCTTGTGCATCAGGTATTCCGGAAAAAGTTATGTATTTTCCTTCGGATCCAGATATAGACATAAATATTTCGCTCCATGGACTATCATTCCCACCCGTATATATTCCTGATAGAATTCTTACAGTATCACCTTCATTTACAGAATTTACTGCTTTCTGAATTGATTTAAATGCTACATTTTGATCTAGTCCTGAGTTATTGTCATTCCCGTTTTGAGAACTCACATAATATGTTTTTTGTGCACTTGCAAAGAATCCAACCAACACACTTAACATTATTATTAATTTCATTTTTTTCATAATATTATTCTATAAACAATGGATATACTTACTGTAAAAAAGAAATATCAAGTACAATTACTTGATATTCCTTTTCAGTTTAATTAATGATTATCTATAAGGATTTTTTTGGTCTCTTTTGTTTTAGTAGTCAAGTCGTACAACTTTAGTATATACAAACCATTATTTAGGTGATTTGTTAAAATGATACTCGTATTAGATACATTATTTTCTTCATAGACCTTTTTACCTATCATATTATAAATTACTACTGTATATTGTTCAGAGCCTTTTATAGTAATCTTGCTATCAGTTACAGGGTTAGGATATATCTCAAAAGTGTTCTGAATACTCTCATCCGGAGTTTTATTATCACAACCAATAGCGCCGAAATCGAAATTACCATCACAAAATAACCACTCCGAATTTCCGCAACCTGTTCTGGAAGCAATATCTTCCGTTTGATATCTTGTAGCACATACTTTTATCCAATCTATATAAACATTTTTATCGCAATCGTTTATGTTGCCATCATTTATAAAAGCAACTTTTATATTCTCATTATTTTTATATCCTTCATAAGTATATACTGATATATTCGTGTTAAGAGACCATTCAGATACTTTTTTGTTGTCAATTAACAACTGAATTTTTTCGCTTCCACAGTTTCCTTTCGCTCCTATTTCAATAGTTCCTACTTGATTTGAATTAGCTCCGTTTCCAAAATTAATGTAACCATTACAGTGAATTGCTTGTGTAAAACTTCCTCCACCACAACTTACCTCCCAGGCACCTGTATTTTCTTCCCTAGATTCTGCCTGGATTCTTTCTCCATTGATTTCTAACCAATCGATTTCTACATCTCGCCCAGTATCATCATTGATAAAAGCGACTTTAAAGTTTCCTGAAGTCTCTGGAACTGACAAACTATAATTAGCAAAATTATTAGTAAGCGTTATAGCATTATCAATTCGCACATCATTATAGCGTACTTCAATTTTCGAATTATTAGTTCCTTTTGCTCTAACTATAATATTGTCCGGATTATCAACATTATCAATACAATCAATATTTACTTTAGAGATAGTATGTAATCTTTCATTCCAATCCCCACCTTGTGGTGCTATAAAAACTTGAAATTTGTAATCATTATCAGCTACAGGAGTATTTGCATCAATAGGAACTTCTAATTCTATAGTATCTGTCCCTTCTTGAACATTTGTTCTTTTTGATCCATAAACGGTATACGGGCTTCTGTTCAATTGAAAAACAATTACAAGATCTCTATTAGTACTCGAGGAATACTCTATTTCAACAAAAGCGTTTTCTCCTTTCGCAACTTGATCAGGAGTTATTAAAGACTTGATCATATCTTCATCAGTTCCTCCTGTATCATCACAAGATGATGGAGGTGTGTTTACAGTCCTAAAATGATCCCTGTTCCATTTCCCTTCTGCAGTAAGATCATTATTATAATTCCAATTACCATTTGGACTAGCCGATCTATTAAGGGATGAACTAATTTCGTTTTTATTACTTAATGACCACTTACAATAACTAATATCATTATTATCCATCCATTGTTCCCAACGGTTCCACTCGGCAGCATCTAGATTGTTATTAGGTCCATAATTAGTTCCAACTCTTCCACATTCAGTCATAAACAATGCTAAGCCTTTATTAATTGCATAATTACCCTTATCTCTCAATGATTGTTTATGCGCTCCGGCATATGCATGTATCGTATAGGCTATATTACTTACTGGTTTATTATTAATATCTACGGTCAAAGGATTGTCTGCTGCTATGTCTACTCGTTGCGAATAAAAAGGCGTCCCTACTACTATAATATTATTGGGGTCATTTGCTCTTATCTCCGCTATTACTTCTCTAGAATAACTTTTTATCTCGTTCCAAGTACCAACTGCATTTCCATAATCTCCAATAGGTTCATTCCAAATCTCATAGATAATATTAGGATATGCTCCATACTCCTTAGACATTTGCCTAAAAAAAGTTTTAGCTTGTTCTTTATAATTAGGATGGGCATGAAAATCTATTACCACATAAATCCCATGTTCAATAGCAGCATCTACAACTGATCTAACCTGATTTACAGAACCAACAGGATCATCTATATAATCTCCACCCCCTCCGCGAACACCCATAGCAGCTCTGACTATTTCTACTTTCCAATCATCCCTTAACCATTTTAATGCATTGCTATTCCAATATTCGCCTCCTTCCCATTGATGCCAGAAATAACTCATTCCTTTCAACTGAGTATTTCTATTACATTTATCCTTTATTTTCGTTCCCTCTACTCTTAATTGTCCGTGTCTTTCTACAATTGTTTGGGCTGACAACTGAAATATCGTGAATAGCATCATTACGATCATTAATAGGTTTGTTTTTCTCATAATAAAGATTGATTTGTGTTAGACCTCTAAAATAAAAGCTAAAACGATCGGTAGAAATGCTCAATTTGATGAACGACCATTCTCAATCAATGGTTGACCTCTATTAATTTGCAGTGCGTTTTTATTAAAAAAGAAAAGAATACTAAACCATTCCTTAGGAATATTTTTTAAGTATTGATTGAATTTGTGGTAAATAAGAATCTCCAAATAAATTAAGATGCACTAATAAATAGTATAATTGCCAAATTTCCATTCTTTTTTTCCAACCATCTATTAATGGGAAAATGTCATTATAAACCTCAAACAATTCGTGTTCAAAACCTCCAAAAAGATGCATCATTGAAATATCCATTTCTCTAGGAGCATAAGCCACTGCTGGATCTATTAAACAAGGAAAACCATTAATATCAATTATAAAATTACCACTCCACAGATCTCCATGTATTAAACTAGAAACTTCATCCGAAATTTCGTTTTCAATAGCAACATAAAAACTATCCAAACTCGAAAAAGAAAAACCTCTTTTAATAGCCATTTCGAATTGTGGTTGTAATCGCTGAGTTATATAAAACTCTGAAGCGGAAGAATATTTGGAGTTATATTGTGGTAAACTTCCAATGTAGTTATCACCTTCAAAACCAAAATAGGGTTTACTTTGCTTATGTAAATTTGCTAGTCGTTCACCGAATATTGACCAAAAATCTGGAGTTTTATTTCCAGACTTTATATATTCTAAAAGCAAAAAAGATACATCAGCATCTTTACCAAACAACAGCACCTCAGGTATTTTAAATATAGTAGCATCTATCAATTCTTGTAAGCCCCTTGCTTCTGCTTTAAACATTCCAGGAAATTTAGACACACTATTCACTTTAACCACCATTTCTCTATTATTTGTGGTTAAAGAAAATACTTCATTGATATCTCCGCCGGATAAAGATTTAGTAGAAATGATTCTCTCAGAAAGAAGATTTTCTAGATGTTTTATGAGTCTTTTTGACAACAAACCAAAAACTCTTACTTCTTATTATAGGTCAAATATGTAAATGCATATTCATGTCGCTCATCTGCACCATGAAGCTCTTTTTTATCAACAGTCCATTTCTCCATATCGATTTCTGGAAAAAAAGTATCTGCTTCGAATACCCCATGAACTCTTGTAAGTTCAATACAGTTAGAATATTCCATTCCAATATCATAAATCTCTCCACCACCAATAATAAAAGGCTGTGGATCATCTTTAGCTATTTTTAAAGCTTCTTCCATAGAATGAACTACAATAGCTCCTTCTGGCTTATAATTTTGATTTCTAGTTATTACAACATGTACACGATTTGGTAATGGTTTTGGAAATGATTCAAAAGTCTTTCGACCCATAATAATATGATGTCCAGTAGTTAATTGTTTAAAACGTTTAAAATCATCCGGTAAATGCCAAACCAGATCATTATCTTTTCCTAACGCATTGTTTTCTCCTGCCGCCGCAATCATTGTAATTATTTGGTCTTTCTTAGATACTACAGGCGCCTCAATAACTTTTGATTGTTGTTGTTTAATAAATTCTTCTTTCTTTTTAACCAATTCATCTTTTGGATACATCTGATCAACATCCTTCTGAATCAATGCTATTTCGGCTTTTTGTTTAGCAATCAATCGTTCCATCTGCTTACTTGTCCATTCCGTACCCATAAACTTGTGAAATAACCATACATTACAAAAGTGTAATACCAACAAAAATGCCCAACAAACTACGGCTATCAAACACCAGTCAATACCAAAAAAAGTAATCTCCTTACCAATTCCGACTAATAGGTTTAGAATAATCAAAAACACCGATCCAACTAAAAATACTATAAAATGCTGAAATAGTCTTTTCTTTTGAACAATCCGTTTACGAGCATGTTCATATAATTCGCGCTGTACAGGATCAATTTGTGGAGTTTCTTTTCTTTTTGAAAACATTTTAATAGTACCTTAGTAATGCTTGATTAATTATCAAAGTAAATATAAAGGTTTTACCAAAAAACCGTAAAATAACTTATGAAGAATTTAAAAAAAGAATTTCCCGTATTATCTCAAAACACATATCTTAACACGGCCTCCTCCGGCTTATTATATGATTCATTATTAGACTATAGACAGGAGCATGATCTCGATTTTCTCATTGGAGGAAGTATGTTTAGGGAACATCAAGAAAAACTTTTAAATTCAGTAAGGACATCAATTGGTTCGTTTTTAGGCTGCAAATCAGAAAATACTGTATTAACACCGAATTTTTCTTTAGGTTTTAATACCATATTAAACGGGTTAGAAAAAAATAAAAAAGTACTTCTTCTAGATGAAGATTATCCTTCTATAAACTTTTCTGTAATAAATAAAGGGTTTAATGTATGCTATGCTAAAGTGAACACCTCGTTAGAGGAAAATATCGAAAAAGCTATCGCTAAATATAACCCTACTGTTTTTGCTTTTAGCTTAGTACAATACATTAGCGGTGTAACAATAAATCTTGAATTCCTTAAGAAATTAAAACTAAAAAATCCTGATCTTTTAATAATTGCTGATGGCACACAGTTTTGCGGAACTAGAGTTTTTGATTTTGACACTTCAGGAATTGATATTCTTGGATGTAGTGGGTACAAATGGTTATTAGGAGGTTATGGCAACGGATTTTTATTATTTAAAGAAGGCATTCTTAATAAAACAACACCGGATACTTATAAAAAAGCTTCCTCAACTGCTAATTATGATCCTTCATACACAAATCTACAAGCAAGATATGAATGCGGACATTTGGACACCTATAACTTCGGAAGTTTACAGTTTTCTTTGGAATTTTTATCCAAAATTGGTCTTCCTAAAATTGAAGAAAACATACAAGAACTAAAAGAGTACACAAAAACAAAATTAGCCTCCTTAAACTTATTAGAAACTGATGTAATAGAGAGGAATGATCATAGCTCTATTTTTAATATAAAAGGAGATCAAAAATTATATAATACACTAAGGGAAAGAAATATAATCACCTCTCTAAGAGGAAATGGAATACGAATAAGTCTGCATTTTTATAATACTATCGAAGATATTGACACCCTATTAACCTACCTATAAAACCTTTTCATGACACGTGCATTATTTCTACACTAGTTGTAGAAATAGTATAAATAAATATTGGGTTAAAATATGTAATCAGCGATTCTCATTCAGGTTTTAAAAATGGTATGATTTTTTGAAGTAAATAAACAATTATTGCAGAACTGATTACCAACCACAAAGTTATAACAGATAACTACAAATTAGTACTAACCAAATATTGCTTTAATATATATAAATATACTAGCAAAGAAGTACCTTTCTTGTTATAACGATATAACCATATAGATTGCTCAATTTTCTTAAAACGTAACACAAAATATCATGAAAAAACTTAACTTATTACTCACCCCTTTATTTTTATGCATTGCTTTTTTAACTACTTCGCAAGAAGTACCGATATCTAATATCGAATCAAACGATATAATTGCTAAAGTTATAGGAAAAGAAGATAAAGTATTACACATGTCTGCTAATCTAGTAGTAGATGAACCAGAAGATTTATTTGTTTATATTGATAGAGCAAAAGCAGCTGGAGCGAATACTGTTCTATATTCTGATTCTAAATTAAATACGTATGGACTAGAAGGGACTGCAGGGTCTAGATGGGATGAGCGAATCCAAGTATTGGTTGATGGAATTAAAGAAAGAGGAATGAAATTACATTTCATCACTATTTCCATGGGATTTGCAGGTTCACTAATAGCATCTAACCCTAATTTAACTACTGGATATCCTATTGAAGAACAAGAATTAAAAGCTATAGATGGCGAACTTAGACCTATTAAATCTTCTAATCTAATTAATGGAGATTTTGAAGACTTTGATGGAAACAAAGTTCTGCAATGGAAATTTCAAGATGCAATCGGAGAACGAACTTTTATTGACACCAATATTAAAAAAAGCGGTAATGCTTCTTTTAGAGCAGAAGCTACTAACAATGAAGATTCTAGAATTTTTACAGTTTTTGATGTGAAACCATTTCATCAATACACATTAAAAGTTTGGATCAAGACCGAAAATCTAACTGCAAGAAACTTAGCAGCATTAATTAGAGATGAAAATAATAAGGACCGTACTTTAACAAATTTACATATATCTCTTCCAAATGATAACGGAGGTAGAAAATATTACAATAGTCCTAATAACTTAACTACAGAAGATTGGGAAGAAATACGTATTGGATTTAACAGTTTAAATGCTACTGAAGTTAATTTAGCATTAGCGGTCTTTGGAGGTCAACAAGGTACAATTTGGTGGGATGATTTAGAAATTATTGACTCTCCAACTCTTAACTGGTTAAATCGAGAAGATTTACCAACATCTCTAAAACATAATAATGGACAAACACTTACATTTGGAACTGATGTAGCTCCAATATCAGATGATCAACTTGGTGTTTCTGGATTTTCTGGAGCTTTCGACACGCAACATTTATCACCTAAAATACTCATTAGCAGTACTACAAATATAAAAGAAGGCGATATAGTAAAAATAAGCGGATATCACGGACTTCCTACCGCAAGTGGACAAGTATCCGCTTCTTGGAATCATCCCGAAATATATAGTAGAATGCGAAGAATTCATCAAAAACTAAGTAATGATTTTGAACCTGACGGCTTTTTATTGAATTATTCTGAAATAAGAACAGGAGGATGGGAACCTTTAGATACTCAAATCGGAAATTCTGGTGCTGCCTTATCAGCTAGTATCCAACGATCTTTTAAAGATCTTTTTGAAGTTGCGCCAGATGCAGCATATTATTTTTGGAGTGATATGATTGATCCAGAGCATAATGCCATTGCAGATTATTATCAAATTAATAATACCCTAGATCAGTCTTGGGTTAGCGTAGATCCAAATAAAGTTATACTTGCAACTTGGTGGGAAGGTCAAAAAATTATAGATAAAGGTACAAAATCGCTCAAGTTTTTCTCTGATCTAGGCTTTAAACAGATTGTAGGAGCATTTTACGATGCAGATGTTGAACTTAACTTTAATCAGTGGCAGACAGCAGCCCAAGATACAGAAAACATCATTGGATCTATTTATGCTACTTGGGTTAAACCTCGTAATTATACACAAATAGAAAATTTTGGTTCCCTTTGGTGGTCACAAAATCAAGCAAACGATGAAATCGTATCTATAGATGGTCCTGACACAATTTCTCCTGGTGGTACCGGAATAATAAATTTAGAGTATTCAGCATCGGTAACTAGAGATATTATTGTTTCCTTGCAACTTAATAGAGCTCCGTGGACTAACTATGGTGTTAAAATCACTACAGTTCCCGCAGGAACAAATAATATAGAAATTGAAGTTGTAGTAAATGAAGATATACCAATAGCGGATAACGATTATAAATGGTTATCCTATATAGTTCCAGAAAATGAAAATTGGAATAACCGTTTTGATGATCTTCAAGAAATTAATATTAGCGCTATAAATAATGACACAGAAATAGATATTAGTGGAACACTATGGAGATTAGAAAATAAAGCTACCAAGCAATGGATAAGAACTAGAGGATGTTCGAATGATTATAGTGAAATCACGCCATTAGTAATGACTTCAACCAATAATACTGGAAATTGCACAATCTTTGAATTCATACCAACAGATGAAGGATATTACTATCTACAAAACAAAGGAACAAATGGAAGATATCGTCCAAAAAATTGTAGTAATACTGCCAATGATTCTATCGAAATAGTTCAGGTAAGCTCAGCTTCTTTTGGCTGGTGCGAGCAATGGAAATTAATAGAAACGGATGAAGAAGGGTATTTTAGAATCCAAAATAGACAAACAAACAACTGGATAAGATCCAAAGGTTGTTCCGCTAATATTGACGAATCTATTGCAATCACACAGGTATCACAGGGCTACACAGGCAACTGTACCAAATGGAAACTAATTGATACTAGTAATAATCAAATTAACAGAGATTTTATAGACACTAATATAGATGATATAAAGCTATTCCCAAATCCGGCCAATAGCGAAATATCCATTCAAAAATCTACAAGTAATACAAACGAAATTGTAGCTATTAATATTTATGACTTACAAGGAAGAAAACAACTAACGGTTGATTCTCAAAAACTCATAAGTAATGGAAACAATATTGAGGTATCACATTTAACCACTGGTATGTATATATTATCAGTTGACTATCATAAAAAAGAAACTCAGAATTTACAATTCATGATAAGTCATTAATATTTTTCTCTAAGTTTATGTAATGGTTTAACTTCTAAGAATTACTGTAGAATTATAATACTAGTTTAGGTTAAAGATACTACATCGTTATCGTTAATATTTAATTGTTAATTGTTCATTAAATTATTGAAAATCCGAGAGTTTACACTTTTATTTTTTAATGTTTTGTGGTAATTTCCCTTAAATTTTATTAACCAAGAATTAATTTTAAACTAAAATTATGGCAATAACCAAACAATACTTAAAGTCAAAACCTATCTGTAAAGTTACTTTTTCTGTTCCGGCAAAAGAAGCAACTAATGTTTGTGTGGCTGGAGAATTTAATGAATGGAATACTGAAGCAACGGTATTGAAAAAGTTAAAAAATGGTACATTTAAGGGGACTTTAGATCTTCCGAAAGATCAAAAGTTCGAATTTAAATATGTGGTAGATGGTCAATGGACCAATGAAACTGAAGCAGATGGATATCAATGGAACGATTTTGCTGCTGCAGAAAATAGTTTATTGGTTCTTTAACTAATATAATTTTAATTGGGGTTGTAGTTATTATTCTACAACCTCAATACCTTTCCAAAATGCAACGTAACCTTTTATTTGCTTAGCAAGGTCACTTGTTTCTGGATAAAACCATGCCGCATCTGTATTTTCCTTGCCATTTACAGTTACTGTATAATAAGATGCAACTCCTTTCCAAGGACAGTTGGTATGCGTTTCACTTGATTTAAAAAACTCCTTTTTAATAGCTTCAGGAGGAAAATAATGATTATTTTCAATCACTTTGGTATCATTGCTTTCTGCAATTATTTTATTATTCCATATTGCTTTCATAACTATTTTATATGCTTTTTTTTAGATCTAAATTATCTATTCTGATTTCTTGAACACATAATTCTTATAATATTTATTTTCATCTGTAAACGATTTACTTATCTCTAATCCAGATTCTTCTGCAAGCCATTTTACTGTATCATCATCATACTTCTGAGAAATCTCTGTATGAATACTTTCCCAAGCTTCAAAGTGAACCTGTATCGATAAACAATCAATATCAACTGTTTGCTTTTTAGTACTTACTAGATAACTTTTAGCGGTTCCGCTTTCTGGATCATACACTTCCCAATGAGTAAATGCATCCAAATCAAAATTACCTCCTAGCTCTTTATTGATTCTAGCCAAAACATTCTTATTGAACGCGGCCGTTACACCAGATTTGTCGTTATAAGCATCTAAAACTTTCTGAGGATGCTTCTTTTGATCGAATCCCATAAAAATAAGATCATCAGGATGCATGACAGCGTTTAATTTTTTCAAAAACTGAATCGCTCTAGGATGTAAAAGATTACCAATATTAGAGCCCAATACCATAATAACTTTTTTACGATCACTAATATGCTGCAATCTATCTAACACTTCAAAATATTCTCCTATCTGACCTTGTACACTAAGACTAGGTAACTCTTGTTCTAGATTAGAAACCAAACCATCAATTGCATTTTTACTAATATCTATGGGATGATACGTAACAGGATATTCTTTTTCGAGCAGTTCTCTTAATAAAACTTTTGTTTTCTTTCCATCGCCCGCACCAAGTTCTACCAGATCAAATCCTTCTTTATCAGAATCAAAACTTTTTAAAATATCGGCCTTATGTAACTGAAAAATATTAAACTCTGCATTAGTTAAATAATACTCTGGCAAGTCCATAATCTGCTGAAACAACTTATCACCTAATTCGTCATAAAAAAATTTGGAAGATAAATATTTAGGAAAAGCTGTTAGTCCTTCGTTTACTTCTTTGCCGAAAGCACAAAGCAATACATTTTGATCTTTAGAATTCATGTAATGGGGTTATTTATTTTTTACTAGTCGCAATCCATTAAATTGCCATCTTAGTTGAGGGTGAAAAAAATTACGATATGTAGGTCTTGTATGATTATTAGGAGTAGCCACAGAACCTCCTCTAAGCACTTTCTGATTTACCATAAATTTTCCGTTATACTCGCCAAGAGCTCCAGGAGCTTTACTATAGTTAGGATAAGGCAAATATGCACTTTCAGTCCACTCCCATCTTATCCCCCAATCAAAAAACTGTTGAGATGCTTCCCATTCAAATTCTGTCGGAAGACGCTCTCCTTTCCATTGAGCAAATGCAAAGGCTTCATAATATGATATATGAGTAACAGGAGCTTCTAAATCCAATTCTATTAATCCCCTCAATGTATACTGAGAATATCTTTCATCTATATTATGCCAATAAAGCGGTGTCTTAATATCATTAGAATTAATCCAATCCCAAGCTTCTGCATGCCACAACAAACTATTCTTATACCCTTTATCATTTATAAAATCAAGGTACTCCCGATTAGTTGTCAAATTATTGGCAATATGATACTCCTCAATAAACACTTTATGTGAACTAAGTTCATTATCATAACAAAATCCTTCTCCCTTATAACCAATCTCGTACAACCCTTCATTAATCTTATGATATCCAGTTGAAGGATTTACTTTCGGATTCTCATTAAACGTATCATTATATTTTGGTAATAACGGATTGTTACCTAGAATATATTTTATATCCGTTAATAATAACTCTTGATGTTGTTTTTCATGATGAATACCAATCTCCACAAGTGCTCTAATCTCTGTATTATCATTATCTTCTAAAAATGAATACAAACTATTAGTTACATAGTCTCTATACTCATAAACTTCACTAACCGTAGGTCTAGAAAGATTACCTCTATTAGTTCTTATAACTCGTTTCCCTACACTTTCATAATAACTATTAAAAACATATGCAAAATCATTATGAAATCGAGTATAATCCGTTTTGTATTTAGCAAGAATAAACTCTTCAAAAAACCAAGTAGTATGTCCTAGATGCCATTTTGGTGGAGAAACATCAACTATGGGTTGAACAACATAATCTTCTGTTTGAAGGGGGGCACAAATTTCTTCTGTATGAGATCTTGTAGCTAATAAAGAAGAAAGCAAATTATCAGTAATTACCATAAAAAAAGAGCGTATTCGATTTACGAATACACTCAAATTTAATGATTTTTATTATTTCACTACTTGATAACAGAGTTAATCCAATGTTAAAAACTCAAATATCTATTTTGGTTTGATAAAAGTAATTGGCACCTCATATGCTATAGCAATAGGCTTTTTACCCCATTTTCCAGGTTTCATTTTAGGAATAGCTCTAATAATTCTAACAGCCTCTCTTTGTAGATGTCTATGACCTCCTTTAACATCTATTACCTCAGCCTTACCTTTGTTATTAATTATAAAATCCACAGTTACTGTGCCTTCTAATCCATCTTTTTCCGCAATTTCAGGATATCTAAAGTTTCTAATAATATGGTTTCTAAGATTATTATCAAAACATTTTATAGGAGTTTGTCTTGATTTATCGCATTTAGGCCATATAGGAGTAATCCCTTTTTCATTAGCATTATCTTGAGACAGGATAACATTATCCTGAGCAAATAAAAAGGTGGAACATAAAATTGTTGCAATAAGTAGTAGTTTTTTCATAGTATTCAGTTTAAGTTTTGGGGGGTTAAACTGCAACTGCACCTTTAATATGAGGGTGCGGATTATAGTCTTCCAGTATGAAGTCATCAAAAACGAAGCCAAAAATATTTTCTACCTTAGGATTGATCCTAATAATTGGTAATTTTTTAGGAGTTCTAGACAACTGTAATTCTAATTGTTCTTTATGATTATTATAAATATGAGCATCTCCAAATGTATGTACAAACTCTCCCGCTTCATAACCGCAAACTTGTGCCATCATCATTGTAAACAAGGCATAAGAAGCTATATTAAATGGTACTCCTAAGAAAATATCAGCACTTCTTTGATATAACTGACAAGATAATTTCCCATTAGCTACATAAAATTGAAAAAAGGCATGGCAAGGAGGCAATGCAGCTTTTCCATTCGCCACATTTTCCGAAAAAGATTTAGATGTATCCGGTAAAACACTAGGGTTCCACGCAGATACCAACATTCGTCTACTATCTGGATTATTTTTTAGAGCTTCGACGATTTCTTTAATTTGATCAATTTCATCTCCATTCCAATTACGCCATTGATGTCCATAAACTGGTCCTAAATCTCCATTTTCATCTGCCCATTCATTCCAAATACGAACTCCATTTTCCTGTAGATACTTAACATTTGTATCTCCATTTAAAAACCATAATAGCTCGTGTATAATAGACTTTAAATGAAGTTTCTTGGTAGTCACCATTGGGAAACCTTCGCTCAAATCAAAACGCATTTGATATCCAAAAACACTTTTGGTTCCTGTTCCCGTTCTGTCTTCCTTTTCATTTCCATTTTCTAGCACATGACGTACCAGATCCAAATATTGCTTCATACTCCCTTACTAACTTTCTTTTTGAGTTTGTTAAAATTATACTAATTCCTGTCAAATATACAAAAAATAGGTTTTGAGATATCGTTTAATGCGTAGATTATGAAATACTTGTAAAATCTAATCCACAATTACATTTTTAACAAAAAAATCTATCTTATTTTATCCGATAATCATTCCGGCGATAGTGGCTGATAAAAGTGAAGCGATCGTACCACCTATTAAAGCTTTCATTCCAAACTCTGATAATGTTTTTCGTTGTCCAGGTGCAAGAGAACCAATCCCTCCAATCTGTATTCCAATTGATGCAAAGTTTGCAAAACCACATAACATATACGTAGCCATGATTACTGATTTATTATAAGTCAAATGTGTCACGTTTGCTACATTTTTTAAATCGGCTAATTGTATATAACCAACAAACTCACTAGCAGCTAACTTAATACCGAGAAGTTGTCCCATTAAAGCGATGTCTTCTTTTGCAACTCCAATTAACCACATTAATGGTGCAAAAATATAGCCCAAAATAAGTTCAAGAGATAAACTTTGGTATGCTGTGTTTGATGCAATCCAAGTATTAACAGATGTTATATCTCCGACCCAACCTAACATACCATTAAGCATTGCAATAAAAGCCACAAATACTAACAACATAGCTCCAACATTTACTGCCAGTTTCAAACCTTCAGTTGTTCCATTTGCAATAGCATCTAAAATATTAGATCCTATTTTTTCTGAAGAAACATATACATCGGTATTAATTTCTTCTGTCTGTGGAAATAATATCTTAGAAATAATAATCGCTCCTGGTGCAGCCATTACAGATGCAGCCAACAGGTGTTTTGCAAATTGCAATCTCAAAATCGGATCGTCTCCTCCCAAAAAACCTATATATGCTGCTAATACAGCTCCCGCAACAGTTGCCATACCACCGATCATAACCAATAGCATTTCGGATTTATTCATTTTTTCTAAGTACGCTTTAATCAATAAAGGCGCCTCTGTTTGACCTAAAAAAATGTTACCAGCTACACTTAAACTTTCTGCTCCTGATATCTTTAGCGCTTTAGTTAATAACCAGGCAAGTCCCTTTACTACCTTTTGGATGACACCTAAATAAAATAATAATGAAGTTAAAGCCGAAAAGAATATAATAGTGGGTAATACTTGAAAAGCAAATATAAAACCAAAAGTATCCATATCAACAACCAAACCTTCAAACAGAAATTTACTTCCTGCCCTAGTAAAGTCTAATACACTAACAAACAGGCTTCCTACCCATTCGAATATTGTTTGAACAAACGGAACTCTCAAAACCCCAATAGCAATAACTAACTGAAAACAAACACCTAGGCCAACTGTTTTCCAATTAATTGCTTTTCTATTACTACTAAATAGAAATGCAATAGCTAGTAAGACAATCATTCCTAAAACTCCTCTCCAGAAACTCGAAAAAGAAAAACCTTGATTAGGAATTAGTTCACTATTTGTTGGTACAGGAGCAACGTCGGTTATTTCCTTTTTAGGAATAAAAGAATATATCACATCTCTTTTAGATAAAACTAAAGTAGAATCTGTAGTACTTCGAATTTTATATTTTATAATAGAGTCCTCTGCGATATCAGGAAAAAACAACAACACATTACCTTGAGCAAGGTAATCACCTTTAAGATTTTCTAATCGATTATTAAACTTATAAGAAAACAAACCTTCTTCTAAATTTAAATAATCGTTGTCTCCAACTTTAAATATATTATCAGAGGCTCCTTCAACATTCTTTAGAATCCATTCTTTTTCTATAGACTGTGCTGATAAAATAGTAATAGTAAATAATGATAGTAGGAGAAATAGTAGTCCTTTTTTCATATAATTAGAAAGTAATAATATATTATTTCGGAATATGTGATAAACGTCTTCAAAACTAACCTCGTTTTGAAATTTCATCTCTTATTCTGGCTGCCAATTCATAATCCTCATTGCCAACAGCTTGATCCAACATGCGATTTAATTCTTCGAGAGATAAATCTTGATAACTAGTTTCTTTACCTACCATTTCTACATCATCTGAAACTAATTCATCTACAAGTAGACTTTCAGCATCATCATCATCTTTCTTAGGATTTACCTTAAGATAAATTCCCGCTTGATCCAAGATGTTTTTATACGTAAAAATAGGCGCTTGAAAACGCAATGCAAGTGCTATGGCATCACTCGTTCTAGCATCTATTATCTCTTCGATCTTATCACGCTCGCAAATAATACTTGAATAAAAAACACCATCCACTAACTTATGAATGATTACCTGTTTAACCACTACATCAAATCGATCAGCGAAGTTTTTAAATAGATCATGAGTTAATGGACGAGGAGGTTTAATCTCCTTTTCTAAAGCAATTGCTATGGATTGTGCCTCGAATGCACCAATAACAATTGGTAATTTTCTTTCTCCATCTACCTCGCTTAAAATTAATGCATAGGCCCCATTTTGGGTTTGACTGTAAGATATTCCTTTTATGTTCAGACGAACTAAACTCATAGTAATTTTCAATAAAAAAAAGGCTGTTTGAACAAATGGACTTTACCTGAGTTCAAACAGCCCTTGATTGGGCACAATTTATGAAAATTATGCGTTATTCGCCTTAAATTCCTTTAATTTTTCAATTAACTGAGGTACTACCTCAAAGGCATCACCAACAATACCATAATCTGCAGCCTTAAAGAAAGGTGCTTCAGGATCATTGTTTATTACTACTTTTACCTTACTAGAATTAATTCCTGCAAGATGTTGAATTGCTCCAGAAATCCCAACAGCAATATATAAGTTGGTAGCTACAGGCTTTCCTGTCTGTCCTACATGTTCACCGTGAGGTCTCCACCCCATATCACTTACGGGCTTAGAACAAGCAGTAGCGGCTCCAAGAACATCAGCTAACTCCTCTATCATTCCCCAATTCTCTGGCCCCTTAAGACCTCTACCTCCAGAAACCACAACTTCTGCATCTGCAATAGATACTTTATCCGTTGCCTTATCTACTGATGTTACATTAACACCAAAATTTGCATCCGATAATGATGGATCAAAACCTTCTGCTGCCGCAGCACCTTGAGTTTCTTTTAATCCGAATGCGTTATTAGATAATCCTACTATTTTTACATCTGTAGAAATCTCCGTAATATTAAACGCTTTATTCGTAAAAGCTGTTCTTTTTACAGTAAAAGGAGCTACATTTTCAGGTAATGCAACAACGTTAGAAGCATATCCTGCATCAAGATTAACAGCTAACATAGAAGCTAAAAACTTACTATCCGCACTAGAACTAACTACTACAACTTTTGCTCCTTCTTTTTCCGCCGCTTGCTTCAATGAATCTGCATATGCTTTTGCACTAAACGTAGCTAGTTTATCGTTTTTAATTTCTAAAACTTTATCTACTCCATATGTTCCAAGATCACTACTATTCTCCACGTTAACGCTAACTGCGGTAACAGTAGTACCTAGCATATTTGCTATTTCTTTTGCATAGGATGCAACCTCAAAAGCAGCTTTCTTAAATTTGCCTCCTTCACTTTCTGTGTATACTAAAACTGACATATATACTGTTTTTTTATATTGAATCTAATACCATTATTATGATAGTAGACATTCTTTAAAATTATTATATTGCTTTAGCTTCGTTATGTAATAACTCAACTAATTGACCTACATTATCAGGAGAAACCAAAGTTACATCTCCTTTTGGAGCTGGTTTCTCGAACTTAACAGCTTTTGTTTCTTGTGTAGCCTCTATAGCTTCTATAACGGTAAGCGGTTTTTTACGAGCCATCATAATTCCTCTCATATTAGGAATTCGAAGATCACTTTCTTCTACCAACCCTTTTTGACCACCAACTACAAGTGGTAATGTAGTTGTCGAAGTTTCTTTTCCTCCATCAATCTCACGAACTGCAGTGGCAGTATCTCCTTCTATCTCTAATCCAATACAAGTATTTACAAAATTAGCACCTGTTAGGGCAGCTAACATACCTGGCACCATACCTCCATTATAATCAATAGATTCTCTTCCTGCAATTACAAGATCATATCCCCCATCTTGCACAACTTTAGCCAGTTGCTTTGCCACATAAAAACCATCTGTAGCTTCTGTATTAACTCTAATTGCATTATCTGCTCCAATAGCTAAAGCTTTTCTTAAAGTAGGTTCAGTTTCAGCTCCTCCAACATTTACAACATCAACAGATGCACCTTGTTTTTCTTTAAACCACATAGCGCGTGTTAATCCAAACTCATCATTAGGATTAATTACAAACTGTACTCCATTTGTGTCAAACTTTGTATCTCCTTCAGTAAAATTAATTTTAGAAGTAGTGTCCGGCACATGGCTAATACAAACTAATATCTTCATTTTATATAGGTATTTTTTGAGAATTTAATAATAAAAGCGAAGGTACAAATAAAATGTCGAATTTACTATGCGTGCATAGTAAATTTTTCAATTTTCAATGATTAGTAAAAGGTATTAATTGCTACTTTTGCCTTTCGTGTAGCACAAAAATAATTATTTTAGAAATGAAAACGATACAATTCAGAGAAGCAATTTGCGAAGCAATGAGCGAAGAAATGCGCCGAGATAAATCTATTTATCTTATGGGTGAAGAAGTAGCTGAGTACAATGGAGCTTATAAAGCTAGTAAAGGTATGCTTGATGAGTTTGGCCCAGATAGAGTTATTGACACTCCAATATCTGAGCTAGGTTTTTCTGGTATAGGGGTTGGTAGCGCAATGAATGGTAATCGTCCGATCATAGAATTTATGACTTTCAACTTTTCATTAGTTGGAATTGACCAAATCATTAATAACGCTGCAAAAATGCGTCAAATGAGTGGTGGACAATTTAATATTCCTATCGTATTTAGAGGACCTACTGCATCTGCTGGACAATTAGGTGCTACACACTCTCAGGCTTTTGAAAACTGGTTTGCAAATACTCCAGGACTAAAAGTAGTAATCCCTTCTAACCCTAAAGACGCTAAAGGTTTATTAAAATCTGCTATCCGTGATAATGACCCAGTTATTTTCATGGAAAGTGAGCAAATGTATGGAGATAAAGGTGAAGTACCCGAAGGAGAATACACAATACCACTTGGTGTTGCAGAAACTATTAGAGAAGGTGCTGATGTAACAATCGTGTCTTTTGGTAAAATTATTAAGGAAGCCGTAAAAGCTGCAGATGAACTTGCGAAAGAAAACATCACCTGCGAAATTATAGACCTTAGAACTGTACGCCCTCTAGACTTGGATGCTATTTTTACTTCAGTAAAAAAGACAAATCGACTTGTTATTCTAGAAGAAGCTTGGCCATTAGCAAATATCGCATCTGAAATAACGTATCAGGTTCAATCTAATATTTTTGATTATTTAGATGCTCCTGTCATAAAAATAAATACAGCTGATACTCCAACACCTTATTCACCGGTTTTATTTGAAGAATGGTTACCAAACAGTAAAGATGTTGTTAAAGCTGTCAAAAAAGTAATGTATAAATAAAAGGAACCCTTTTTCTTTGCGTCTGATAGATTTTTAAATTTTGATTTGCTGCATCATAAAAGTTGGCTCGAAATTTGATGAAATATCACAAGTTTACAAACGTCAATTTTTAGGGCACTTTGAAATTTTGAGTTTATATATTTAAAAATGTTTTGTGTTAAGCTCTATAATCAAAAGCTTAACACAAAACATTTTTGGATTTGTAAAATATAAGAGGTAGGGTTTTTATATATTGATGTGTTTTAGATAGAGCAACATTAAATTGATACTATAGAATTAGGTTACAACATACTAATTGACTAATAAAAAAAGGGCTTAATTGCTCCTTTTTGATTTTTTAAAATCAAATTAATTTAATGATGCTAATCATAATTATTTAAAAATATTAGATGAAATATTGGGTTTTAGGGTTATTATTTTTTGCTTTTAGCAACTCCTTCGTTTTCGCACAAACTAAAGTAAGTGGTTATGTTTATGATAGTAATAAACAATCCGTTCCATTTGCAAACATTGTTTTCGTAAATTCAACTATTGGAACTATTACGGATGAAAATGGTAAATTCTATATGGAATCTGATCAAAATCACAGTAGTATTAAGGTATCTTTTATTGGTTTTGAAACAAAAACAATAAAACTTTCTAAACGCACCACTTATAACATGGAAGTTGTTTTAGAAGAAGAGGCGGCCTCATTAGACGAAGTTGTCATTTATAAAGGAAAGACTTCTAAAAAAAATAACCCAGCTATAGATATTCTTCGTAAAATTTGGGATAATAGAAGAGAAAATGGTGTTAAAAAGTTTAAGCAGTATAATTATGATAAGTACGAAAAACTTGAATTCGATCTAAACACCATTGATAGCGCTCTAGTTAATAGTAGAATTTTTAATGGTATGGAATTTATTTTCGAAGATATTGATACTTCGAGAATTACCGGTAAAACCTACCTCCCTATCTTTCTTAACGAAGCAATTTCTAAGGTATATGGTGATAATGAGTTAAACGAACTTAAAGAGGTTTTAAAAGGTAATAAAAATGCAGGTTTTAGCGATAATCAAACTCTTATAGCATTCGTAAAAGATTTATATTCTGATTACGATATCTATGACAATTATCTAAAGTTTTTTGACAAAAGTTTTACCAGTCCTCTTTCTAGAACTGGGATCAATGTATATAATTACGTCTTATCAGACAGTGCTTACATAGGAAACAAATGGTGTTATAACATTATCTACTATCCTAGAAGAAAAAATGAACTTACTTTTAAAGGAGATTTTTGGGTAAATGACACTACTTGGGCAATCAAAGAAATCAACCTAGAAGTTACCAAAAGTGCTAATATTAACTGGGTAAAAGACTTATACATCGAACAGGAATTTGATGTTCTTAATGATTCCATTTTCCTTATTACCAAAGATTATTTTCAATCAGATTTTGCTTTTAATAAAAAGGAGAAATCTAGGGGAATGTATGGTAAAAGAACTACCCTTTATGATAATTACAAATTTGACCAAAAGAAAGATAAAAAATTCTACCAAAGCCAAGTAGACCCTTATAATCAAGATATTTATAATAGAGACGATTCTTTTTGGACTAACGCCAGAATGGAAGATCTGAACAAAGACGAACAAAAAGTATACAAATTACTAGACACCCTTAGAACAGTAAAAGCTTTTAAAAGACTTTATAACGTAGGTACCATATTAGCTACAGGTTATGTAGAATTTAATGGATGGGATTTTGGTCCTTTATTCTCTACAGTGGGATATAATACGATTGAAGGGTTTAGATTAAGAGCTGGAGGTCGCACGTATTTTACTGCAAATGATAGATGGAGGATAGAAGGATATGGAGCTTACGGTTTTAGAGATAATAAGTTTAAATACGGAATTTCTGGAAAATATCTAGTAGACAGAAAGTCAAGATTAATAGTTTCAGCTGGAAATCGAAGAGATGTAGAACAATTAGGAGCCAGTCTAACTAACACAAACGATGTCGAGGGACGAAGTTTAGCCTCTTCATCGATAGTTGCCACAGGTGATAACAGTAGATTAACATCAATTAACCTATCGGCTTTTTCGATGCAAATAGAACCACGAAAGAATTTCACTATAGGAGTCACTGGATCATATAGAACATTAAAACCAGCAGATGATGATTTATTTAGTCTTGACTTTTTCGATCCTGAAACTGGTGAAATAAAATCTGAAATTAAGCAAGCAGAAATAGCTACTACGCTGGCCTATTATCCAGGACGTAAAACAACCGGATACGGTGTAGATAAAATAACAGTAAACGATGGCGACTATGCACAATTATTCCTTAATTATTCTTTAGGACTAGATCATATCTTAGAAAGTGATTTTGAGTATCAAAAACTTCAATTCTTCTATAGGCAACCATGGAATATTGGTGGTTTTGGTGTTCTTAGTAGCTCTTTAGAAGTAGGTAAAACGTTTGGAGAAGTACCTTTAGGACTGCTAAGTGTTGTACCTGGTAATCAGACATACTTATCAATTCAAAATACATTTCCGTTATTAAATTTTTACGAATTTGTTACAGATACTTATGCCGCTGTACATATTGAACATAATTTTAATGGTAGAATTTTTTCTAGAATACCGTTACTTAGAAAATTAAATTTACGAGAACTTGTTGGCATTCGAGGAGTTTGGGGTGAGTTATCTGATGAAAATATCGCACTAGATGCCTCTGGTTTCTTACAAACTGTAGGAGCTCCGGATGAAGAAATCTACTGGGAATATAGTGTTGGAGTTGGAAATATCTTTAAAGTATTCAGAATTGATTTTCACTTTAGAGGAAATTACTTCGATAACCCTGATGCCCGTGATTTTGGAGTAACAGGATCTTTCGGGTTCTATTTCTAAAAGAGATAAATTCTATATGATTTAATCTCTTTTATCAAGCTTTATATTTTTGCTTATTTATTTTATAAACTGTACTATTATTTTTACGAAAAGGTTTAAGGTTACCGTAACATTAAATATTAGCACAAAAATCTGTTATTTTTGGTTATAAATTTTAACCAAACCCTTGTAATACTTATATTTGCCGCCCATAAAAATGAGAATAATAATATGAGCGCAGCAAATCGCGATAGTTTCGATGTACTAATCGAAATTCCAAAAGGAAGCCGAAATAAATACGAATACGATTTTGATATAAAAAAGATCCGCTATGATCGCATGATCTTTTCTTCTATGATGTATCCAGCAGATTATGGATTTATCCCAGAAACTTTGGCATTAGATGGTGACCCACTTGATGTTCTAGTATTGGTAACAGAACCTACATTTCCTGGATGTGTAATAGAAGTTAAACCAATAGGTGTTTTTCATATGACGGATGAAAAAGGTCCAGATGAAAAAATCATTTGTGTACCTGTAGCAGATCCTATCGCTAGTCGTTTAGCCGATCTAAAAGAAATGAATCCACACCTTATAAAAGAAATAGAACATTTCTTCCAAGTATACAAAGATTTAGAAGAGAAAAAAGTAGATGTTGGTGGCTGGGGAAATATAGATGAAGCCAGAGAAATTATCAAAGCCTGTGTAAAACGTTTTGAGGATATGCCAAATAAACCAAAAGGTTTATTCAGTATTCACTAAAGTCCATACAAAAAATAAATAAAAGCGCAATATTTTGTAAAGAATATTGCGCTTTTTCTTTTTAGCTTTATTTTACTACATTTAGTGACTAATTAACTAAAAATACATTTAATGGAATCAAATATGATTTATATGCCAATTGTTTTGGCATTACTAGGGCTTATTTATATGCTGGTTAAAAAATCTTGGGTAATGAAACAAGATGCCGGTGATGGAAAAATGAAAGAAATTTCAGATCATATATACGAAGGAGCCTTAGCTTTCCTAAATGCAGAGTATAAATTACTTGCAATATTTGTAGTAATAGTAAGTGTTTTACTTACCATTGTATCTTTTGTAGTACCAACTACTCATTGGTTAATTGTTATTGCTTTTATATTTGGAGCGGTTTTCTCTGCCTTTGCAGGTAATATAGGGATGAAAATTGCTACCAAAACAAATGTAAGAACTACACAAGCAGCTCGTAATAGCTTACCAAATGCGCTAAAGATTTCCTTTGGTGGAGGTACAGTAATGGGTCTTGGTGTTGCAGGTTTAGCAGTTTTAGGATTAACTGCTTTTTTCATTGTCTTTTTTCATTATTTTATGGGAGGACAATGGACCAACACATCTGATATGACTGTTGTTCTGGAAACTTTAGCAGGATTCTCCTTAGGAGCTGAATCTATTGCTTTGTTTGCTCGTGTTGGTGGAGGAATTTACACAAAAGCCGCTGATGTAGGAGCAGATTTAGTTGGAAAAGTAGAAGCAGGGATCCCAGAAGATGATCCTCGTAATCCCGCTACAATTGCGGACAATGTTGGAGATAATGTTGGAGATGTTGCAGGTATGGGTGCAGATTTATTTGGTTCCTATGTAGCCACAGTATTAGCGGCAATGGTATTAGGTAATTATATCATTAAAGATATGGGAGGAAATATTGTCAGTGAAGGGTTTGATGGTATTGGACCTGTTTTATTACCTGTTGCAATAGCAGGAGCTGGAATTATTATTTCTATTATCGGAACGATGCTTGTAAAAATAAAAAGTAACGATGCTAAAGAAGCCCAAGTTATGGGAGCTCTTAATATCGGAAACTGGACATCAATCGCATTAGTAGCTGCATCTTGTTTTGGTCTATGTACATATATGCTTCCTGAAACCATGAAAATGGAATTTTTCGGAGAAGGTTTAATAGATATTTCTGCAATGCGGGTATTTTACGCTACATTGGTTGGTCTTTTTGTAGGAGGAGTAATTTCTGCCGTTACTGAATATTATACAGGTTTAGGCAAAAAGCCTATATTAGAAATTGTACAAAAATCAAGTACTGGAGCAGGAACTAACATTATCGCTGGTCTAGCTACTGGTATGATTTCGACTTTTTCTTCTGTCTTATTATTTGCAGGAGCTATTTGGGCATCTTATGCTTTTGCTGGATTTTATGGTGTAGCTATGGCTGCATCTGCTATGATGGCTACAACGGCAATGCAATTAGCAATTGACGCTTTTGGACCTATTGCTGATAATGCAGGAGGAATTGCAGAAATGAGTGAACAAGAACCAATCGTAAGAGAGCGAACTGATATTTTAGACTCAGTAGGAAACACGACAGCCGCAACTGGAAAAGGATTTGCTATTGCATCTGCAGCGTTGACTTCCTTAGCTCTATTCGCTGCATATGTAACATTTACAGAAATTGACGGAATCAACATCTTTAAAGCACCTGTATTAGCCATGTTATTTGTTGGTGGAATGGTACCTGTAGTATTCTCTGCTTTAGCGATGAATGCTGTAGGAAAAGCAGCAATGGAAATGGTATATGAAGTGCGTCGACAATTTAAAGAGATTGCCGGAATTATGGAAGGAACTGGAAAACCAGAGTATGACAAATGTGTCGCAATTTCTACTAAAGCCTCTTTAAGAGAAATGATGTTACCAGGATTGCTGACTATAGGGTTTCCATTAGCAATAGCTTTTATTCCCATGATTTTTGGAATGAATAATCAGGCTATAGCAGAAATGTTAGGTGGATATATGGCCGGAGTTACAGTTTCTGGTGTTTTATGGGCTATATTCCAAAATAACGCCGGTGGAGCTTGGGACAATGCTAAAAAATCATTTGAAGCAGGTGTAGAAATAAATGGAGAAATGACTTACAAAGGTTCCGATGCTCACAAAGCAGCCGTAACGGGAGATACAGTTGGAGATCCTTTTAAAGATACTTCTGGACCATCCATGAACATCTTAATTAAATTAACATGTCTAATCGGTCTTGTAATTGCACCTATTCTTGGCGGACACACTTCTGAAACTGCCGTTGCAACAAATGAAATAGAAGTTATAGAAACAACATCTTCTTCTGATAAAATAGGAAAACTAATTCAAGTTGAAATGAATATGGATGGTGATATGGCAAATGCTAAAGTTACCATAACTAAAACTGTCAATGGAAAAACTTCTACCGAAGTAAAAAAACTTAAAGGGACTGAGAAAGATGTAAAAATAAAAATTGAAGAAATTAAAGCTTCAATAAAATAATATTTAAAGCTATTTAATAAAAAACCTCGCTATTTAGCGGGGTTTTTTATCTTTATATTGCAGCATAATTACAATTATAATGTTCAAAAAAAAACCATTACGAATTAATTCTTACTTAGGATATGGAACTACAAACAGATTAAGGGCAACTGGAAGAGCACTAGAAGATGAGAATGTCAATTTCGATGGAAATACAGGAACTTTCAAAACATTACGAAACATTTATCGACAGTTCGAAAGTGATGAAATTAGAAAAGCGCATATCGATCTAAAATTATCTAATGGACAAAAATACACTACAACCACGGATGCCGAAGGATACTATAATTTTGATGAAATTATATCAAACTCTAATGAATTACTAAATAAAGAAGGATATATTAATTATATAGTTTCCTATCAAACTACAGGTAACAAGAATGTAATTCAATCAAATATCTTTAAGGGAAAAATGTTAGTTCCTTCTAAAAAAGCTTCTTATGGTATAATCAGTGATATTGATGATACAATTCTGCATACTGGTGTAGCATCTATCTTAAAGTGGCGAGTAATTGCAAACACTTTTTTTAAAAATTTTGATAGGAGACTGCCGCTTGAAGGAACTGTCCAATTTTATCAGAAACTTAAACT
This sequence comes from Aquimarina sp. MMG015, assembly GCF_018100855.1. Lineage (NCBI taxonomy): Bacteria > Pseudomonadati > Bacteroidota > Flavobacteriia > Flavobacteriales > Flavobacteriaceae > Aquimarina > Aquimarina sp. MMG015. The sequence goes on from NZ_JAGJEB010000004.1 coordinate 220,265, forward strand.
AGGCAAAGCCAAAAAATCAACTAATCCAATTTTTTATGTTAGTAATAGCCCTTGGAACTTATATGATTATTTAACCGCTTTTTTAAAAAAACATTACTTCCCAGAAGGACCTATTTTATTAAGAGATTTTAGAACACCCTTTGACAAAACACCAAAACCAACGGCTCCACATAAACAGTCAGAAATTTTAAATATCCTAAAAATATATCCTAATTTAAAGTTCATACTTATTGGAGACAGTGGCGAAAAAGATGCACATATTTATACAGAAATAGCAGGACAATTTCCCGACCGAATATTAGCAATTTATCTGAGAAGTGTTAATCACAAGAGAAAAGAAAAAAGAATCATGGATATTATTAATTCTTTTACCATTACTCCTATCCTACTTGTTCACTCATCACAAGAAGCGGAAGAACACGCAAGAAAGCATGGATTTATAGATTAATTTTTTAAACTTCTAACTTCAGAAGTCAAAACCATCATTGCATCCTGTAATTGTTTAATACTTGCAGTATCAGAATTTGCATCAATATTAAAACTCAGTTTACTGTTCACTTCCCAAACCTCTACTATTTGATGTGTGTGGATTGTAAATGGTAAGTAATCAGTGTTTAGAGAAATTAACGTCAATACCGAAGAATCTTCATTCTTTCTAACTTTCTTTACCACTACACTATCCTGTAAAACTACAACATACAAAGCATTACTACTCAATTCTGAAAGACTATTTATAGCTTTTCCAATAACCCACTCTTTAGGCTCCAAAACAGGCAACATACTATCTCCTTCTACCTGAAACCCTCTATACGTAGCATTCCTATACTCTGGCAATGGTATATCAAACGCAGGTAATTGTTGATACCAATCCACATCCTGAACGTTATGCGGATAACCAGCTGCCGCCTTTACATTTACAAGAACAATATTTTCATTATTCTCCGAATCCACGGTAACAACCTTAGGTGTAACATCACCATTATGTAACTGAATTCTCTTTTGATCACTCTCGCCAAACAACCATAAAGGATTCACTCCAAACTCCTGAAGTAATTTAGAAACTACTTTTCCTGAAATCTTTGTTTTTCCTCTTTCTATATCCGCAGTAGAATTTTTAATATTCAAAATTTTAGCAAAATCAGATTGCGTAAAATGATTTTCCTCGCGGATTGATTTAAAGCGTTGAATGGTTTGGTTAGTTAAATTATCCATACAACTATTATTTATTTATTAGCATACATTTCGGTTACTCCGGTTAGGGATAATTATGTAACAAATATACTGTTTTTTGGAATAATTCCAATTTTAACACTATTTCATTTTTATTTTATTGGAATAATTCCATAAATTTGGAAAAATTACTAGTCAACTATAATCTTATGAGATCACAAATTGTATTACATCGACCGGAATCGGAAAAAATCATTAAGTATTCATTAAATAATTCTATCCCAGCAACAGAAGAACTTTATGAGGGTTTAACCAAAAAAGGATTTTATTTCATTAGGAATCATAAGGTTGGCAATTATATTTTTGACTTTTATTGTCCTGTATTAAAAATTGCTATAGAAATAGATGGATATGCCCACGAATTTTCTGATGTATATAGTCAGGATGCTCCTAAAAAATTGCACATTCATTCTTTGGGTATAACCGTATTGCGTTTTACAGATTATCAAATCCTTGTTGACATTGAAGAAATATTTAGAGCATTAAAGCACGAAATCAAGACATCCAATCAAAATTCGTATGTCGTTTGATAGAATCACTGAAAAACTATCGATTCTTGCCGATGCAGCTAAATACGATGTATCTTGTGCAAGTAGTGGAGGAAAAAGAGCAAATACGCAAAAAGGATTAGGCAATAATACTGGAATGGGTATATGCCATAGTTATACAGAAGACGGACGCTGTGTATCCTTATTAAAAATTTTACTTACCAATCACTGTATATTTGATTGCGCATACTGTGTTACAAGAAAAAGCAATGACATAAAAAGAGCCGCATTTAAAATCCAAGAAGTAGTCGACCTGACCATAAATTTTTACAGAAGAAACTATATAGAAGGTTTATTTTTAAGTTCTGGAATCTTCAAAAATTCTGATTATACAATGGAACGCTTAGTAGCCGTGGCAAAGAAACTAAGACTAGAAGAGAATTTTAATGGTTACATTCATTTAAAATCAATTCCTGGTTCAAGTGATGAACTTATGAGAGAAGCTGGACTTTACGCTGACCGATTAAGCGTTAACATAGAAATTCCTACAATATCAGGACTAAAACTTTTGGCCCCAGACAAAAAACATGAAGATTTTATAAAACCTATGAGAAAGGTGAAAAATGAAATCATTCGGTATAAATCTGAACGAAAATCGATAAAAAACACTCCTAAATATGCTCCTGCAGGTCAAAGTACTCAGATGATTATTGGAGCGACAGGAGAGAGCGATAGAGATATTATGTATTCTGCAAACTATTATTATCAAAAATTTAATATGCGTAGAGTCTATTACTCAGGTTATATACCAATAACCACGGACAATCGACTACCTTCTATACAGACTGAGGTGCCAATTTTAAGAGAAAACAGATTATACCAAACTGATTGGTTACTTCGCTTTTATGGATTTTCAATCCAGGAATTATTAAACGATCAACATAAAAACCTAGAGTTAGATATAGATCCTAAATTGAGCTGGGCTTTACGAAACATGGAAGTTTTTCCGATTGATATTAATACAGCTGATAAAAATATAATTGCTAGAGTACCTGGAATCGGAATGCAATCCGTATACAAAATACTACAAGCTAGAAGATTTAGAAAATTAGATTGGTCACATCTTAAGGCAATTGGTATCTCTCTAAACAGGTCCAAATATTTTATAACCTGTAACTCTGCAATTTTTTTTCATAAAGATATAGCTCCATTAAACTTAAAAAAACTTATTGTGAATACTTCCAAAAGTAAGCACAATAAATATTTTACAAATCAACTAAGCTTATTTCCTTAAACGTAATACTATGAATCCACAAACTATTTTACAATACGATGGAAGTTTTGATGGATTCCTATCATGTGTTTTTATGATCTATGAACAAAAAATTGATTCGCCAATTATACAAAAACAACAAGAAATAAATAATCAACTATTTACGATTTCAGAAACAATCTATACAGATAAAGCTAAAGCCAAAAGAGTCTGGAAAGGTATCAAGGGTAAAACTGACATATCACAACAGAAAATTCTTTTCAGGGCATTCTTAAGTGAAATTAAGGGTGTCGAAAACACAATATTTTCCTATATAAAGAATACTTTTAAGGCCACAAATTCTAAATTCATTGATTATAGCAACAAAGATATTCTTAAAATAAGTCAAGTAGCTAAAATGGTTAGTAGAGAGAAACACCGTATGGAAGCTTTCGTAAGATTTAAAAAAACCAAAGATAAAATCTACACTGCTACTATAGAACCTGATTTTAATGTACTACCTTTATTAATACACCACTTTACGGATCGCTATGCGGATCAAAAATGGTTAATCTATGATATTAAAAGAGCTTATGGAATATTTTATAACCTTCAGAAAGTAGAGATAATTACTTTAGACTATTTTTCCAAACACACTACTACAATTAACAAAGAATATTATACTAATGATGAGTTGGAATTTCAACAATTATGGAAAACGTATTTTGACAACGTTAATATAAAATCCAGGAAAAATTCAAAACTACATATACAACATCTTCCAAAAAGGTATTGGAAATACTTGATCGAAAAAAACAATATATAAAATAAAATGTTAAATTTGGCGTTCAATAACCCAATTAACTATATCTATCAATTATGAAAAGATTATTTTTAGGAGCAATTGCTCTAACGTTAGCTGTTTCAGTAACTTCTTGTAAAGACACAACAAAAGCAGAAGATGCTGCTAATGAAGCTGTTGAAGAAGTAAAAGAAGCTGCTGAAGAAGCGAAAGAAGCTGCTGGAGAAGCAGTTGAAGAAGCAAAAGAAGCTGCTGGAGAAGTAGTAGATTCAGTAAAAGCTGCTGCTGGAGAAGCAGTAGACGGTGCGGTTGATGCTGCAAAAGATGCTGCTGGTGATGCAGTTGATGCTGCAAAAGACGCTGCTGGTGATGCAGTTGATGCTGCAAAAGATGCAGTAAAAGACGGAGCTAATAAAGCTACTGATGCACTTAAAAAGCAATAATATATAGTCATATATATGTAAAAACCCTTCCAATTTGGAAGGGTTTTTTATTTACTAATCGAACCATTTTACTTTCTCTTCGACTGGATTTCTTTTAGAAGATAACTCATCTTCTTTATCGTAATTACCTATATAAAGAAAACCTAGGCACCTTTCTCCTTCTTCAAGTTCAAAAAACTGGTCTGCATATTTTATTGATACGGGACTACTCCAATAGCATCCAACGTTATTAGCTGCGCATGTAAGCCACATATTCTGGACAGCCATAGCAGTTGCAGCTATTTCTTCCCATTCTGGAACTCGTTCTTTAGCATCTCTTTGCATACATATAGCTATAATAGTATCAGACGCATCACATTTATCTTTAATCTTTTTGACTTTAAATGGCGAAAACTTATCATCTGGTGTGATATCCGTATAGGTATCCGATAAAAAACTTCCTAATCTATCTTTTGTTCCTCCACGTACGACCTTAAAACGCCATGGTTCCGTTAAACGATGTGTAGGAGCCCAATTTGCATTCTCCAATAAGTTTTTAATAAATTCTTTAGAAACTGGCTTATTATTATATTGAGAAGGAAAAATTGCCCTTCGTTCTCGAATAACCTGATTTAAATATTCATTATTCATGAATTTTATGTTTTTAATGTAAAGTTATTATTAATATTGAGACCAATAAAAAATAAATCCCAATTTAGATCTTGAATTTGCGAATTCGTCTTCATACAAAAGAACAACTTGATAATTTATCGCTATCTGGAAAGAAATTATCAAAAGTATTAATAAGCTTAAAATTAATCAATAAACTGTTCGGAAATCACAAGCAGCTAGCTAAAAGTACTCTTGATTATTGTATTAAAAACCCTCAAAAAAAACCAATTCGTATTGTTGATATAGGTTGCGGAGGTGGTGATAGTATTTATAACGTTTTTAGTAAGCTTAATAATAATGGTATTCAAGGTAATTTTCTTGGAATTGATGGAAATCCACAAACTATTAACCACGCTAATTCTTTATATGCTAAAGAGGATCAAATACAATTCGAGATTGGTGATATTCTAGATCCTGCATTTATAATTCCTGATTGTGATATTATCATAAGTAGTCATTTTATATATCACTTTGAAGATGAAGAACTAATTAAATTTATAAAAAGAATACAAGAAAAAGGAATTAAGCATATTATATTTAGCGAATTAAAAAGAAGTAAAACTGCTTATTTTTTATTTAAGTATTCAAGTATTTTTTTACCCATTTCTAAATTAGCCAAACAAGATGGATTAATTGCAATACAAAGGGCTTTTACCATTAATGAATTAGAAAATATTATTAATAAAAGTGACGTAAAAAAATATACTGTACACAAAAAAACATGGTTTAGAACCTTAACCAAAATAGATCTTTAATTATGAAAGAAATCCTTATTCAAAATCTAAAAGAAATAAAGGAAACTCCTAAAACAATGATCTTCACATATATTATAATATATTTTTTATGGGGATTAGGAATGAATCAGTTTGGTGCAGAAATGGAAATTGCAAGATTTAGTTATTGGTGGCAGGTAATCACTTGTTATATCTTGTATATGGTTCCGATTTCAATTTTATTAAAAAAATACAACTTCTTTAATCAATATGCATACGGATTAGTGGCTATGGGTATTCTCGAGTTTCTGGGGTATTGGTTACAAACTTCTTATGTATATCCAAATAACATACTAGACCTATTATTTAATCCTCAGAATTTTAGTTTGGGAATGGCTTTATTTTTTGCTTTATACTTTCCTGCTGGAAACTGGCTAGTTAACAAAGTTCATAGCCTAATTTTCAAAAATTGATATAAACTTTGTTTTTTACTTTTTAACCAAGATAAATTGCTGCTTGCCTTGTTTTTTAACTCGATATTTATCTTGAATATCTTCTGCACCTTTTAGATCCAAAGAATCCTTAACAAAAGTTATCCAATCTTGTCGATGCACAATCACATTATCTAAAACCACATCTGATAAATCAGCATCATCTAACTTAGTTCCCCATAAAGTAGCTTCTGTTAAATCTGCTTCTGTCAAATCTGCTCCATATAATTTCGCATTTGTTAAATCACAACTTAATAATTCTGAATTGGTTAGATCGGCATTAGTAAGATTAGCTCTTTTTAATATCGCATCAGATAGATTTATTCTTTTTAAATTAGCGTACACCAATTCCGCTCGCTCCAAATTAGCCGCAGGAAGATTAACTTCTGATAAATTAGAATGGTTTAAATTGATATACTTTAAATTAACTCCTCTACCCAAGAATATATCTTTAAAATATGTGTAACTAAAATCAGAAGCATCTAAAATCTCTCTATAAGATTGATCTGCTAGGTCACTTCTTATCAAACTAAATAACAATTGACCTTTTTCTGGACTGATTTTTTTATCAATAAGCTCCCCATCTTCTTCATATCTATAGGGTTTCATCGCTCTAGACAAGCTCGCTATTCTTGCTTCTAAAACGGGACTAATATTACGCTCACTAGAACCCTTATATTTTAGTTCCTCACTTAGATCAGAAAGCAAATTATCCATAATAAAAACTAAAGAGGATCTTCTCTCGGCTTCTATTAATTCATTTTGATTATCTACTAACTTATTCTGGTTAATTACCAGTTTTGTTTGGTATAACAATATAACAGAAGGTATAAGTGTCACAAACAACCCAAAAAGACCAATTCTAGTAATACGCCAGATAATATTAGAAGAAACATCAGAAACGGTATCGACAGAAACAGTTTTCGTTTCCTTGTACTCACTGATAGCATTAGTAATACTTTTCTTAAGTTTTATTCCTAAGAGCGGAACACTAGATTTTTTAAGTAACCAAAAACCAACACTTTTTTTCTTTTCTTTTCTTTTTTTAATCTGATCTAATCGATCCTGAAGTTGTTGTTTTTCCTTCTCTAGCTGCTTTATTTGTTCTTGCTCGGTCACTTTACTCTAGGGTTTGGGATTTTGAATCTCCAATATATTAAAGTTAAATGATTAATACCAATTAAAAAAAAGAAAGCCTTTTTATAAAAAAAAGGCTTTCCAAATCTAACATAATAAAATATAGTCCAAAAAAACCATACCCTTACTTTATATAATTAGAAATATCTTCTGTAATACTTTCTACCAACGAAGTTCGTTCTCCATCATCTACTTGATTAATAATCTTTGCTAAAAGCAGTAAGTAACTCGCAACATAATCACTTTTCTTATTCTCATTCACATACTCTTTACCCTCAACCGCTATGAAGGTAATTAGATTACGTATAACCTCTCTTAAATCCGAAATACTTAACTCCTCTTTCATTTTTCAAGTAGATTTGTTTCTAAATTTTATAATGAAAGTAAGGTTCTAACTTTCTAAAAATGAATATAAAACTTTAGAAAAATAGTAATTCTCGATAAAAGGCAACTTTTATCGATTTAGAGAATTTTGTAGAAATTTAAAGGAAAAATGTACAGTTAACGAAGGCTCATAAAAGCGCTATCATTAAAATAGTATAATTGATTAAAAGTTTAATCAAGTTGTTCTAACAACTCTTTAGCTTCTAGTTTTTTAAAATTCAAACCATTGTCAATCAATAATTTAAACTCATTCTTCGCTTTCTCCAGCTCATTAATCTTTAAAAAACATAACCCTAAATACCAATGAGCTTTAGAAGAATCAAGACTATCATTGTTCAGTAATTTTGTAAAAGATTCAATTGCATCTTCATTCATATTTAGTTCTAATTGATTGGCTCCTAAATACAAAAGAATTTGTGAATTCAACTCTTGATTATTTTTTAACGTAAGTTTTTCTATCAAGATTAATGATTCATCGTATTTTTTACTTTTGAACAGTTTTTCTATATTGACTAACTCAGTAGCGCTATCTCTTTGAGTTAAAGAAGGCAGTACATTCCAATCTTTATACTCCGCATATAATTGACTATTATCAACATCTTTATTAAACTGCCCTAAAAGAAACAGTCCTGCGATAAAAATAGCTGCTATTCCACCAGCATAAACAAAAATGCGTTTCATTTTAGATGTTTGTGACTCTTCGAAATATGATTGTTCTGCTTTACCAATTGCGTCTTTAACAGACCCTCCTTTATCTCCCTTAAAAAATTCTTCATACTCTCTTACTTTTTTATAAGAAGGCTTTTTATCCGTTAAGTTCCAATTTTCACTATCGTAAATGGTATTCATTTCTTGATAAAGAGTTAGAGCTTCTTTTGCATCTGGATTTCTATCTATTTTTTTTAGAAAAACGATCGTTTCCTCCTTGGTCATTTCACCATTGAGGTATTTCTCTATTTCCTGCTCCATAGTATTCAAAACTCTTTTAATTCGTTATAACGCATATCGGCATGTATAGCTTCTTTTAATTTCGATTTACACTTAAAAATCCGTTGTCTTACCGTATTTTCTGATCCATACCCTAGCTTTTCTGCTATTTGTACATAAGGTACTTTATTAAAAAAAAATGCTAGTACTTCTCTACAATTCTGCGATATTTCTAATAATTTTTCTTGAAATAACTCCCACTTCTCCTGTTCATATGTCGCCAAAGCTATTTCTCTTTCTTCATGAACAAGATCCATAACTCCTTCATTTGTTACCCTCATTTTTGATAATTTTGAAGCTCGTCTCCATAAATTCTTGCAGATCGTTATAAAGTACCCTTCAAAACTAGAAGTAATCTTGAAATTTTCATTCTGTGCTCTGGCAGATAATTGTAACAATGCTTTTTGCATTACATCCTTTGCATCATCTTCTGATCCATCGTGACTAACTATGTAAGACTTTACTTTAGGATACAACCTATTATATATTTCCTTAATACCCTTATCATTACCTGATTTAAGGCTCTGTAACAGGTAATCATCAAGCTTTTTATTTGCCATGGAATCTCTAAGTAATTATAGAATAATTTCTATACGAAGAACACAAACATAACTATAATTCGTGAAACTTTGTTAGGGGAATAAGACTGTTTTTTTATGGGTTAACTGCTCTTATTAATTGACTTTTTAAGAAAGAAAAAGGGAAATATAATTATCTATAAACCGCACAAAAAACACTACTTAAATACGCTTAAAATCAAATGATTAACGTCAAAAAATAATTTCAAAGCCAAATCAAATTATACTATTTAAACAAATTATCTTAAATATTTGGGTAACATTTCTACTATTTTCGAATCCGGTCTATGAATATCAACTAAAAATGTGGTTTAGGAATATATCATATGACTTTACACATTTTAAAAAACAAACTAATTATCATGAAAAAAAGTATCATAATAGTAACATGGATATACATTGCATTAATCGGAGTATGGGGATGCTCCGTTGATGAAGATATTATAACTCAAAACACTGGTTTCGGAGAAGTTTTAGAAAAAAATATTCCTAACAATCCTATAGTACCGGAAATTATTAGAAATCAAGTTGTGGTAAAATTTACGGATTCCACTTTAAACGAGACCCAAAAAAAGAACCTGCGATCTGATCTTGAGCAAACTTATGATTTTAAAATATTACAGAAGGAAGTTTGTGACTGCGATCCCCAAGGGCCAGAATTATGGACAATAGATACCCTATATACAGATTTTATGGGAGTACAACACTTAGTAGAAAATCTAGTAACTAATTACGAAGATAACTCTGGTGAAGAAGAAGTTGAAGAAGGCAGAGCTATATTTGATTATCAATTCTACATAACTATTGCCAATAAGACTTTATCTGGTCACTACAGTAGTCGTTTAGGGGATAAAATAATATCATCAACCAATCCTGATTATGTAAATATTGCAATAGTGGACACAGGAATTGACTATGATTATTTTAATGACCCTATCTTATACAGTACAAGGGGTGAATCGAATGGAAGCTTTGGAGATTCTGGATGGGATTATGTGAATCACGATAAAGATATGAGAGATGATAATGGACATGGTTCTAAAGTAGCAAAAATCATTAATTCCGAATTAACAGCTAATCAAATTCCGCATCAACTATTATCTATAAAAGCCTTTGATGAGAATGGACGTGGTAGTTATTATGATATCGTTTGTAGTTTAAACTATATTTCGAAATTGAACAATATCGATATTGTAAATATGAGTTTTGGATGGTATGGTTTAAAAAAACAAAAAATTCTAAAAAACAGCATTGAATCTATGGAAAATAATGTACTATTTATTGCTTCTGCTGGTAATCGAGGATTAAATGTTGATGAAGAAATCGCTCATTTTCCATCTGGATATGCAATAAAGAATCTTTTGGGAGTTGGTGGTTATGAAATTGAGGTCAGTGAGCAAGTGGAGATGCCAGATTTACTAGATTTCATATCTATAGTAGAATCAAATTATGGCCCATCGACTATAGACATAGCTGCACCAATAAACGGATATTTCTATACTATGGATACCGAATCAAACCTCACAATTAACCCTACAGGAACCTCTTTTTCCGCAGCCTATATAGCAGCTATAGCCGGAAAACTATATGACAAAGAACTCACTTCATTACAGCTCAATAACGCGATATTAAATAGCGCATATAAGGTACAAGGATTACAAAATTTTATTCAACAAGGTAGAGTGATCGTTAGAAGATAATATAAATGCATATGTCCCTACATTCAAAAATTTAAAAGCAATAAATCGTAGGTATAATTTCATTGCTTTTGTAAAGTGTAATTTTCATATTTTTAATGTATGAAAATTACACTTTTTTTCTTGCTACTAAGTATTATTCCTTTCACCATATATTCGCAACAAGACAAAGATGAATTTAACAAACTATTGAGTTTATCTATAGATCTGGAACTGAAAGAGCGCAAAATAGATTCTTTCTTTGAACACACAAAGGAGCAATATGATATAGTCCTTGCCGACAATTATCATGACTATGGAGTCTTTCTATTTAAAAAACGGAAAAAAACTAATGAAAGAGAAAACCTTCGTAAAGCAATTTTGTTTACAAAAAAATCCTTGTCAATTAAAGATAGCCTACAAATTAAATCATCCAAATCATTAGATAAAACATTATATAATTTAGGGTTTTTCAATTCTAGAATTCAAGAATATTTTAAAGCTATTACTTACCTCATACGTTTATCTGAAACAGGGCAACTTGATAAAAAAATAGTTGCTAACTCAGAACTTTCTATAGCATATAAAAATATAGGGGACTACCACAAAGCATTAAGCACTATAGAAAAAGCTATTGGGTTGTGTCCAAATAATTCTAAATATGATAAAAAAAGAGTTAATTTCTATTTGCTCAAGGCCGACATATACTCTTCTATGGGGTATAAAAGACATTCAAATAAAATTAAGTCAAGTCTTCAAAAAGCGGATTCTATCCTACAATCCGTTTCTTACAACCCTGTAAAACAAAAAAACAGCATATTCCAAATAGAAGGAAACCTACTTCTTAAAACAGAAAACTATCGTGAAGCCATTACCAATTTCTCTAACGCTATTAGTAGATTACATCCTCTGGATTCAAACTATAGAGCCATAACGCACAATAGTTTAGGGCTTGCATTTTTAAAAATAAAACAATTAGATAGTAGCAAACTGCATTTGGAAGAAGCAATTAAATATAATCCCAGTTATACGCCTGCCTACGAAAATCTTGGTGATTTTTATATCACTAAAAAAGAATTCAAAAAAGGATTACTGTTCTATCAAAAAGCTATACAATATACTTTTGATCCAACTAAGACCTATGATTACAAAAACATTATTAAAGAAGAAAATTTAGAACTAATACCTAATAAATACTATACTCTAAATCACTTAATCCAAAAAGCCAATGGTTGGATGCAGTATTATAACCACGACAAAAACCAAGATCATCTCATACAGGCTTTAAAAACTTTTAAAATTGCAGATAAATTAGTTGATATTATTCGTTTCGAGAGCTCTGAATATAAATCTAAGTTATATTGGAGAGAACAAGCTTCATCTTTGTACATGAAAGCTGTAGAAGTATCTTTTCTATTAAAAAAATCTGAAGACGCCTATTATTTTATGGAAAAAAATAAGGCGATACTCTTATTAGAAGATATTACTAATGAACAAGCAAAAGAGAATGCTCAACTACCTTCGGAACTAGCTAGCAGAGAATATCAGCTAAAACAAAGTATCTATCTATCAGAAAACAAATTAAATATACTAGACAACACATCAAAAGATAGTATTCTAGCAGTGAAAAAAGAAATCTATCAACATAAGCGCAGCTATGAGGTCTTTGTAGATTCTCTTAATATCAAGTATCCCGAGTACGCAATTAACAAGCAAAAAGTTAAGGTTCTACCCTACTCGAATTTTACAAAGAAGTTTATTTCAGACAAAGAAGTTGTATTACAATACATTCTAAATGATGATCAAGGATATGGAATTCTTCATGCGAAAGGCAAATCCATAATTTTCGAGATTCCTAATCCAAAAGAATTAATTCGGGATATCAGTATCGCAAACCATCAAGTTACTACTTGGTTTAAAGATCAAGACCAATTAAGAGCTTACCACAAAATAGCACATCATATTTTTAATCAACTTATCCCAGAGAATGTTTATTCGGTAATTAAAGAAAAAAATGTAACAATCATTCCTGATTATGCATTGCAACAACTTTCTTTTGAAACATTGATTACATCAAAACATGATCATAGTTATTTAATTAAAGACACCGAAATTAGGTATGCTTATTCTATGAGTTATTTAGATCAAAATAAAAACAAAAACAGAAACCCTGAACTCAATTTTTTAGGTGTTGCGCCAATAGATTTTAATATAGATAATTTAAGCTCTTTAATTCATAGTAAAAAGGAAGTGACCAACATATCCGATATCGTTTCTGGAGATATCTTATTAAAAGAAAAAAGCATTAAGGATAGTGTTATTAGCAATTTTGATAAATACAATATCTTACACCTATCTACACATGCTGATGTTGGAGCTATAACAAATCCTTGGATTGCTTTTAGAGATCAAAAAATGACATTACAAGAAATATACGCCACCAAAAATCAATCAGAAATGGTAGTGCTTAGTGCTTGTAAAACCTCTTTAGGAAAAATCAACAAAGGCGAGGGTGTAATGAGCCTAGCCAGAGGTTTTTTCTATGCAGGTACCAATAGCGTAGTCTCTTCTTTATGGTCCGTAAATGATAAAGCTAATCAAGAATTGATGATTGACTTTTACAAAAATATCAATAAGGGATTTACAAAATCTTCCGCTTTACGAAATGCTAAACTACACTACCTAAACACTCATGATGGTAGTGAATTATCTCCTTTTTATTGGGGTTCGTTAATACTTATTGGTAATAACACTCCTATTTCCTTGGATCAAAGTATTAACAATTGGTATTGGTTTTTTACATTTTTTATGATCGCATTAGTTGTTTTTATTTATTATTTAAAAAAATCATAATTGACACTGCACTCTCTGAATAAATTAATCCATAAACCCATTATAAATTTAAAATACACCTCATAAAAGAAGAATATTTCCAAATCTAGAATGGGTTTATTGTTTTTATATTAAATCAATGCAATCGCTATTTCTTATTTGCAACAATTATTTTATGTGTTTTTACAAAACCATTATTATCAGAAAATTTAATAATATAAATTCCTTCCATATAGGAGCTCATATCAATTTGGTGGCTATTTTGTTTAACATTTTCAGAAACTAATTTAACTCCTTTAAAATCAAATATTTCAACAGCAACTCCATCCGTATTATAAATATTAGATTCAATTTTCATATATATCTGATCCGATACCGGATTAGGGTATAACGTAATTACATAGGGATTAACTTTGTCTATTTCCTGAGACAATAATGTACTATCTGTACTTTGCTTATTATGCAATTCATTACTGCGATACATACTAGATAGTTCGGGCCACTTTTCATAATACAAAAAATCATATCGTTCATAATATTTTAATGCAAGTACATGTTTTTCATTATGTGGTGTTGCTTTTACCGTTAAGTAATCATTTTGAACCCCGTTTAAATACCAATTATCAAGCCTCCCTGTTCCTGAATTATTCCAGTTTTGCTGAAAATCAGTTCCATTATAATCAGCAGTTGCTGACCAAACATTGTTAATATTCAAAACCTCATCTGTTGGATCTTGATCAAAATTACCTATCAATATTTTTTGTTCATTATTTAGAGGTAATATCTGCATATGTGCAAATTTTGAGTCTCCGTATTGACTCCAAACCCAATTCCACTGAGAAGTATTTGTATTAAATCTCAAAACTGTAACCCAAGTATTTACCCAAGTCAACAATTCATCTGTATTAGTGACAGTAAATTTACCAGGTGTATATCGATTCCTATAACTTGCATCCACTCCTCCTATTCTGCCGCTACCACTATTGGTCCAACGTTGGCTAAAAATTCCTCCATCAAAATCAAACAGACTCGACCAATTATAGGAGAACCCCAATAGTTCATCTTTTCCATCTCCATCAAAATCTCCTATCTGAAACTGATCCGAGGATCTAATATGCCAGGTAGAAATATTAAAACTACCATAATTACTCCATTTAAAATACCATGAATTAGTTGTTGCATCAAATCCTTGTAAGGTTGCCCAAGCATTACTTACAGACATAGACAATAGATCCGTAATTCCATCACCATCAAAATCCCCTGTAAAGTGTCTATCACCATCATTCATATACCAAGACCCAATCCATCGACTTCCGTTATTATTCCAGATATCATACCAGTCTGTTCCTGTATCACAAGAAAAATCTTCCATTCCGGACCACGTGGTACTACTCATAAAAAGAAGTTCTTCGTCCGTATCTCCATCAAAATCTCCTACCAACTTATGGTCTCCATTATTAAAATACCATCCTCCTAATCTTCTTTTATTTCTTTCATTAGTCCAAGTCATCTCCCAATCATTTCCTACAGTAGAAGAATTTATATTATTTAGACAACTACCATACGAAGTGAGATGATTCTGAGTTCTAATTACGCTAGACGGGTTAAAAAAATACCCAGTAGAACCATAGCACATAATACCTGGATTTATATTACATTCTGTATTACCAGAAACTTCAAATGGATGAGGCATATCTAATACATGCCCTATTTCGTGTGCAATCGTCATAAACGCGCTAGAAACATCACCAATTACCGTACAGGCATAAGTAGGAATGCGACAAACTGTTCCTAAATAAGCAATTCCCCCTACAGTTAAGCTTCCGTTATCATTTTTCATACGTCTTAATCCAGTAAATAGCATATTTAGATCTCTGTTCACCCCGGCAAAAATCGAAGGACTATTTGCTCTCAATTCTCCCAATCGATCTTCTGCAATAATAGATGTATATGGATCTGTACTTGATGTATGTACGTTCTGACCAGTAACACTAAAAAGAATATTAAAATAAATAGAAAAAATTCCTTCTGTTTGGTTTAACAAGGATAAGATTTTGGCATTAGAACCTCCACTATTTCTATATTTTTGATAGTGTTCATAATCCGCATCGGTTGCGATTTCCAAATATTTTGGTGTACAATTTGTTGTACCACTTTTTGCAGTAAAAGTTTTACCTCCAATACTGATTTTTTCCTCGTCTTCTATTGCTACAATTACCTGTTGACATGCTCCTAATGACTCTTCTTTTAGGTCATTCATTCGGTATACCAACAATAAATTTTTCACTTCATTATTTTTCAAAAAACTACGAGTGGACTCAAAAAACAACCAATCATCTTTTTCCTTATCATAGATATATCCCCAAAAGTTATCTTTTGTGATAGTTACTCTAACTACATTATTTCTGTTTTTATCTGCAAATCCTTTATATGTATCAACATGATCAATAATGTTGGTAGTTTCTCCTCGCTCATTAATAATTTCTCCATTAATCGCTTCTACATACTCTGGGCTTCTGATATCATTAGATTGTAAACTTATTATATATTTCCATTTTTCTGCAGCTATCACTAATTCAGAAACATAATTATCTTTATTAACATGTTTATAAACCTCTTCAAAATTAAAATCAAAAAGCTCATATCTCTCTATATACTCCTCTAAACCGGCTACTGTTTCGTTAGAAGTTGTTAATTGAAATGTCTTGGGCACATACGTATCGATGTGATCAAAATCACTTCCTTCTTTTATTTGTTCTTGTCCATAAAGTATGGTAATCCCAAAACTTATAAACAAGAGATTTTTTATGAATGATTTCATTGCTTCAGTATATTTTATCCACCTCCATATCTTTTACCTATAGAGGTGGATTGTTATATTAATTATTTATGGTCCAAACCCCAAGATCTGTACATCCAGAAGGATTCATTGTCACTGTAGACAAGTCTATAATAGATGTATGGATTGGTCCCCCAGGGATACATAAACACAAACAAGCATTTAATTGAAATACGCTATCAGGACATACCCAAAACTCTACAAATCCATTTGCATCTGGTGTAAAATGTCCAGAAAAACCATTATAAGTAAGTCCGGTAGCCCACACATAACATCCTGGGTCACCATTCGTATATACAACCTGTACACGTACACATACTAACGCATTTGCACAAGGATCATCTGCATTCCATGAACTATTAACCGATGTAATCTCTCCGCGTAAGACGTTTCCTTGGTTAATCAAAACTCCAGAGATATCCCAGTATCCTGTATCTCTATTTAGCTCATATAAATTGACTTGTTCTGGAGTATTTTCTGTCCGTATGGGAAATGAAGTATCAATAGCAACGCCTTCGGCCAAATCTAAAGGAATATTTTCTTCAGGAATTGTTGCTGTTATTTCGATCATACCGAAAGAAGTTAACGGATATAGAGTACCATCTTCTTCGTTTTCTGCAATGTAACTTCCTGGAGCACTTCTTAACTCTAACTGATTTGTTATATCTATATAAGTTGCTCTAATCTCTACTAAACCACTGTAAGGTTTTCCTTTATAACTGAATGCATTTGGCGGTATTGTTATCTGTCCATCAGAAGCTACAGAGATTTCTGCTCCTTTTTTAGAATCAATCACATGAGCTTTAGCTCTTTCTTTCATCAAAACGAACAATTTTGTGTTTTCTTCAATTACTTTAGATACAGTCACAAAACCCTGATGTTCTATAGTTAATACATCACCAAGACTAAAACTATTTTCTTTTAAGATAAAGCTTCCTTCTGCATCACTTATTCCTATTATTTTTCCTTTAAGTTTTATCGTTGCATTATCTATTGGTTTATTATTTGTAGTCTGAAGCGTTCCACTCAGTCGATCTAATACTCCTTCTTTTTTCAAAGTGGTTTCCAATACAACCTCCTTTTCTGATGCTGTAAACTCATCATTACAAGCATAAAAAAAGGTTATAATTGCTAGCAAAGTGATCAAAAAAAATGATTTTAAATTTTTCATTTATTCTATATTTTAAGTTGATTTAAATCTTTATTGTATTGCTAACTGTTGGGTTATTACTTCACCAGAATTTCTTATAATTCTAACAAAATACATTCCTTTAGAAACCCTAGAATCAATCTCCAAAATGATATTCTCTTTCTGAACTGAAAAAGATAACGAGGTACTTTTTCCAGAAAGCTCCACCAGTTCTATACTTTTAATTGGATCATTAAAAGATCCCGAAATGGTAAGTGTATTTCCTGACTGTACCGGATTAGGATACATCTCTAACTTAGATAGATTAGTATCTTTATCATCTGAAGAATTCTCTCTTTCATATTCTTCATATAATTCATAAATAGCACCCGAATTAACTAACTCATTAATTTCTTTGGTATAAGCACTATCTGGCTCAAAAGGATACTCTTTAGTTTCTAAAATAAAACCTCCAATATTATTTTCACTTTCTTGTATCTGAACTCTAAAATATTTTCTAGTTTCTTGCCATTCTTTGCAATCATTCCAGATTCCGTGTTTCACATAATACCAAGTATTTATTAAAAGTCCTTGAAAAGAAGCCACATCAGAATTACAGCAAAATCCACTGATTACATTATGGTTTACATCATACACCTGCCATCCATGATACACTGAAACTGGATTGCTATCTGCCTGCACATTTACACTTACCTGACCATTAAAATTAGAACTTACACTTAATGCAAAATCAGTAGTGTATCCAGCCCAACTAACAGAACTAGGAATAATTTTTCTAGTTTCTTGCCACGGATAACAATTTTCATCAGAATCTTTCCAAACTCCATGTTTGATATAATAATTTTTAGTCCTACTCAGTCCACTATACGTTACGGTTGTTCCACCTTGGATAGGTCCTATTTGTGTACCTCCATTAGCAATAGAAGTTGGTGTTTCGAATAATCCCCACCATTGATACGCATTTGGATTTGTTGCTGTTACCTGTACTGTAATGGTTCCATTACCAGCACAGCTAGTATTCATGATAAAATTAGAATCTAATCCTACATTAGGCAATACTGTAAATCGCTTGGTTAAAGGCAACCATCCGATACAATCATTACCCAATGCTACTTTGATTTCATATTCATATCCAGCTTCAAAATTCACATTATTACCGGCAAATAGAGTCGTTAAATTAACTGTTTGCAATTGTCCTGTAGTCCAACCTAATCCAGATACATACTGAAAACTACCCGTACTCCCTATTGGTCTTCTCCATGCATCTATAAAATAACGAACCTCTCCTTGAGAAGCGCTTCCGTTTAATAGAATTGTCTCTCCATCACAAAAAGTATCTTTAGTATTAGCATCAGTATCCTCAAAATGAAAATCTACTTCAAGATTTTGTTCTTCGATCACGATATCATCAATTGCCATTTCTGCCTGCTTTACTCCTCCTGTATATAGCGGATTTATTAAAAGTCTAGCATAGTTTGCATTAGGTGTAAATGTAGTTGTAACCAAATGCCAGTTGTTTCCTAAATATGTGCCTATGGTATTAGAAAAAATAGTTTGTTCATTCAAAATAGTTCCATTCTGGAAATTAACAGCTCTTACATTTATAGTACCGTGATCACTTATATCTTGATTACCTCTATCATTAGTTCTTACTTTAAAAGAAACTGCATAACATTTTCCGGTCTCAAATGCGATAGGAGTTTGTATACTTTCATAATGATTAGTGGACCCTCCTGACCACATCCAAGCATGTGGATTAGACGATACGCCGTGCAATGAAGGACTCCCAGAAAAGGAGTTCCAATTAGGAACGCAATTATTGCTGGTGGTAGTAAACGCAAAACTATAATCATTACAATTTGTATTGTAATTAGAAAAATCTCCGTTAGTAACAAGATTTTGTGCTACCCCCAAGTTAACCGACACTATTGTAAAAAATAGTAGTAAAATATTTTTAAAATTCATTGTATTAGTTTTAAAAGAAATGCCTACTCATACGCTTTTCGGCTGCCGCGTTTTGCTTCACAAAAAATTATACAGGTTGATCAGACCTAGAAACAATTGCTTATTTGGTAGGAAGAGCATGTTTATATCTAAATGTTACCCTGGGTTTTTATTTTTTTTTGAAATAGATGATTTTTCATAATAAATCATCAGTGATATACATCAAAAAATAAGTGAATCAATAAGGAGAAAAGAAGAGCAGAAATGAGATGAGTACGAAACCAGAATGTGAAATCATTATATTCGAACTAAGTAATTATTTTGAATTAGACTTTATTTAACTTACTAAATGTGTTCTTTTAAAATGGTGGTTTTAATGAAACTCGAATTTGAGAAGTCTGAAAGACGCACTCAAATCCGTAAGTTGAATTAATCCCGCCTATGCGGCGGGATCCCATAAATTCCGCCTCTAAGCCCATTAAGTTCAATAAATCGGTTCATTTTATAAGTTTACGAATTCACATATAATTGAACTTTTTTTTATCTAAAGATCTCTTATCGATATTCCTTCTCAAAATTTCATATGCAATAGGTGTATTACAAAATGTATATAAAATTTCAGGGAAAAAATAGTCTATTAATTTTATTTAGTTAACTTAGAAGCAACAAATAATTATAATCACCCCATGTCTGAAGATTTCTTCGGGTATGGGGTGGTTTTTATTAAAACTAATTGAAAATATATGGGATATATATTCCATATATCATTGTTGTACAAAATGCAAAACCAAAATTATGGCGAAAAAGAAGGTCACATCTAAAAAAGTTGCAAAAAAAGCTTCATCTGTTTTAAAAAGCAAAAACACTTCTAAATCATCTAAATCAGCAGCTGGAAGTGCTTTGTCTCAAACTAAAGCACCTAAAAAAACAACTTCAAAAAAAGCAGCCTCAAGTGCTTCAAAAGTTTTAAAAGACGGCAGAACTTCTAAAGCATCAAAATCTGCTGCTGGAAGTACTCTAGCTCAAAAGACATCAAAAAAGAAGAAAAAATAACATCATTAATAAAAATGACTACATATCAAGTTACAATCTTAATTTTGAATTTATTATTTGTAATAGCCGCTTTAGCCTGGATGTATTTTCAGAGTTTTTTAAAAGCAAAAGGTAAAAATTTAGCAACCAAGCAAGACATAGCAGATATCACTAGAAAAGTTGAGTCTGTTAAACTTGAATATTTGAGACAAATTGAGGATTACAAAAAGGATTTAGAAATAAGGTATTCATTAGAACCGACTATTTTAAAGACGAAAATATCCGTTTATGAAACAACTACAACACTGCTTAAAGTAATATTTGCAAGAAAGAACAACATTGGTAATGAATCTCAATTAAATCAACAAATTTTTAATGACATCCTCAAATTGATAATAATTATTAATTCTAATTTCAAATTAAGAGAATTTTTAAAAGATGAAATCAAAATGCTACAAGAAGAGCATAATAAAATAATGGAATACATTGATCATTTAAAACAAGCTAAGCAAGAAACATACGAAATAAAACTAGACTTAATAATTGAAGGCTTAGAAGATCTTCAACAAAAAATAGTTCAATAAAACGATAATCATAAATCTTTTAAAACCATGGAAGAAAGAACAAATCAAATTGTGGAAGAAGTTAAATCTATATTAATCAAAAATCA
Organism: Aquimarina sp. MMG015; assembly: GCF_018100855.1. Taxonomy (NCBI): domain Bacteria; kingdom Pseudomonadati; phylum Bacteroidota; class Flavobacteriia; order Flavobacteriales; family Flavobacteriaceae; genus Aquimarina; species Aquimarina sp. MMG015. The sequence goes on from NZ_JAGJEB010000004.1 coordinate 241,564, forward strand.
TCCTGAAATAGTAGTGTGTGGCACCCCATATCCTGATGAAGAAGTTATGATAACTGTGTTTTGGAATAGACTAAGCGCTATAATGTGGAGAGATAGTAGCTCTTTTAAATTTAAGATAGATGATTATGATCAAACTCTTAACGAAACAATAATTCCTTTTTCTGAATCTAATATTTTTAAAGTTCAATAAAACGACACATGAAATTCAATAAGTTATTAGCATTGATTGGAGAGTTCAGAGAAAAACCTTGGGAATTTCGTATGAAACTTTTTAGTTTGGATTATGCTAGTAATTGGAGTGGAGGGATTTGGAGCCCAACAAACAATTATATAGAAGTTTCTAGTTGTTTAACTGCGTTTTCTGATTTAGAAAACATTCAAATAAATCCAATTGAAGACAGGTATATAGGAAGATTAGTTCCTAATATAATTTATGATCATACTCAGGATGTTTGCGATATACTAAAACATCATGATCTGGAATATAAAATACAAGAAAAAATAATATTGATAAAAGTTCAATAAAACGATTAAAACCTGTATTATAATGTATGGAGGATCAAGAAGAGATAAAAAAACAGATTTCGGATTTAGAGACTAAATTATTAGAACAAGAACATAGACCTCTAACTATTCTTAGAAATTATTCTAATCGTAATAAGTATCCAAAAGGAGACCCTAGGAGAAGAGCCGTTTTTGTATCTTTTTTTTGGAGAATGTTTTTTTCCCCAGGAGTAATCGCTACAGGTGGAGGAATTATTGCTCTTATATCGTTAGTTTTACTTTTTTGGCAATCAAAAATTCTAATTCAACAAAATGGACTTATTGTCGATCAAAATAACTTGGTAAAATATCAAAATCAAAAAATTACAGATCAGAATTATTTAGTGGAAGCACAAAGAAGATCTACTCTTCAGTTTGAAATATCTGAGATATTAAATCGGGTTGATGAAGAATTGAAAAAAGACAAGGAAAGAAGATTATCTAACCAGTTAATTGGAAGAATAATAGCTGCCACAAATTCTTTAAAACCCTACAGGAGTTATGAGAATGATACTTTAAGTCAACCATATAGTTACGAAAAAGGTCACTTATTTATCAGCTTAATTAAAAGTAAAATTAGTGGTGAAGATTTGTCTGTTATTTTCGCTGATGGTGATTTTTCTGGTATGATTTTAAAAAACATTACTTTAGGAGAACGTATAAAAATTAATCAAAAAGATAGTTTAAATGTTAATGAGAAATTATCCTCAGGATCTTTAGTTAAACTTGATAAAATAAAATTCAGCAATTGCTATTTTAAGAATGTAATAATGTTTTCAATGCATTTTTCTAATGAAATCATTTTTGAAAATTCTATCGTAGATAATCTTTCATCAAATTTCTCACTTTCAAAAAAAATAGTTTTATCAGAAACCCTTATCTCAAATTCGTATATTCAAGTAGGAATTCTAAAAGAATCGGAATCCATAAAACCTATATCTTATGGGGATGTGGGTGATGCCCTTTTTAATGAGCCAACAACAATTCATCTTAACAATTCTGATATTGAAAACTCTATAGTTAGATTATCATACAATAATACTAAATTTAGCAAAGATCATTTATTTATACAAAGTGATAATAATAATCATATCCGTAACTCTTCATTCATAGGATATGAAGCTTTATTTTATTCTAGGCTCAATGGTAATTTGAAGATATCTAATTGTTACTATTCTCCTCCTAAAAATAATAGAAAAATCTTTTTATCAATGGGGAAAATTAAAATTCAAAATTTATATAGTAGAGATTCAATAGAATTAATTGATATAGGGTCGGATAAAGTAATACAACCTAAAATGATGCCTAGAATATCGTTCCCTGAAAAACCTCCTTTCAAGTTTTTAGGTGAATACCAAAATAGCTATTTATTAAGTGAAAGTACAGATCCAGTACATGTATATAATACTTACTATAGCTATACATTAGATGACAAAATAAAAACTCAATAAATTGATGGATGCTACTGTGAAATATCATAACAAATAAAGTTCAATAAAACGATGGGAAAAAGATTTGAGTATAGAGATTTAATTGAAATAATAAATGAGTCTGACACATCATATCTGTCATATAAAGTTTTATTGTTTACTAATGAATGGAAAAAATTTAGGGATCAGATAGTTAGAAGGGATAAGGGGCAATGTAAAAAATGCGGTGAATTACCAAATCAGTTAGCTTGGCATATCGGTCAAGATTGTGGGATTTATGAACGCCCTCCAACTTGGTACGAGAAGGAATACATGGGAGAACAAATTATTTATTGTTCCAGACACGTGGTACTAAATGTTCACCATAAATACTATATAAAAGATAAATTTCCTTGGGAATACAGCTTAGATGCATTAACAACTCTCTGTTCAGAATGTCATGAACAAGTTCATCAAAATGATGATATTTATATATACCAAGATGAACATTTAAACAAATTTACAATTTTGAAGAATTGCACAAAATGTAAAGGAACTGGGTATCTAAAAGAATATTATTATAATGAACATGGGATTTGTTTTGATTGTCTTGGGTATGGATCCAAAGATAAAGCATTCACATATAACATTTAAAAGTTCAATAAAACGATAATTAACAATGAGTATTTTATTTATTTCAATCGGAGCTGTTATCGGAATAATTATTTTGGGCATAGGAATTGTTTATTTGCGATATTTTATTCCATTGCGTTCACAAGAAAATGGATTTGAATATGTATATGTAAATAGTGATGGAAATGTACGAGAATTATATGATGATGAGATTGAATATTTGAATGAGAAATTTAATCCAACTGATAGCGCAAGACCGTATATTAAAAGTAGATATAAATCATTAGCCTCAGATCAAAAAATGTCAGGTTTTATACAACGGAATAGAGTTCCAAGAAAAGTAGAAATAAAAAACGTTGTGCGGCAAAGTATCATAAAAAAAACAGAACACGAAGTTGATGAAACGGGAGCTTCAGGTATATTTACGAAGTCACCAAATTTCTAATTTAGCTTTTAGAGTAAAAGTTCAATAAGTTATTAGCATTGATTGGAGAATTCAGGGAAAAACCTTGGGAATTTCGTATGAAACTTTTTAGTTTGGATTACGCTAGTAATTGGAGTGGAGGGATTTGGAGCCCAACAAACAATTATATAGAAGTTTCTAGTTGTTTAACTGCGTTTTCTGATTTAGAAAACATTCAAATAAATCCAATTGAAGATAGGTATATAGGAAGATTAGTTCCTAATAGAATTTATGATCATACTCAGGATGTTTGCGATATACTAAAACATCATGATCTGGAATATGAAATACAAGAAAAAATAATATTAATAAAAGTTCAATAAAACGATTATAATAGATAAAATTACATGGAATACAAAGGACATACATCCCTTATATTTTTGTTGCGGCACATATGAAAAAGACTTTTCTAATATTGATTAATATTTTTATCATGATGATTTTGATTTCTTGTGTAACCAAATACAAAATTCAAGAAACGGAATATCAATTTATTCCGTACAAAGGAAATGAAGTGTTAGTATTTGAATCGAATAGAAGTAAAAAAGATACAATTAGTTTAAAAACATACAAAGGTTGGTATAAAACAGAAAGAGTTCCTTATAGAATTTTTCATAATAAATATGAAAAATATGGGATTGATTTAGTACATCATAGTTCAAAAATCGTAGATTCTATTCCAGATTTTTTAATCGAAATATTCGCATTTGATTGGAAAGGATTAAGAATAAATATAAGAACCAAATCTGACAACCATAACTATGTAAACAAAACGAGCTTTACTGTGTTTGAATTTGATAGTATACCAAATACAGAAATGAAAATTAATCAAATTATATATTCAGACGTAAAAGTAATTTTAGGTGAGAATGATGAAAACAAAACTGGGAATCAGGTTAGTCAATTTTATTGGAGTGAAAAGAATGGGTTATTGGGATGGGATATCAATAATGTTGAATGGAGATTGAATAAAAGATACGTGCCACAACAAAATATAAAAATGGATTAAAACACCTTTTACACTAAATATTAAAGTTCAATAAAACGATGATAGTACTTGAATTTATAGGCGCACTATTAAGATTTACATACTACCGAATAATTAAAAACGAGAAAATTTCATTTACTGATATTTGGAAAACTTTTGATTTTAAACATAAAGATGCTTTTTCAAACGATCAAACAAATTCTGAAGTAGGTATATTATTTACTATTTTTATTATACTTATCATAATTCTGTTTTTTTGATTTGGTAGGTGGAAAATAATGAGAGATAAAACTTAAATAAACGATGAATTTACCTAAAAGCATAATAGTATTATTTTTATTCATAATTGGCTGTAATAATAATGATGATGGGATAGCTCTTGTAACCCGAGAAGATGGCTCTACAGAAATACCAATAACAAGTGTACTTCAAATTCAAGGAACTTGGAAATTTGTAAAAATAACATCAAATGTGTCAGTAGATTTAAATAACGATAGCATTAATAATTTTGATTTATTTAATGAGTTAGATCCTTGTATATTAGATGATCAATTATATATGAGTGAAGGAAGTTCCTTCAATATAAGAGCTAAAGATTTAACCTGTAATGATTTTGAGGAAATCAATAGTGTAGTTCTAGGAGGAACTTATGGATTAGTGCTTGATCCTAGAAGAAATTTTATATCTCTATTACATAATTCCATTACCGATTACCCTCTTAATAGTAATGGAATTATCTTATGTTTAGACATAATTGAATTATCTTTTCCAGATGATGATAAAAATTACATAGAGTTTTTAATAGAAAATGGAATAGGTTTTGAAGGAGCTAATGGTGTTATTTTTCTTATGCAAAAAGTTCAATAAAACGATAATTTGAAAGCATTCTTAATCATATTTTTTTTAGTAGTAATTGTTATTGTATATTTTGTTTGGTATCTAAATAAAAACCGATGTCCTAAATGTAACGCAAGCTTTTTTTACTACAACACTATAGAGAAAAAAGATTTAGGTTATGATCCACATTATAATTTTGTAAGAATCAATCAACAAACGTACAATTGTTTAAAATGTAAACATACCTGGAAAGAAATAACCAAACATGATGAAAGGAATTATTAAAAGTCTAAATAAACGATGAACATACTTCAGGAAAATCCGGAATTGGTAAAAACTCTAATCGCATTACTTGTAACACTAATAATTTCAATGCTATCAGATAAAATTATAAAAGCTTTAAAACTAGGAATATCAAATAAACAGTTTATAGTAATTGTATTCGTCGTTTATCTTATTCTAGATTTTATAGTATTTTAATTAAAAGTTAAAATAAGTCGACAATTAAATAACTATAGATAAGATACTATGATAAAATTAAATCAGTCTTTAAATTTCGAAATAATTAATAAACAGTCTTCAAATAAAATTAAAGGCGGGGATCACGGAACTAGAAAATTTATTGAATTTCCTGGTATTCCAATTAATGAATCATCTTTTGAAACAAATGAAGGAGGGTGATTTTTAAATCCATAGTTGGATAAAGTAATGATCACTCAATAGAAATATAAATAAGTCTAAATAAACGATATAAACATACAGAATGATTGATATTCACAGTAGAAAAGAGTTTATTAATTTTCTAGAAGGTCTCTTAAAAGAGTATCAAGAACATCCAGAGAATTGGGAAAACCATAAGATGGAAGATTTTTTAGAAGCTATGATACGATATTCTGATGCTGTTCAGCAATATTATAAAAACACAGATCAAGGTATTAATGCAGATGAAGCCCAATGGAAAGTATTTGCAGATATTATCAAAGGAGCTTCTATGTATGAATAATCAATATATTTAAAATAAGATGTTATTAAAACTACTAAAAAAACCATACTTACTTTTCTGGGGTATTATTCCCTTATTATTGCTTCTTTCCTATTATGAAGTTGATCAAACATTAGATATAAATATTCATGACACTTATTATGTTTTTTCACGGCAACAATTAATAACCCTAATAAGTATCCTTTTTGGCCTAACTGGTTTTACATATTGGTTGTTAGAACGTTTCAATTTTAAAACTGCAACCTTATTAAATCTCTTACATTTAATTTTTACGATTGGAATTATCTTGATAAATAACATCCAAGAACTTTTAGGAGACTATTTTTTAGGCAAAAGCTACTATACAAACTCTAATGTTCCCAATTCATCTATTTGGCTCTTTATTTTGATTATCAGCATAGGACAAATCATTTTTGTAGTAAATATTTTTTTAGCTATTCTGAAAGGAAGAAGTTATACAACTAAAGTCTAGTAAACTGCCAATGTTGGGGTCTTCTGTTCTTGAAAGCCTTACCTAACTTATCGAAGTGCATTTCTCTCAAAGTTGTAGCCATCGAACTAAGGTATTTTTTTCAAAACAAGAAACGCTTAAAAACAAAAAAGCCTTCAAAATCAAAAGATTAAGAAGGCTTTAAGTACTCGGGACGGGACTTGAACCCGTACGTCCTAATGGACATTGGATTTTAAGTCCAACGTGTCTACCAATTCCACCACCCGAGCGTGGTATATTTCCTCAGAGCGAAAGACGAGATTTGAACTCGCGACCCTCACCTTGGCAAGGTGATGCTCTACCCCTGAGCTACTTTCGCAGTAATTTTATGAACTTCGCAATTCGTTATTGCGGATGCAAATTTAAAACATTTCTAGTAATACCAAAGTCTTTTCGCAAAAAAGTGTAAAAAACTTTACACTGTAGAAGCTTTCTTCCTGGTTAACATACGTTTAATCTCATTTAATTTCATCAAAGCTTCTACAGGAGTAAGCGTATCAATGTCAATATTTACAATTTCATCCTTAATTTCTTCCAATAGTGGATCATCTAGGTTAAAAAAGCTTAATTGTAGCTCATCCTCTTCCTGAATCCCTTTTATCTTATCCGTAAGCTCCTCGCTACTATGTGATTTTTCTAACTTCTTTAGCATCTTATTTGCTCTATGTAGCACTTGTTGAGGCATTCCTGCCATCTTAGCTACATGGATTCCAAAACTATGCTCACTGCCTCCAGGAACTAGTTTACGAAGAAACAATACATTATCTTTTAATTCTTTTACTGCTACATTGTAATTTTTAATCCTCTTAAAGGTTTCACACATTTCATTAAGCTCATGATAATGCGTAGCAAATAAGGTTTTAGGTCTCGCTGGATGTTCGTGAAGAAATTCGCTTATCGCCCAAGCAATAGAAATTCCATCATAGGTACTTGTACCACGACCTATTTCATCAAGCAATACCAAACTTCTATCGGATATATTATTTAGAATATTTGCGGTTTCATTCATCTCTACCATAAACGTGGATTCTCCCATAGAGATATTATCGCTTGCTCCTACTCTAGTAAATATTTTATCTACGGCTCCAATTTTAGCCTCATCTGCGGGAACAAAACTTCCCATTTGTGCTAATAAGACGATTAAGGCTGTTTGTCTCAATATTGCAGACTTACCACTCATATTAGGTCCCGTAATCATAATCATCTGCTGATCTTCCTTATTTAAAGAAACATCATTAGCTATGTACTGTTCTCCTGGTGGTAATTGTTTTTCAATTACTGGATGACGTCCATTTTTAATTTCTAGCGTATAGGAATCATCTATCAACGGACGTGTATAGTTGTTTTCTTCAGCTAATTGAGCATAAGAACATAAACAGTCCAATTGTCCGATCAAACTAGCATTTAATTGCACCGGCTTGATATACTCATTCATCCAAATAATTAAATCACTAAACAACTGTTGTTCTAGCGTTAGAATTTTTTCTTCGGCTCCAAGAATTTTAGCTTCGTATTCTTTTAACTCTTCTGTGATATATCGTTCTGCATTAACCAGTGTTTGCTTCCGTATCCAAGTTTCAGGAACTTTATCTTTATGGGTGTTACGTACTTCGATATAATACCCAAAAACATTATTGGAGGCTATTTTTAAAGAAGTTATTCCGGTAGCTTCTGTTTCCCGCTCTAACATCTTATCTAGATAATCTTTTCCAGAAAATGCAATCGAACGTAATTCATCTAATTCGTCTAAATAACCATCCGCTATGGAATTACCTTTCAGAATATTTACAGGAGCTTCTTCATTCAGCGTTTCTTTTATTTTGTTCCGCAACAATTCGCAATCATGCAAGGTATCCCCTATTACTTTTAAGGCCTCATTATCACTATTAGTTGCTTGCGCTTTTATGGGAACTATTGCTTCTAAAGAGTTTTTTAATTGAATAATTTCTCTAGGATTCACTTTTCCTGTAGCAACTTTAGAAATCAAACGTTCAATATCTCCAATTTGTTTAATCTGATGTTGGACCTTCTGGTGTAGTGTTCCATTATCTAAAAGGTATTGAACTACTTCATGACGTTTTTGAATACTAACTACATTTTTAAGTGGTAAAGCTAACCAACGTTTTAGTGTACGTCCTCCCATTGGAGAAATTGTTTTATCAATAACATCTATTAATGTTACAGCATTTACCGCATTAGGGTTATACAATTCCAAGTTTCGAATTGTAAAACGATCCATCCATATATACTCATCCTCTGCAATCCGTTGTATGGAAGTAATATGTTGTAATTTATGATGCTGCGTTTCTCCTAAATAATGAAGAATTACCCCTGCCGCTATAACACCTTCTTGTAAATGATCTACTCCAAAACCTTTTAGAGATGTCGTCTCAAAATGAGCATTTAATGTCTCATTTGCATAATCCGTTTTAAAAACCCAATCTTCTAGAAAAAAAGTATGAAAATCATTTCCAAAATCATTTTGAAAAGCCTGTTTTTTAGGTTTAGGTATTAACACTTCACTTGGGCTAAAATTACGTAGTAATTTATCCATCTGTGCTACATCGCCTTGAGCAGTCAGGAACTCTCCTGTAGAAACATCTAAAAATGCAACACCTAATTCTTTTTTACCATAATGCAGCGCACACAAAAAATTATTAGTTTTACTCTGTAATACCTCATCATTTAGAGCAACTCCAGGAGTTACTAATTCAGTCACTCCCCTTTTTACAATCGTTTTTGTCTGCTTAGGATCTTCTAATTGGTCACAGATTGCCACTCTTTCTCCTGCCTTAACTAATTTAGGCAAGTATGTGTTTAGAGAATGATGCGGAAATCCTGCCAATGCAGTTTCGTGCTCACTTCCATTACCTCTCTTGGTCTGTACAATATTAAGAATCGCTGCTGCCTTAATAGCATCTTCTCCAAAAGTCTCATAAAAATCACCTACTCTAAATAGTAATAATGCATCCGGGTATTTAGCCTTAATAGCATTATACTGCTTCATTAGCGGTGTTACTTTCTTTTCTTTTTTTACTTTTTTTGGTGCCAAGAGTATCTAATTTTTCTACTGTGGCTAATGTAGGTATTCTCCATTTTTTTTTGAAACCTAACCAACAGGAGTTATTCATTTTTATTCACAATTTATTTAAAGGCAGTTGGCAGTATTAAGTTTCCAGTCGGCAGTGTAAAACCAAATCTAGAGCATAAACATTCCAAAACCTCTTCGTAGTTCTATTAATATTATATAATATGCAAAAGAGGAAAATTATACCTTTGACAAAACTTCAAAACAAATATGGATTTTAAAAATCTACTAGCATATAAAAAATCTTTTGATTTGGCTATGAAAATATTTGAGATTACAAAAAACTTCCCTAAAGAAGAAAAATACTCCCTTATTGATCAAATAAGACGATCTTCGAGAAGTGTAACTGCAAATATTTCTGAATCATATAGAAAACGAAAATATCCTAAACACTTTATAAGTAAACTAACAGATTGCGATTCGGAAAATGCAGAGACTCAGACTTGGCTTGAATTTTCTTTAGCTTGTAAGTATATTGATCAAAAAACTTTTGACCAACTCATTTCGCTGAGTTTAGAAGTAGGAAATCTAATAAATTATATGATTAACAACCCCCAAAAGTTTGGTGTCAAAGAATAGATTAAATCATTAACACAAAACATTTACTGCATATTGCCAACTAGGCACTATAAACTTTTAGAAATGAATAGAAAATTAAAAAATAGCGAACTTGATCGTAAAACGGTTGCTGAATTCAAAGAAGCAGAAAAAACTCCTTTGATAATCATTCTAGATAATATTAGAAGTCTCAATAATATTGGATCTGTCTTTAGAACTGCAGATGCTTTTTTAGTTAAAAAGATATATTTATGCGGTATTACTGCTACTCCACCACATAAAGACATTCAGAAAACCGCCCTTGGAGCAACAGAAACTGTAGATTGGGAACACATAGAAGACACTATGGATTTAGTTATTAAATTACAATCTGAGAATATAAAGATTTTATCCATAGAGCAAGCAGAAAATGCTACTATGCTACATGATTTTAAACCAGAACCTAATCAAACCTATGCGGTGATTTTTGGGAACGAAGTAAAAGGTGTTCAACAAGAGGTCGTTTCTGCAAGTGATAGTGTTATAGAAATCCCTCAGTATGGTAGTAAACACTCTCTAAACATTTCGGTTAGTACTGGAGTAGTAGTTTGGGATTTGTTTTGTAAGTTTAAGGCTCACTAACTCAATTATTATTTCATAATGAAACACATCTCTATACTACTGGCCATCTGTTTAACTTTAATTGGTTGCAACCAAAAAAAAGAAGAACCTAAAAAAGAAGAATCCATGACAGAGGCTCAACTAATCTCCAAGGCAAAAGAAATACATAAAAATGTCATTACATTAGACACTCACTGTGATATTAACATAAAAAACTTTACCGACTCTATTAATTACACGCAAGATTTAAACTCTCAGATTACATTACCTAAAATGAAAAAAGGTGGTTTAGATGTTGCTTGGTTTATTGTATACACAGGTCAGGATTCATTAAATACAGAAGGATTTAAAAAGGCCCATGAAATCGCTATGTCTAAATTTGATGCCATCCATCGATTAGTTGACACTCTAGCTCCTGATCAAATAGCATTAGCAAGGAATTCTGATGATGTACGCAGCATTCATAAATCAGGTAAAAAAGTGGCTATGATAGGTATTGAAAACGGATATCCTGTCGGAACCGATATCAGCAATGTAAAAAAGTTTTATGACCTTGGTGCCAGATATATGTCATTATCCCATAATGGTCATAGTCAACTGTGTGATTCTAATACGGGTGAAGCGGACGACATTTGGTTACATAACGGACTAAGTGATCTTGGAAAAGAAGTTATTGTAGAAATGAATAAATGGGGTATTATGATTGATGTGTCTCATCCATCAAAAGAATCTATGCGCCAGATGATCGAACTTTCTAAAGCTCCAATTATAGCTTCTCACTCATCAGCTAGAGCTTTATGTGATCACAGTAGAAATCTAGATGATGAACAACTACAATGGTTAAAAGAAAATGGCGGTGTTGTTCAGACAGTAGCTTTTACTTCGTATCTAAATACAGAAAAGTTTGAAAAGAGAGTCGTTAAAGAAGTAGAAATTGGTAAACAGATAGCTGATTCTATGGGAGTAACTTGGCTAGAACGAGAAGAAGTAATGAATCTTAGTTCTGAAGAAAAAGAGACTTATTACGACTTTTTAGGGAAAATGGCCGCGATACGAAGAGCTAAAGTTAAAACAATGAATGATCTTCCTCCCGCTGTTGATGTTGTAGATTTTGTAAATCACATAGATTATATGGTTGATAAAATTGGTATAGAACACGTAGGTATTAGCTCTGATTTTGATGGTGGTGGTGGAATTGAAGGCTGGAGTGATGCTTCAGAAACTTTTAATGTAACCCTAGAACTAGTAAAACGTGGATATACCGAAGTCCAGATCGAAAAATTATGGAGCGGTAACTTACTTCGTGTATTGGATGAAGTTCAAAAAGTTGCTAGCGATCTTCAAAAAGGATAATTTAATCCTTCAATTGATCTAGAATCCAGATATAATCTAATCTGTTTGAAATAAAATCCCTTTCGGATATATCTATAATCTTAACATTAAGGTGTGACTGTGCTTTTATAAATCGCAAATACCCTTTATTGATTTTATCCAGATATTCGGCAGGGATTTTCTGTTCATAATCACGTCCCCTTTTTTTAATATTTTCTAGCAAACGCTCTGTATTTTGATACAAATATACATAGAGACCTGGCTTAGGTAAATCTCTGTACATTATATCAAAAACCTTTTTGTACAATTTATATTCATCTTCCTGAAGCGTTACTTGAGCAAAAATCAGTGATTTAAAAACATCATAATCACTTACCACAAAATCTTTAAAAAGATCAAACTGACCAATATCATCTTGCAATCGCTGATATCGATCGGCTAGAAAGGACATTTCTAAAGGAAATGCGTATCGCTCCATATCCTCATAAAACTTTGGTAAAAAAGGGTTATCTGCAAAACGCTCTAACACCAATTTTGCATTAAACTCTTCTGAAATCAAATGAGCTAAACTTGTTTTACCCGCACCAATATTACCTTCTATGGTTAAATATTGAACTGCAGATAATGAATATTCATCTTTTGGATTTAATATAACCTCTTTTACCCTTGTTACCTCGGATGCATCCTGAGTACTCTCTAACAATTGACTCACTGTTTGTTCTAAAATCGGATGTTCATATCCTCCTGATATTTCTTCCAGAGGTTTCAACACAAATATCCGATCTTGCATTGATGGATGTGGAACCACGAGCTTTTGAGTTTGTATAATTCCTTCAGAGGAAAAAACAACGTCTAAGTCTATTGTTCTAGCTTCATAACCTTGTTTATCTGTTCTGTTTCTTCCTAAAGAGTTCTCAATCTCTAATAATTTATCCAAAACTTCTTCAGTTGTATAAAAAGTCTTTATTAAGACACAAGCATTATAAAAATCATCACTACTAAAACCCCAGGCTGGAGTTTGATAAACCCCAGAAATTTTCACAACATCACCTATAGTATGATAAACAGCTCTTATAGCTTTTTGAAGATAATCTAACCGGTTTCCGATATTACTACCTAATGAAATATGTATATGATTGGGTGTTTTCAATTTCGGGTTTTTTATATTCTGATAATAACTCCGTATTTTTAAGAGCAAATTAAGGAAAACAAAACCACTTCACCTTATTTTTGCGCGAAGTATTATGAACTAATTGTATTTTGAATAACACTCCTCTGAATCTAAAAGACAAAATCGTAGCATACAGAATTTACTTAATTCTTGGAGCTTTATTTATTTCCTCATTAGTAGCCTCAAACCTTATATTTCAGAAGTTTTTTTATTGGGATTTTTTCGGTGTGTATACTTTCGAGATTTCTGTTGGAATATTACCGTATCCTATTACTTTTTTAATAACAGATATTATTAGTGAAGTATATGGAAAAAGAAAAGCTAACCAAATAGTTACCGCAGGTATTTTTGCTTCTTTCTTTTCCCTACTAATTATCTATGCTTCTAAAGAAGTTCCTGCAACCAGCTGGTCACCGATCAATGACGATACATTTACAGAGGTTTTTGGTGCAACCGCAATAGCTGTTTTTGCATCGATGATGGCATATCTTTTTGCTCAATATATAGACATTCAGGTTTTTCACTTTTGGAAAAAAGTTACGAAAGGAAAACATCTTTGGATCAGAAATAACTTCTCTACATTTTCTTCGCAATTTATAGACACACTTACCGTCCTGGTATTATTATGCTCTACAGAAATCATCGATTGGGATCGTTTTGGAATACTTTTACTTAATGGTTTTTTATTTAAAATATTAGTAGCCGCATTAGACACTCCTATTCTTTACCTAAGTGTTTTTATACTAAGAAAAAGGTTCAAATTAAAACAAGGAGGAGAATTAGCATTAGAAATTTAAAAAATCTAACAAATAGTTAACTCAAATACCGCAACATTGTACCTTTGTAAATCGTTACTTTACACAAAAAGCAATCATAATGGTTAAAAAAGCCCTCAAAATCTTCGGTATTCTTATAGTTATTCTTGTAATAGCAGTTATTTCTATTCCTTTACTTTTTGGAGGAACCATTAAAGATAAAATACGATACTTAGCAAACGAACACGTAAATGCAAAAGTCGATTTTGCAGATGTAGACATTAGTTTACTCAGAAGTTTTCCAAAAGCATCTGTAATCATTGATGAGCTTTCTATTATTAATTTTGCTCCTTTTGAAGGAGATACGCTAGCGTATGCTAAAAAGATATCTCTGGACATGTCCATAAATGAACTTTTTAAAGGCGCCGAAGAAGCTATTAGTGTTCAAAAATTCATAATCGACGAAGCCAATATTGCTATAAAAACAGACTCTTTAGGGAATTCCAATTTTGATATAGCAAAAGAATCAGGAGAAACAAAAACTACCGATAACGAAGAAGGAGGTTCTTTTACTTTCGAATTAGATCATTATGAAATAAATAACAGTAAGCTATTGTACAAAGATGATGTAGGAAAGATTGCTTTACTTATGACTAATGTAAATCATAGTGGTGACGGATCTCTATCTGGAGAAAATATTATATTAGACACTGAATCTAGTTCTGAAGTCTCTTTCAGCTTAGATGACACCCAATACCTGAATAAAAACGCACTAAAACTTGACGCAGAATTAGAACTAGATCTAGAAAATCAACGATACGCTTTTAAAGAAAATAAAGCACTGGTAAATCAATTGCCATTAGAATTCGAAGGATTTGTACAATTATTTGAGAAATACACCGACGTTGATCTTAGTTTTAAAACACCAACTTCAGATTTTAAAAACTTTCTAGCGGTTATACCAGAAGTCTATGCTAAAAACCTAGATGGCGTACAAACCACAGGAGATTTTTCGGTTAATGGTGTTATTAAAGGAAAAGCTGATGATGTATATATCCCAAAAATGGATATCCAAATTGCCTCTCACAATGCTTCTTTTAAGTATCCAGATCTTCCAAAGAGTGTTCAAAACATTAATATCGATACTCAAATAAAAAATGATACTGGTTTAGCAGATGACATCTATGTTAACATCGGAAATCTTACTTTTAAAATTGACCAAGATACTTTTGCTGCCAAAGGAAGCCTAAGAAATGTTACTACAAATATGATTGTGGATATGGCAGTAAACGGGACTTTAAATCTTGCTAATTTGGATAAAGCATATCCTTTAGAACTAGAACAACAACTTAATGGAATACTTAAGGCAAATGTAAATACGAAATTTGATATGCTATCTTTAGAAAAAGAACAATATCAAAACGTAAAAAGCGCTGGAACCATTAGTTTGGATAAGTTTACGTATGCATCACCAGAATTACCGAGTGAGATAAACATAGAAAAAGCAAATGTAAATTTTAAACCAGAGACCATTACACTGGATAAAATGCAAGTGACTACAGGAAAATCGGATCTTGCTGCTCAGGGAACTATAAACAACTTAATGGGGTTTCTATTTTCTAAACAAGATCTTAAAGGAACCTTTGATGTTACTTCCGAAGTTTTTGCGGTAAATGATTTTATGGTCGCTGGAAATGAAACAGCTGAAGAACAGACTGAAGAAGAAACATCAAGTGACCCTCTTAAAATCCCATCTTTTATTGATGCTACGTTGAATTTTGATGCAAAAAAAGTAATTTACGATAATCTAGAATTACGAAATACCAAAGGGAGTGTAAAAATAAATGACGAAACAGCATATTTACAGAACGTAACATCTAACCTTTTTGATGGTGGATTAGCGTTTAATGGGAAAGTATCTACTAAATCCGAAACTCCGAATTTTGGGATGAATCTAGATCTAAGTAAAATAAATATTGCGAAATCATTTTCAAGCCTAGAGCTATTGCAAGGTTTAGCACCGATCGCAAAAGCACTAACAGGAGCATTAACAACACAAATCAATATAAATGGTAACCTAAACAATGATCTTACTCCAGTTCTTAATTCTGTAAAAGGAAATGCACTAGCAGAAATATTAAATGCTAAAGTAAACACTGCGCAAACACCACTACTATCTAACTTAGATAGTCAGTTAAATTTTTTAGACCTAGACAAGCTAGACTTAAAAGACATTAAGACATCTCTTAGTTTCGATGATGGAAAAATCAATGTAAAGCCATTCGATTTTGATATAGAAGGTATTAAAATAACTGCAGGAGGAAGTCACAGTTTTGATATGAACATGGATTATAACGTATCATTGGATGTCCCTGCAAAATATTTAGGTAACGAAGTTGGTGGATTACTCTCTAAACTTAGCGATCAAGAATCTAAAGACATGACAGTAGCACTTCCGATTGGAATATCAGGAAATTTTTCGAACCCGAAAATCAATCTTAATACTGGTACAGCAGTTAAGCAACTTACACAACAAATTATAGACAAACAGAAGGAAAAAGCAACCGGTAAAATCGTTAACGAAGGAACTAAGGTACTTACAGATTTATTAGGTGGTTCTAAAAAAGATAAAGACTCAACAAAAACAACTACGGACAAACCAGAAGATAAATTAAAAGATGCAGCCAAAGATATTTTAGGAGGTTTTCTGGGCAAGAAAAAGAAAAAAGACACAACAGGAACTAAGAATTAAACTTGTTTTTATCTATCCTATATAGAAGATTCTTATCATTTTTTTAATTATAATGTGCTAATACTCCATTTTGCATAAAAATTACTATTGGAATTAACCATCATTAGTAATAAATTTTTTTTATGTTTATTTCTTAGTACATTAGTACTGGGAAAACTACAAAAAAGCATGGGATTTTAATTGGATATAGCAATATTTATAAACCTTTTAAAATCAAAATATTAAAACTTCGCAAACGATATCTCGTATATTAAAAAGTTATTTCATTAAAGAAATAATGGTTGTCGCACAATAAATTTGTTAAAATTGGATTAACTATTTAGTAAAGTTAGATCCAATACCTCTAATTCTTATAATTATAATTTTACCCGAAAAATAAACCCCGCAAAAAGTTATGAAACCAGCTATTTTCCCCCTTGCATTTCTTATATTTTTCCCTTTGTTTTTATCATCTCAAAACGCAATGAATGATAATCCTATGAAATGGACAAAAGGATGGACCAACTTTGACCCTAATCACGAAGCATATCCAGAACCTGATAGCGACATTCCCAATATCATTGATAGAGACACTTATTTATCAAATGATTCAGTATACCTATTGTCTGGTAATACTTATGTAACCAACGGAGCTACGCTAACTATTCAAGAAGGCACAATTATTAGATGTGATAATGAAACCTCTACAAGCTTAGTAATTACTAAAGGATCGCAACTAATAGCAAGCGGACTTAAGGGGCAACCTATAGTTTTTACATCTAGCAAATCTCCTAAAGCGAGAAAAAGCGGAGATTGGGGAGGAATAGTAATTGCGGGATCTGGGATTATAAACTCTCCATCAGAAGCAGGAATTATTGAAGGAGATTTTCTTCCTCATTATTCATTATATGGAGGAAACGATGATCAAGAAATGACTGCAATTATGACTTATGTGAGAATTGAGTATGCAGGAAAAAAAATCAATCAATCAAAAGAGTTAAATGGATTATCTCTGTATGCTTTAGGAAAGAAATCTATTCTAAACAACATTATGATTAGCCATTCTGCCGATGATTCTTTTGAATTTTTCGGAGGTACATTTAATATAAATAATCTAATTTCTTATAAAGCCAAGGATGACGATTATGATTTTACCTTAGGATATAGAGGAGAATTATATAATATTGTAGCCGTTAGACACCCTTATATATCAGATGTTAGTGGATCTTATGCAATTGAGATAGATGGATATGATAAAAAATTAGGGTTGACCTCTAAAAAACTCTCTTATGTAAAAATTTCGCAGGCTACTTTAATTAATCTCTCTGACAACAGCAATTACCAACATACTACTGCTGCGATTTCTTCAAAAAATTTAGCACAACTAAATTTTCTAGATTCAAAAATATCGGGATTTGCTAATGTGGTAAAATTTGACAATTCTTATAGATCTTTTACTGAGTTAGCTAATTCATTTTCTTTAGAAAATAGTATCTTTAACGTACACGATGCAAATGTTTTAACCAATTTAGAACCAAAATCAGAAGCGCAGAAATTATTAAAATATAATATGTTTACAACACAGTTTAGAAATGTTTCTGATCTATTTGAGAAACCTCTAGACAATAAAAACCCAGAATTTACATTAAAACAAGCACGTGATAGTTACACAGTAATGCAGTAAAATAAAATTTACGCTATAATTATTTAACAACCTAATGATGAAATCGATTACTAAAATATTTTTTTTCCTTTTTATAGTTACTACCAGTTTTGCTCAAACTAAAAACAATATTCTTTTTGACCAGAGCACAATGATTAACAAGTTTCACACTATTGATGAATTAGAAAATCTAAAAAAGGGACAACTTGTTAAATTATATATAGAGAGAGCAAATGAAATCATTACCGTACTTCCATATATAGCATTAACTAATGAAGCTAATGTTAGTCTTTCAGATATTGGAATAAAAGAAAACTCGGACAATCAAAAACTTCTAAAAAAACATCACGAGACAACTACGGATGCCTTTGGAAGCACTAGTAATTTAATAACAGAGTTCGTGCCTTATGCTGATACTGAAAAAATAATATGGTCCATTTTATATTATGAAGAAATGATCAAAAAAATTCGGATCGGAGTCAACGGAAATTTTTAGAACAATATTAAAAACAGCCTGATGGCTGTTTTTTTTATCCCAAAACCCCCTATCCTATCTCAACTAATCTCAATTAAAAAATCTTGTACTATAACTTAGAAAGAGTGTAGTCAAGAATCCTTTCTACTTACTAATTCTTACAAAAAAATGTTAATAAATCATTTTTTCTGTAATCTTTATTACGTCTTATCGAACTAAATGGTGTTACTAGTTAACAAACCTTGATAGAAAAACTGATCAACTACAAAAGATCTAGTGAAGGTATAACTTAAAAAAAGAAGTTATGAAGACAAGAGCAATATTAAGTTTATTTTTAATTATTACAATATCAGTTTCGGGCTTATCTCAAAATGATTTCAACCCAAATACCATGAAATGGATGAAAGATTGGACCAATTTTTCACCAAATAACACCAATTACCCAGATTACGAAGAGCAATTACCAAACATTATCAACGAAGACACCTTTTTGAGTAGTGATATTGTCTACTTTATTTCTGGTGATGTATATGTTGTAAACAATGCCACTTTAACTATAGAAGAAGGAACACTAATAAAAGCAGACACTGAAAAATCAACAAACCTCATCGTATCTAGAGGAGCTAAACTTATCGCCAATGGAACTAAGGCATCACCCATCGTATTTACCTCTAACAAATCCAGAAACTCAAGAAAAAGTGGAGATTGGGGTGGAATAACTATTATTGGATCCGGTAAAGCCAATACTGTAGAAGGAGAAGGAAGTATCAAGGGTAAATTTAATCCTCTATACACCATATTTGGAGGAAACAAAATGGAAGAAGAAACTACAATATTAAAGTTTGTAAGAATCGAATATGCAGGTAAATCTACAAATGGATTATCCTTATATGCACTGGGAAGCAAGTCTGTGGTAGAAAATGTAATGATAAGTTATTCTGCAGATGATTCTTTCGAATGGCACGGAGGAGCCTCTACCTCTAGAAATCTAATCTCATATAAATCAAATGATGATGATTTTGATTTTACGCAAGGATACCGAGGAGAGCTTATCAATATTTTAGCAGTTAAACACCCATATATCACAAGTAATAATGGATCATATGCAATTGAAGTAGATGGTTATAATAAAAACCTAGGTTTTGACAATTCCAAAATATTATCCAGTATTGATATCACCGGAGCCACATTAATTAGTTTAGCAGATGAAAGCAATTACAACCACACTAGAGCTGCAATTTCTATAAACAACTTAGGCGAGCTTTATCTTAATAGCTCCAACATATCTGGATTTTCTGATGTAGTAAAACTAGATAAAACATTTTCTACCCTTAGAATGATAGAAACGGCTTTTAAACTAGACAATAGCTTTTTTAATGTACACAAGGAAGGTGTAGTTACCCATAACAATATCAAAGATGACACATTTAACCTTTTGAAATACAATCGATTTACTAAAACATTTCAGCAACCAGAAGAAATATTTAGTGATCCATTAGATAAATCAAACCCAGATTTTTCATTAAAAAACTCACTAAATAATTACATGGTAATCCAGTAAGTAATCCAACCACAAACAAAAAAAAAGAACCATGAAAAAAACAACTATACTATTACTATTAGTGCTTACAATAGGTACTTTAAGTGCACAAACTAAAAAGAAGGGAGTCCTCTATAATGATGATAAACTAATTAATAGATTTCATACTATAGATGAACTACAAGATCTTAATAAAGGAGCCTTAATTGAATTATACTTGGAACGAACAAGAGAGATTTTTATAGTACTACCATACTTATCGTTATCGAATCAACCGGGAACTAGTCTAAGTGATATTGGTATTAAAGAAGACTCTGATAATATTAAAGTTGTAGAAAAAAATAATGAAATAGCGGATAGAGCTTTCGTTTATACTACAAACACCGTAAAAGAATTAGTCCCCTACTCAGATACGGATAACATTATATGGGCAATCTTATATTTTGAAGAAATGATTAAAAAGATGAGATTAGGCAAGGATGGAAATATATAAATTATTGCCCAGTCAAAAAGGGAATTAATCATCGACAAAAGGTGCAAAAATCACGTTTATAATTCACTGAATTAAACGTGATTTTACTTTTTTAATAATGAAACATTTACATAAAGGAGAAAAATTAATCAAATTTCAAAAAAACGTAAAAAACACAAATACTTAGAAATCAATATTTTAAATAAAAAAAGATTTTGAAAATAAACTAAAAAACTCTTTAAGATCATTATTGTTTATCTTTTTCATTAAATAATTAAACAATACATAAAATACTGAAAATCAACACCGTAAAATCTTATTAAGTAGGAATAATACTCTTAAAATTTTCATAATTACATGTAAAATGACGACGAACGTACATATTTTACGGTAAACACGTAACCAACTATCAGAAAAGTATATTAACTTAGTAACCCTAAAGTAGAAGAGAGAATTTTCTTCTAAATTTTAACCCCAAAATTAAACTTTTATGAAACTAAGATGCGCCTTAATTACGTCTATTCTTTTATGCATTACTATTTTAAACTCTAACGCACAAGATTTCAATACTAATGACAGCAAATGGACTAAAGGTTGGACCAATTTCACTCCAAACAGCACAAACTATCCTGAAGCAGAAGAAAAACTTCCAAACATTATAGCAGAAGACACTTATCTAAGTAATGATACAGTGTATCTATTATCTGGTAATGTATATGTAATAGGAAATGCAATATTAACCATACAAGAAGGAACCGTAATAAGAGGAGATCATGAAAATCCTGCGAATCTAATTATTAGTAAAGGTTCTAAACTTATTGCGGTTGGTACAGAAGCCTACCCAATTGTTTTTACCTCTAACAAAGCTCCTAAATCAAGAGCGAGTGGAGATTGGGGTGGTATCATAATAGCTGGCTCTGGAAACGTAAATTCAGTTTCTGGAAATGGTATTATAAAAGGAGATTTTAACCCTCAATATGCCGTATATGGAGGAAATAATCCAGATGAACAAACTACAGTACTAAGATATGTTAGAATAGAATTCCCAGGTAGCAAATCAAAGGGAACTGATCAATTAAACGGTTTATCGTTATTCGGAATTGGTGCCGCTTCTATTGTAGATCATATAATGGTTAGCTATTCAGGTCAAGATTCATTTAATTGGACTGGAGGTAATAACAACATAAGAAACATGATTTCTTATAAAGCAGAAGACGATGATTATCAGATTTCTGAAGGTTTTAAAGGAGATCTTGATCAACTTATGGCAGTTCGTCATCCATACATCAACAGCCCAAAGGGATCTTTTGCTATAGAGATTGACGGATATGATAAAAATCAAGGATTCTTAAAGCCAAATGCAATTACTGATGTAACTATTACTAATTCGACTTTTGTTAATTTATCTGATAACTCGAATTATATGCATACGGCGTCTGCCATTTCTGCAACAAATTCTGCTTTGGTGTATTTACACAATTCTAAAATTTCAGGATTTTCTAATGTTGTAAAATTCGATGAATCATATACTTCTCTAGCTGTACTAGAAAGAGCTTTCAAAATGGACAACAGCTTTTTCAATATTCATGGAGAAGGTGTAGAAGTAAGCTACAAACCAAATGCTGGAGTTTTAAATATTTTGAAATACAATCGATTTACTAAAGACTTTGTTAGTGTTGATAAATTGTTTGAAGACCCTACAAGTAAATCAGCACCAAAGTTTCATCTTAAAAAGGCAATGAATAATTATATGGTAATGCAATAGATGCTGACCATACCTATTAAAAATAACATTTTTTTGTCCCAGGTTCCCCAAATCCTGTAAACGAATTTAATCCGGCAATACAAATTATGCTTAAATCAAAACTATTAGTAGGTTTCATCTTTTTCTTGTCCATCCATTATATCAATGGCCAGCAAAAAGATGAAGCCGTTTTTTTCAATCAAAGAGACCAAATAACTAAATTTCATACTATACGTGATTTAGAAGATCTAAAAAAAGGACAACTCATTCAACTTTATCAAGATCGTATAAAGGAAATCATTACTGTTCTTCCGTTTCTATCTCTTACTAATGAGCCTGGAGTTAGATTAAGCGACCTAGGAATTAAAGAAGATTCGGGACACATAAAATCTCTTAAAAAAAGTGTAGAAACTAACAAAGAAGCAATCAACGTAACTCAGAATTCTATAGAAGAACTGGTCCCCTACGCGGATACAGAAAAAATCATACTAACAATTTTATATTTCGAAGAAATCATAAAGAAAATGAGAATCGGAGTTACTAAAAACTTTTAACTTGAGGTTTAAATAAAAAATTAAGAAAAAGACAGTATTAATACTGTCTTTTTCTTTTGCAATAGATAAAATATCGTATATTATTGTAAGGGTATTTTAGAATTCACTACTAAGAAAACATGATTACATTTTATCTGTTTTTGGGAATATTAACTTCGATCGCTGGCGCGCTTCCACTTGGAGCTGTAAATATTGCTGTAATCAATACTACTATTAAAGAAGACACAAAAAAAGCTTTCCGAATAGCTTTAGCTGCTGGTGTTGGCGAAGTACTATTAGCTCTTTTCGCATTACATTGTAGTATGGAATTGACAGATTTTTTTGAAAACAATCGATGGATTCAGATAGTAATTATTTCTATATTCTTAATTATCGGAGTTTATTTTTTAGCAAGAACTAACAAAACAGAAACTGTCAAAGAAATTAAAAAAAATAAGTTTGGAAAGTCTAAATTCTTAACCGGTTTTTCCCTTGCTTTTCTAAACCCACCTGTTATCATATATTGGATAGTAGCAATATCATTAACCAATAAACATCTATTTGAGCTTACGCTATACACACCACTAATTGCCTTATTTCTTTTCTTTTCTGGTATATACTTAGGTAAAATTGGAACGCTTTATTTATACAGTAAATGGGGTAATAAAATGGCAAGTAAATCTAACAACTCTAAGACTAAATTATTTAAAATTATTGGAATTGCTTTAATAGTAATTTCAGTTGTTCAGGGATTAAAATTCTTCATAGTCTAAAGGCACAATTAACATATACTTTTTTAAAACTGTTTTATACCTATTTTAATATTCAAAAACAGTCTACATTTGCATACGATTTTGATAAAAAGATGCAATGAAGGAAAACCACCTAAATCCAGAATTAATATTGTCCAAGGATGATATGACACAATATGGATATACAATAATAGATCATATAGTAGAACATTTTGACAATCAAGACTCTAAAAAACCAGTAGCAATAGCAACTCGCGAAGAAATGGATAATCTACTAACTGAAGATATTCCAACCAACCCTACCGATGCCAATAAAGTTCTTGATTTTGTCATGAAGGAGATTATACCACAAAGTACGATTGTATCCCATCCAAAATCATTTTCTTTCGTTCCGGGACCAAGCAATTACATAAGCGCAATGGCAGACACGATAGCCACGGGTTTCAATATCTTTTCAGGTGGTTGGGCGGCTTCTCCGGCAGCAGCAGAATTAGAAATTCTTACCATGAATTGGTTATTAGAAATTTTTGGGTTTGGTACTAAACAAGGAGGTGGTATTTTTACTAGTGGTGGATCTATGGCTAATCTAACTGCTCTAGTAACCGCAAGAAGAATTAAATGCGGAGATGACTTTTCTAAATCAGTAATCTATTTATCGGATCAGGCACACTCTTCGAATATTAAAGCGATCAAAGTAATTGGCTTCAAAAAAAGTCAAATAAGGATTATACCGACAGATCTCGAGTTTAAAATGTCTTTAAACAAATTAAAAAATGCAATTGCCAAAGATCGTCTACAAGGGTTAGAACCTTTTTGTATGATAGCTTCTGCTGGAACCACTAATACAGGAACCGTAGACCCATTAGACGAAATTGCAAAAATCTGTACCAATGAAAAGCTATGGTTTCATATAGATGGAGCCTACGGAGGAGCTGCAATATTAGCTGATAATGGGAAAGAATTACTAAAAGGTATTGAAAAAGCAGATTCGTTAACAGTAGATCCTCATAAATGGTTTTTTCAACCATATGAAATGGGATGCTTACTTATAAAAGACCACAATTGGCTAAGTGGAACATTTAGCGAAAAACCTGAATACTTGCGAGATGTCGAGGGAAATGAATCAGAAATCAATTTTTATGATCACGGGATTCAATTAACTCGCAGTTTTCGTGCTCTAAAATTCTACATGTCATTAAAAACTTTTGGTTTAAATTCTTTCAAAAAAGCGATACAATACAATATAGAATTAGCAGAACAAACTGAAAATATTCTCAGAAAAAGCTCTAAATGGGAAGTAATTTCTCCAGCTACGTTAGCCGTTATTAATTTCAGGTATCATCCAATTGACAAAAATTTATCTGAAAAAGAAATTGATATTATCAATCAGAAAATCTCTGAAAAAATAATGAACTCCAGAGAAGCATTATTAGTTACAACAGTGCTTTTAGGGCAAGTAGTATTAAGAATGTGTTTAATAAATCCTAGAACTACAATTACTCACATAACTGAAACTATTGAACAATGCGAATTATATGGAGATGCTTTACTTTCCTTAGAGGAAGTCAATTAAAGCATGGTTAACTGTACCACATACCCTTCATTATTTCTAACATTAAAAACGGTATCATCTTCAAAAATTAGATATTGACCTTTGATACCTTTCAGAATTCCTGAGTATTCGGGTGTTTTCTCTAAATTTAAACTTTTTAATTTATTAGGGTAGTCCAATACAGGAAAATCAAGTTCTGTTTCTTTATTATTATCTATAAAATATTCCTTAGCCTCTTCGGGTATGAATTCTTTTAGCTTATCACGGTATTCTTTTAAATCCTTATCTTCAATCTCATTCTTAAGCATTTTACGCCAATTCGTTTTATCAGCTACATGATCCTTAAGAGCAACTTCGGTAATTCCGGCTAAATATCTATTGGGAACCTCAACAATCTCTATTGCCTCGTGCGCTCCTTGATCAATCCATCTCGTTGGCACTTGAGATTTTCTTGTAACTCCCACTTTTATATTACTCGAATTAGCTAAATACACAATATGAGGTTGAAGTTGAGCTTTTTTCTCAAAATCCAAATCTCTATCTTCTATCCCTAAATGTGCCTTACTTAATTCTGGACGCATCACCCAATCTCCAACCTGAGGTTGATTATAAAAATCATCATAACAATATCCTTGTCGATAAATTTTTTTGTTTTTGCCGCAAGCCAAACATTTATACCCAATAAATTTTATGCTTAAGGATTTATTCAATAACTGATTTACATGGATAAAGTCCGAATCAAACACTAAATAATACTGAATTGGACTCCCTATCTCTGTCTGCATTTTAGTAAGTACTCCCTGATATTGCATAAAAAGTTTAGTTATAAGTTAAATCTTATAAAAAGAATGTTATTATTTTTATTATTTTAGTTTCCGATGAAAGTCAATCACACAATCATATTAATGCTAATTTCAGCTCAAAGATACATCAAAAAATGCCAATCCCTTTAGTCAATTCTATAGCTAGCTGGTTCTTAAAAAAGCGTTTTCACCAGATGGAGCTCTTCCTTAAGTACCCCAATGAAGTACAGCTAGAATTATTACATGTTCTACTGGAAACAGCCAGAAATACTGAGTTTGGCAAAACCTATGACTTTTCTTCTATCCATAATTACGAAACCTTTAAAGAACGAGTTCCTATTAGATCTTATGAAGATTATGAAGAAATGATCGAACGGAGTAGATTAGGAGAACACAATATATATTGGCCTACCCCAATTAAATGGTTTGCCAAATCTAGTGGAACTACAAATGCAAAAAGCAAATTTATTCCTGTTAGCCAAGAATCTCTAGAAGATTGTCATTATGCCGCAGGGAAAGATCTATTATGCATGTATCTTAATAACAACGAAAATTCCAAGCTATTTACAGGAAAAAGTCTTCGGTTAGGCGGAAGCAAAGAATTATATAAAGAAAACGGCACCTCTTTTGGTGATCTGTCAGCTATAATCATTGATAATATGCCCTTTTGGGCAGAATATAGCTCAACTCCAAGCAATGAAGTTTCTTTAATGAGTGATTGGGAAACGAAGATGACGGCGATCGTTAATGAGACTATTCAAGAAAATGTTACAAGTCTAGCTGGAGTTCCATCTTGGATGCTAGTTTTATTAAATCAAGCACTAGAGACCACTGGACAAGAGCATTTATTCGAAATATGGAATAACATAGAAGTATACTTCCATGGAGGAGTTAGTTTTGAACCATATATTGATCAATACAAAAAAATATTGCCAGGAGATTCCTTTAAGTATTATGAAATCTACAACGCATCAGAAGGTTTTTTTGCAATTCAAGATCAAAACGAATCTTCCGAGCTTTTATTAATGCTCGATTATGGAATCTTTTATGAATTTATACCTATGAATACCTATGGCACAAATAATGAAAAAGTAATTTCTTTAAGTGACGTAGAAATTGGCATCAATTATGCCGTTATAATTACCACTAATGCAGGTCTATGGAGATACAAAATTGGAGATACCGTACGTTTTACTTCTATAAATCCTTATAGAATTAAGGTCTCCGGAAGAACTAAACACCATATTAATGTGTTTGGAGAAGAATTGATTATAGAAAACGCAGAAGAAGCTTTAAGAAAGACTACAAAAGATACTGATTGTGAAATTGTGGATTATACAGTAGCTCCTATTTTTATGGAAGGTAAAGAAAAAGGAGCTCATGAATGGATGATTGAATTTAAAAAACAGCCTAAAGATCTTACGCTGTTTACCAAAATCTTAGATCAAAACCTTCAGAATATCAATAGTGATTATGAAGCTAAAAGATATAACAACACTACTTTAAATATATTAAAGGTTAACAAAGCAAGACCTCAATTATTTTATGATTGGCTTAAGAAAAATAACAAATTAGGAGGTCAGCATAAAATCCCAAGGCTTTCTAATTCTAGAAAATATCTTGATGAGTTATTACAATTAAACAAGGTAAATTCTTATTCGATTTAAGGATGTTATAAATTGTAATTTAGCGAAGTAAATCTCCCAGAATCTATTTTTAGAAATACGGTTTTACCACAAAAACAATACGTAATAAATTCTGTTTTTTGTTAAAAAACAAGTATTTCATCGGCAAAAAAAAACGATTTGTCTAAAAAATAAAAAATATCTTTCGTACCCTTTATTTTCATATTAAATTTGTTTTCAGTTAGTTACAAAACAAACGTCCCAAATATGAAAAAGTTTTTACTCAGTATTGTTTTTATTTCGTTCTCTATCGCTGCAAGTGCACAGGAAATCAACACAGAAAAAAACATTGAAGAGAATACCACTTCTAAAGAGTTACCTTTGATAAGTAATCATATATCTTTATCGACAATCAATACTACAGCAAAAACTACAAAACTAGATAATGTATGTTACGGAGAGACTTCTAAAGTTGCATTTTATGAAGTTTTAATATCTAAAAATGGTTTTGATATAAACCTTAAAGATAGCACTGATCTTGTTATAAAAAACACTGAGGAAATTATTTCAAAAAAAATAGAAGAGACTTTATATTCTGAAGAAGAAGAATAGTAACCAACCATATATTGTAAAGCACAATAAAAAACTCCTTAGATATTAAATCTAAGGAGTTTTTTATTTCTATTAGGTAAAGAACTTACTCTATGAAACTGCTTTAAGTTTATTGATAGTGGATTTATTTAGTTTTTTCTCTGCATAATCTTTAGTTACCCTTAATTCAGTTTCTTCACTTTCTGGTAACTCATACATTGCATCTGTAAGAATCGCTTCGCACAATGAACGTAATCCTCTAGCTCCTAACTTATACTCTACAGCTCTTTCTACAATATAATCTAAAGCTCCAGGTGTAATCGTAAATTCGATATTATCCATTTCGAACAGCTTTTTATACTGCTTTATGATAGCATTCTTAGGCTCTGTTAAAATTGCTCTTAATGTATGATTATCCAATGGATTCATATGAGATAATACTGGAAGACGCCCTATAATCTCAGGAATCAACCCAAAATCTTTTAAATCCTTAGGGATTATATATTGTAATAGATTATCCTTCTCTATAGTATCCTCTGACTTAGATGCGCTAAATCCCATGGCCTGCATATTCAATCGCTTCTGTATAGCATTTTCGATACCATCAAAAGCCCCTCCTGCAATAAAAAGAATATTCTCTGTATTTACCTCAATAAACTTTTGATCTGGATGCTTTCGTCCTCCTTTTGGCGGAACATTAACTACAGTTCCTTCTAACAGCTTCAATAAAGCTTGCTGCACTCCTTCTCCAGAAACATCTCTTGTTATACTAGGATTATCACTCTTACGTGCAATTTTATCGATCTCGTCAATAAAAACTATACCACGTTGCGCTTTTTCTAAATTATAATCAGCAGCCTGCAATAAACGTGTAAGAATACTTTCTACATCTTCACCAACATATCCTGCCTCAGTAAGAACAGTAGCGTCAACTATTGCTAATGGTACGTTTAGCATTTTAGCGATAGTTTTAGCTATCAAAGTTTTACCAGTACCTGTTTGCCCTACCATAATGATATTACTTTTCTGTATTTCAATATCATCATCAGTACTTGGCTGTAATAAACGTTTATAATGATTATACACGGCAACAGACATCACTTTCTTAGTGAATTCTTGACCGATTACATATTCATCCAAAAACTTTTTAATAGCCATGGGCTTACGAAGCATTAATTCAGAGCTCAGTTCTCCTGTCTCTTCATCTCTAGCCTCTTCAACAACAATTCCGTGAGCTTGAACAATACAACGATCACATATGTGAGCGTCCAAACCTGCAATCAATAAATTGGTCTCTGGCTTTTTTCTTCCACAAAACGAGCATTCTAAATCTTCTTTCGGCATAATTATCTATTTCAAAAACTTGTTTGCTATTCAAAATTATAACAAACATTACTAGGGGCGCAAAATATAAACTTTGCTTTTATTTTAATTATATATTATTCTCTTGTAAGTATTTCATCAATCATACCATACTCAAGAGCTTTATCAGCTTTCATCCAATAGTCTCTATCACTATCTTCATAAACTTTATCATATGTCTGACCTGAATGTTTTGCTATAATTTGATATAGTTCTTCTTTTAATGTCAATATCTCTCTCGCAGTTATTTCGATATCACTTGCCTGACCTTGGGCTCCTCCAAGCGGCTGATGAATCATTACTCTACTATGAGGTAATCCAGAACGCTTTCCTTTTTCTCCAGCACATAATAATACAGCTCCCATAGATGCTGCCATTCCTGTACAAATAGTAGCCACATCTGGTTTAATAAATTGCATTGTATCGTAAATCCCTAAACCTGCATAGACACTTCCACCAGGAGAATTTATATATATCTGTATATCTTTAGAAGAATCAACACTTTCTAAAAACAAAAGCTGCGCTTGTATAATATTCGCTACCTGATCGTTAATACCAGTACCCAAAAAGATAATACGATCCATCATTAATCGAGAGAATACATCAAAAATAGCTACATTCATTTGACGTTCTTCTATAATATTAGGAGTCATACCTACTGGATACATACTACTTATAATTTGATCATAGTAATTACTATTGATACCGTGATGTTTCGTAGCGTATTTTTCGAATTCTTTTCCGTAATTCATATGTTCTTTTTCTGAAATTTTGTTTTTATAAAAAAGGCGTTAACCAAAACTTGGTTTAACGCCCTAAATATAAGTATAAATTCCTTATTAGTATGTGTTGATTATTTGTAAACTTCTTTTACAAAATCATCAAAACTTACTTCTTTTTCTTTCAATTTAACATTCTCTTTATAGTATCCAAGTAATTTCTGGCTCATAAGTTGCTCAGAAATCCTTTTTACCTCATCCTGATTAGATAAAATTCTTGCTGCTATATCTTCTAACTCTTTATCTTCTGGAGACATTTGACCAAACTGAGCCATTTGTCCTTTTATCAGGTTTTTAGCGAATTCTTTTAACTCTTCAAAAGTAACCTGAAGGTTATTATCATTAATTAGCTTTCCTTCGATTAACTGAAAACGTAATCCTTTCTCGCTTTTCTCATACTCATCTTTTGCCTCATCCTCTGTCAAAGGTTGCTCTCCAGTAGCTTGAATCCACTTTTGTAGGAACTCAGCAGGTAAATCAAATTTAGTATTTTCAAGTACACTTTCTGTCACATCATTTAGCAACTGCTGATCCGACTGCTGAACAAACTGGCGATCTGCATCTTCTTTGATCTTTTCCTTAAGTTCAGTAACAGTTTTTACTGTATCCTTACCGTAAATTTTATCAAATAAATCTTGATCTAATTCAGCTAATTCTTGATTGTTAATTTCAGAAATAGTAAAAGTTACTTCAACTTCTAACCCTTTAGCATCCTCTTGACTAACTTTTAACGCATTTATCAAATCTTGATCATCAGAAAATAAGCCCTTTGTTTTCAAAGTAAGTACATCACCAACTTTAGAACCAATAAACTTATCTAAGTTTCTTTTTCCTTTGATCTTATCTAACGAAATAGTAGTTTGATTGTTAATTTCTTTTTCTTCGTTAACAAAAGTACCAGCAATTAAATCATCCTTCTCTGCAGCATCCTTTGGTACTAATTTACCATATTGCTTTTGGATTGTTTTGATTTGATTATCGATCATTTCTTCACTAGCTACAATCTTGTAATGTGTTATAGCTTTCTTACCATTAAGTTTTACCTCAAATTTTGGCGCCAAACCTAATTCAAACTCAAAAGAATAATCATCAGAATCCCAGTCAAAGTTTTCTTGCTCTTTCGGTAATGGATTTCCTAAAACATCTAATTTCTCCTCTGTTAGATACTTATTTAGAGCATCTTGTAACAATTTATTTACCTCATCTACTAAAACTGCTCTCCCATATTGCTTTTTTACCAATCCCATAGGAACATGGCCTTTTCTAAAACCAGGAATATTGGCATTTTTGCGATAATCTTTAAGAATGTTATCTACCTTATCGCTATAATCTGCTTTTGCAATATCTACTGTCACTACAGCATTTAAATCGTCTAATTGCTCTTTTGAAATATTCATTATCTCTACTTTTTTGTACTAAAAATCGGGTTGCAAAAGTAATACTTTTTTACAACTCAACAAAGTTTTAACTTCCTGAAAAACAGTTAGCTTTTATCTTTCTTTAAAATAGAGTATAATATAGATTGAAACACGGATAACAAAACACTAAATATTAATGCCCATAACCAACCGTTAACTCCAAAACCTGAAACAAAATGATCTGCTATTAATATTATCGCCGCGTTAATTACCAATAAAAACAATCCCAAAGTAACAATAGTAACTGGAAGCGTTAAAATAACCAACAAAGGTTTTACGACAGCATTTAGAACTGCCAAAAGTACCGCCACAATAAGAGCGCTAACATAACTATCCACATTAACTCCCGGTAAAATCTCTGCCAACACCAATACAGCAATTGCACTGAGAATCATTTTTAATAAGAATTTCATTATATATAGGTTTAGATTGATTCTCAAATTACCAAAAAACAATACAATAAAAAAACCTGCTATTAAAATAATAGCAGGCTTATATATTTTATATTAACTTAAAGCAAATTAATTCACCTCGTTACTAAGTGTAACAGTTCCGTAGTCTCCAGGATTAACAGAAGGCAAAGTAGCTCCATAAGTTTCTTCGATCTCTTCTAGCACTGCATTCGTTAAAATCGCATGTGCTCTTGGTGTAGGATGCACTCCATCTAAAGAGAATCCACCACCAGTTACAAAAGCTGAAGTTACAACTCCAGAATCAAAAGGAATACCACTACCCGCAGCCTGACTTAAGATTGACTTTACATCTACAAAAGCTAGACCATTAGCAGCCGCTAATGCTCTTATAGTAGCGTTAAAAGAATCCTGAGCACTAGTTACTGCAGCTTGTTCTGCTTCTGTTAATACATCAGCATCTCCTAAAGGAACGGAAACCCCTGTAATCAAACTACCGTCTCCTGTAAGATCAACACCTATATTACCTGCTGATGTTAATGGAATTAAGTCTGAAGAAGTAGCCTGTCTTAATTGACCTAAAAGCCCAGCTGTTTGAGAATCTAAGTTAAAAGGAGCTCCTTGTATAATTGTTGAGATATCAGTTAATGATTCATCTACTATAGTTACAAAGTTCTGACCAGCTACAAAATTAATTTGTCTGCTTCCAGCTTCTTCAGCAGTTATTACACCAAGTCCCGCCAATCCAGGAAGTATTTGAGTATTATAAGCAGCAAATTGCGAATTTAAAAACGCAGCAGTCTGCGCATCTAAAGGTACTGCATTAGTTGGTACAGTTGTAAAAAATGGAAGTGATGTTACACTTGGCAAATTAAGAACTACACCTTTTGCTCCATTTGCAGTAAGAGCATCTAACAAATTACTATAAACAGAAGCAAAAACATTACTATTAGTAATATCACTTCCTCCATAAGTAGTAGGATCTATATTTCCAGTAACATTGTGATCTTCTCCCACACCTCCGGAAGTAGCATAACTTAAGATGTCATTATTACCTATCCATAAACTAAAGAATGTTGGACTTTGTGCAACTGCATCTGCAATAACTGTAGCGTCTGCAGAAGAAGCAAATCTAGCAAAATAAGGGTTTGCTAAACCTGCAGCAACACCTGCAACATTTCCATATCCAGGAGCAGCTAAATGAAAACTTTTAGCTCCTGGAACTCCCATATTATTAAAAGAAGCACCTAGGTTATTTGATATTTCAGTTGTCGGCATCGCGCCTGTGTAAGGTGTAGGGCCAGGATTACCGTCTGCATCAAAAGCTAATACCAATCTATTTCCTAAAATCTGAGTCCCTCCCAATAAGGCTCCACCAGCATTATCCGCCATTAAAGGCTGGGTAAAGTCTCCTCCACCTGCTAAAGCAAATTGTTGAGATAATATGTTTGGGTATGAATTCTCTTGCCCCGTTATATACAAAGCATTATCTGCAAAACCAGCAGTTAGCGAATTTCCTAAAGCTACATAATTAGAAAAATCAGCTTCTCCACTAGTATACACACCAGCATCATCAATTGGATTGTCAAACTCTGGCTCACAAGCTACTAAACCTAATGCCAGAATTGCTAAATATTTTATATTGTTTTTCATCTTCATTTTATAATTTATAAGTTAAACCAAGTCCTGGCGCAAATGCGCTTGATTTATATGTTCCTCCAAATGGAACATTCTGCCCATTTTCTTCATAAAAATCGTAGGATGCATCAACCTCTTCAAACCTTAGATAAAAGAAAGAAGCGTCAATTGCTAACTTAGGAGTAATTGCAAAACTTACACCTCCTGAAAAACCTTGAGAATCGTTACGAGGTGTTTCTGGTGCAAAAAATCCAGATTGAACAGGAGATTCATCAATATAGTATCCTGCACGAAGTGAAATCTTAGAAGTTGCGTCATATTGCAATCCAAAACGATAAACCGAAGAGTTCTTATAATTACGTGGATTAATAGAAGTTGCTCCATTACCAAACTGTAAATCTAAAGATTCGTACACATCCCAGAACTGTCTGTTATAATCAAAAGCAAACAACCACTTATCATGGAACTGATAAGAAAGTCCTACTGTCAATTCCGCAGGCAATGGCAATTCTGCGTTAAAAGTAGTAGTTCCATTTGCAGGAACACCGGGAGCAGTAGTAACAGGGAAATTAGAAAAAGTCGCCTCTCCACCTTCTGCTTCAAGAATAATTTCACTACGGTAACTAAATCCTAATCTAAAATTTTCTGTTGGGTTAAACATAGCACTTACGCTCCAACCCCAATTATTAACTCCAGAATCATCTATAGTAATATTAGCACGATTTCCATCAATATCCGTAGTCGTTCTATTAGCATTTCTATTAAAATTCACAGAACCTGTAACAAAAATAGGTCCTCCCCCAATACTAAACTGGTCAGATAATTTAATAGAAACTACAGGTTGAATATAAATTGCAGCTAATTCAATATTATTTACTAAATGGGAACCAGCCCAATCTGTTGGCCAAGTTACCTCACTACCATAAGGAGTGTACACCCCAAGTCCTAGTGCCAACCAATCATTCACCTTATAAGATCCATATAAGTTAAGCGGAGTCCCAACAGAACTATCAGTTTCTGAAGAAATCCCAAGATCTGAATTTTGATAAATAACATCGGTAAAAATACCGCTCGCACCAGCACTTATATTCAGCTTATTTTCTAAATATACAAGACCAGCTGGATTAAAGAATACTAACTCCGCACTATTTACCACGGCAACACCTGTGTGCCCCATAGCCATAGCTCTCTGTCCTTGCACACTAACTCTATATCCACCGGCATATGTGACCAATGTCACTAAGGCGAATAGAACTAATAATAGTAGTTTTTTCATAATAAATTAAAATTGTTTTTGTTTTTATAAGAATAAAGCACCAAATTTAGTAGAAAATACCAATTATCCAACTAAATCATTAAAATATTATGCATACATAACATTTTTTGTTCAATTTTTGAGAAATTCCAACAAAGTCAATAAAAATTCTGAAGGGTTCTCGGCATGCAACCAATGTCCAGCGTTAGAAATCTCCCCTATTTTTGACTTAGGAAACTGTTTCTTTATAAGATCTATATCTTCGTCTATTATGTAATTAGATTTTTGTCCTCTCAGGAAAAGAGTATCGCCAGCGTACAAGTATTCTTCCGATAACGCAACCCCTATTTCAGAAGAATTACGAATCAAACTATTTAAATTCATGCGCAAACCTAGTCGACCTTTTTCTTTCCAAAACAGATTTTTCATTAAAAACATACGGACACCAGCATCTCTGACATAAAGCTCTAATGCTTTGTCAACATCTCCTCTACTTTTTAAAACTTCAAAATCTAAAGAATCCAATCCATCTAGGATATCCTGATGATGTAACGGATAATATTTCGGACCTATATCCGCTACCACCAATTTATCAACAATGTCAGGATACTTCGCAGCAAAAAGCATTGCCGTTTTACCACCCATAGAATGACCAAGCAACACTATATCCTCAAGCCCATGATCTCTACAATACTCCAACAGATCTAAAGCAAGAATTTCATAATTAAACTCATCACTATGTGGACTCCGCCCATGATTTCTCTGATCGATCAAATGTATTTGATAGCCTTGTTCAGATATTTTCTTAGCTAGGGTCTTCCAATTATCTCCCATACCAAGAAATCCATGTAATATTACAAATGGAGTACCTTCTCCAAAAACATTTGCATGTAACTTCATTATTTATTTGAGTTTATGTAGATACATATTTACCACATTTTCTAATCCAAGATATAGTGATTCACTTATCAGAGCATGTCCAATAGAAACCTCAAGCAAACCAGGAACATTTCCTTTAAAAAACTTGATATTATCCAGCGAAAGATCATGACCTGCATTCACACCTATATCAAGATCCATAGCAATCTTAGCACACTCCGCATATGAACTAATAACACTTTCATCTCCCTTTGTATACGCTGATGCAAAATCTTCAGTATATAATTCTATTCTATCAGCTCCCGTTTCTTTTGCACCTTCTACCATATTCTTTATTGGATCCACAAAAATCGAAGTTCGAATACCATTTCTTTTAAATTCTGATATAACTTCAGACAAAAAGCTCTTGTTTTTTATAGTATCCCAGCCTGCATTACTAGTTATAGCATCTATTGAATCTGGAACTAATGTTACTTGCGTAGGTACAATATCAGTAACCAATTCTATGAATTTTGGAATTGGATTCCCTTCAATATTATATTCTGTATGTACAATTGGTTTTAAATCATAAGCATCCTGATATCTTATATGTCTTTCATCAGGCCTAGGATGTATCGTAATACCTTCTGCCCCAAAACTCTGAACATCAGCAGCAACTTTAAGTAAATCTGGAGTATTACCTCCTCTAGAATTACGTAATGTTGCAATTTTATTGATATTAACACTTAACTTTGTCATAGTTTTTGATATAACTTTAATAAATAACAAAAATACGAACTTGAGAGTGCCTCGGTTACATATTTTTGATTAATTTGCACAAAAAGCCCCGGGAATATGAAGACAAGTTTATACATAGTAAATGAAATAGCGCCACTTGCCACTTCTGCTAAAGTTGTGGATGCACAATTATTATTTAATGAGCTTACGTATACTCATTTCCCTGTTTTGAATGACAAAACGTATGTAGGTTGTATTTCTGAAGCAGACGTTAGGTGTTTCGAAACTGAAAAAAAATTAGAATCCTATGTATACGCTTTGGAAGGTTTTTTTGTTAGAACTGATGCTAATTGGCTTGATATATTAGAATCATTCGCTCAAAACCACTCTAATATTATGCCTGTTCTTGATGATGCAAACAATTATCAAGGGTATTTTGAATTAAGAGACATCATGAATCTCTTTAACGAAACTCCATTTCTTAGTGAACCAGGCAATATTTTGATTGTAGAAAAAGGTGTTTTAGATTATTCTTTTAGTGAGGTTTCTCAAATTGTAGAATCTAACAACGCTAAATTACTTGGACTTTTCATTTCTAATATGGAAAATGATGTAATTCAGATTACGTTAAAAATAAATGACAGTGACATCAATAATATTGTACAAACCTTTAGAAGATATAGCTACAATATTGTTTCTAAACACCACGAAGATTCTTTCCTAAACAACCTTAAAGAAAGATCTCAATATTTAGAAAAATACCTTAATATATAAATTAAGACATCGAGTAATAACTTAAACAAACTAAATTATAATGAAGATAGGTATTTACGGCCAGTTCTATCATGAAAAATCTGGGATATACATCCAACAATTACTCGAAGCTCTAGACAAAAATAATATCGAAGTAGTAATTGAAAAGAACTTTCTTGAGTTAATTGATCTTCATGATGATATTGACAAAAGTTACTCCCATTTTAGCACGTTCGAGGAATTAGACCATTCTTATGATCTTTTCTTTAGTATCGGTGGAGACGGAACGATATTAAGGACCATTACTTATGTAAGGGATTTAGGAATTCCAATTGCCGGTATTAATACGGGAAGATTAGGATTTTTAGCAACTATCCAAAAAGAAGAGATAAAAGATACTATTGATTTAATTCTAGATAAAAAATATTATATATCACCAAGAACGATTGTAACTATAGATACCGTTCCTCCTTCTAATAAATTCGGAGTGTTAAATTTTGCTATGAACGAAATTGCAGTCAGTAGAAGAAATACAACTTCTATGATTACTGTACACACAAGTCTTAATGATGAATTTTTAAATTCATATTGGGCTGACGGTTTAATTGTATCATCGCCTACAGGCTCCACAGGATATTCGCTTAGCTGCGGCGGTCCAGTCATGATGCCAGATGCAGAAAGTATGGTACTTACACCTATAGCTCCTCATAATCTTAATGCTCGGCCGTTAGTTATTCCTGATGACAAAGAAGTTAAACTACAGGTTTCTGGAAGAGAAGACACTTATCTCGTATCGTTAGATTCAAGAATACATACCTTACCAAATGAAACCACTGTTGTTATCAAAAAAGCTCCTTTTAAGATTAATATGGTAGTTTTAGAAGGTGATAGTTTCCTAAAAACATTGAGAAAAAAAATGCTTTGGGGTGAAGATAAACGTAATTAAACAATAAAATCTACTAAAAAGTGTTTTTTAATTCATACTATTTTACTCAAATTCTTGTGTAGTAAAGTTAATTGTTATATTTGCAAACTTTTGAAAATCTATGAGATACTTAGCATCCTTTGTATTAATTTTGTTTTTTGGACAAACTATCAACTGCCAAACCTATGAGGTTGGGCTAATGCTTGGTGGTTCTAACTATATTGGTGATGTAGGATCTTCCTATTATATAGCACCAAATGCGCTTGCTATTGGAGCAATTGGAAAATGGAATAGAAGTAAAAGACATGCTTTTAGAGCATCCTTTTTATACGCTAATCTAAAATCAAATGACGCTAACGGTGATGATAGAAGAGTCCAAAGAGGTTTCAGCTTTAATAATTCTGTAAAAGAATTTTCTTTAGGATTGGAATTTAATTTCTGGGATTGGTATCTATATGATTCTCAACCACAGTTTACTCCATACCTATATACAGGTTTAACCGGTTTCAATTATAGTGCAAAAGCAGTTGATCCTATCAATGGAAATCAGATTAGCTCCTACAGCGAAAGATGGAGCGCATCAATTCCTATGGTAGTTGGAATTAAGAAAACAATTGGAAGGCACTGGGTACTTGGTGCAGAAATTGGAGCAAGATATACATTCACTGATAATTTGGATGGTAGTGATCCAGACAGTGCATTTGGGACAGGATTTGGTAATTTGGATAATAATGATTGGTATGTATTTACTGGAATAACATTATCCTACACATGGGGAAGAATACCATGTTATTGTGCATTTTAAAATAATGATTAATAAAGAACAACTTAATTCTAACATTCCAGAACACGTAGCCATCATTATGGATGGTAACGGAAGATGGGCTAAAAAGAAAGGGCTTTTTAGAGCAGTAGGTCACGAAAATGGAACAAAAGCGGTTAGAGAAGCAGTAGAAGGGGCTGCCGAAATAGGTATTAAATATCTTACACTATATGCGTTTTCTACTGAAAATTGGAACAGACCAAAGTTAGAAGTAGAGACTTTAATGAAACTTTTAGTAAGTTCTTTAAAAAAAGAAATTAAAACGCTACAAAAAAACAACATCCGCTTAAATGCAATTGGAAATCTCCAATCTTTACCTCAAAAAGCAAGAAAAGAATTACTGGAAGTCATTGAAAAGACTAAGGACAACAAGCATATGACACTTTCATTAGCACTTAGTTATGGTAGCAGAGAAGAGCTAATAAAAACTATTCAAGATATAAGTATTAAAGTTAAAAATAATGTACTTTCGCCACATCTTATAAATGAAGCAGTCATTAATGAGCATTTGTATACCAAAACACTACCAGATGTAGATTTATTAATACGTACCAGTGGAGAACAACGTATTAGTAATTTCTTATTATGGCAAATTGCGTATGCAGAATTATATTTTACTGAAATATTATGGCCTGATTTTAAAAGAACAGATTTGTTTGAGGCCATTTTAAATTATCAACAAAGAGAGAGAAGATTTGGAAAAACTAGTGAGCAGCTTAGTTAAAAAGATGACAAAAAAATTACCTTTTACGTATTTAGCATTCATTGTAATCTTATTAAATACGGTATCAATTTCAGCACAAAATTTGCCTGGAACTTCAGGAAAAGAGTATATCATTGGCGATATAAAAGTTACAGGTATATCTACTTACAGTGAGAACACTATTATTACCTTCACAGGTCTTAAGAATGGTGAGCGAATTGCATTACCTGGAGACAAAATAAGTGCGGTAATAAAAAAATTATGGGATCTTGAATTATTTAGTGATATTAATTTTTACATCACGAAAGTTGAAGGAGAAAAAGCATTTCTTGAGATCAATATTCAAGAGGTTCCGGAATTAAATCAAGCAAGAATTGAGGGTGTTAGAAAACGTAAAGCTGAGGATTTAGTAAAAGACAATAGTCTTAATCCAGGAGCTAAAGTAACAGAAAACCTAATTACTACCACTCGAAATTTTATTACCAATAAATATCGTAAAGATGGTTTCCTTAATACAAAGGTTATTATTAACACTACTCCTGTAAAAGACACTATACCTACCAATAAAGTTAATATGTTGGTTCGCATAGATAAAGGCGATAGAGTAAAAGTTGATAAAATTAGAGTTGAAGGAAATGAGCAATTCTCTGATGGTAAGGTGAGAGCAGCGATGAAAAATACCAAGCAGAAAAAATTCTGGAGATTCTGGAAACGCTCAAAGTATATCAAAAATGACTATCAAGATGATAAAGAAAGTATCATTAGCAAGTATAAAGAAAAAGGATATAGAGATGCGCGAATTACTTCTGACTCCTTAATCGTAGAAGACGACAATAGTGTTTCTTTAAATCTTGCCATAGAAGAAGGGAACAAATATTATTTTGGAAATATTAATTTCCTAGGTAATAGCGTCTATACAGATAATCAGTTAGCAAGACAATTGGTAATTAAAAAAGGTGATGTCTATAATGGGGTTTTACTAGAGAAACAGATTGCAGACAATACCAAACCAGATGCAAATGACCTTACCAATCTATACCAGAACAATGGATACCTATTTTCTAACATTGATGCTGTAGAGACGAATGTAAAAAATGATACTATCGATTTTGAAATACGAATTCGAGAAGGAAAATTAGTTCACTTTGATCATATTACTGTAACTGGAAATGACAAAACAAATGATCATGTTGTTTATAGAATCTTAAGAACAAAACCTGGTCAGATTTATAGTAAAGATTTAGTTGTTAGAACAGTTAGAGAAATTGGACAATTAGGATTTTTCGATCCAGAACAATTAGAACCTCAGTTTCAAAATGCAGATCCTCAAGCAGGAACTATAGATATTAATTATCCAGTTGTTGAAAAAGGAGCTAGTCAAATTGAACTACAAGGTGGTTTTGGTGGTGGAGGTTTTGTTGGGACGTTAGGATTAGCATTCAGTAACTTCTCAATTAGAAATATTTTTAACAAAGAAGCTTACAGCCCACTTCCTATGGGAGATGGACAAACCCTACGGATAAGAGCACAGGCAAGTCAGTTTTTTCAAACCTATAGTTTATCTTTTGTAGAACCTTGGTTAGGAGGAAAAAGACCATTTCAGCTTTCTACTTCTTTTTCTCATACGATTCAGTTCTTATTTAATCAAAGAACTAGAGATGTAAATAGAGATAGTAAATTCTTGATCACTGGTGGTTCTATAGGAATTGCAAAAAGATTAAACTGGCCTGATAATTATTTTACTTTATCCCAAGCAGTAAGTATACAGCATTATAATCTTAAAAACTACAACACACGTTTATTTACTTTTGGTGATGGATCTTCAAACAACCTTGCTTATACTATTGGAATTAATAGAAATAACACAGCTGTAAATCCTATTTTTCCAACATCTGGATCAGAGTTTAATCTAATTGCCAAACTTTCATTACCATATTCTATATGGGATGGAACCGACTATGGCGAATTAGCTGAAGAAAGAAGTGATTTACTTGCAGAGCAAGAAGATCTTGTAGTTAATGATCCTACAAACACTAGAATTGGAGAGATCAGTACTGAAATAGGAGAAATAGATCAAGAACGTTTTGATTGGTTAGAATACTATAAAATTAAGTTTGACGCTACTTGGTACACAACTTTAACTAAATTAGGTAAACAACCTTTAGTATTAAGAACAAGAGCTGAATATGGTTTTCTTGGAGCATATAACAATAATCGAGGAAATATTCCTTTCGAAAGATTCTTTTTAGGTGGAGATGGTTTAGGTGCAACAGCACTTGACGGAAGAGAGGTTGTAGCCTTAAGAGGGTACCCTAATCAATCACTTATTCCACTAAGTAGAGCAAATGATCCAGATTTTGTTGAAGATGGGGCAACAATTTATAATAAATATTCGTTAGAACTTCGTTATCCAATTACTCTAAAACCATCAGCATCCATATATATGCTGGCGTTTTTAGAAGGAGGAGCTTCATATGATAGCTTTAGAGGATTCAATCCATTTCAATTAAATCGTTCTGCTGGAGCAGGTTTACGTATCTTTATGCCAGCCTTTGGATTGCTGGGTATTGATTTTGGGTACGGTTTTGACCCAATTCCAGGTACGACAGGAAATAATGGATGGGAGACTCACTTTATCATTGGACAACAATTTTAATTTTGGCACGATTATTTCTATAAACAAAACAGGATCATGAAAACAAAAGTTCTTTTAGTATTAGCAGCTATCCTTTGGTTATCTTTCTCCAATACAGCTGAAGCTCAAAAAGGTATTAGAGTCGGATATATCGATATGGATTATATTTTAGAAAATGTACCTGAATATAATGAAGCCTCTGCAGATTTGGAGACAAAAGTTCAGAAATGGAAAGTGGAAATTGAAGCTGAATTAAAAGAAGTTGAAGAAATGAGAAAAGACCTCAATAATGAGCGTGTTCTTCTCACTAAAGAATTAATCGAAGAAAGAGAAGAAGATATTTTCTTTAGAGAAAAAGAGATCCTAGAATATCAACAAAAGCGATTTGGTCCTAATGGCGATTTGTTTATTCAAAAGAAACGATTAGTGCAGCCAGTACAAGACCAAGTTTTTGTTGCAGTACAGGAAGTAGCAAAAAATAAAAAATATGATTTCATATTTGACAAATCGGCAGACTTAGTAATGCTTTATTCTGCTGACAGACACGACATAAGTGATCAAATATTATTAAGAATCAATAGAGCTTCTAAAAGAAAGCAAGTAAACAGTAAAAAAGAGAAGAAGGCATTAGAACGAGCTGAGAAAAGAAATTCTGAACAAGAAAAAGAAGTAACAGATAGAGAAAAGTCAACTTCTAAAAAACAAGCTGAGAGAGAAAAGCTATTAGCCGAAAGAAAAGCTGCAAGAGATTCTATCAGAGCAGCAAAGAAAAAAGAATTTGAAGCTAGAAGAGCTAAACTGTTAGAAGCGCAAAAAAGAAAAAAAGATTCTATAACAGCATTAAAAGAAAAATTAAAAAATGACTCTCAATCTGACGATGATGATAATAAAGATGGAGAAACTAACGATAATTAGAGAAATTAATTTTTAAATTTATAACACACTTAATATTATTAAAATGAAAAAGTTTAGAACCCTATTAGTAGCTTGTGCATTAATCCTTGGAGCATCAAGTTTCGTAAATGCACAATCCAAAGTAGCTCATATTGCATCACAAGAGCTTGTGGAGGCAATGCCTGCTTTTAAAGCTGCCAAGAGTGAAATTGAAAAACTAAACAAAACATACGAAGCTGAAATCAGAAATATGGTTTTGGAATTACAGAATACAATGAAAAAGTACCAGGCAGAAGCTCCTTCTAAGACAGAAGAAGAAAATGCTAAAAGAGCGCAAGAAGTTCAGGCTACTGAAAAAAGTATCGGTGATTACAGACAAAATGCTTTACAAGATCTTCAGAAAAAAGAAATTGAATTGTTAAAGCCGATATATGAAAACGCTCGTGTTTCTATCCAGAAAGTTGCGAGAGCACAAGGATTTCAGTATGTATTAGATTCTACAACAGGAACAGGAGTTATCCTAGCTGATGGTAAAGATTTAATGGCAGATGTAAAAAAAGATTTAGGTATCTAAAAAATTACTTTTAGAACATAAAATAAAAAAAACAG
Source organism: Aquimarina sp. MMG015 (assembly GCF_018100855.1). Lineage (NCBI taxonomy): Bacteria > Pseudomonadati > Bacteroidota > Flavobacteriia > Flavobacteriales > Flavobacteriaceae > Aquimarina > Aquimarina sp. MMG015. The sequence continues at coordinate 285,715 of NZ_JAGJEB010000004.1, forward strand.
TGAGTCCAAATACTCACTGTTTTTTTTATTTTTGAGAAGTACATCATTATAAAAATGAAAAAACAAGCAATCGGTATTTTTGATTCAGGAATTGGAGGGACATCTATCTGGAAAGAAATTGCAATTGCGCTTCCGAATGAAGACACAATTTATTTAGCTGATAGTAAATTTGCCCCCTACGGAAAACGTAGTAAAGAAGAAATAATATCACTAAGTATTAAAAACACAAAAAAACTCTTAGAGTTAAATTGTAAAATAATTGTTGTGGCCTGTAACACCGCGACGACAAATGCTATAAAAACTCTTAGAAATCAATTCGATGTCCCATTTATTGGCATAGAACCGGCAATAAAACCTGCCGCTCTTAAAACAAAAACTAAAAAAATAGGCATCTTAGCCACTAAAGGCACCTTATCTAGCGAACTCTTTGCTACTACATCAGATTTATACACTAATAACACAGAAGTAATAGAAGTAATCGGAACAGGCTTAGTAGAACTCATTGAAGCTGGTAAAATCTATAGCGAAGAAATGCTTACCCTCTTATCTTCCTACATCCAACCTCTTGTAGAAAAAGACATAGATTACCTTGTATTAGGTTGTAGCCATTACCCCTATCTAATTCCGGTTTTAAAAAAGATTCTTCCTAAAAACATCATAATTATCGATTCTGGTGAGGCCGTAGCAAGACAAACTAAAGTTATTTTATCAAATAATGATTTATTAAACGAAAACGCTTCAGAAGGATCACATATATTCTTTACTAATGGAAGACTTTCGGTTCTTCAAAATATCCTTAAAAAAAGTAATATCTCAACAGACACTAATCAATTAGAGTTTTAAAAGTATCTTAATTAAAAAACTTCTTTTTAATAATTTTAGTTAAAAAAAGCGCATTTTGTTGATTTTTAACACTTCATATATTCATTGAGATTATTTTTTTGTTTAATTCGATAATCTATTAGTTGTTAAACACTTACAGCCAACAAGATATTAATAAACCTTTTTACCCCTATAGTAATTATGAAGAGGAGCATTATAGCGCTTTTTGGATTATTATTTTGCGCAAATACCATTATTGCTCAAAATGATGTCAAAATTGATGGAAGACTGAAACCACACTTAGATAAATTCTTTGAATATTGTAAAGAATACAATATTCAATATTATGATAAACTATTTAAACTTAAAAATATTGATATAGTCGATACTCTTACCGTCTCATCCAAAGGATCTACACTAGGTATGTTAACCAGAGATAAAAACAACAACGTAGAAAATATAATAATTAACTGGATTACAATGTTAGATCCAGAAATATTGAAAGTAGTTGCATTTCATGAATTTGCACATTATTTTCTGGAGTATCAAAAACATATTTGTGATGACTGCAACCAAATTATGGCTGTAGTAAATACTAGTTATTTCGATATTATAAAAGATTGGGATAATCAAGTAAAAACATTATTCTTAGATTCTCCTGCTTATAAAACAAGAAAAACGGTAGCATATATTGAACCCTACAACACCAAAAACACCATAGCTAATTGAGTCTATTTTACTTAAAGTAATCGAGTAACGTACCTTTTTTAGAAGAAGATACCATAAGCTCTTTTCCTGATGATAATTGGACACTACCTCCTTTACCCTTTTTATATTTTACTATAGTGTTTACATTAACCAAATAACTCTTATGGATTCTAACAAAACCATGTTCTTTTAAAGAATCCTCGAAATACTTCAATGTTTTGCTGACCAACTTTTGTCCTTGATTGAGAAATATCTTTGTATAATTATCATCGGCCTGACAATATAAAATTTCGGAAACTTTTAATACCTCAAAACCATCTTGTTGTGGTATCGTAATCTTGCCATCAACTGTAGGAGATATTTTTGGAGTTAATACTTTATCTTGTAACTCCTTCTCACGTTCTTTTATATGACCAACATGATCTACTGCCTTTATTAGGTTATCAATTGCTATAGGTTTCAATAAATAATAAGTAGCTTGTGCATTTAAAGCATCTACAGCATAATGATCATAGGCAGTTACAAAAACAGTTTCGAATGTTCTATCTGGTACTTGCTCCAATAAATCAAAAGCATTTCCATAAGGCATTTCTACATCAAGAAATAACAAATCCGGATTATTCGATTCCAAAAGTTTCAATGTTTCCTGAACACTGGCTGCCTCTCCCAAAACCGTCACAGATGGGCAATATTTATTCAAATAATTTTTAAGAATCGCTCGGCTATTTGCCTCATCATCCACTACAATTGCTGTTAAATTCACAGTTTTAATTTATTTATAAGTTATTATATTTTTTAAAATCAATTATCCTTGTTAAGTAATAATTTAACTTTAGTTCCTGCTCCATCCTCCTCATGAGCTAAATCGGATATAAAAACATCAACTTTATCTTTATACATAGTATTGAGTATCTGAATTCTTTTTTTGATATTACTCATCCCTTGTGATTTCTGCTTCTTTTGGTTTAGTGTTTTTAATGACATTGACTTTTCTCTTCCAATTCCATTGTCTGCTATTATTATTTCGATAGTATCGTTATCCTTCTTTTTAAAATCTATAGACAACAACCCTTTTTCCGATTTATATCGTAATCCATGCCAAACAGCATTTTCCACATATGGCTGTAATAACATTGGAGGTATCATATATTGTTTAATATCTATTTCTGGATCAACATCTATCCTATACTCAAACTTATCCTGAAACCTAAAATGTTCTAATTGCACATATAACTCCAGTAATTCTATTTCTTTTTCCAAGGGAATAAAATCTTCTTCACTATTTTCTAAAACAGCTCTCATTAACAATGAAAAATCTGTAAGATATCTATTTGCTGCTCTTTCATCGCTGGTTGCTATAAAAGTGTTAACAGAATTTAAAGCATTAAAAATAAAATGAGGATTCATCTGAGAACGCAAAGATTTAAGCGCTAATAAATTATTAGCATACCGTTGTTGTTTTATGTTTCGGTACATTAAATAAGCAGCAAAAAACAATAAAACAGATAAACCAATCAATGAGTAGATAATTACTTTTTGTTGTTCGGCTAATTCTTGAGATTTAAATGCCAATTGATACCTACTCTCATTAAGCTCTCTATCCTTTTCTAAAGTTGCTATACGATTAGCTTTTTGAACAAGTTCGCGATTAAATCTTGTCGCTTGTGATATTTCTTGTTCTTTTTGAATATATAATTTATCTATGATAACTTCATATTCTTCAAAAGCTTCAGAAGCTTTTCCTAATTCTCCCTTTTCTCTATATACCTCACCTAATTTCCTTGTAGCATCTTTCTGAACAACAAGATCATTTTCTGAAGCAGCTTTCTTAATACTTTCTTCTAAATAAGGTATCGCTTCATCATATTCTGATTGAGCAGCAAATGCATTTGCTATTTTATAATTCTGAACTTGTGAAGTAATTGCTCTGTCCTCAGCAGCATTAGATTCGCGTGTAACACTATCTTTTTTGATTGGACTAAACGCTTCTTTCTCTTCTATATCCTGAATATCCTCTAGAGCTTCTTTACGTAACTGTATCTCTTTATCAAAGCTATTATTCTTATTATAAAAATCAGCGGCTTTTGCCCTTTGTATAGCTGAAGATTTTTTACTTCTTTTACTTGCAAGCTGCACGGAATTTCCAAGATATTCTTCAGCATCATCAAGATTTCCTTGAATCTGAAGCATTTCTGCAAGTTTAGAATTTAATTCAATAACATTGTCTTCGGCATTGTTCTTTTGAGCAAACGACAGTGCTATATTATAATTACTAATTGCATTTTCGTTATCTCCATTACCTTTATAACTATCTCCTAATCCTCTATAAATTTGTATTCGTTGTGTCGCGTTTAATCTTGATTTCTTTAACTGATTAAAAGTTCGCAGAGAAGCATCATAATCTTTAATCTGTAATTGAGCGTTTCCTAACTTAATTTTTACGTCGGCGTTAAACTTATTACTTAAACTAGTTATATAGTTAGTTTCCGCTAAATCCGGTTGTTTCCAATATGCATAAATATCACCCAAAGTCTCAAAAAGTTCAGCCTTTTTCTCATCTCCAAAAGTATCACCATCTTCTATGGTTTCTAAAGCTTTTGTTACATAATCAATACTAGTGGTTGCATCTTTTTTCATAGAACTTCTTGCAGCAGCAAGATGTAATCCATATTCTGCGGATAATTTCTTTTGCTTTCTATCACTTCCTCTACTTAATGATTCTGGATCTTCTTGAACTTTTACATCAATTCTTTCTCTACTTTGAATAGTATGATAAACCGTGTTAAAATTATCGTGACTAATAATAATCTGATCTCCTATTTTAGCTTGTATTTTAAAATCCCCTAAATTATCAGTGCGGTATGTCTTACCACCTATAACTCTAATTTCTACATTTTTTAAAGGACGCAGACTTTCATCTTCCTTTACAGTACCTCTTATTGTAACAGTATTATTACTGGCATTCTCAAGTGTTCGTGCATTATCCTGAGCGTACTCAACATTTGGCAAAAACCACATTATCAGTAAAATAAAATAAAATTTATTCATCATATATTAAATAGTCAAGGTAAACTTAATCCAATTATATGGGATATTAAAATTCGAATTTGACGAGAATTCCTATTTTCATCCATTTCTATATAAAAAAAAGATACTTCCCTAACTCAATAGCGTTTTTCACTCATCCATAATAGTTTCTTGCTCATTAATGATTTTTATCTAAAAAAGATCATCATAGTTTTAGCCTAAATTAAAAAAAGTAACAATTATGAAAACAATATATGTATGGAGTCTATTATGCTTATTAATCGTTCCTATCTCCTGTAATGCTAAAAACAATAATGATTCTAACCTAGCATTAAAGACTGAAAAATCATATGAAATTTACACTACTAAAACAGATCCAGATACAAGAAACATTCAGGTTGCTCTGTTATTAGACACTAGCAACAGTATGGATGGTTTAATTGATCAAGCAAAAGCTCAATTATGGGAAATCGTAAATGAGTTATCCTATGCAAAATGTGGTCATTATAATATAAAACTTCAAATTGCTTTATATGAATATGGTAACGATCGTTTACCTTCTCAAGAAGGTTATATTAGACAGGTACTACCTTTTTCTGATGATCTAGATGAAATATCTAAAGAACTTTTTTCTTTAACGACGAATGGAGGAAATGAATATTGTGGTAAAGTAATTAACACATCAATAAATCAACTTGATTGGAAAAAAAATAATGATCACCTTAAATTAATTTTCATAGCGGGTAATGAACCATTTACTCAAGGTCCAATAAATTATAAGGATGCTGCCACTGATGCAAAAGAGAAAGACATTACTATTAACACTATATTTTGTGGTAATTATAAGCAAGGCATCCAAACTAAATGGAAAGATGGAGCCAACCTTACTAATGGAGAATATAGCGCTATTGATCATAATAGAGAAACTATACATATAGCTACTCCTTATGACGATATTATCTTACAACTAAATAGAAAACTAAACAATACATATATCTACTACGGTAACGAAGGTTCTAAAAAAATCGGTTTACAAGCGGAACAAGATCGTAATGCGAGATCATATAGCGCAGCTAATGCTGTTAGTAGAACTATTAGTAAAAGTTCTGGATTCTACAAAAACAAAAGCTGGGATCTTGTGGATGCAGCCGAAGACAAAGATTTTGAATTAGAAGAAATTGAAAAGGAAGAACTACCACAAGAGCTTAAAGATAAATCCAAAACAGAAATAAAACAATATGTAGCTCAAAAAAGTAATGAACGAAAAGAAATACAGAAGAAAATACAAGAGTTAAATAAGAAGCGTTTGGTGTATATCAAAAATAATAACAAAAAAGATGATGCCAATTTAGAAGCCGCATTAATCAAAGCGATTAAAAACCAAGGAGAAAGAAAATCTTTTAGTTGGAAAAAATAAAACATATGAAAACGATAAAAAAAAGTCTAGTCATTTTACTAATCCCAATAACTATGATCTCTCAAAAAAACAATGAACTACAACACTCAAAAGTTGATTATAATTCATTTATAGAAATTACAGAAGAAGTTATGGAACATAGACAATCGAGATTAATACACTTAGATACGTTCCTTGATTTTGCCACCGAACCAAATACCATTTTATTAGACACTAGATCCGAAGCAGCTTTTAACAAAAAACATCTAAAAGGAGCAGTCAATTTAAATTTTTCAGATTTTACTAAAGAAAAATTAGCGAAACTCATCCTTAACAAGGAAACCAGAATCTTAATCTATTGTAATAATAATATCGATGGGGATACTATAAATTTCCCTTCAAAAAGTATTCCTTTAGCGTTAAATATCCCTACATATATTAACCTATATGGATATGGTTATAAAAACGTTTATGAATTATCATCTTTGGTTCCAATAAAAGACAAACGACTAAAATTTACCGGAACAGACGTTAAATAAAAAAAGCAAGCTTTGAAAAGCTTGCTTTTTTGTTTTTTATCAATGTAAATATTCTTAATTGTTAACGGCAGGACAATGACAATTCCATCTTTCTTTTCGTTTGCCAAAGTCATATCCTAATGTCAGCTGATGAAAACCTCCATTACTTAAGACAACTGAATTGGATTGATAACTATAGGTGTACCCTACCATCCAATTCTTATAATTTATTCCTAGAAAAGGAGTTATATATTGAAGTTTTTGACTTTCAATTTCTGCACCTGTTTGAGAAAATTCTGCACCATCAAAACTTCTTCTATAAGACAGTCCTCCCCACAATGTAGCCAATTCTCCAAATCTTCTATATACTTTTAAATTTCCATCTATCGTACTTTCTTTAGTTTGATCTGTTGATTGATATAAAATTGATGGCTCTAAGCTCCAAGGACCATTTGATAGTCCAAACACATATCCTACCGAAAAAATATACCTTCTCTGGTTATTTGATTCTAGGATAGTATTATTAGCATTATCAAAAATTTCTCTGGTAGAAGGTAAAATATTCTTAACCGTAAAATGAGCATACCAATCAAGATAATGGTAAGACATACCTACATCCAAATTAAAATATCCACTTTTTTGTTCTCTTCCAATAATAACAGGATCTGGATCTAATGGATCATCTAGTCCTCTTTCATCTACATTAGACTGTATAAAAGCTCCACTAATCCCAAAAGACAACATATTAAGATCAGTTCGATCTCTCGAAAACAATAGATGATACGCAAAAGTCGTAAATACTCCCGTTTGCGAGAAACGCCCATTCTCATCTCGATATACAATAGCTCCCAGACCGACTTTATCACCAGTTCTAAAATTAACATTAGCCGATTGTGTACTAGGCGCATTATCAACATCAAACCACTGTTTTCTAGCAGTAAGTCTTATTTTATTCGCATTAGAAGCTCCTGCCATAGATGGGTGAACCAAATATAGATTGTCAGAAAGATAATCTGCATAAACTGGAATTCCTTCCTGAGAAAAAATAAGTTGTGAGGTCAATATAGCAAACAACAAATAATATTTCTTCAAATTCATTAGAGGCTTTAGGTTTAAAAAAAAGGAAAAACTAGGTTAATTATTTCAATATAAACTATTTAATACAGCTTATATTGTGGGGCTTTAATATTTCTTTTCCCAAATTAAAATATTATTTCTTGCCAGCTTCAAATATATAAATTTTTACAAGAACATATCTTTAAAGCCCAGTATTAAAACATTCTTAATCTTATAAACCCTACTCCATATGGAATTACTTTTTAGTAAATTTGCCAAAAATTAGATTATGGAAAAGATTTTTGAAATAAAAATAGAACCAACTTCTAATGCAAGTATTATAAAGTTTGAGGCCAATTATTTTTTAACTCAACATACTAGCTATGAATTTGAAAATATAGATCACGCCAAAAATTCTCCCTTGGCACAGCAGTTATTTTACCTTCCTTTTGTAAAAAGAGTATTCATTGCTCAAAATTTTATTGCCATAGATAAATTCGATATTGTGGAATGGAGTGATGTACAAGACGAAGTTGCAGAACAAATAAAAACCTATTTAAATAGCGGGCAACCTGTTATTAGCGAAACTTCTTCAACAAAAAAAGTACCTATTACTATTTATGCAGAAAGTACACCTAACCCTGCGGTACTTAAATTTGTAGCAAATAAAAAATTAGTAACAAGTGGGCACGAATTTAAGAGCATTGATGATACTAAAGAAGCTCCTATCGCAGAAAAACTATTCCATTTTCCTTTTGTAAAAGAAGTATACATTGATGAGAATTATATCTCAATTAATAAGTACGATATGGCAGATTGGAATGATATCACCTTAGAGATAAGAGAGTTCTTAAGAGAATATCTAGAAGAAGGTAAAGAAGTTTTATCAGAAAACGCTACTGCATCAAAAAGCCAAGTAGAGAAACAGGCAGAGGCTGATTTTGAAAAACTAGATGACACCTCTAAAGATATTGTAAATATTATAGAAGAATATATTAAACCCGCTGTTGCTAGTGATGGAGGTAATATTATGTTCGATTCTTATGATCCAGAGAGTAAAGGTGTAAAAGTAATTTTACAAGGAGCCTGCAGTGGATGTCCATCCTCTACTTTTACATTAAAAAATGGTATCGAAAATATGCTAAAAGAAATGCTAAAAGACAAAGTAGAGTTTGTAGAAGCTATAAATGGGTAGTTTATCGAATAATCTTTAATGATATCGAAAAAACCATAAAAATAATAGCGGTAAATATTAAAAAAAGAACAAAGTATCTTGTATATTAGAGACTCTTTTATAAAATATTAACCAAAAAATTATTAAAATGGCAATTGTTAAAGTAATAGAAGTAATAGCATCATCAGAAAAAGGTTGGGAAGATGCAGCTAGAAATGGTGTCAAAGAAGCTAGTAAAACAGTTAAAAACATCAAATCTGCTTGGGTATCTGATCAAAAAATGATTATTGATGACAATCAAATTAAAGAGTATCGAGTAATTTTAAAGATTTCTTTCGAAATAAAATAATTAATTACTTCTATATTATAAAAAGCATCTCACAAATAATGAGATGCTTTTTATATATCTCATTAAAAAGATATAAATCTATTTCATTCATTCAATTATCAAAAATTTAATTTTTTTTAAAAAAATATATTATTAATTCAATCCTATTTTTATAGCCTCTCGTAATATTTGTTTCAATAAGTAAATCAAGCTTTTAGCTTTTTATTTGAAGTTTTTTCTTACAAAAAAACATCGTTTTCGTTCATTTTTTACTGTTTTACCACAGAAAAACGATGCTAATTTTTTAATAAAATTCAATATTTCTAATTGATATACCGTAAAAAATGTTATTCTATTAAAGAATTGATAAAAATTATGTATTAAAACTTATATTTTTGCATTTAAACTCCCTTTTCATTAAGTTTAATTCACCTAAATCAATATACCGTGAGAAAAATATTACAATTTCTATTTCTAATAATGTCCCCGGTTTTATTTGCACAATTACCGCAATCTTTATTAAAACCAGCCAAGAGAGTTACTACTTTTGATGAGTATGATGGTTCCATATTTAAGAGCCTTAAATACAAAAATGCAAGTGTCATAGATGAAAAGTCTGGAACTTTTGACACCAAGCTCCGTTATAATGCCTATAATGATGCTTTAGAACATAAAAAAGGTTCAGAATTATTTGAACTTGTAAAGAATCCTACAGCTCATGCCAGGATAGATGGAGATTATTATTACTACTGTAGTTTTAAGACACAACGTGGTTTAAAAAGACCAGGATACTATGTTCTTGTTGAATTAAACGAGCAATACAGAATATACAAAAAGTATAATGTAAAAATTACTGAACCGGATAAAAGAGGATCAGCCAGTGGTACGGCTACTCCAGGAAAGGTTCAAATAAAAACCAAATACTATTTAGAAGAACGTGGTGTAATCATGGAACTTCCCATGAATAAAAAGAAGGTTTTAGCCGCTCTTGGCGATAAGGAAGAGGAGTTAAAAATGTATATGAAAAAGGAAAAGATAAAGGTTAGAAAGGAAGAAGATTTAATCCGTCTCGTTTCTAGATATAATGCACTAAAAAATATGGATGGCAATCCTTCGAGAAGTCTCCTAAGCACTAGAAGTAGAAGGAATTAAAAACCTTAGAAAAATATAAGCTCTAATAATTTAGAGTAAATAATTAAAAAAGCTGTCTATGTAGATGGCTTTTTTGTTTATTATATCCTTTCACAACAATTAAGGAATGGTATATCTATTAACCTGCGACAAAATCTTTTAAGTAATAAGGCTCAAAATAACTAACATCTTCAAAATCCTTTTCTAAAAACTTAGTATAGCCTAAGATTCCCATCTCCACAGCGGATGGTAACTTATCAGTTATAAACTTAGCATTCTTATGATTACAGATCTCTTCGAACTTAGCTACCCCATTACCTATAAAAAATACTTGCTTGTTTTCTAAATACGTACTAAAAGAGTCCTCTGAAAGCACTTCTGCTTCAATGGTTCGTACTTGTTTATAATCACTTGAAAAAACCGCAGAATATACTTCCATTCTCCTTGCATCTAGCATAGGAACAACAAAACCTTCCATTGATTTTACTTGTAAAGCAAGTCCTTTTAATGTACTAACAGATATTAGAGGAATATTTAAGCCAAAACACAAGCCTTTTGCAGCAGAAACACCAATTCTAAGACCTGTGTACGAGCCGGGTCCTTTGCTTACAGCAATTGCATCAAGTTTATCTAAAGCTATCCCAGCTTCTTTCATGACAATTGTTATGAACTGATGTAAACGTTCTGCGTGAGAATATTTAATGTCGTAATCTTCCTTAAAAGCAATTACTTTACCATCTTTAGACAAAGCAACCGAACAATTAGTTGTAGAAGTTTCTAAACAAAGAATATAAGGCATCTTTTAAAAAAATTTATGCAAAGATACCCTTATTTATTATATTATTCTTTAGTCTCTTTCTTATCGCTTTTAGAAGATACTTTATCGCCTGTTTTTAGTGTTTTGGTCACGACATTATAAGGTCCTATAATAACATCTTCTCCAACCTCTAAACCTTCTGTAATTTCTATATTACTATCGTCCTGAATACCTGTTTTTATCACTCTTAATTTAGCCGCTCCTCCATCTTTCACAAATACACATTCGAACTTTTCATCAGACTCCTTTAGCTTTTCTTTCGTATAAGATCTCTTCACATTACTAGAAGTGTCACTTTTTATAACTATCGCACTGATAGGTACACCGATCACTTGTTCTCTTTTATTGGTAATAACATCCACAGTTGCGGTCATTCCTGGTCTAAAAGGAGAATAGCTCTCTGGTTTATCTTTTATTAAGTCTTTATATGATTCTTCAAGAATACGAACCTTTACTTTAAAATTAGTAACCTGATCTGCACTCAATGTGCTTTCTGCAGAATTTGCAATTTCCGTAACTAACCCTTTAAACTGCTTTTTAAGATAGGCATCAACCTCTACTATAGTAGAATCGCCTAGGGATATTTTTACAATATCATTTTCATTAACATCTACTTCAACCTCCATGTTACTTAAATTGGCAACTCTCACTATTTCCGTTCCTGCCATTTGTTGTGTTCCTACCACTCGCTCCCCTAATTCTACGGATAGTTTAGAAACGGTTCCGCTCATAGGAGCATAAATAGTTGTTCTACTAAGGTTATCTTTTGCTTCATTTACAGTAGCTTGAGAACTCTTTACACTATAAAAAGCTGACTGCTTTGCTGCTTCTGCCACCTCATATGCAGAAACAGAACTATCCCATTCTGCTTTAGAAATAACTCCTTTATTAAACAGCTCTTTGTTACGATCATAACTTAGCTTTGCTTCTTTAAGACTTGCTTCTGCCTGTCGTAAACCAGCTCTCGTATTTTCTAAAGCCGCCTGAGACCTATTCAATCCTGACTGTATAATATCTGGATTAATTCTTACTAACAAATCTCCTTTATTTACTTGTTGCCCTTCTTTAATTGGTAAATCAATTATTTCACCCGAAACCTCAGAGGATAACTTAACCTCCACTTCAGGCTGAATTTTACCTGTTGCAGAAACAGTTTCAATAATATCAAGTTTTTCAATTGTCGATATTTCAACTTCTTTCAAGTTTCCGTCTTTACCAAACAATCCTGCCTTTTTACCAAAGACCAGTCCTATAACCAAAACGACAACAATTATTAATATGATTAGTAAAGTTTTTCTACTCATGGCTTACTTTAAAAAATTAATTCTATTGGATGAAATTACGATCTTTTGGGTAACAGCCCAAATAGACCATTATTTATTTACAATTTAATATCTGCTATTTTTATTCCAAAATAAAGCTCTAACACCTTAATTTTGAATATATAATCAAACTTTGCTTGCACCTCATTACTTTGTGCATTTTCTAATCTAAACTTTGATTGACTAAAATCAAAGGCATTAGTTCTTCCTACATCGTACCTATCTTTAGCGTACTCATATGCCCTTTCTTGAGCTTTCACTGCAACAAGAGAAGCTTCATATGCTTCTGCGGATCCCTTGGCATCTAAATATGCCTGATACACATTACTATCAAGATCTAATTCTGCTTGCTCTAATTGAAACGCTGTCTGTTTTACATTAACCTTACTCCTTTTTACATTTACTCTTGACGAAAACCTATTTAAAATAGGAACACTTAATTGTAAACCATAAGAAAAACCATCATTTTCATACAATTGTTTCACAAGACTTCTATCAAAAAAATCGTTATCAGCCCATCTTGTATTATATCCAAAAAATGCACTTAAGGTTGGGTAATATGCTCCTCTTGCGATCTGTAAATCCTTTTCAGCAATTAATTTATTTTGTTCAGCTATTTGAACTTCATATCTAGCTCCTCTAGCACTAGACCTGATTTCTTCAATTGATTTATTTAGAATAGATGCTGAAGGAATTAGATATTCTTGTTCTGCGATATCAAACTTCTCATAATCCTTAATTAACAATGTTTGCGCTAGTCCAACGCGAGCAATTAATACTGCATTTTCTGCCTGTACAATACGCGTTAATTCATCTGCCGAAGTAGCTTCTATTTCTAATAGATCTCCTTGTGGCAACACACCAGCATCTACTAAATCTTTGGTACGTTTAAGTTGTTCTAAAGTAATATCATGTTGTTTCTCTATTACTTTTAAAGATTCTTTATTTAATAAAACTTGCAAATAACTATTAGCAACAAACAATGCAATATCATCTTTTGATTTACCTAAATTATATTGACTTAATAACTTATTCATGTTAGCTCTTTGTAACTGTCTAAAATTACGTAAACCATCAAACAAAGTAAGCCCTAAATTAGCACCACCTGTTAAGGATGTAAATGTATTACTCTCGAAAGTATTGGTTACTGGGTTAATATTGGCTCCTGTGTTTGAAGAAAGGCTAGCCGAGGTATTAACTGTAGGCACAAAATTTCCTATTGCCGCTAATTTATCTATCTCAGCAGTTTCGATATTAAGTGCAGATTGCTTAATTGTAATATTATTTTCTAAAGCATATTCTACGCACTCCCTTAACGTCCACTTTTTTTCTTGTGCTTGCGTAGCGATCATCCCAAGAAGGATACAGCAAATAATTGAAATTTTAACTTTCATCCGTTTTTCTTTATTTTAAGAGGTCAGAATGGAGGCTCACCAAAAACAATAAAGTTTTTTAGTTTACTTCACAATACCTATTTGTATACTATTGATTGTTATTGTTACACTTTTTGTTAAAAAAAATTAATTCCCAAACTCTGGCTTCTTAATTTGATTCCAAACTTTGATCTTATCTTCTTTGGTAATTCCACTTTTTACTTCAACATTAATCCCGTCACTAACACCTAACTCTACATCTCTATTTTCAAATTTTTGTTCTCCTATAGCTACTTCTACAAAAGGTTTTTGGGTTTTAGGATCATATTGGATAAGTGATTCCTTTAAAGCCATCACGCTATCGACTTTTGCTAAAATTATGGATGCATTAGCACTTAATCCAGCTCTTATAAAAGTTGTGTCTTTTTTATTTAAAGTTCCTTTTATTTCAAATTGAATTGCTCCATTTTCTTCTTTTCCTTTTGGTGCAATATAATCTAAAACCGCATCAAATTTTTTATTCTCTATGGCTCCTACCGTTATTTCTAAAGGTAAATTTTCTTTTATTTTTCCTACTTCACTTTCGTCAACATTACCCTCAAAAATCATCTGACCTACATCAGCAACCGCGGCAATTGTAGTTCCATCATTAAAGTTATTAGACTCTATAACCTGATTTCCTTCTTTTACAGGAACCTCTAGAATCATACCTGTTACAGTCGAACGAATTAAGGTGTTTGCCGCACTTCCCAAACCTCTGGTAGTACCAGTTCTTACAATCTGATAATTCTGTTGAGCAGCTTCATAGTTCTGTTTTGATTGTTTGTATGTAACATCTGCACCATCAAATTCATTCGCCGATATTACTCCTTTGTCAAATAGTTCTTTCTGACGATTAAAAACCTTTTCTTGATTATCTAAATCTATTTTTGCAGTTTGTACTGCATTTTTAGCACTCTGTAAAGAAGATACATTAGGAATCACCCTAATTTTAGCTATTAAATCTCCTGACTTAATCTGATCACCAGCCTCGATATAAATTTCTTCTATTATTCCAGAAATGTTCGGCTTTATTAAAACCTCTTCTTTAGGAACTATACTTCCGGTTGCAACGGTTTTTTTTATAATTGTTTCTGTCGTGCTCTGCTCTGTTTTATAGGTAACAGGATCTTCTTGGTTTTTTTGATATAAATAATACAAGGCCCCTCCGAATATAACTACAATGAGAAGCAAAATAATAACAGTGATTGTTTTTTTCATTTTCAGTATTTATTGATTCTTTACTATTGTAACAGTAAATTTGATTGATTTTACATTTAATCTGCTCTTAAAGCATCTATTGGTTTAGTTTTTATAGCTACTTGCGCTGGTATCAAACCTGCTAACAGCCCACTAGAAATTAAAATTAACAAAGCTACGAAAACCACTGTAAGGTCCACACTAGGATTAGCAAACATGGTTTCATCACTTGCTGGCATTCCTTCTAACAGTTTATTTACCAAAAATATAACACCTGTAGAAACAGCAATACCTGTCATTCCTGATATGATTGTTAGAAAAATCGATTCTAATAATATTTGTCCTCGCACGGACCAAGGTGACGCTCCCAAAGCTCTACGAATACCAATTTCTTTGGTCCTCTCTTTTACTACAATCAGCATAATATTACTAATTCCAATGATCCCAGACAACAACACTAAAGTTCCAACAAAATATGCTACTCCCCTAAGTGCTATAAAAAGTCCATTAATTTTGCTAAATTCTTCATACAAATCGAAATTTCCAACTGCTCTATTATCTTCTGGGTGAATTGTATGATTCGTTTTCACAACATCGATAATACTTTTTTTAAGACTTGTAATTGAGTTATCATCCTCTGCGGTAATTGCCATCCAACCGACATTATCTGCACGATTAAAAGCTTGCGAAAAAGAAGTAAAAGGAACAAATATCTCTTTCTGACCTTGTTCACGGTCTCCATTATTAGATTTTTTCATGTAAGTTCCAATTACCATAAAACTTACTCCTTGTATTTTTATATACTCTCCTATTGGTTCTTCCCCAAATTTAAATAGCTCTTTCTTCACTCCTTCTCCAATTACTGCTACTTTTCTATTATTATCTATATCACCATAGTTAATAAACCTGCCAGAAGTAATTGTTATTGGATCTTGATTAATTATTTCTGGATAATCTCCATATACATTGAATGCACCTGCATTAAGACCTCTAATAACATTGTTTGTCCCACCAAAACCTCCTAATTGGTTTCTGGGTGATATATATTTCAATCCAGGAACCTTTTCTCTAATAGAGCCAACATCTCCTATCTTAAAATTATATCTTCTCCCTTTTGGTAATCCTTTATATGGCTTAGAAGCAACTTGAGTCCACATAAACATCGTATTAGTCGCTATATCTCCAAAACCGCGCTTAACACCATTTTCCAAACCTTTACCTGCTGCTAATAAAATAACAAGTATAAAAATCCCCCAAAACACTCCAAAAGCGGTAAGTAAAGTTCTAAACCAATTCGCTGTCAGCGCCTCTATAATTTCATTCCATCGATCTCTATTAAACATATTATTCGTCTCTAAGTGCTACAATAGGTTTAATTTTTGCTGCTCTCCAGGCAGGAAAAAACCCTGCAATTGCTCCTGCAAAAATCAATATAAATACGGTCGTCAAAGCGACATTAAAATTAACCGAGGGACTAGATATAAAATCAGTTTTAATCATTGGGCCTAATAGCTCTAATAAAATTAATCCAAAAATTAATCCTGTAAACCCAGCAATAGCGGTCACAAATATTGCTTCGTGTAAAATCATACCAATTATAGAAGAAGGCATTGCTCCTATTGCTTTGCGAATACCAATTTCTTTAGTTCGTTCTTTAACAATAATAAGCATGATATTACTTACACCTACTACTCCTGCAATAATTGTACACACACCTACCCACCAAAAAAATGCCTTAATCATAAAAATTAGACTATAGAACCTTTTAGCTTGTTCCAAAGAATTCCCTATACCAATAGCTCGTTCATCTGTTGGAGCTATTATATGCTTATTTTTCAAATATGTAGTTATTCCTGCAACGAATTCTTCTGACTTAGCAACAGCCGTTTCAAAATCTTTTTCTGGTTTAAGAGTATAAGACAAGTTGTTGATATTTTGCCCTCTATTAAATACTTGTTGCGCTGTGGTGGATGGAACAGAGACCTGTTCTTCTTCGCGTTCACCACCTTTATCAGTATATACTCCAACTACTTTAAAAGGGATATCATTTAATTTTATATACTTTCCAATAGGATCTTCATCATTTTTGAATAAAGCTTCCTTTACTTTGTTACCAATTGCTACAATTTTCCCTTTTTCATTAATATCTTGTTGATTAATGAATCTACCTGAAACCATTGATTGATTTTCTATAAATTGAAAACCCGGAAAAATCCCTTCTATCCTATAATTCCCTGACTCCTTTTTGTAAGAAATAACCGAATTCCATATTCTAACTCTAGAAGATTCATACTCGATCACATCCTCATTCGTTTTATGAATAAAGTCAAAATCCTCATTAGTCATACTAAAAAATCTCCCTGGATTTAAGCCTTTGTATTCTACAGAAGTTGGTCTTGTCCAAACCCAAATACTATTGGATGCATCCCCTTCAAATTCTTGAGAAATTCCATTCTGCATTCCCTGACCTACTCCAAGAAGAATTACTAGAATAAATATCCCTGAAGCAACTGAAAGTCCTGTTAAAAAAGTACGTAGTTTATTCTTAGCAATCGTATCAAATATTTCTTGCCAACGCTCTATATTAAACATATGAATTTGCTCTTACTTGTTCTACTATTCCATCATCAATGATAAGACCATCCTTAAGATTTACTATTCGTTTACTCATATGAGCTATATCTTCTTCGTGGGTTACAATAAGAATAGTTTTCCCTTCGTCATTAATTCCTTGTATTAACTCCATAACCTCATAAGAAGTTTTAGTATCGAGTGCTCCTGTAGGCTCATCTGCTAACAAAACCTTTGGCTCAGAAGCTAAAGCTCTAGCAATCGCCACACGCTGCTTTTGTCCTCCCGATAACTCATTCGGAAGATGAGTTGCCCAATCAGCCAAACCAACTTTTTCTAAATAATGAAGTGCTTTATCTGTTCTTTCTTTTCTCTTAATACCTTGATAATACAATGGCATTGCTACATTATCTAGCGCATTTTTATAATTAATAAGATTGAATGATTGAAATATAAACCCTAAGAATTTATTCCTATACCTAGCTGCTATTTTTTCATTCAAGTCTTTAATAGGTATGTTATCCAAAAAATAACTTCCTGTATCCGCTTCATCTAACATTCCAAGAATATTAAGCAACGTAGATTTTCCAGAACCCGAGGATCCCATAATAGCTACAAGCTCACCTTCTTTAACATTAAAATTGATTCCCTTAAGGACATGAAGGGAATTGCTTCCCATTTGGTAAGATTTATGTAAGTCTTTGATTTCAATCATAATACTAGATTAAGATTTAATAGACATCAAATGATGCCAGCTTCAATTTAAAATAAGACTTACACTATACGGTGTAATACATTATAATTGATGAATTTCTAGTCTCCCCTCTAGAAATAATTTAAATTGGTTAGTGTAGTCTTATACCATAAGACTTCTCCTACACCACATTCGTTACACTTCAATATGTTATGAATATGTTAAAGATTTAAAGTCAAGAAAAATTAAAATAAAATCAGTCTTTGATCGGCTTCTTTTTATTTCTGTAAATGAAGTACCCTACAACCCCAATAAGAACATAAGGAATAATCATTAAATACACGATTCCATTGTTAATCCCTTTAGCTGTGTTTTGTCCTTCTTCACTTTCTAATACCGCTCTGCACATAGCACATTGCGCATCCATTGAAACTGTAAAGAATAACAACAAAACTAATATGTAGAATATTTTTGTTCTCATTTTGAAATATTATCTAAGTGAATATGATCAATTAGACTTTTAAATTTACGTATAATATGGTGAAATCATCAAATAAACTATTACCCCGGTAATTGCTACATACAGCCATATCGGAAATGTAATTTTTGCAATCTTCCGATGTCTATCAAAACTTTTAGCCAAAGCTCTAACATATGTTATTAAAACAAATGGGATCACAACAATAGATAAAACAATATGTGTAATTAGTATGAAGTAGTAAACATATTTAATCAATCCTTCTCCACCAAACTTTGTAGAATCACTTGTCATATGATACGCTACATACATCACTAAAAACAAAACAGAACATGTAATCGCAAATTTCATGAGATTTTCGTGTAATTGCAACTTCTTATTTTTAATAGCCCAAAGTGCTGCTATAAGAACCACAGCAGTCAATCCATTAATACTCGCATAAATTGGTGGCAAAAAGGTAAGCGGTTCAACATCATAACCCAATTTACGAAGGTTTACACCAAATAATGCTGCTACAGCTAGCGGTATTACTATGGACAATATAACAATCCATTTATTATATTTTTTTTCTACCTCAGAAGTACTTTTACTCATTTTCTTTTAATAACTTTTTAATATCCTCCAATAGGATTGTTACCTGTTCTTCTTCTCCGTTTTCGTCCTTTTTTTCATCAACTCCGATAGTTCCTCTATAATAAATGATAGGATTTCCGGAGGCATCATAACGTGATCTAATGTAACCTTCTTGATCTATTAGTGCAAAATACCCATTATGTTCAAATCCTCCTGGAACCTCTGGGTTTTCTGCTGCATAAATATTAAAACCAGCATTAGCCAATTCATATAAATCTTCTCGCTCCCCTGTGAGCAAATGCCAATCTGGATTTACTATTCCATAATTCTCTGCATACTTTTTAAGAATCCGTGGTGTATCTCTTTTGGGGTTAATCGTAAAAGATGCAATTCCAAAATTTTGATAATCTTTAAGTTTATTTTGTAAATAAGCCAGATTTCGACTCATTTTTGGGCAGATAGTAGGGCAGCTAGTAAAGAAAAAATCTACTACATATACCTTTCCCTTATAATCATGATTAGTAATTAACAAACTATCCTGATTTAAAAATGCAAACTCCGGAACTTTTCTAGGCTTACCATTAATCTTTATGTATGAAAGTTTTTCATTAGCCACAGGATTATCCGCACTCATTCTATCATTTTTAACAATAGAAGTATCCTTTACTCTATTTACAATTTTAGGGATAAAAATGATCCCAAAAATCAGAATTATAAATGATATACCAACGTATGAATATTTTTTCATCCCTTATTTTTCTTTTCGATCTGCTTTATATTTCTTAAGAGCTAAACGGTACTCAGCTAAGATAACTTTTACGTCATCAACCATTACATTATTTAAATCCGCAACAGAACTAGTATCATATCCATAGACCTCTAACTCATTTTTCTCTTGATTCTCTTCTCTACCCCTTAGATTTACATTCTTATCTATAATAAAAACAAAATTAGAAGCATTTTTTTGATTGAGTTTATAAGGCGTCTGAAGTCCTTTAAACAAGCGTTGTACACTCTCAGGTGTTCCGAAAACAAATTTCCAACCGGATACATCAGTAATGTCATCTAACTCTTCTAAAAGATCTTTTACTGCATTCTCGCTACCATATGGCAATGCCATTACTAATTGAAAATCCCTGAATTCGCGATTTTTATTATAAATCTTTTGATTTAAATTAAAAACATTTCCTTTTTTATCCTGAATATCTTCACCAAAAAAACCTAATATTGTAATCTTATCTTCTAATGTAATTTGTTCTCCTGTAAGGCTTTCAAAATCGTCCAAATTTCCTATAGACTCTTTTAACACAGGAAGTTTAGAAAAATTATCAACTGCTGAAGCAAAAAACAGATACATCACTATTGGTAGTATAAACAGTATTCCAAGAACTAAAAATTTTTTCATTAAATCGTTTACTTTACTTCGATTACAAAAATAAAAAAGACGGCTGAAAACAACCGTCTTTTACTATCTTTTATTATGCTTTTAACTTAAAAACACAAACGGATTTTAAATTAAAAGTCCCAGCTTTTGTGTCCAGCTTTAAATACTTCATAAATATAATCACCTTCTGTTAATAATATAAATATTAAATAACTGATAAGGAATACTGCTGTCCATACTACTGCTCTACGCAAACCTTTAGTTTCACCTTCCATATGCATAAAAGACCAAGTAATATAATACGCCTTATATATAGTAAGAATTATGAAAATCCAATTAAGTAATTTCATACTAATTACTGTAGTCTCTATCAAAAATGCGGGTTTAATAATACCCAAAATTACTTCTACTATCGTAACTACAGATAATAAAATAAATACTTTCCAGATTTTAGCCGTATTCGATTCGTGATGTGCTGTATCGTGTGCCATAATATCTATTATAAATTCTTTTAATTATTAAACTAGGTAGAAGAACGTAAATACGAATACCCAAACTAAATCTACAAAGTGCCAATAAAGCCCTACTTTTTCGACCATTTCATAGTTCTTCCTTCTCTCGTATGTTCCCAAAATCACATTGAAAAATATGATGATATTAATTACAACACCTGATAATACGTGAAATCCATGAAATCCAGTAATAAAGAAAAAGAAGTTAGCAAATAGAGGTGTTCCGTACTCGTTATGAACTAGGTTAGCTCCTTCTACGATACCAACAGCATCCGTATTCAATCTTCGTAAAGATTCTTCTCTAGATAATATTGTTTTTTCTCCTTTTTCAGTAAGTATCTGCGTTCTTATAAGAAGATCACTTCTTTTAGAAAACCCTTCTCTGATCTCATCAACAGTATATGTAGGTAGTGTACCTTCCTTATCATACCAAACACCCAATTTACTTTCATGCTGAAGCCTTTCTTTGTGATTATCCACTACAGCAATATCATGCAATGCCACTCTATGACCATCTTTATCAACAAATTGTAGTATTTGACCACCCTTTGTTTCGACAGCACCATATTCTCCTTTAATGAAATTTTTCCACTCCCACGCCTGTGAACCAACAAAAATAGCTCCTCCGATAATAGTAAGGAACATATATAGTATTACTTTCTTTTGTTTCATTTGATGGCCAGCATCAACGGCTAACACCATAGTTACAGAAGAAAATATCAATATAAATGTCATCAATGCAACATAGTACATTGGTGCATCTACACCATGAAGAAACGGAAAGTGATTAAACACTTCATCCGCTATTGGCCATGAATCAATAAATTTAAATCTTGAAAAACCGTAAGCAGCAAGAAACCCAGAGAATGTAAGCGCATCAGACAGGATAAAAAACCACATCATCATCTTACCATAACTCGCCTTGAGTGGTTGATTGCCTCCGCCCCAAGTTTTACCTTCTGTACCTGTATTAGTAACAGCTGTTTCCATATAAAGAATTTGGTATTGTTAAATTTTCCACAAAAGTAATCAATTTTATTATCTCACGAAATATAAAAATAAAAAGAGATAAACCCACAAAACATCTACGAAATGCCAATACATAGCACCCAGTTCTAAACCAAGGGTTTGCCCTCTTTTATACTTTTGTTTAAAATGATTATAAATTACGACTAAAAGTACTAGTAGCCCAACAATTACGTGAACTATATGTAATACTACAATGATATACAAAAAAGTTGGAACAATATTCGCAGAGGGCCCTGTAAAATAATAACCCTGTGACATAATATCTTCAAAGCCTTGAAACTGCATAAAAACAAACAGCACTCCTAAACCAAATGTAGCTAACAATAAGAATGTTGCTAAACCTCGGTTTTCATTATCAATAGCCTTTTTGGAAAGAAAAAAGGATATACTACTAGCTATAATTACCAATACACTTAAAATAAAAGCATTTGGAAAAACTAAGTCTGTTAACCAATCTTCTCTTGTTTTACTTACTACATAAGCACTGGTAAGACCAGCAAATGTCATGGTCATGCTAATCATAGCAAACCACATCATGGTCTTTTTTGCTCTTTTTTGTTTTTCGCTTGTTGTTCCTTGGGTTAAATCCATGCACGAATAAATTTATCTGCTACATATATAATCTGTAACAATGTAATATAAGACACACTAGCTAACATTAATTGTTTTGCTGTCTTAGCATCTTTGACTTTATATAAACGAATTGCATATCGCAATAAAAAAGCTCCTAATATTAGTATCAAAACTCCAGAAACAGGAGTAATATATAATTTACCAGTAACACCAAACACTGGTATTAGTGAAGTTACTACTGTCCAAACAGTATATATAACAATCTGCGTTGCTGTACTTTTATCCTTTTTACCGGTAGGCAACATAAAGAAACCTCCTTTTTTATAATCATCAAACAAGAACCAACCTATTGCCCAAAAATGAGGGAATTGCCAAAAAAATTGTATCATAAACAAGGTGCCAGGTTCTATTCCAAAATCATTAGTAGCTGCAACCCAACCTAACATAAACGGAATAGCACCAGGAATAGCGCCTACAAATACAGACAAAGGCGTTTTCGTTTTTAACGGTGTATATAGACTTACATAAATAAATATAGAAATCGCACCAAACATTGCTGTTTGAGGATTAATAAAATACAGCACGGAAATACCAGAAATAGTAAAAACCGCTGCTATAATAAATGCGGTATTAACAGACATTCTTCCAGATGGAATAGGCCTATTTTTGGTCCTATCCATTAAAACATCTAAATCTCTCTCTATAATTTGATTAAAGGCATTAGAGGCTCCAACCATAAAATATCCTCCTATTGATAAAAGCAGCAGTGTACTCCAAGAAATAGTATCTACTCCTAAAAGATAACCAGCTACAGAAGAGAACACTACACTTAATGCCAAACGCATTTTAGTGATCTCTTTAAAATCCTGAATAACAGAAACTTTGGCAGTATCGACTTGGGTTATACTCAAATTTTGCACGTTAACTAAATGTCTTTTTAAAAAAGTTGTGCAAAGATATGCCTTAAATGGATTATAGACAACTTATAACTATTTATAATTCACCTTTTAACAACTGTTTTATCTTAATACAGTCATTTAACCTTAATTAAAAGACTAATTATGAAGCATGATTAACTTTTAGAAAAAATACACTTTTAAAGAAAACCCATCTATCCAAGACAAATGGGTTTTTAAAACTTAATTTTGAATTTTAAATGTAATTGGTAAAATATATTTAACCTTAACAGGCTCTTTTCCTATCTTCCCAGGTCTCATATTCGAGAATTTTTTCACTACTCTTCTTGCTTCTTTTTCTAAAGCCGGGTGTGGCGCTCTAACCATAACCTCATTTATAACACCATCTTTATCCACTTGAAACTGAACGTGAATCCTTTGCAAACCCTTAAGACCATAAATTGCTCCTAGATCAGCATTAAATTTTTTTGAAACGATTCGTTTAATTTTACCAGAAAGACAAGATATTCTTTCATCATTAGTACTTAAACCTTCACATCCTGGGTAAATAGGCGCTATTGCAACTTTATCAATGTCATAAATAACTTCCTCTTTATCAACTACATCAGAAATAGAATCAACCGGAACTTCTTTAGAGTCTGAATCACCTCCTTCTTCGATTAGTGCTTTTTTAAACTTTTGCAAAACAATATCATCATCGACCTTTTTTAGCTTTGTCCAATCCGGCTCCTTTATCGTTTTTGTTTTAACTACAATCTTTTTCTTAGTCTTTTCTTCAACCTTAAAAACATCCATTGTAAAACTTACATCTTCCTTTTCGTTAGAGGCAACATCAGGAGGATCTACAACAGAAATAGAAGTATATGTCTGGAACATCACATAAGTGAATAATAGGCTTGCTATAAGCCCAATTTGAAAGTTTACCAATGTACTTTTTCGTACATTCGCATCATGCTTGTTACTCATACTATTTAGTTTTAACGTTACAATTAAAATCTGGATCAACAAGCATACCAAAAAAGAATCCCGTTTACGATTATCGTAACGGGATTCTCATATTATATATCAACTATACTTAATCCTGAATCTTAAATACTATAGGCAATTGATATTTTACCGTCACTGGTGTTTGACGTTGTTTTCCAGGAGTCATTGTTGGAAATAAACGAATTACTCTCTCTGCTTCTTTTTTTAGTTTTGGATGTGGGGCTCTTACTTGTATATTCTGAATCGTACCATCTGCTGCCACATCAAATAAAGCATATATTCTCTGCACTCCACTAAGTCCATAATCACTTCCTATACCCGTATTAAATTTTCTAGAAATGATTTTACTAATCTTCTCAGAAAAACAGGCTGCTTTTTCTTTATTCGTTTTTAAGCGTTCACAACCAGGAAAAATAGGCACATCCTCTACTACTGAAAAAGGTACATTCTCAGGAATTTCCTCCTCTTCCTTATCCTCTATTGCATCCGGATTAAATGAAGCTGTCTCCTCAGGCTCTTCATTCTTAAACTCTTCCGTTACATCATCTAAAGTCACATCATCTTCTACAACTTCAAAATCCGTTGGATCTGGAATAGGCACAGGCTTCTTTTGTGCGACCACTTTTTGCTCTGGCTCTTGATAAACCTCAAATGCTCCATCCCAAACAAATGACTCATCTTCTAAAACTACTTCTTTATCTGAAGCTTTATTGATAGGCTGCGAGGTGTACACCTCAAACATCACATAAGTGAATAATAGACTTGCTACAAGTCCAATCTGAAAGTTTACCAATGTACCCTTTCGCACATTAGCATCATGCTTGTTACTCATATTATTTAGTTTTAACGTTACAGTTAATTCTAAACACAACAAGCATACCAAAAAAAGAATCCCCTTTGTAATAATTACAAAGGGGATCTAATATTTTAAAAAAGTACTTTACTTAATCCTGAACCTGGAAAACAATCGGTAAAGAATACAGTACACCTACTGCTTTACCTCTTTGCTTACCTGGCGTCATTTTAGGTAACATTTTTATAACTCTTTGAGCTTCTTTTTCTAATCTTGGGTGTGGTCCTCTCGCTTGAACACCAACAATCTTACCAGTTCTATCAATTTTAAAACGAACATATATTCTGTTCACTCCCGAAAGACCTAGTTCACTCCCTAATTCTGTATTAAATTTACGGTTAACAAATTTCTTAACCTTATCACTCATACATTTCTTCTTTGCAGTATTACCAGCTTCTTTTTCACAACCCGGAAAAACTGGTACGTTTTCAATTACAGCAAAAGGAACGTCCGCAATTTCTTCTTCCTCTTCAACATCTTCTACTTCTTCTACCTCAACAATCTCTTCTTCCTGATTAGTTTCCGTAGATTCTATAATAGTTTCCTCTACCTCTTCTTCATCTTCAACAACATCAATAATTTCTGGTGCTGGTGGTGGAGGTGGTGGAGGTGGTGGAGTATTTAAATTTTGAGTAATAGGAACTTCCTCTTCCTCTAATTCATCAAGGTTAACTTGACCTATGTCGATATTACTTCTATCATAGGTTTTCCACTCTATACTTTGCCAAGTGACAAACAAAACTAAAATTAGTCCCAATTGTAAAAATAAGGCACTTTTTTTGGTCAAATCTGCTTTCGGATTTTTCTTCGGTTCCATACTACAATGTTATTATATGATTGCTAAAATAGCTAATTTCTTTTGTAATTTCCAATTAAACGTAAAAATGTAAACCTAAAAATCCATTTTTTAACTTTTAAGCACACATCATATCTACTTCATAAAACGTGTAAAATGCCACAAAATCAATATTTACGACACTTTCATCCTAAAGCTAACTAATTTATTTTTAAGCACTACCATTACTATTACTGCCAAAATAATGCCAGAAGTATTTGCTAAAACATCATTCCAATCAGAATTTCTGTAGCTTGTTAATACAGCTTGAAAAAATTCCATTAACAATCCAAACAGGAATCCAAAAATAGCTGATAACCATAAACTCTTTGAAAAACTCATTGGTTGCTTTCTTGAAAAAAAGAAAGGTAAAAACCAAACAATTGCAAATACAAAATATGCTAAAAAGTGTCCGATTTTATCGCTTCCTTCAACCTTAATATCAATTGGAATAAAAACTTTTGCTAAAGATAACCAAGTTATCACACAGGTATACAATACCGCTAGCACAAGCAAATATCTACGCACCGATAAGCTCTTTGTACCCATCAGCAGATAAAAGATCATCTATTTGAGATGCGTCTGCTATTTTAATTTTTACCATCCAACCATCACCATATGGATCATTATTAACTAATTCAGGATCGCTCTCTAAAGTCTCATTGAATTCTGTGATTTCTCCTGTTAATGGTAGAAATAAGTCTGAAACTGTTTTAACAGCTTCTACTGTTCCAAAAACTTCTTCTTGTTCCAGCTCTTCACCAACTGTCTCAACTTCTACATAAACGATATCACCTAATTCACCTTGTGCAAAATCAGTAATCCCTACTGTAGCTATATCTCCATCAATCTTGATCCATTCGTGATCTTTTGTATATTTTAATTCTGAAGGAATATTCATCCGAAATAGTATTTATATGTTGTTATTATTTTGAAGACGAAAATAAATTTATTTTATCAAATTTTAGAAAAACAGCTTTAAAATTTATAAAAATTTAATTATTCACTGATTGAATAGAAAAAAAGCAACAAATCTTTTCTAATATATTACAATCTATCCTTATTAGTTCCCAAAATTATACCTTAATGTAAAACCTCCTCTAATTGTAGTTTGCGGGAAAGCTGTAGAAATTGAATACTTAGAAAAAGTATGATCATAAAACAGTAACGCCGTTAAGTTTTTACTTAATGCGTAGTCTGTAGTAAACTTAATACCATATATATCCTGTCCCGCAGTAACTTGCGTATTATCTATATCTAAATATCTAATTATCGTTTCATTCTGACGCAATGATAAATCAGCTCTAAAATTAAGATCACTTTTTAAAGTAGTCTTTTTCCCAGCAATCTTAGTAACAAAAGTTAGATCTTGCACCCTATACCCAAGACCTATAATATATTCATTACCCTGAATCTCCGTAAGTAAATTATTATCAAAACTTAGTGAAAGCGCTCGATCTTTTTTCCATTCGGCAAGAATTTTTATAGAATTTTTCATTTCCATATCTAGCCTAATCAATGGACTAAATTGCTCCGTAAGATTAACATTAGCATATAATTCAGGATTCTTAAAATTATCTCCTTGATCTAATTCATCTGGATTATTAGGATTAAACTCTAGGTTTGTCTGAAATTGATTAATCGTATAATTAGCGCGATATCCGTGTGCCATTGAGAACCTCTTGAAACGTTTTTTAAACCATTTTAAGTTCATCAAACCAGTATATTTAATATCCCAATTAGGTAGAGGAACATCTCGGAATGCTCCTTTCTGAACATTTTGAGGATCTGCTCCTGTATACGCTGCTAGGAACGCAGGCAAAAGAACCGCTTGATTCGTAGGACCTAGACCAACCGGAAAATTATTTCCAGTTCCTGGATCTATTCCTCTTTCCAGCGCTAAACGCCTTGCTATAACGAGTCTATTTTCTCGAAACTTATCGAAAGTTTCTGAGTTAAATTCGTCGCTTTTCTTAAAAGCAGTCCCAATTAACAAAGTGGAAACAGTATAGTTACCAAAAGTATTACCCGTTAAAGACGAATATGGATTATCTAAATTTATATTCCCATCAAAATTATCCTCTACATCTAAATTAACTCTATAATTCTCCGTATATGTTTCGGAATAATTTCTATTAGCACTAATATCAATCTTAAGATCCTTAAGTAAGTCTACTGAAGCCTGTATATTTAGTTGCCTACCTTCTACTTCACGATATTGTTGGTTAAAATCCTGATACAAAGTCAACCAACCATTTCTTGCAGCTAAATCCCTTATCTCTGCTTGACTACCAAATGTAAAACCAACCGTAGGTTTTAAAGTTCCAACAAATCCTGGTTCCCGAATATAACCTGGCAAGAAAATACCGTTATCCTGTTGATAATTAATATTAACTTTCTTAACCGCAGTCACCAGACCTATTGCAGTATTAAGCACTTTATCTCCTATAGTAAGTTTACTAGATTTCTTTTTAGTTCTTTTCTTGGAATCAGCTAAAGCCGGTTTAGCAGTATCTTTACCATCAGCTTCTTTTGATTGCTTCTTTTTCTTTGCTCTATTCCTTCCAGGTTTCTTCTTGGTTAAACCAACATATTTATACAAGGTTCCCATATCTAAAGAACCATTTACAGTATGAATATTTGCATTCTGTATTGTATTACCCAAATCAGGTATCCCATCCAGATTCTTCAGAGCTTCACTTCCTTTAGTCCATTGAAAATCTGCAGAATAAGAATATGTTGTCCTCAAGAATTTTAACAATGGAATTTTATTAAAAGGAATCTCATAATTAACCTGCAACTGTTGGCTATGGAAGTTAGGATCACCAACATCAAACAAACCACTCCAAACACCTATGGAGTCATCCACATTACCTTCATCATCAATAAAGTTCTTTACAATTCTATTATTAGCCGAATTAAAACTAAAATTAAGCGATTTTGTTAAATTGTAATTAATCCCATATTGCCAATCAAACAAGAAATTACGTTGAGTAAGTGCAGGCAACCTTAAATCATTTGGGCCTAGTGTTATATCTCTAAACACTTGCTCATTAAATTGCCTAGTAATATTAGAATTAACAGAAATACTTGTTGGTAATAGATTAAAATTAAAATCCTTAATTAAATCAAAATACTTACTCCTACCTAAAAATTTTATCTTTTTAAAGGGTTCAACTTCTTTAGGCTGAAAACTAAAATCATATGTTCCACCTAAACGAACACTCTGATCTAATGAATTTTCTATTTCAAAATCATGATGATCAGTTTGATTGTATGTCCCCGAAAAAGCCAAATTTTCTACATCATAAGGCATAGGTTTACTATCACCAGTTCTATCCTTTCGAAGCCCAATTACGTTAAAACTCTGTCTTTTGGTATAATTAACAGATTGCCTTCTTATACGCTCTTTTTCTTCAGGATCTGTCTCATTATCAAGTCTATCCTGTAATTCTAAATCCAGAAATTCCGGATCATATTGTGGCGTGATAAGCTCTTCTCCTCTACTATAGTTAAAAGGCACTTGTAACCCCCATTTCTTCGGCAATAGTTGACCTAAATTTACATTCGTAGTAAGGTCATATTGTTTAACATCTTCGATACTTCGTTCATTTGGCCCTTGTTCTATACCGCCAAAACCTATTGTACTAATCCTACCAGAAGCACTTACCGTAGCAAAATCCGCAATATTAGCATCCATACTTCCTACAGCTGCCCAACCACCTCTATTCTTAAGATCACTTAGACGCATTTCGTTAAACCAAACAGAACCAGATTCATTTGTATTACTAGCATTCTTAACACCAACCATCATCACCTGGATATCTCCAAAATTCGGATTTCCTTTGATCCCAACTCTTAGATTATTTGGGCCATTAAAAAAATTAAGGTTTGTACTACTTAAGGAGCCATCTCCTATTACTGTTGCTTTTACTTCTTGCAAAAACTCTAAAGGTAAATTTAGTCTATTAGCTTCAGGCCAGACTTCATCTGGAACTCTAGTAGCTATGTCTGAAACTTGAAGTGGTAATTCTATCTGATAAAAGTTATTTGTAAAATCATTCCCCATCCTTACAAAGGCAACTAACTCGTCATTTGTCAATGAAGATTGTCCTGGAAGATTTTCTGCATGTAAGAATAATTCAAGGTTTTCATATTGACGCATGTCTACATTAAAATTTTTGTAAACACCCCTAGAATCATCTGTTTGAAGATCATTAACTGTTAACGCTAAGGATCTTTCATCTTCCCGTATTGTGGTATTATTATTTATCAACTCTTCCCTTCTTACTCCAGGAGGAGTTACGTAATTAGGAGTTTCTTCTTCACTAACTGAAGTCACTAACACTTCATTATCTCCAAAAATATTTAATCCACTTGTAGGATCATTTGTAACATTTCCAAGCTGGACGTACCTTCTATAATCTCCTCGAACAAGATCCATTGTCGCGAATCTTAATATTACTGGCTCATCAAAACCAGTAACAACCATTCTCATAAATCTAATAGATCTAAAATCACTTATATTTCTTGCGTTTGTTGGTTCATAAATAGGGACTTTAAAACGAAGCCATCTATATCCATGATTCTGACCATTTAAGATAGTTCTGTTTCCTTCTCTAATATCAGTAACAAATCCTGTACCTCCATCAGCACCAACATCCATACCAGGAAAGATTGGTATTTCGTACTCAAAATAACTATCTATTGTATTCATGGTATTATCACGATTCACATCCTCTGCAGTTGGAAAAGTGGTATTCCCCCGATCTTCATTAGAAACACTTGTTGGGGAGTTCCCTTGTGTACCATTATAATCGTTATAACGCTGAACGATATCTCCTTCTGCCTGTAAAAAATATCTATAATTATCATTTGCTGGATCAATAGGATCGAAATTTGGAAAAGAAGCTCCTTCTTCAGTATCACTTAACCCATCATATCCTGCATCTTGATTTACTCTTGCCTGACCTTCTGAATCAAACGCATAGATCAAAGATTGATTAATTGGAACTTTACCGAAATCCGTAGGAGAAGTATCAGTATCTGTGCCATCCGCAGGAAGTCCATTTTCGTACTGCTTCCTACCATCTTTTAAAACATCCTCACTAATATTACCTAGGTTAAAAACAATCGTACCGCCTGTTGCATTTGTCAATGGAGCACCTCCACCTCCTGGATCAAAAAATGGATCCATTAACCAAAATTCGATAAACTCTACATTTGATTGCTCAAAATTAGTAGATGTCAATTGACGAGTTATTCCTGCAAAATTATCTTCAGGATTCGGCAAAACATTATCAGCAGCAGCCAGATCATTATAATTATAAGGGCCACGCTCTGATGGTCTATAATGAAGATCTAAAGGAAACAACGACAATGTCTGTCCAGGTGGTCTATCTGTATCAGGAAAAATTTCATCTAGAAACACCCTTCTTGCTGGGTTAAACTCCTCATCCTCATCAGAAATACCACTAGGCTTGTCATTCGTATAAAAAATAGGATCAACTGTATACCAAGATAAATCTGCCCTTCTAAATCCTGATTCAATTCCATCTAGAACAGCATCACTACTTCTAGAATCAAAACCAATTGGCACACTAGATAATTCCCAAGATAATGCAGAACTCACATCAATTTGTGTCTGCGCTCCTTCAAAATCATCTATATAAGTCGTTACTTTTCCTCCAAAATCCGCACCTTTGGGAGCACCAGCAATCAAATAAGCACCTTCTGCTCTAACAGAAACATTAGAAGGTACATCTGTATCTATATTAGGTAACTTATTAACCATCCTAGTTAGGAATGGAACTTCCGTAGAGTAATTAACATTAAAACCTAACAAGGTATTGTTTATAGGTTCAAAGTCGTAACTAGATTTCTGAGTAATCGGCCTTTCATTAAGATTTAAATAGGTTCCACCAAGAATAAAATTATCACTGAATTTATGCTCTATATTAACTCCTGTAAAACGTTTAGTTTGCTGTCCAAACACAGCATTATTTTCAGTAGAAACCTGAATTGGAGTATTAGAAGCCAATAGGGCTTCATCTAATATATTAACCCTACCTAATTGATAGTTTACAGTATAATCGACTCCTTCTTGTAGCGTTCTTCCACCTGCAGTAACCGTAACAGATCCCTGCGGAACATTAAATGCTCCTAAAGGTATTCCATCTTGCCCAGAGGATTTATACCTACCTTTTAGTTGAAAATATTTATTTTCGGCAGCTTGTTGATCTGCTATTACTTTTGTCTCTGTATATAATTCTCTAAATACATATTTACTTTGATTTCCATTATAATTTAATGGATTATTATAATCATCAGGGTTAGTAATTCCGTCATTATCTAATTTATTAAAAAGATGCTGTCCGAAAGGTTCTACGGTTGTAAAAATCACTCTTCCATTTTCTGGATCAATGGTTAATCCAGGAACATAATCAAAGAAACCATCTCCCGAACCATCAGCTCCCTGCACTGGGTCATTATTAGGATTTAACCGATCCATATTAAAAACACTCAACAACCTTGTCTCTGCAACATCATCAGGAAGCACTGTTGTTGCACCCTCTGCCTGTGTAATATAATTCACTGGAGACGGATTGGTATACACTATATTTAATCTAAAATCTTCTGAATTTAATCTAAATGCTCCTGTACTATAGATGTTCTTCATCATTAGATCCCAAATCGGAAGATCTACATTAGTTATAGGACTTTTTAGCATTTTCACTACCAAACTATTACTAGAACCTGCTTCAATACCAGTACCTGAATCATCTCCGATAGTAGCATCCACACCATCATTTGCGAACTCCCCTACCTGAAACACTTCTCCTCCAACGGTGTATTGAAAAGCAACAGCGAGAACTTCGTCGTTATTTAATTTTTGATTTAAGGATATATACCCCAATTGTGTATTTAGCGTATACTCGCTTTGATTTAATTGTCTCGCATTTTCTAAAACCGCATAATCAAATCCCTCATTAAATCCTGAAATTGCACCTGTAAAACCTTGTTGCACAGTTGGTATCTGACGAACAGCATCCGTAATAGGTCCTCCAGGACCTATTGCAGAAGGATCTAAATCATTATTTCCATTATCAGGAAAAGATCCTGCTGGCTGATTAAACAAAGAAACTGGTATTGTAAAATTACCCGTATCAGGAGATTCTCCTAAATCCTGAATTGCAACAATATTTCTCGCATCTGTTAGCGTTTGTGCACTCGTAGCTCTATTCGTTAACCAAACCTCTATCCTAGTAATTTGAATATTATTATTAATAAAAGGATAATTAGTTAAAGCTTGATCATAAGTATCTCTAAAATAATGAGATAAAAAGTAGTGCCTATTATCATCATACTCTAAAGCAAAAATTTCAAAATCTTCTACGGTTCCTCCTCCCTGAACATTTACGGATCTTGTTTCTGACCTTTGTTCAGAATATACAGCAGTAACACTAGTTTTACCAAACTGCAATCCAAGTTTTGCTCCAAAAAGACTCTGAGATCCTTGAATTAATGAGTTATTAATTGGCATTGTAACATTACCAATTTCGATACTTCTTATGATATCATCTTCCGTAGGAGTATATTCTAACTTTATTTGATTTTGGAAATCAAAGGTTGATTCTGTATCGTAATTTGCGGTAATCTGCAATCTTTTTCCAACTTTACCTAACAAACTAAGACTAATTCTTTGATCAAAATCAAACGTAAAATTACTTCTGTTTCTTGGTGAAAACGCTGGATTATCTTGTTTTGTATACAAAATTCCCAAATCCATTTCAACAGATCCCTGGGGTATTATCTCAATTTCATTTCCGCCGAAAATCGATTCAAAAAAGTTTGAGTTTACATAAAAAATAGGGAGAAGATTTTTACGCTTCTCTTCGCTCCCGTCTGTTTTTCCACTAAAAGCACTTATTTTTTCTTTAAAGTAATCTCTTCTTTGTTCTTGTTCAACTAGAGCTTCAAATTCTTCTGGAGTAAGAAATAAAGGATACCTAACATTAAACGACCCTAACATTTCACGATATATATAGCGATTTGTTATTGGATCATATTCATACTTGGCAACTATACTATTAGGATCTGGTAAGGAAATTTCTCCTAAAGAAAATGTAGTACTTGTGGAATCTCTTACTGTTTCATTCTCTTGACCAAAAAGTACTCCCCCATATAGTACGATTAAACAAACTAGTCTTTTCAAAAATTTAAAATATAAGGAATGTAATGAACTCAATGTTTTTATAAATTTTTTAGTGCTTGTTTAATAATATTTTCTACTGTTTCGTCGGGGCTAACCTTAAGAATTTTATCAACAACTTTTTCTGATTGTTTTCTATTAAATCCAAGGGTTTCTAATGCAGATAACGCTTCATCTTTATTAGTATTGTTTTGGGATACAGAAAGTTCATCAATATTATAAACTTTAAGAATTTTATCTTTTAGATCAATAATTACACGTTGGGCCGTTTTCGCTCCAATTCCTTTTATAGATTGTATGGTCGCTACATCATTAGATGCTATAGCATCTTTTATCTGATCTGGATGCAAAGAAGAAAGCATAGTTCTTGCTGTACTTGCCCCAATTCCGGAAACAGAAATCAAAAGTCTAAAAATCTCACGTTCTGATTTTTCTGCAAAACCAAACAATGTATGAGAATCCTCTTTTACCTGTAAATGTGTATATAATTGTAAAACTTCCTGATCTGGAATTAAAGAGAATGTATGTAATGAAACATGTAAAAGATATCCGACACCATTACAATCTATTACTACGTCTGTTGGATTTTTTTCTACAAGTCGCCCCTTGATTTGTGTAATCATTAGTCAAATGAGTGTTAAGCATCCAAAAGTAAGAAAATTATCCTACAAAACCGTTTAAAAAAATAAGCTTCAAAAACTTATATTTTTTGAAGCTTATTTTACTATTAAAATTTTGTAAATATCACTTAACAACTATACATCACTCGACGTAAGTGAGAACATTTCTTTTTCTCTTTTTTCCTTTTCCTGGGCATCTATTACAGCAACCGCTGCTACATTAACCATCTCTTCTACACTAGCACCTAACTGAAGTATATGAACTGGTTTTTTCATTCCCATCATTATCGGTCCTATGGATTCTGAGTTATTTAATTCTTTCAGCATTTTATACGTACTGTTGGCAGAATCTAAATTAGGAAAAACTAAAGTATTCACTTTACGACCGTTAAGCTTAGAGAAAGGGAATTTATCTTTTCGCATATCTCGATTTAAAGCAAAATCCATTTGCAATTCTCCATCCACAACTAAGTTAGGATAATAACGATGTAAGTATGAAACTGCGTCTTTTACTTTAGAAGCATTAGGATGTTTTGAAGATCCAAAATTAGCGTAGGATATCATCGCTATAACGGGGTCAACACCGAACATCTCTACTGTTCTTGCCGTCATTTGAGCTATCTTCGCTAACTCCTTAGAAGTAGGATCAATATTAATAGAAGTATCGCTAATAAACAATGGTCCTTTATTCGTCATCATTACATTCATGGTAGCAATCCTAGTAGCTCCTTTTGCCAATCCAATAAGCTCTAATATTGGCTTTAATACTGTTGGATAACTTCGAGAATATCCTGACAACAATGCATCCGCATCACCTTCATTAACCATCATCGCAGCAAAGTAATTACGCTCTCGCATCAATCTTTGAGCTCCATAAAGAGTTATTCCTTTTCGGCTATTATCTTGCCAATATTTCTGAGCATACCTGTTTTTTCTATCAATTTCTTCATCTGCCTTAGGATCGATAATAGTAACCCCAGCAGGATCAAAATCAAGCTCCTTCATTAGTTCTGCAATAATATCTTTACGACCTAATAATATTGGAAAAGCTATTCCTTCTTCTTTTACTGTTTGTGCTGCCTTTAAAACATCTAAATGATCTCCTTCTGCAAAAACAACTCTTTTGGGGCTTAGCTTGGCGCGATCCATTAACAATCTCACCAATTTATTATCATTCCCCATTCGTTCTAAGAGCTCACTTTCATACTTATCCCAATCCTCGATCGGTTCTGTAGCTATGCCGCTTTCTATTGCAGCTTTAGCAACTGCTGGAGGAACTTTGGCTATCAATCTAGGATCAAAAGGCTTTGGTATAATATAATCCCTACCAAAATTAAGTCTAGTTTCTCCGTATGCTATATTTACTTGCTCTGGCACTGGTTCCTTAGCCAAATCCGCCAGCGCTTTTACAGCCGCCATTTTCATTTCTTCATTTATACCAGTTGCCCTTACATCTAATGCTCCTCTAAATATAAATGGAAAACCAAGAACATTATTTACCTGATTAGGATGGTCACTTCTTCCTGTAGCCATAATAATATCCTTACGCGTTTGTACCGCTAAATCATATCTTATTTCTGGATCAGGGTTTGCCATGGCAAATACAATAGGGTCATTAGTCATTGACAACAACATTTCTGGATCCACTAAATTAGCCATAGATAAGCCTATAAACACATCAGCATCTTTCATAGCATCTGCAAGGGTATCAAGATTTCTATCTGTTGCAAATTCTGCTTTTTCTGGAGTTAGGTTATCTCGATCTTTACGAATTACACCTTTACTATCAGTCATTACTATATTTTCAGCTTTTGCTCCAAAAGCTTTATATAGTCTTGTACAAGAAACTGCTGCAGCTCCAGCTCCACTAACCACTATTTTAACTTTATCAATATCCTTTCCAGCGATTTCTAGTGCATTTAACAAGGCTGCGGCAGAAATAATAGCTGTTCCATGTTGGTCATCGTGCATTACCGGAATATCTAGTTCCTCTTTTAGACGCCTCTCTATTTCAAACGCTTCTGGAGCTTTAATATCCTCTAGATTGATTCCTCCAAAAGTAGGTGCTATATTTTTTACTGTTTCAATAAATGCATCTACATCTTTAGTGTCAACTTCAATATCAAATACATCAATATCTGCAAAAATTTTAAACAACAACCCCTTTCCTTCCATAACAGGCTTAGAAGCTTCTGGACCAATATCACCTAGTCCCAAAACAGCAGTACCGTTAGATATTACCGCTACTAAATTTCCTTTTGCAGTATACTTATATACATTTGCTGTATCTTTTTCAATTTCTAAACAAGGTTCTGCTACACCAGGAGAGTATGCCAATGACAAATCCCTTTGAGTTGCATATTTTTTTGTAGGTACTACTTTGATTTTACCAGGAGTGGGTTTCGCATGATAAATTAGCGCTTCTCTTCGTTTACTTTCGATACTCATATTATATCAATAAAATTGTGTGCTATACAAAGGTACAAGTCTATGCGAGATGCAAAAGACAAAACTAGGTAATCTTTAAAAAAATTAAGGTTTCAAAAAACTTTGTAGTTTTTTGTGAATTATATTGTAGATTATATAATTATTTACCTCTTTTACTAAATATATCGTTAGGATCTACTAACTGATCTAATTGGGATTTTAATTTTTCATCTAAAATATTTAATCCTAATTGATAAGATGCGTTCATCCACCCAAATCCACTTGGAGTTATATAATCAAATTCTGTCCCGACATTGCCATATTCTGCATATACTTTATGCGTACATTTTACTACATCATACTTTTCGGGAATAGTTCCGTTATAATTAACGGCGTTTTTTGTAATCATCCATAACCAGCGATAAACCAATTCTTGAGCTTCTTTTTCATAACCATAGTTTATAAGACCTCTCCATATCATCATCTGATGTGGTGCCCAACCATTAGGATAATCCCATTGACGTTGTGGTGCATTCGGATCTTCTTTATTAGAGATATCTGTAGTTGCTGCAACACCCCCTTTTTGAACTAAATTATTAAACAAACTTTCTACCAATGAAGCAGCCTGATCTTTACTACTTAATCCAGCCCAAAGCGGATAATAATTAGTTGCTGATTCTATCTTTTGTTGTGTTTTAGACACAAAATTATAATCATAATACATCTTCTTTTCTTCATCCCACAACAGATCATTCATTATCTTTTTTCTTTTCTCTGCTTTTTCTAACCAAAAGTCAGATGAAAATTCTTTAGAATCAATACTAAACTTATCCTGAAATGCTTCTCTTATCAAATATGCTATATCCTGTTCGTATTTATACAAAAGACTATTAATCCCTACAGTATTTAAATGCACACACACATCATCTAATCTATTAGAAGTATCATGTCCGCTTTCTCTCATTGATCTATCATGGGTAAAATACAAATCAAGTTCTTCATCTATAATTTCGCCTGAATCATATTTCTCTACAAACTCATCTAAATTAAGCTTATGTTTTGCTGCATACTTATTTAATATAAAATCAAAATGTCCTTTTTCTGTTTCTGGTGGAATCCCAATTCCCTCTCCATAGAAACGACTTAACCCAGTACTTGTTAAACGAACATCTTTTTCTGACCAAACAGTTTCATATTCTTTAATCACCATTTTTAGATTATCTGACAACCAGTTTCTTGATACGTTTGGATTCTTCTGATATATTTCTCTTACTAAAGAACTAAAAAATGGAGGTTGTGTTCTGGTAAGATAATAACTTCTATTAGCGTTAAGGATTTTACCATAATGTTCAATCTGATACCCAAAATTATCCGCCATAGACATGGCTAAATCTTCTCGACCATCAATTAATAATCCAACAGACTCAAAATAGCTATCCCAGCCATACATTTCATTAAATCTTCCTCCAGGAACTACGAAAGGTTTTGCTTTATAATTTCCGCTTTCATCTATCTTATGAGCTAGATTTAATATTCCAGAAACTTTATTTAATGTTTTTACATATGACGGAGTAATATTCTCTGGTAATATTATAACTTTTAACTTTGGAATATCTGATTTTATAGTTTCGAAATAAGTAATTGCTTCTTGATCATTAAATGGCACATACAGCCTAAAAGTATCAGTCTCTGATTTAGTATCCTCTAATACTTTTGCTAATCCTTTTTTATCCACTGATCTTGTTAGGTTATCCCAATATCTAGTTTTAATTAATCTTGAAATTCGACTACTTGGAGACTCTATAATTCTATCCAAAGAAATAGTATTGTTCTGATCTGCAATAGCCAATTCCTGAAGCAAATTAGACAAATGATAAGTACCTTCTATCAAGTTTATTTCTCCATATGAATCAATAAATTCGAATTGTTTGGGGCCTTTATCATCAATGGTTATTTTCTTATCACCATCTGTATCTTCTTGTAGAATCAACTTGTCAAGTGTTTTTTGATGACCCAAATATTCAATTTTCTTATCTTTATTACAATTAAAAAGGAGTACCGAAAGTAAACACGTAATTAGAACCCTAAACTTAAAATTTCGCATATTTAATTATTTAATTTACCAGAAAAAACCAACTACAAGAGCCGTTATTACCAAAAGTATTACAGATAAAATTCTATAATTTTTATACCAAGGTAAACCTATTAGCTCCTTAGATTCTTCTTTAAACATTTCCTTTTTATAAGTATACTCCTTTATTTGCTCTTCTGATTGTGCTCTTGTCATCAAACTTACAATCATATGAAGAATGACACATATAACAAATAACCAAGTAGCTTTTGCCAAGAAATGTAATTCATTTATAACAGGTATCCAATCAAAAGTTTGTGATAAAATCATAAACACAGCCAAAGAAAAACCTGTTAATAAGCTTACAATTGAACCGTTTCCATTAGCCCGCTTCCAAAAAAGACCTAATACAAAAGTAGAAACTGCTGGAGGACATGTATAAGCAATCACTAACTGCAAATACGTCCACAAAGAATCACTTACACTTTCGATAAATGGAACCCAAGAAATAGCCAAAACTACTAAAATGACTGTTGTAATTTGTCCAACTCTCACTAGTTGCTTACTGGTAAGTTCAGGTTTTAGCTGTTTCACAAAATCCATAGTAACCAAAGTTGACGCAGAATTAAATGTCGCAGAAACGGATGACATCATTGCTGCCATTAGTCCTGCTACTACCAAACCTAACACTCCCACTGGTAATAATTGAAATAATAAAACTGGATAGGTAAGATTTGGACAATCAGAAAGGTTGTTACAAATAGTTCCATCGGTTAACGTATAGTTCAAACTAGTAATATCCAAAGTACTAAATAGCAGTAATGCTAATACACCCGGAACCACCATAATAAAAATCACTGGTAATTTTAGAAATCCTGCAAACAATGCTCCCCAACGACCATGATTAAGGTCCTTTGCTCCCAAAACACGTTGCACCATAAATTGATTATTTGCCCAAAAATAGAACCCTAATAAAGGGACTCCTGTTAACAAACCCCACCAAGGCATAAACTCATCATTACTAGGCCTGACTAAACTAAATACTTCATCAGCATTGGCTGGTATATATTTCCCTTCATCTAAGCGATTCCCAAAATTAACATCTCCAGCAGATAACATAGTATCCAATTTTGCCATCATTCCTGACCATCCTCCTCCTAATTGATCAAAAGCAAAATATGTTAACAGACAGGAACCAATAATAAGCAATATTGCCTGAATAACCTCTGTTTGAATTACTGAATTCAATCCACCTGGAATAGTATATGCTGCAGCCGCAACTGCCAAAATAACCAAGATTAATGTAGAATCCATGGATGGAAACAATAGTGTCAATACAATTTTACCTACATAAAGTCCCGCTGCAGTATCCACTAAAATGTTACCGACTACGGTGATAAATGAAAAATAATAACGAGACCTCTTATCATATCTTCGCTCTAAAAATTCTGGCATTGTATAAACTCCAGATCGTAAATAAAAAGGAAGAAAGAATATTGCGAAAAAAATCAGTACTACAACTGCATACCATTCATAATTATAAACATTAATGTTTGTCTGATAAGCATCAGATGCAAGTCCAACTAAGGTAGAACTAGAAATATTTGCAGAAAACAATGCAATACCTACAATTGGCCAAGTCATTGTTCTTCCGCCTAAAAAATAATCTTCTGAACTTCCCCTTTTTGATTTTGATATTCCGTATATAATAATTCCGATGAGATACACTACAATTACTGTAATGTCGATATAAGATAATTCATTCATGTGTGAAATGTTTAGTACTTGATACTGTATTAGAATCTTAACTTAAACAATAAGACAAGTTAAAATTAGTCAATATTTTAGCTAAAAATCCAATGAATATACAAGTTTCTTAAAAAATTATTAACGTTTTGATACCAAAAACAGGTAAAACAATATATACAACCGTTTGTATTATCAAATCGTCAAACAATCAACATATTTATTTTAAAAATTGGATGTTCCTATGTAAGCCAGAAAATTTAGTTCGTTTCACTGCGGATTTTTGAAAAACTTTAGAAAAAACTTCTTGGGTAACTTCTTCCCAATCTTTCTTAGTCATCTCTAACAATTCTGGTTTAGGATTAAAAAGTGGTTCACTATGTGATTTAGAAAAACGATTCCAAGGACATACATCTTGGCATATATCACAACCAAACATCCAGTTATCAAATTTTCCCTTATAGTCCGAAGGAATCTCTTCTTTCAATTCAATTGTAAAATAAGAAATACATTTACTACCATCTACCACATATGGATCTACGATAGCCTGAGTAGGGCATGCATCTATACAAGCAGTACATGTTCCACAATGATCTGTAACGGGTGTATCATATACCAACTCCAAATCAATAATCAATTCTGCTATAAAATAAAATGACCCAACTTTTTGAGTAAGCAGGTTACTATTTTTACCAATCCATCCTAATCCACTTTTTGCTGCCCAAGCTTTATCCAATACTGGAGCGGAATCAACAAAAGCTCTTCCGTAGACATCGCCTATCTCTTCCGAAATAAATTCTTGGAGTTGCTTCAGTTTTGATTTAATCACATGATGGTAATCTTGACCGTAAGCATATTTGGAAATCTTAGGAGCATCTGAATCTTTTTGCGTCTCGGAAGGAAAGTAATTAAGAAGTAATGATATTACACTTTTAGAATCCGGAACTAACTTTGTCGGATCGAGCCGTTTGTCAAAATGATTCTCCATATATGACATTTGTCCGTTCATATTTTTATGCAACCATTTTTCTAACCTAGGTGCTTCTTCTTCTAAAAACTCTGCTTTACTTATACCACAAGATAAAAAACCAAGGCGTTTAGCTTCGGCTTTTATCAAAGATGCATATGTTTCAGATTTATTAATCATAAGCAGTATATGAAAACGTTTTTGAAAGCTTTAAATATATGGCAAGTTGTGTAGAAAATAAACGATTACTTCCGGTTTAGCTACAAGCCAAATCACTTTATTTTATTTTTTTATTCTTCTTTTATTAATACTAAATCATAAAGATTTGGATACTTTGCAAATAACCCCTAATCTTTTGGCTGAAAACTAACCTCTCTATCAGGGAACTATAGTTTAGCTTGTAAGCTTATTTCTTTTTACAAAGAAGTATTACTTCTTTTTCGTACTTATCGTCCGAGTTACACCATTCGAGTTTTTTATTCACTTCTTGAGGAACAACCTCTTTTTGATGTTTCTTAAATCCAAATTTGGAATAAAAACCTAGTAGATTTTCAAATGGTAAGCACCAAATTACAGACTCTTTATAAGGATTTTTGTCACATAGATTGCTTACAATATTTTCAGCAACCTTTAAACCTCTAAAATCAGGAAATGTATAAATCCCCCCAAGTTCGATATTGTTTTCATCAATCTTTACTAACCTTCCAAGTCCAGCGTTATTATTCCCGACCTTAGCAATAACAATAAATTCACTATAGTAATTAGATTTTACAAAACCAATTTCAGCATACTTCGAATTAATCCACTCGATTTCATTTTTGTCAGCTTGAACTACTGTGACTGTTTTCATATTTACTTGACTTACATACAACACAAAGATAAAACAACTCTATATTCATTTGGCAAATTGTATCTTTAGACATCAATTATTCAAGTACATGCGACAACTCTTTTTATATACTTTCTTTTTTATTATACATTTTGGTTATTGTCAACAAGAATTTCCAGCTTCTGAACAAGATAACTATTTTGAATTCTTAAACCGTATTGCTAGCAAAGATTCAACAATTAATAATACATATAAGAGATATAAGTGCTCCGAAAATTTCTTCGGAACCATCGACTACTATCGAGAAAATGAAAAACTTCGTTTTATTATTCACGCCTATAAGCCCCACGCTTATGAGGATGCAATTCTTGAATATTATTATATAGAGAATGACTCACTAAAAACAAATGCTGTGTTCAACTATATTATTAAATACAACACAAAAAGTTTTGAAAGTAAAAATGTTCAAAAATTTGGAGCTGAGAAAATTACAGAGATTCAAGAGGACCTAAGTATTTTTAGTCCCAAAATGAATTCATTAAATTGTTTTACAAGAATGCTCCCAAGTGATGGAGAGTCTTGGATTAAAGATGCTTATTTAAATAAGCTTACCCTTTACAAAAAAGCACCATGTAAGGAGGCTGCAGTCGAAATTCTTGACAAATATAACCAATTACGAAAGGCTGAAAAGAAACTAATCACTTACCATAGAACACTCGGATGTTTGTTCCATCTATGGTAATTCTTTTTAAAGATACTACTGATTTATTATTTATTTCTTGGAGTAAACTTCAGAATTGCATTTACTGGTTTCAAAGTAATCAATGGCTTAATCTCAATTTCTGATATGGATGTAGAAATTTTATATTTTCTGA
The DNA here is from genome assembly GCF_018100855.1 of Aquimarina sp. MMG015. NCBI lineage: Bacteria > Pseudomonadati > Bacteroidota > Flavobacteriia > Flavobacteriales > Flavobacteriaceae > Aquimarina > Aquimarina sp. MMG015. Next base: position 329,779 of record NZ_JAGJEB010000004.1, read on the forward strand.
TTAATTCACTAACTGCATAAATCATTTCATACATCGCAAAATTACTACCTACACACATCCTTGGTCCTGCACCAAAAGGAAAATACCAATCAGAATATTTCTTTTTATTATCTGGATGAAAACGATCTGGATCAAAAACAGTAGGATTCTCCCAGAAATCTTTATGTCTATGTATCTCAAAAAATGAGATAAGCACTGTCGTACCTTTTGACAATTCTATATCATTAAACTCATCTTTCTCAATATTTACTCTATCCGAGAAATATGCTGGCGGGTACAAACGCATAGATTCTTCAATACATTGAGCAACATATTTACTCTTCTCGAATTGCTCCATTAAGGATAATTCTTCTCCGTCATATTTCGCAATTTCTGTATATGCTGATTCCTGAATTTCGGGATGTAATGCCAACAAGCTTAAACAAAAAGATAATGCATTAGAAGTAGTTTCGTGTCCTGCAACAAACAAAATCAATATCTCATCTATCAATCTTTCATTATCCATCGAACTACCATCTTCATATTTAGAACTTAACAACATGTCCAAAAGATCATCATATGTATCTTCAGATCTTCGTCTTTCTTCAATAATGGTATTCAATATATCTCTTGCTTCCTGGGTTAACGTAAGTGTGCTTTTTATTTGACCGCTAAGATAAAACCACCATCTTTTATATGGCTGTCTAATTTCTCTAATTAAGGATTTTTGCGCAGCTTCCGTTATATGTTGTAATCTAGCCATAGTATTCCCAGTATCGGTATAGCTAAACAATGATTTTGCTACTACCTTAAAAGCCAAATCATTCATTAACGGATAAATATCCATAGAAACATTAGGCTCTATTCTGGACAGTTCTTCGCATATGGTTTCTCTAATGGTTTTTGCAATTACATCTATTTTCTTTTTATAAAATGCTGGCTGTATCAGTCTCCGTTGTCTTAACCAATGATCTCCATTGGAAGTTAACAAACCATTACCTATATACTTTCCTAAGTCTTTAGTTTGTAGTGGAGATTTATAATATTTTCTATGTTGATTTTGCAACATATGTTTTGCAAAACCTGCATCTCTGGTAAAAATAACAGAATTACCAAATCCTAAATTAACTTCGAAAATATCTCCATGTTTTTCAAAATTCTTATTATGAAATGGCAATGGGTTACTAAGAATATTTTTAGCATTCTTAAGAACTTTAAAAAAAGAGACTTTAGGGACTGGCATATTTTTAATACTTTTTATTATAAGACTAAAACAATCCTCCTTGGATTCCTCCTTTTACTCGTCCTAAATGTTTATAAGCTGCTTCTGTAACCTCTCGACCTCTTGGTGTTCTCATAATAAACCCTTGTTGAATCAAAAAAGGTTCATAAACTTCTTCAATAGTTTCAGCACTTTCACTTACAGCTGTAGCCAACGTAGTAATCCCAACCGGACCACCTTTAAACTTATCTATTAATGTCGTAAGAATTTTATTATCCATTTCATCTAGTCCATGAGCATCCACATTGAGCGCTTTAAGGGCAAATTTAGAAATCTCTATATCAATCTTACCATTACCTTTAATTTGTGCAAAATCACGTACTCTACGCAATAACGCATTAGCAATCCTAGGAGTCCCTCTACTGCGACCTGCTATTTCTATAGCCGCTTCTAATGAAATAGGAACATTTAATATATGAGCACTTCTTTCGACAATCGTGGCAAGTAATTCGGTTGTATAATATTGTAATCTAGATTGAATTCCGAAACGAGCTCTCATAGGTGCTGTTAAAAGACCTGACCTAGTTGTTGCTCCAACTAATGTAAAAGGATTTAAATTAATCTGTACTGTTCTTGCATTAGGACCACTTTCGATCATTATATCAATCTTATAATCCTCCATAGCCGAGTATAAATACTCTTCAACTATTGGGCTTAATCGATGAATCTCATCTATAAATAAAACATCTCGATCATCAAGATTGGTTAACAAACCTGCCAAATCACCTGGTTTATCCAAAACTGGCCCGGATGTTACCTTTATACCTACTCCTAATTCATTGGCTAAAATATGCGCTAATGTAGTTTTACCTAAACCTGGAGGGCCATGAAACAGTGTATGATCCAAAGCTTCATCTCTTAAATTAGCAGCTTGCACAAAAATCTTTAGATTCTCAAGAACCTGATCCTGTCCCGAAAAATCCTCAAATGCAAGAGGTCTTAATGCTCTTTCTATATCAAGATCTTCATTAGAGTAATTTTCACTTGAAGGATTCAAATTTTCGTTCATTACTAAAAGTATATTTTTTAAAGTGAATTCTGAATTATATTAACCGCATAAACAAATATACTAGAAAAAGAAAGATCGGCTTTAATATAACAATGCTTTACCCACTTAATTATTAAATTCAATATATAACAAATGAAATAGCTTAAAATTATACCTTGTAATAGATATCCTATAAATTATATGCTAAATAAAATTAGATCCTTTAGTTTCTTCCATTGGCTTAGTACTTACCAAGAACTTTAGATAAAATAACATAGCAATTACATCTACAGAATATATAATAGCTTCAAAAATAACATTGTTATAATATAACTCTTGAATAGGAACTAAAGCATTAACTAAAGCACAACTACTTGCTGCAATTAGTAGGTAGTAAGAATATTGATACTTATTTCTCAAGTAAATAATAAAACAACACCCTAAGAAGTAGAGTAGAGAAATAACTATTATTACACCATAACCAATAGCATCTTGAAAGCCAGGCATGGTCATATTAAAAATAGAAAGAGTAAGATAAATAACTAATAATACACCTATTACCACAGAAGGAGAAAGCATTTCTTTATACTTAATATCTTTTAAAGAAATAAACGGCAGTAACAAGTACGAGCATAAAAAGTAATACAACATCAATAATATGCTTATATATTCAAAATAAAGATCAAAATTCTTTAAAACAAGAACATCATTTATAATAATGATACCGATAATTAATGGATACAGCACACTTACCTTCTTCCTATTGTCAAAATAAATCCAAATCAGTGTTAAAGAAGAGATTGGTTTTATAAAAACCAACACTGAGTTCCCATAAAACAACCCACAAAAAAATACTACTACAATACTTATATAACAAAAGACATATGCCGGGGATAGGTAGCTCAATTTTGAATTTTCTATTTATACTCTAAAATAGCATTAAAATTATACTTAACAAACTACTTAAGTATACTTCTATATACCATTAATAAAGTAAAATAATATCCTCAAAAATAAATAAGCCCTTTTGAGATTAACTCAAAAGGGCTTATTCATTTTTATAATAGATCAGTTAATGATGCATTTCCTCTTCTCCGTCCTGTAATGGAGTGATTTGAGAAACATAATCCTGTCCAGGAATTACATACTCACCATCTTCTCTAGTTTTACTATAATCATAAGGCCATCTATATACATGTGGAATTGCTCCAGGCCAGTTTCCGTGCATATGCTCTACAGGTGTTGTCCATTCCATAGTATTAGATTTCCATGGGTTTTGAACCGCTTTCTTTCCGTAGAAAATAGAATGTATAAAGTTATAAAGGAATACCAATTGTGCAGCTGCTGTAATCAAAGCAAATACAGTAATTAAAACATTGGTATCCGCTAAATCATCAAAATATGGGAAATTACTGTTTGTATAATAACGACGTGGCAATCCAGCCATTCCAATAAAGTGCATTGGGAAGAAAACTCCATATGCCCCTATCGCTGTTACCCAAAAATGAACATATCCAAGATTTTTATTCATCATCTTACCATACATCTTAGGGAACCAGTGATATACTCCAGCGAATAAACCATACAATGCCGAGATACCCATCACCAAGTGAAAATGCGCTACTACAAAATATGTATCGTGCACATTAATATCAAGTGTACTATCTCCAAGAATAATTCCCGTAAGTCCACCTGTTATGAATGTAGATACTAGACCTATAGAAAATAACATTGCAGGATTGAGTTGTAGATTACCTTTCCATAATGTCGTAATATAATTAAACGCTTTTACCGCAGATGGTATTGCAATTAATAAGGTTGTAAATGTAAATACCGATCCCAAGAACGGATTCATCCCTGAAATAAACATATGGTGACCCCATACGATAGTAGATAAAAATGCAATTGCCAAGATTGAAGCAACCATGGCTCTATATCCAAATATAGGCTTACGCGCATTCGTTGCAATAATCTCTGATGTTATACCCAAAGCCGGTAATAATACAATATATACTTCTGGGTGACCTAAGAACCAAAATAAGTGTTCAAAAAGTACAGGTGATCCCCCTTGGTTATGCAATACTTCTCCGGCAATATAAATATCACTTAAGTAGAATGAAGTTCCAAAACCCCTATCCATTATTAATAATAATGCCGCCGAAAGTAAAACCGGGAAAGATACCACACCAATAATCGCTGTTACAAAAAATGCCCATATTGTTAATGGCATACGCGTCATTGACATCCCTTTTGTTCTTAAATTAATTACGGTTACCACATAATTTAATGAACCTAATAATGAAGAAGCGATAAAGATTGCCATAGATACTAACCATAAAGTCATACCAGTACCAGAACCTCCGATAGCTTGCGGTAAAGCACTTAATGGCGGGTAAATAGTCCATCCAGCAGATGCAGGTCCTGCCTCTGCAAACAGAGATAAAACCATTATTACACTACTTAAAAAAAACAACCAATATGAAACCATATTTAAGAAGCCAGAAGCCATATCTCTAGCACCTATCTGCAATGGAATTAGAAGGTTACTAAATGTACCACTTAAACCTGCCGTTAATACGAAGAATACCATAATCGTACCATGTATCGTCACCAAAGCAAGATACATACTAGGGTCCATTACACCATCTTCTCCAAACTTACCTAATAAGACCTCAAAAACAGTAAATTTATGATCAGGCCATGCTAATTGCATTCTAAACAATAAAGACATTGCAATACCAATGATTCCCATAATCAATCCAGTAATCAAATACTGCTTGGAAATCATCTTATGATCTTGACTAAAAATATATTTAGTTATAAATGTCTCTTTATGATGATGTCCGTGATCGTGATCTTCTGCGTGACCATCTACGTGTGCTATTGCTGACATACAGTTATTCTTTTAATAAAAATATAATAATTTCTCTTTTTCTCTTTCTTAGTTGCTTGCTTGAGCAGATAATTGCTCTTTAAATGTCTGTTGTGTTTTTAACCAAGCATTATAATCTTCTTCTGATTCCACTACAATCTTCATTTGCATATTGTAATGAGAAGCACCACAAATCTTGTTACATAATAAGTAGTAATCAAATTCGTAATTTTCTAAAGCTTCATCTCCTGCTGCAACCAATTGTTTGCTCTTTTCTCTTCTAATCTTATTAATAGTGGCTACTTTTTCTACCATAAACTCACTATTACGCATTTCATCAGAAGTTAATATCGGTGTATATGCAAACTCTGTAATCATACCAGGAACTACATTCATCTGTGCTCTAAAAAACGGCATATAAGCAGAATGTAATACATCCTGAGAACGCATTTTAAAGATCACTTTTCTATTAACAGGAAGGTGTAGTTCATTTACTATTTTATCATCCATCCCATAAGAATCAGATGCATCTAACCCTAAAGTATTAACACCTTCTATAAAACGAACATTAGCCTTTCCTAAAACATTATCTTCTCCAGAATATCTTGCTCTCCAATCAAATTGATATGCATATAATTCTATAATTAACGGATCACCTTCTTCCTCATCGATATTCATAATATCAGTCCAAGTAAACAATCCATATATAATCAATCCCGCTAAAACAATCACAGGAATAATAGTCCAAATAAACTCTAACTTATCATTATCAGCAAAGAATAATGCTTTGTTATTTTTATTTCCTCTATACTTATATGAAAAGAAATGTAACAATCCTTGAGTGATGATCTGAACAAACATAATCAACACCATAGATATTAACATTAACCTATCGTATTCAATCCCGTGCTCAGAAGCCGATTCTGGAAGGAAAAAACTATTATATTGAACAAAGCAAAATATGGTTAGGATATATATGAATACAACAAAAGCAAGCATTAACTTACCTTGTAAGTTATTATCCTTGTCGTTAGCTACTTGAGAGTTATCAGCTCCTTTAACTTGAGATAACTTCAATATTTTAGACATCTGCCATAAGGAGATTCCTATAAGTGCTATAACTACTATGGTTAAGAATACAGTCATTTTTTATCTATCTTCTTTTTTACGATCTAATTTTTAATAATGAAAGTGTTTACTTTCTTCAATATAAGGATTCCCTTTAGCTAATAATGGTGCTTTAGTAAGTGCTTTGAATACTACGTATAAGAATAATCCTAAAAACAACAATACCGCGCTAATTTCCGTAACACCAATAAACCAAGATTCACCTACTGTAGCCGGCATTACCATATTAAATATATCAACATAATGTCCACATAAAATAATAATACCTGCCATCACTACAAACCAGTTAATACGTTTATAATCACTGTTCATAAGAACTAATAAAGGGAATATAAAGTTCATAACTAACATACCAAAGAATGGTAATTTATAATCCTCAATACGAGTTATAAAATATGTTACCTCTTCAGGAATGTTAGAATACCAAATCAACATAAACTGAGAGAACCAAAGATATGTCCAGAATATACTAACACCGAACATAAATTTCGCTAAATCATGAATATGACTATTATTCACAAATTCCATATATCCTTTAGACTTAAGGTAAATAGTTATTAATGCAATCGTAGTTATTCCTGAAACAAATAAACTTGCAAAAACATACCATCCAAACAAAGTACTAAACCAATGTGGATCAAAACTCATAATCCAATCCCAAGAAGCCATAGATTCTGTATAAATAAAGAACACCAAGAATCCTGCTGAGATTTTAAAACTCTTTTTATACCACTTGTTTCCAGTAGCATCTTCATCTTGTTTTCTAGAGTATTTTACCGCAAAATGACGATACAACATCCATCCTCCTAAGAAAATAGCCGCTCTAATTATAAAACCAGTTCCATTTAACCACCCAGATTTACCTTGAATTAATTTATCATGAGCAACTACCTCAGGATCAGCCCAAACAAATAAATGATTTACATGAAACCCTGATAAGGCCAGTATTACAAATAATATTATACCTCCAGGCACCAAATATGCTGTGATCGCTTCCATAACTCTAAAAAGTACCGGAGACCAACCTGCTTGCGCAGCAAATTGAATTGCATAAAATGCTAACACACCTAACGCAATCATAAAGAAGAAAAAAGCAGCTACATATAATGCTGCCCATGGCTTATTTTGCAATTGATGTAACGTATGTTCATAATGTGAATCTCCTCCATGCGCATCTTCTTTACCATGGGTTTCGGTTCCATGACCTTCAGATGCGTGTGAATCAGTTGTTGCCTGCGTATCACCATGTCCACCTCCGTGAGCATCGTGTGCTGCCATCATTTCTTTTACCTCTTCGATAGTATTAGGAGCAGAAAGGAAACCATAAGTTAGCCCTATTGCACCAATAACTACAAGAATGATAGAAAATAATCTTAATTTACTTGATAGCGTATACATATTTATATAATATCGTTATTCTTAACTTTTAACAAATGCACTAATGTGCGTTATCGTGGTTCTCTTCTGTTGTGTTGTGAGCAGTCTCTTCTACTTTTGCAGAAACCACTTCTGTATCAATACGAGCAGGTTTCCCTTCAAGATCAGTCTTTAACTTTTGTACATATTGTACAATCTGCCAACGTTCGTTCTCATTTGTCTGAGAAGCATATGATCCCATAGAATTAATACCATAATACATTACGTGATAGATACTCCCTTCAGTAATTGCTCTACCAATATCGTCGTAACTAGGAACACCAAGAATTTTTTCCCTTTTTACCAAGGTTCCTTTTCCATCTCCTTTTTCTCCGTGACAAATCGCACAGTAAATATCATACAATGCTTTTCCACTCTCCTCATTCTCCTTAGTATATCGAATAGGGTTTCTTAAAGAATCTTTAGCTAACTGATATCCCTCTGGTGCATTCTTATAATCATAAGGCATCCAACCTCTTGGAACAGAACCCTCCGCAGGTAACATAGCTTCTTGACCTCCTGGAAAAACTCCATACTGGCCATAAGTTTCATAACCTACAGGCTCATACATATTAGGCATATATTGATAATTAGGTTTTGAATCTTTTTTACAAGAAACAATTGTAATCATCATTATTGCAACTACTATTATATTTAAACTATTCTTCATTATTACTAATGGTTATCTTCTTGCTTATCTATTACTTTAATCTCTACAGCTCCCGTATTGCTTAAGAAACTTGTCATCGCATCTACATCTTGATGACTTGCATCTATTTCCATTAAGAAATGATCATCTGTAGTTCTTACATCCGGATTTTCTGCTTCTTTAAATGGCCATAGTTTACTTCTCATATAAAAAGTTATAACCATTAAATGCGCTGCAAAAAACACAGTAAGTTCGAACATGATTGGAACAAATGCAGGCATGTTTTCGATGTAGCTAAAACTTGGCTTACCACCAATATTTTGTGGCCAATCTTCTATCATAATGAAATTCATCATAGTAATCGCTACTGTGAGTCCAACACACCCATACATAAAGGATGTTATTGCAAGTCTAGTAGGAGCCAATCCCATTGCTTTATCAAGACCGTGAACAGGAAAAGGTGTGTAAACCTCTTCAATATGATAATGTTCTCCTCGAACCTGCTTCACAGCGTCCATTAGGACATCATCATCTGTATATAATGCATGTATAACTTTAGATGCCATACTTCTAGTTGTTTTTTAATTTTTCAGCTTGCCCAGCCCAATCGTCACGTTGTGCTCGTCCTGGGAAAGACCCTGTAATACTATCTAATAAATTGTACTCTGTTTCGGTCATCTTACTTACCTGATCGAAAGTATAGATTCCAATTTCATTCAATTTTTTCTCCATTACTGGACCAATACCGTTCACTTTCTTAAGATCATCAGCTGTCTGTGTAGCCGAATCAAAAGTTCCTAAGTTACCTAATAAGTTATTGATATCATCTTGACTAGTATCCTCTACATTCTTAACTTCTTCAGACACCTCTTCAACTATCTTTTCCTCAGATGTAATCTTAGCAGCTACTTTAGGCAACTCATCTCTATGATCAATACCAGCCTCTCTTAGCTTTTTATATTTCTCTCCAGAAGATTTCAATATTGTTTTCACTTCTGCTTGTGCAATTACTGGGAATGTACGTGCATACAATAAAAATAATACAAAGAAGAATCCGATCGTACCTATAAATATTCCAATATCTACAAATGTAGGAGAGAACATTGTCCAAGATGATGGTAAATAATCTCTATGAAGCGAAGTAACAATAATCACAAAACGCTCAAACCACATTCCTATATTTACTACGATAGATATAATAAATGAGAACATTATACTTCTTCTCAATTTTGGAAACCACATAAACTGAGGAGAGAATACATTACAAGACATCATCGCCCAATAAGCCCACCAGTAAGGACCAGTTGCTCTATTTAAGAAAGCATACTGCTCATACTCTACTCCAGAATACCAAGCAACAAACAGTTCGGTTATATACGCAACTCCAACTATTGAACCCGTAATCATTATTACAATGTTCATTAATTCTATATGTTGTATTGTAATATAATTTTCTAGGTTCGACACCTTTCTCATTATAATAAGTAATGTGTTTACCATTGCAAATCCAGAGAAAATGGCACCTGCCACAAAATAAGGAGGGAATATAGTTGTATGCCATCCAGGAATAACAGATGTTGCAAAGTCAAAAGATACAATTGTATGTACAGAAAGTACTAATGGTGTTGCTAAACCTGCAAGTACTAAGGAAACTTCCTCAAAACGCTGCCAATCTTTTGCTCTACCACTCCATCCAAAAGAAAGTATACCATATATTCTCTTATTAAATGGTGTAATAGCACGGTCTCTTATCATCGCAAAATCAGGCAGTAATCCAGTCCACCAGAAAACTAAAGAAACTGAAAGATATGTAGAGATCGCAAATACATCCCAAAGTAATGGAGAATTAAAGTTTACCCATAAAGATCCGAATTGATTCGGAATAGGTAATACCCAATATGCCAACCATGGACGTCCCATGTGAATTATTGGAAATAAACCTGCCTGAATAACCGAAAATATGGTCATCGCTTCTGCAGATCTGTTAATCGCCATTCTCCATTTCTGACGGAATAACAATAATACAGCAGAAATTAATGTTCCTGCGTGACCGATACCTACCCACCATACGAAGTTGGTAATATCCCACGCCCATCCTACTGTTTTATTAAGTCCCCAGGTACCAATACCTGTGGAAATTGTATAAATTATACAACCTATTCCCCAAAGGAAAGCAATAAGCGCGATAGAAAAGACAATCCACCAAGATTTATTTGCTTTTCCTTCAACCGGTGCAGCCACATCCACAGTTACATCGTGGTAGGTTTTATCGCCAGTTACTAAAGGTTTTCTTATAGGTGCTTCGTAATGAGACATAATCCTTTATAATTGAATTGATTCTTTATTTAGTTAATTAGGCTTCCGTAGTATTTCTTACTTTCGTTTGATACATAACATTTGGTTTAGTACCTACGTGTTCAAGTAAATGATACATACGATTATCCTCTGTTAATTTAGCTACTTTACTATCCTTATCATTTATATCACCAAATGTCATTGCTCCAGAAGAACAAGCAGCCGAACAAGCAGTTTGGAATTCTCCATCCTTAATTGCTCTTCCCTCTCTTTTAGCATCCAAAATTGTTTTTTGAGTCATTTGGATACACATAGAACATTTTTCCATAACCCCTCTTGAACGAACAGTTACATCTGGATTTAATACCATACGCCCTAGATCATTGTTCATATGATAATCAAATTCATCGTTTTCATTATACAAGAACCAGTTAAATCTACGTACTTTATAAGGACAGTTATTTGCGCAATATCTTGTTCCTACGCAACGGTTATAAGCCATATGATTCTGACCTTGTCTTCCGTGTGATGTTGCCGCTACTGGACAAACAGTCTCACAAGGTGCGTGATTACAATGCTGACACATTACTGGCTGAAATGCAACTTCTGGACTATCAGAAGGAACTTCCATTTCACCAAATTCAGATAAAGAACTACCTAAACCAGAAATAGCATCTTTCTTATTATTATCACCTTCAAAACTTTCTTCTGAAGAATAATAACGATCAATACGCAACCAATGCATATCACGCGATCTTCTAATCTCAGACTTCCCAACTACAGGAACATTATTCTCAGCATGACAAGCAATAACACAAGCTCCACATCCTGTACAAGCATTTAAATCTATAGAAAGATTAAAATGATGCCCAACAGAACGATCAAACTCATCCCAAAGATCAACTTCTGGCGAAGTAACATCAAACTCAATATGATCTTTACTTACCTGAGGCATCTTATTCCAATCTTTTGGATTGCCCGTATTAAATATCTCAAGAGTCGTTTCTTTAATAATATCTCCACGACCCATCAATGTATTATGTAACTGTACACAAGCAAATTCATGTGTACCCTCAGCCGCTGAAACAGAAACAGATTGTACCGCATTTTGATTCTGGTATAATGCAAATGCATTAACACCTACTTGCATTTCTTCTTTTACACCAACTATCTTACCGTACCCTAAAGCTAAACCAATAGTTCCTTGTGCTTGCCCTGGCTGAATGATTACCGGTGCAGTCACATTAACTCCATTCACCGTAACAGTTGCATAACTACCATTTAAAGCTCCATTCGCGACATTTTCATTCATCAAGCCATTAGCCTCTGCATCTGCTCTTGAAACTGTTAGATAATTATCCCAAGAAGCTCTGGTTATAGGATCAGGCATTTCTTGTAACCAAGGGTTATTAGCCTGTTGCCCATCACCTAAAGCAGTCTTCGTATATAATGTAAGTTCTAATCCATTTGATTTTGCAGTAGATAATCTCCTAGCAGCTGCACCAACATTAGGTCCAGCAGGCGCCGCATCTACTACTTCTGCATCACCCTCTGGAGTAGCTATTGCTGTTTCCAAAGATTCCTTAGCTAGTATTGGCTTCACCAACACTCCATCGTGTAATGCTTGATTCCATGAAGTACCTCCTAGTACGCCTGTCCAAGCATCCTTAATATAATCGTTATAAGCAGCAGTATTACCTGTCCACTTCAATAGTGTTTCTTGAAATTGTCTAGTATCGAATAAAGGGCGAATAGTAGGCTGCATTAAACTGTAGCTACCTTTCTTTAATTCTACATCTCCCCAAGACTCTAAATAATGAGGTGTAGTCGCAACATAAGTACACTCAGATGCGGTAGCATCATTATGCATACTAAATGCAACAGAAACGTCTACTTTCTTAAGACCTTCCTTAAACTCACTTGCATTCGGAAGAGAATATGCTGGATTAACACCTGCTATTAAAAGTGCACCAACACGTCCTGCATTCATATCCTTCACCAACTGAGCTACCGCCTTGGCATTACCTTGACGAATTTTTCTTGGTGTAGTTTCATTAAATGCTTTACTACTAATATGCTTATTAATAGCTAAAACTAACAATTGAGCATCCACATCTTGAATACCAGAAACTACAACTGCATTGCTCCCTGCTTTCTGTATATGTTTAGCCGCTTTAACAACTTCGGCATCCAAACCAGCATCCAATGCTCCTTTAGATCCGGCACCAGTAACATATTTATATAAAGCTGCTAACACCTGTTTTTGTTGAGTAGGCGTTGCTTTTACTCTTTTATCAGCATTTGCTCCAGATAATGACATATTTGCTTCAAAATGGATATGTTTAGACATTTTCCCATTTTTAGGAACACGTCCTTGTGCATATCCACTGTCATATCCTCCTCCTTGCCAATCTCCTAAGAAATCAGCAGCTATACTTACAATAGTATTTACTTTAGAGAAATCATAATCAGCTAATGCTCTTTCTCCATACATCATTTCGTAAGCGTCTAATGCTTCACTATACGATATAGCATCATATACAACTTGAGAAACATTAGCATATTTTGCTTTAAACTCTGATATCAATTTAGATGTAGAAGGGCTAGCAAATGTCTGAGTTAACAATACAATTTGTTTTCCTCCTAAACTATTTAGTTTAGTTCCAACCTCTTTATCAAGGACATCCCAACTAATATCTTCATCTCCTTTTTTGGGACCTTGCAAACGGGTACTATCATACAATGATAATACTGAAGCATGAACTCTAGCATTTGCCTCTCCATTAGAAGTAGCCAGATTATTATTCTCTACCTTGATTGGACGACCTTCCCTTGTTTTTATTAAAACACTTGCAAAATCATAACCATCTGCAATAGTAGTCGCATAATAATTTGCAACACCAGGAACTATTCTTTCTGGCTGCACTACATATGGTATTGATTTAATTACTGGTCCTTCACAAGCTGCTAAAGATGCAGCCGCTGTACTAAAACCTACATATTTAAGAAAGTCACGACGTGAAGTCGAAGAACTTTCCAGAGATGATTTATCTCCTAAAAACTCATCCGTAGGAATCTCCTGAACGAACTCATTTTGTTGTAGCGTCTCAACAATAGAGCTATTTTCGTTTAGCTCTTCAACACTTTTCCAGTATTTCTTGTTTGATGACATATATAATTGATATTAGCTTCTTACTTATTTTTTCGCTTAAACGACGAATAAATCATTTTATTAATAGTGGCACTTACCACATTCCAGACCACCCATCTGAGCAGCTGTTAACTTATCCACTCCATACTTCTTAGACAACTCTTTGTGTATCTTATCATAATACTCATTGCCTTCCATTTTCACATTAGTCTCTCTGTGACAGTTGATACACCATCCCATTGTCAATGGAGCATGTTGATACATAATTTCCATTTCTTCTACAGGTCCGTGACATTTCTGACACTCTATACCCGCTACACTTACGTGCTGAGAGTGATTAAAGTATGCAAAGTCTGGTAAATTATGGATACGCACCCATTTTACAGGCTCAGTTTCGCCAGTATAAGACTGAGAACTCTCATCCCAACCAACGGCTTTATATAACTTCTTAATTTCACCGTCATAAAACTCCTTCGAGTAATCAGCTGTTGCGGTACCTTCAGCAACCTCACTAATTGATTTGTGACAGTTCATACAAACATTAAGCGATGGAATTCCTGAATGTTTAGAAACTCTAGCTGAAGAGTGACAGTACTTACACTCTATCTTATTGTCTCCTGCATGTATTTTATGAGAATAATGTATTGGTTGAATTGGCATATATCCCTGATCAACTCCAACTTGCATAAAATAACCATAAACAAAGTATCCACTAGCAAGCAATACAAATATTGCAGAAACCAACACTAAAAATTGATTTTGCACAAATGCTTTCCATATTGGAGTTCTAGCTTCTGCTTCAGGTAATTCCACACCATTTGCTTCTGCAAAACTCCTAAGTGTTTTATTAACTAAAAACAACACTACTACCAACATTAGGAACACTAATGCTAAAGCTGCTAAAATTAAATTAGAAGACACTCCAGAACCACTAGATTGACTTGTAACTTCACCAGGTGGCGGTGGAGGCGGATCAGCTTTTGGCACCATAACATATGCCAAAATATTATCAATATCCGTATTTGTTAATTGAGGAAAGGCATTCATCGGAGTCTTCTTGTACTCTTCAAAAATCGCAACTGCATCTGCATCTCCAGAAGCAATCATTGCCGCACTATTCTTAATCCAAGAATACAACCATTCTGTATCTCTTCTCTCGGTAACTCCAAACAATGCTGGACCTGTCATTTTCTTATAACGCTTGTGACAAGCAGCACATAGCGATTTAAATAACGCTTCTCCCTTTGCAACATCACCACCAGCAGTAGATTCCACAGCAGCGGCTTCAGTTAACACAGCTTCTTCCTGAGCAAAAACTGGATTCAATAAAGAGAACAAAAAAACAGTTCCTAAGAGTAGGAGTTTTGAGGCTGAATTTCGGTATTTCACCTGTTTCATATTATTAAGTAGAATTATCGTCTAAATTTTGGTATGGTTTTTTCATTATTTGTAAAAAATGATACAAAAACCACGTCCATTTAATTCGACAGCAAAAGTACTATAATAAGTCGATTTTAGAAATGTTAGCGAAGTGTTAAGTGGTAATTTATAATAATTCTAAATAATATTTTTAAAGGATTTTGAGTTATTAAACTTTACCTTTGTATCAAATCTATTTGTAATGAGAATTTTAAACAAAAAAAACAACCTTTTATTATTAGGTTTTTGTTTTACAGGAATCACCTATATAAGCGCACAAGATTCTACTAATTTGGATAATCCAACTGTTTTTACCACTGTAGAGATGACTCCACCAGCCGAACCAACCATTACTATCAACCAAGATCCACGAATCAACCAGCTGCTAAACATTAAAACCAAAATGGATAAAGACGGTGTTCTCAGTGAGAACTACAGGATTCAACTATATACGGGGGACCTAAAAAATGCAAACACAATTAGAAACAATGCAGAAAAGTCTTTCCCTCAATGGAGAGCAGACATCGTTTATGAAACTCCAAATCATAAAGTATGGATAGGTAATTATCGAAGTAAATTAGAGACAGATCGAGCATTAAAAGAGATAAGAGAAGAATTTCCTAACGCATTCCCTTTTAAACCAGAAAAAAAATAAATATCAAAATCCATATCACAAACATAAAAAAGCCTGATCAATATTGATCAGGCTTTTTTATTATAATCCTATATGTATATCGGTTTTATAATTTTTTCTTCACAGCAACTTCCTGGAAAGATTCTATTACATCACCTATCTTAATATCATTGTAATTTTTAACCTGCAATCCACAATCATACCCTTTAGAAACCTCTTTCACATCATCCTTAAATCTCTTTAAAGAAGCAAGCTCTCCAGTATACACAACTACACCTTCACGTATCAAACGAATTCCAGCATTACGTATAATTTTACCTGTCTGAACCATACAACCTGCAATTGTTCCAACTTTAGATATCTTGAATGTTTCTCTAATCTCAGCAGTACCAGTAATTTCTTCCTTCATCACAGGAGAAAGCATACCTTCCATTGCATCTTTTAGATCATTAATCGCATCGTATATAATCGAATATGTTCTGATATCGATTTCTTCTTTATCAGCAACCTGACGGGCATTACCTGCAGGTCTCACATTAAACCCTATTATAATAGCATCAGAAGCAGATGCTAGTAACACATCACTTTCTGTAATTGCTCCTACTGCTTTATGGATTATATTTACATGAATCTCTTCTGTCGATAGCTTCTGGAATGAATCCGTTAACGCTTCTACCGAACCATCAACATCACCCTTAAGAATAATATTTAATTCCTTAAAGTCTCCAAGTGCAATTCGACGTCCAATTTCATCAAGTGTAATATGTCTCTGTGTACGTACTGATTGTTCTCTATGCAACTGAGCTCTTTTAGAAGCTATATCTTTTGCCTCTCTTTCATCTTCTAAAACACTAAACTTATCACCTGCCTGAGGAGCACCATCTAGACCCAAAATAGATACTGGTGTTGAAGGACCTGCTTTCTTAACGTTCTTACCACGTTCATCCTGCATTGCTTTAACCTTACCACTATTCTTTCCGGCCAATACATAATCTCCAACTTGTAGTGTACCTGTTTGTACTAAAATTGTTGACACATATCCTCTACCTTTATCTAAAAATGCTTCTACCACAGTACCAGATGCCAATCTATCCGGATTCGCCTTAAGTTCTAATATTTCTGCCTCCAGAAGTACTTTTTCTAAAAGTTCTTTAACTCCTTGTCCTGTCTTAGCAGAAATATCATGGGATTGAATTTTTCCACCCCAATCTTCTACCAATAAATTCATAGAAGCTAATTTTTCCTTAATCTTATCAGGATTAGCTTCTGGTCTATCTACTTTATTTATAGCAAAAACAATCGGAACACCAGCAGCTTGCGCATGACTGATCGCTTCTTTTGTTTGCGGCATTACGTCATCATCTGCAGCTATCACAATAATTGCTAAATCCGTTACTTGAGCACCACGAGCACGCATTGCTGTAAACGCTTCGTGACCCGGTGTATCTAGGAATGCAATCTTTTGACCATTTTCTAATTGAACACCGTACGCACCAATATGCTGCGTAATACCACCACTTTCTCCTGCTATTACATTCTCTTCACGAATATAATCTAACAGAGAAGTTTTACCGTGATCAACGTGTCCCATTACAGTAACAATAGGTGCTCTAAGTACAAGATCTTCTGGAGCATCTACTATTTCTTCTATTGATTCTTCAATATCAGATGTTACAAAATCAACTTCATATCCAAATTCATCTGCAACAATAGAAAGGGTTTCCGCATCTAAACGTTGGTTCATAGTCACCATAATACCTAATGACATACAAGCTGATATTACTTGAGTTGTAGGAACATCCATCATCGTCGCCACCTCAGAAACCGTAACAAACTCAGTTACTTTAAGAACCTTACTTGCCTGTTCTTGCTGAGCCACATCATCTTCCACTTTTTGGCGATGCTGATCACGCTTATCTCTACGATATTTAGCTGCTTTGGATTTATTTGATTTCCCTTGAAGCTTCTCAAGAGTCTCTCTTACTTGTTTTTGTACTTCTTCTTCACTAGGCTCCTCCTTAACTACAGCAGGTCTCTTTCCTTTTCCTGGACCTCGGTTTGGACCTCGGTTTCCTGGACCACGCCCACGATTACCGCCTTGTCTATTACCTGGTCCTCCAGATTTAGCTCCTCCACCATCTTTGCTAATTCTTCTACGACGTTTT
This sequence comes from Aquimarina sp. MMG015, assembly GCF_018100855.1. Taxonomy (NCBI): domain Bacteria; kingdom Pseudomonadati; phylum Bacteroidota; class Flavobacteriia; order Flavobacteriales; family Flavobacteriaceae; genus Aquimarina; species Aquimarina sp. MMG015. The sequence continues at coordinate 347,757 of NZ_JAGJEB010000004.1, forward strand.
TTTGGATCGCTATCGGAAGACTTCGATTTATCTTCTTTCTTTTTTGGAGGTTTCTGAAACTTAGTTAAATCAATTTTTTGACCAGTAAAATTCGGACCATCCAACTTCTTATACTGAGTTTCTACCTTTACAGGTTCTCCCTGAGGTTCCGGTTCCTTAGAAGCAGGAGATTCCTTTTTAGCTGGCTGCTCTGCTGGTTTAGAAGCTTTCTTTTGTTCCAGATCTATCGCTGCAACTTTAGCTATTTTTATACCTTTTTTAGCAGGCCTATTAGAAACCACTTCAGGAGCCTTTTCTTTCACTTCCTCTTTCTCCTTTTCAACTTCTTTTACCTCTTCTTTCTTAGGAGCTTCTTCTGTTGCTGCTTTTTCTTCGGGCTTCTCAACAACTTCTTCTTTCTTATCCAATTCTATTTTACCTACTTGTTTCGGTCCAGTCAATTGGGCTTTGGCTTTCACAACTTCACGAGCTTCAGCGCGCTTACGTCTCTCCTCTTGTTCCGTTTCAATCTGCACTCTGAGCGCTTCTTTCTCTTTTCTTTTTTCCTCACCAACCTCTTTTGAAGCTACCTTCTTACTCTTGTCTGTCTGGAACTCATCAAACAACAGCTGATAGATCTCCGAAGAAATCTTTGTGGTAGGACGCGAGTCTATCTCATGACCTTTTGAATTCAAAAAGTCAACAGCCCGATCTAGCGAGATATTGAATTCGCGTAATACCTTATTTAATCTCATTGTTTTTGCTTCAGCCATAAATGCCTTATTATTTTATGCTCAAATATAAATTAATTGAAGTTATTAATCTTCAAATTCTGATTTTAATATTCTAATAACTTCACTAACAGTCTCTTCTTCAAGATCTGTTCTTTTTACTAAGTCTTTAATATCTTGCTCCAAAATACTCTTAGCTGTATCTAATCCTATTTTAGCAAATTCTTCTATAATCCAAGAGTCTATTTCATCAGAAAATTCTGATAATTCAACATCTTCTTCAACCCCTTCTCTAAACACATCAATTTCATAACCTGTTAATTGACCAGCCAATCTAATATTGTGCCCTCCACGTCCGATTGCTTTAGAAACTTCTTCTGGCTTCAGCATAACTTCTGCTCGGCTACCCTCTTCATTAAGCTTAATAGAAGTTACTCTTGCTGGACTTAAAGCCCTAGTAATAAACAACTGAAGGTTATTCGTATAATTTATAACATCAATATTTTCATTACCAAGTTCTCTTACGATACCGTGGATACGAGATCCTTTCATACCAACACAAGCTCCAACTGGATCAATTCTATCGTCATAAGAGTCTACAGCTACTTTAGCTTTTTCTCCTGGTATTCTAACAACTTTCTTAACAGTAATCAAACCATCAAAAACCTCTGGAATCTCAGACTCGAACAACTTCTCCAAAAACAATGGAGATGTTCTAGACATAATAATTGCTGGTTTATTACCTTTTAACTCCACAGATTCAATAACTCCTCTTACATTTTCTCCTTTTCTGAAAAAATCTGAAGGTATTTGTCTATCCTTTGGTAAAATAATCTCATTACCCTCATCATCCAACAAAATAATCGCTCTATGACGAATATGATGCACTTCTGCAGTATATATCTCTCCTTCTAATTCTTTAAACTGCTTATAGATATTAGTGTTATCGTGTTCATGAATTTTAGAAATTAAATTCTGACGTAAAGCCAAAATTGAACGTCTACCTAAATCTATTAACTTCACTTCTTGAGAAACGTCTTCTCCTATTTCAAAATCTGGTTCTATTTTTTGCGCTTCAGAAATTGATATTTCCTGATTTCCATCCTCAACTTCACCATCAGCAACAACCACACGGTTTCTCCAAATTTCTAAATCCCCTTTATCAGGATTTATAATGATATCGAAATTATCATCACTACCAAATTTCTTTTTTAATGCATTTCTAAACACATCTTCTAAGATCGCCATTAGCGTAACACGATCGATTAACTTATCATCCTTAAATTCTGAAAATGACTCTATTAATGCGATATTTTCCATATCAATTTATAATTAAAATGTTATCATAACTTTAGCTTCCTGTATTTCATCATAAGAAACAGAAGCCTCCTTTGTTACCGTTATTTTTCCTTTTCCTACTGGTTTTGGCTCTCTTGCTTTCCAAACCAAATCTATACTATTATCAGACACAGAAACCAACTCTCCTTCAATAGTATTACCTCCTTCGGTTTTTACCTTTAACTTTCTACCTATATTCTTTTTATACTGACGTCGATGAACTAAGCCTTCAGAAACTCCAGCAGACATTACTTGTAAAGAAAAATCTTCTTCTTCTCGGTCTAAATTATGCTCAATCGCTCTGCTTAAAGCTATACAATCCTCTACAGTTATACCACCATCACCATCAACAATAATCTCTATGATGTTACCAGGATGTATTTTTTGACTGATCAAGAAAAGAGAAGGCCTTTCTTCTAGGGCTTCTGCTAATAAACTTTGAACTTTATCTTTTAATAACATAGGCAGATAAAAAGAGGGGACTTTTCGTCCCCTCAATCTGGTTTTTTAATTTCAACGGTGCAAAGATAGTAATAATATCTTAGATTCAAAATCTACTTAAGAATGAATTTATTCGTAAATTTAAATGACTGTTAGCTTATTACAACCTAACGATTTTAAGAATCATAGGGGAAATACATTTTTTAATCTACAGTTTACGCAAACAAAAAAATAACTAACCTAAACCAAGTACTACTTGGATATTGATAAATTTCTCTTAAACACACTTAACCATGATTAAAAGAATTCTAGTACCTACTGATTTTTCTACTCAAGCAGAAAGCGCCTTAAAAGTAGCAGCGCAAATCGCTAAAAAGAACGATTGTCAGATCTATCTTTTACATATTTTAGAAATGCCAGTTCATCTGGTCGATTTAATGTCTTCTGGAGCTTCCGCTTCTGCGCCGGAAGCCATATTTTTTATGAAACAAACACATAAGAAGTTTGAAGAAGTTTTAGCTAGTGACTACCTAAAGGATCTAGAAGTAATCGAAACTGTTAGTTTTGAAGATGTTCTCCGTGGAATTATGGATTCGTGTGACAAGAATGATATAGACATGATTATAATGGGTTCCCACGGATCCTCCGGGTTTGAAGAATTATTTATTGGCTCTAATGCCGAAAAAGTAGTTCGAACTTCAGAAAAACCTGTGCTTGTAATTAAAGAAGATTGTGACATTTATAATGTTAACGACCTTGTGTATGCTACTAATTTTGATGATGAAGATAAACCATCATTAATATCAGCGCATGAATTTGCTAAACAACTAGAAGCAAAATTACACTTAGTGTGGATAAACACAGCAAATAGTTTTAAAACAACTAGAGAAACGGAAGAAAAAATGAATCTAATGATTGCTGATCTACCTATTGACAACTACTCACTAAATATTTACAACGACATCAATGTAGAAAAAGGAATTTTAAATTTTGCAAATTCTGTAGATGCAGGCCTTATAGGAATTAGCACACACGGAAGAAAGGGATTATCTCACTTTATTAATGGAAGTCTTGGAGAAGACGTGGTAAACCATGCTAAAAGACCCGTTCTAACCTTCAAAATATAATTTAATCTTACTTATAAATAAAAAAGAGCTACACATTATGTGTAGCTCTTTTATGTTGGTCTACTAGGGCTCGAACCTAGACTCTTCTGGACCAAAACCAGACGTGTTGCCAGTTACACCATAGACCAATGCGTCATTGCGGGTGCAAATTTAATATATTCTTTTTGGTCTGCAAACATTTTTTTAAAAAAAATTCATTCTTTAGTTTTTATCCTATTTATTGAGCCAGTTTTATTTATCACTTATCCAAAATATAAACTTCTGTTAAGCGTTTGCTAAAAAAACTAATAGAGAAGTATTTTTATTACTAAATTCGCCACACGTTATAACAGTTATATCTTATGAGCACATTCAACTTTAAAAAGTGGAATAAAATATTAGGATGGGTAGTTTTTGGAATCGCCCTTTGTGTATACTCCTTAACCGTAGAACCAACAGCTAGTTTTTGGGATGCAGGCGAGTATATAGCTACATCGTCTAAATTACAAGTTGGACATCCGCCGGGAGCACCTCTATTTCAAATGATAGGCGCTTTTGCTTCCATATTTGCTTCAGACCCCACGCAGATAGCGCTTGTTGTTAATATGACCTCAGCTTTCGCTAGTGCTTTTGCCATTCTCTTTATGTTTTGGTCAATCACTATCCTTGTCAAAAAATTAATTATAACGGATGAAAGTTTTACGGATGGTAAAGCTTTGGCAACCTTAGGGAGCGGCTTAGTTGGGTCTTTGGCATTCGCTTTTACCGATAGTTTTTGGTTTAATGCAGTAGAAGCAGAAGTATACGCAATGGCTACCTGTATTTTATCTGTATTGTTTTATTTAGGATTACTCTGGGAAAGAGACATGCATAACCCGAGAGGCAACCGATGGTTAATTTTAATTGCTTTTATTGCTGGACTTTCATTTGGAGTTCACTTTATGGGATTACTTTCCATACCAGCAATAGGATTGTTATATTATTTCAAAAACTATAAGGTTACTATAAAGAATTTTATTGTTGCTAACATCGTAGTGGTAGCAATACTTTTATTTATATTTAAGTTACTACTACCTTCCACTTTAAAATTGTTTGGATGGTTTGAGGTTACTTTTGTGAATAGTTTTGGAATGCCATTTAACTCAGGGACTATATTTTTAGGCCTCATTATAGCAGCGGCATTTTATTTCATTCTTAAATACACGCGCAAAAAGGAATTCCCTTTAATCAACTCTGCTGTACTATGCGTGTTATTTATATTCATTGGTTTCTCTTGTTGGATCATGCTTCCTATAAGAGCTAATGCTGGAACAGTCATAAATGAAAATAATCCAAACAATGCTCGTGAATTACTCGCTTATTATAACCTAGAACAATATCCAGAAACTCATCTATTTTATGGACCACAATTTACTGAAATATATGCCGGACTCGATGAAGACGAACCTTATGAAGATGACAAACCTAAATATGAGAAAAATCTAAAAACTGGGAAGTACGATATTGTAAACGACTGGAAAAATGCTAGACAAAACATAGATGATGATCATAAGGCATTTTTACCAAGAATGTGGAGTACCGAGCATATTTCCAATTACATGGACTTCACCGGACCGATTAGGTTCACTATAAAACCAGAGTACCAAGATGAATCCGAATTACTTGAAGCTGTTACGCAATTTAGAAGAGAATATGCGGTAGGTAAATTAGACAATGACGACTACAATAAATTCTTACGCTCCTTTGGTGATTATTTAAATGTAGAAAAACCATCTTTTGCATCTAACGTTTTATATCTCCTTGAATATCAAATAGGATATATGTATTGGAGATATTTTATGTGGAATTTTGTGGGTAGACAAGATGATAATCAGGGAAAATATAGCAATCTAGAAGGTAATTGGCTTAGTGGAATTAAATTTATTGATGAAATACACTTAGGATCTCAAGACAATTTACCTGGGGATGTATTAAAAAACAAAGCTCGTAACACCTATTACTTTTTACCATTATTGCTTGGTCTCATTGGTTTTGTGTTCCAAGTACAAAAGGATAAGAAAAATTTCTGGGTGCTATTAGCTTTTTTCTTATTTACAGGATTGGCCCTAAAAATATATCTTAACGAAAGACCTTTTGAACCAAGAGAAAGGGATTATGCCTTAGTTGGTTCATTTTATGTATTCGCTATATGGATAGGTTTTGGAGTATATGCATTATTCGACATTCTTAAAAACTCATTAAAACCAAAATTACTAGCTCCTCTAGTAACTACAATATGTTTACTCGCCGTACCCGTTTTACTGGCTGCTCAGAATTGGGATGACCACGACCGTTCGAATCGATATACAGCACAAGCTATGGCAAAAATGTACCTTCAATCATGCCAAAAAGACGCTATACTTTTTACAATAGGTGATAATGATACATTTGCATTATGGTATGCTCAAGATATAGAAGAATACAGAACTGATGTAAGAACAGTAAATACTAGCTTATTTGCAACAGATTGGTACATCGATCAGATGAAAAAAGCTGCATATGATGGTAAACCAATCCCATCTCAGTTAACACACGAGTTCTATAGGTTTGGAAACAATGATGCTATTTATTACAAACCAGTCACTAATGATACTATGCTTATCAAAAACTGGATGCGATGGATTGAGACTGATGATCCTAGAACCAAAGGTGACTTACAAAATGGAAAACAAGTAAACACTTTTCCAACGAAACACATAAGAATTCCTGTTGATAAAGAAGCCGTTCTTAGAAATGGAATCGTATCACAAAAAGATGCTCATCTTATAGTTCCTTATATAGATATACATTTAAAAGGTGATCTACTATTTAAAAATCGATTGCTAATGTTAGACATGATTGCTAACAATAACTGGGAAAGACCTGTATATTTTACTGGTGGAAGTTTTGGTGATGATGATTATTTATGGATGAAAGATTATTTACAATTAGATGGTGTTACCTATAAACTAGTTCCTATTAGAACTCCAATAGACAAACGAAACCCTTATGACATGGGACGTATTGATACAGACCTTATGTATAACAATGTTACTAGCTGGGATTGGGGAAATAGCGAAAACCCCAACATTTACCATGATCCTGAAACTCGAAAAAACGCTATTACTTATCGTAGTAATCTAGCTAGATTAGTAGAAGCATTGATTAATGAAGGCAAAAAAGATAAGGCTAAAACAATTCTAGACCTTGGGATGGAAAAAATGCCAATAGAATTCTATGAGTATTACACGCTATTAGAACCATATGTAAGTGGATACTACGAAGTAGGAGAAAAAGAAAAAGCGCGTGATTTATGGAATAAAATCGCAAAAAAATATCAAGAACAATTGACATACTTCGGGAGCCTTACTTTAGAACATCAATATGAATATGCTAGTGAGATAGTAAGTAATGTAGAAAGATATAGAAGTGTTGTAGATCTTCTAATAATCAATCAAGACAAAGAAATGATTGAAGAAAAGGCTGAAGAATTTAATAGATACCTAAGATTATTTACAAGACTTTATTCTGAAGATGAAGAGTATGACAATCAAGATGTTTTGGAAGATCAAGAGCAAGATTTGCAAAAAGAACTTCTAGATAGTCAAAAACCATTAGATACTTTAGAAGAACTACCAAAATCATAACACAACTGAGCCTTTTAACTAAGGCTCTTTTTTTTGATCAATTTGGATTTAATACCTAATAAAACGCCTAACAGTATTAAGTTACTATTTCCCAACTATACTTGGGATTTCTACACTTGCGAAGAAAAGAAGATTTATCTAACCTTTGATGATGGCCCTATTCCCGAAGTAACCGATTTCGTATTAGATCAACTAAAACTGTATAACGCAAAAGGCACTTTTTTTTGTATTGGTGAAAATATTAGGAAAAACCCAATGATTTTTAAAAGAATAATTTCAGATGAACATAGTATTGGTAACCACACTATGAATCACTTGAAAGCGAGGAAAAATAGCTTTTCTACATACATTGAAAATGTTTTAAAATGTGAAAATGAAATTTTAGAACACACTAAAATTAACCACAAACTGTTTAGACCTCCTTATGGACAATTAAATAAGCGTAAATTATCAGAGTTAAGGAAACTAAACTATGAAATTATATTATGGGATGTGTTATCCAAAGATTGGGACAAAAATACCTCACCAGAACAATGCTCTATTAATGTCGTTGCAAACGCAAAAAAAGGTAGTATTGTTGTTTTTCATGATAGTATTAAAGCATTTAAAAACCTTAGGGTAGCATTGCCTAAAGTACTTAAGCATTTTTCTGAAAAAGGATTTATATTTGAAAAGATTTAATCTTAATCAATCTAAGAAAGTTCTTTTTTAAACATACTCTTTCATAAGACCTATAAGCGTGTTCGCATCTTGCTCTCCGCTTTGTCTCCAAACCATTTCTCCTTCTTTATAAATCATTAATGTAGGAAGACCTTTAATACGAAGCGCTGTAGCCAACTCCTCATTTTTATCCACATCTATCTTTATCACTTTAGCTTTATCGCCAAGAGCAGCAGCCACATCCTTTAACACAGGATGCATGGATACAGAAGGTTCATTCCATTCAGTATAAAAATCCAGCAAAACCGGAACCTCAATACCTATTAACTCTCCAAACTTTGACATGTTCTAAAAATTTTATTATCTAACTATGCTATACTAACGAACAAAGCTGATATATAATTGTAAATATAACACTTTCTTCGAATTATGCGGGTTTAGGACCTTTTCTCAATTCTATAACAGTAATTTCCGGCCAAATCCCTACTCTTCCGGGAAAGGCATGAAAACCAAACCCTCTATTTACATTAAGATAACGCCCCATATCATTATACATACCAGCCCATTGTTTATAAACATACTGTACAGGACTCCACTTTAAAAACCCAGGGATTTCTATTCCAAACTGAAATCCATGAGTATGCCCACTAAGCGTTAAATGATAATGATTATCATGCTTTTTTACCTCATACTCCCAGTGAGATGGATCATGACTTAATAAAATTTTAAAATCTTCTTTGGAAACACCATTCGATGCTTTTGCCAAATCTCCTGCCTTTTTAAAATTATGCCCCCAATTCTCCACACCGACTATAGCTATTCGGTCATCATCTTTTTCTATAAACGAATTATCATTTAACAACAATTGAAAATCAATTTTAGAATGCACTTCTTTAATAGCTTCAAAATTAGCTTCTTTTTCTTCTTCTGAATCCCAAGTTACATATTCACCATAATCATGATTTCCCAAAATAGAATATTTCCCAAAAGAAGGTGTTTTTAAACCCTTAAAAATATCAATCCAATCATCCATTTCACTAGCCATAGTATTTACAATATCCCCAGTAAAAACTAATAAGTCAGTTTGCTGCTGATTTATTAAATCTACAGCATATTCAATCTTTTCAACCTCATCAAAACTACCAGAATGAATATCCGATATCTGAGTTAACCGAAAACCATCAAATGCATTTGGTAAATCATCAAAATATAGAACATGATTAATAACTTTAAAATTATACTTACCTCTAAATATACCATGCACTAATCCTGCAAAAGGTATTGCAGCTACCCCTAAAGCTATTTGACTTATAAATTTTCTTCGACTTGGTAAATATTGAGTCGCATTTCCGTCAAAAAATGTATTTGTAAGATAAGTATACCCTGCTACGCAAAGCCTTATAATATCCTCCCCAAACATAAACAACACTAAAATCAACTTAGGAACTAAGGTGACTAACAACAAACCACTTGCTCTTAATGAATATTTTGTAGGACCTACACTTCTATCGTAGTTAGCAAAAACATATATAACATACCCTATTATGAGTAATGAGATAATCAAATATACTATTTGGATCCATTGATTTTTTGATAAAGTGCGAATTACTTGATAAGCATATAATTCTATTAAAACATAAAGCACTAAAGGAATAATCCAACGCATATTAATTCTAAGTTTTATTTACTTAACAAAACTATCTCACCTTTTGTCAATCATAAGTATATTTAAGTAAAAATTAACTGTTTATCATTGAATCATTATAAAATACTATCATTACTAAGATACACATATATCAAACACCATAAATCTTAGAATTTTCTTTCATATGTATAATTTTTATTCGTACCTTCGTTCAACTATTTAACTATAGGGATGTACAAAAAAAATCTACTTTATTCATAAAATATTACTATCGTATTTATAGCAATTGATAACATTGTTATCAATTTTATTTTGGGGCGAAATGCCGTCATTCATTGACGGCATTTCTTATTTAGTATAATTTTGAAACGATTTTCAGCAATCTTCTTTTTATATTGCATTTCTAAAAACTGAACATACACTATGTCACAAAAACGTCTTTTTCTTCTGGATGCATTCGCACTTATTTTTCGCGGATATTATGCTTTAATTAAAAATCCAAGAATCAACTCTAAAGGGCAAGATACCTCAGCAATTATGGGGTTTGTAAATTCACTTTTTGATGTAATCAAAAGAGAAAAACCAGATCACTTAGCAGTTGCATTTGATAAACAAGGAAGCAAGGATCGTTTAGAGATATTTCCAGAATATAAAGCTAACAGAGACGAAACTCCTGAAGCTATAAAAATAGCTGTTCCTATTATACAGGAAATCTTAAAAGCAATGCATATCCCTATTATTGAAAGAGCTGGAGTAGAAGCTGATGATTTAATCGGAACCATTGCTAAACAAGCCGAAAAAGAAGGGTACCAAACATATATGGTTACACCTGATAAAGATTATGCCCAATTGGTGTCCGAAAACATTTTTATGTATCGCCCAGCTCGCATGGGCAATGGTATTGAAATCTGGGGAATACCCGAAGTACAAAAAAGATTTGAAGTAGAACATCCAGAGCAGGTGATTGATTACCTTGGAATGATGGGAGATGCTGTAGACAATATTCCCGGCTTACCAGGAGTTGGTGATAAAACTGCCAAGAAATTCATTGCTGCTTATGGATCTATGGAAGGTCTTTTTGAGAACATAGATCAGCTAAAAGGCAAGATGAAAGAAAAAGTAGAAGCTAATCAAGAATTAGGACTTCTTTCTAAAAAATTAGCAACGATTATCCTCGATTGTGATGTTACTTTCGACGCAAAGGATTATGAAATTTCTGAACCGGACGCAAAAAAAGTACAGGAAATTTTTGAAGAGCTCGAGTTTAGAAGATTGACTGATCAATTCACTAAAATCTTCTTTCCATCTGAATCTTCTAACCCAACAAAAACTGCTTCTTCAAATAAGCAATCGGAACAAGCTGGTGCGGGTCAATTTTCATTGTTTGGTGGCAATCAAGATACCAATACTGCTACAGATTCATTTTCTAGTAGAAAAACAATTGCAAATACAGAACATTTTTACCAGAGTGTAGCTCCTGGAATGGCAATGAAATTATTTATTCAAAATCTACTTAAGCAGAAAAATGTTTGTTTTGACACAGAGACAACTGGACTCGATCCTCTTACTGCAGAATTGGTAGGAATCTCATTTTCTTGGGAAGCAGGAAAAGGGTTCTACATTCCTTTTCCTGAGAATCAAAATGAAGCTCAAGAATTAATCGAACAACTAAGACCTTTTTTCGAAGATGAAAATATTACCAAAATTGGTCAAAATTTAAAATACGACATCAAAGTATTAGCCAAATATAATCTAGATGTAAAAGGAAAATTGTTTGACACTATGCTAGCTCATTATCTAATCAACCCAGATATGAGACATAATATGGATGTCCTTTCAGAAACCTATCTTAATTACACACCAGTTTCAATAACTGAGCTGATAGGAAAAAAAGGGAAAAACCAATTATCTTTCAGACAAGTTCCACAAGAAAAGCAAACGGAGTATGCAGTGGAAGATGCCGATATTACATTTCAACTTAAAGAACACTTTACTCCAGAACTTAATGAAGCTAATATATTATCTCTTTTTGAAGACATAGAAGTTCCTTTACTAAGAGTTCTAGCAGCGATGGAGATAGAAGGAATTAATCTAGACAATGAATTTTTGCAGTCATTATCAGAAGAACTGAACAATGACATTAAAACGTTAGAAACTGACATATATAAAGAAGCTGGAGAAGAGTTTAACATTGCTTCGCCTAAGCAATTAGGAATCATTCTTTTTGAAAAAATGAAATTGGTCGACAAACCAAAGAAAACAAAAACTGGTCAATATTCTACCGCAGAAGATGTTTTATCGTACCTAGCTAAGGATCACAAAATCATTCAAAACATACTAGATTATCGTGGATTATCTAAACTAAAAAGCACCTATGTAGATGCATTACCTAACCAAATTAATGAATCTACAGGTCGTGTACACACAGATTATATGCAAACTGTAGCCGCAACTGGGCGACTTAGTTCTAATAATCCTAATTTACAAAATATCCCGATTAGAACAGAAAGAGGAAGGCAGGTTAGAAAAGCATTTATTCCAAGAGATGCTGAACACATTCTATTAGCAGCCGATTATTCTCAGATAGAATTAAGAATCATTGCTGCATTAAGTGAAGAAGAAACGATGATCAATGCTTTTAAAAGCGGAGAAGATATTCATGCATCTACCGCAGCAAAAGTTTTCAATGTACCTATTGAGGAAGTTACTAGAGAACAACGTAGTAATGCTAAGACTGTAAATTTTGGAATTATATATGGCGTCTCTGCATTTGGACTGAGCAATCAAACCGATCTTTCTCGAAGTGAAGCCAAAGAACTTATAGACACCTACTACAAAACCTATCCTAAACTACGTAATTACATGAGCGAACAAGTAGATTTCGCTAGAGAAAATGGTTATGTCCAAACAGTATTAGGAAGACGTCGTTATCTTAAAGATATTAACTCCGCTAACGCCGTTGTTAGAGGAGCAGCAGAACGAAATGCAGTAAATGCACCAATACAAGGTAGTGCTGCGGATATTATCAAAATTGCAATGATCAATATTCATCAAAAATTAAAAGAGGATAATTATAAGACAAAAATGCTACTGCAAGTACATGATGAATTGGTTTTTGATGTATACAAACCTGAATTAGAAAAAATACAATCTCTTATAAAATCAGAAATGGAAAATGCATATACACTTGCAGTTCCTTTAGATGTAGATATGGGGTTAGGAGAAAATTGGCTAGAAGCCCACTAACCTGTAACTGCACTTAGTATTATTATATTCATATTTAATAACATAACCAATCAACACTTATTTTATGGAACAACTTTTTACCGTTGAAAGTCTCATTACCCTATTAATGCTTGTACTACTGCAAGCGGTTTTAGGATTTGATAATCTCCTTTACATTTCTTTAGAATCAAAAAAAGCACCTCCAGAAAAACAAAGTTTCGTAAGAAAAATGGGAGTTGGATTAGCAATTGTACTTCGTATAGTTTTGCTTTTTGTACTTATGTCTGTAATACAATTTTTCCAAGAACCTTTCTTTAGTCTTCATGACAATAACATTCTTGAGTTCGAATTTAATGTCCATAGCTTAATTGTTCTTGCAGGAGGTGTATTTATTATATATACAGCAATCAAAGAAATTTGGCACATGATGTTACTTAATGAGCACGAAGAAATAGAAAAAGATGATAAAAAAGGTTCTATAAACAAAGTTATCTTATGGATCGTAATTATGAACTTGGTTTTTTCTTTTGACTCTATTTTAAGTGCAATGGCGTTAACCAGCGATATGGAATATGTACCGCAACTTGTTTTGATGTCTATAGCAATTGTACTAGGCGGTGTTTTAATGATCGTTTTAGCTGATAAAGTATCTAACTTTCTTCAGAAAAATAGAATGTATGAAGTATTAGGGCTTTTTATATTATTCATAGTAGGTATTATGCTATTATCAGAAGGAGGTCATTTAGCACATCTCCATATTTTTAATAATGAAGTTACACAAATGAGTAAAACAACATTCTATTTTGTAATTGTTGTACTTGTAATTGTAGATATTGTGCAAGGTCGTTATCAGAAAAAACTATTAGCAGAAAAGCAACACCAAGAATCACTAGCAAAAAAAGACAAGTAACTCCTTTTTTTAGTAAAAAGAAATAAAAAGCGCTTCCCTGTTTAAGGAAGCGCTTTTTATTTTAACCACAATAACAAATAACTTATTGACGCGTAAAAACTAAATCTACAGCTCCTAAGTCTTCAACTTCATCTGTAAAAGAAAGTGTTGTCTCTGTAAGTGTAATCATCACTGTTCTTGGATCCATTCCAGTTGGAGTAAATGTTAATTGACCACTTGCTAGAGCCCATTCACCTGTTACCTCAAGTATAAGACCTGTGCAGTCAGCAGTAACTACCGGAGGTAAATCTGGAGTTACATTAACATCAATCTGTGTTACATTTTGATTATATGTGTTATCATCACTTACCACAATTGTATCTTCAAAACAAGGTAATTCTTCTAATAAATTAGTAGAAGCATTTCCGTCCATATCTAGATCAACTGGCAACGCTCCAGAAGCAGAAGTAAGCTCCCAAGTTCCAACTAATGAGACCATATCCGGGACCACATCCCCTCCATTGTCGTCATCGGAACTACAAGAGGTAAAAAACAATGCAATAGAAATAGCAAAAAGAAAAAAATTAGTTTTCATGATTTTTGAGTTTTAAATATTAATAACGATTTATTGTTCCTTCTTAGTATTTGCAAAATACACCTTATTTACTTGAAAAACCATTCACTCTCCACTACCCTCCCATTGTTGCAGTAAAAAAATCATAGTAATTCAAAAATGTCGGTATTACTGGACCATTAAAAGTGTTTGGCCCATTAAACAATACGCAAACGCCTATCTTATTTTCTGGGTCTATCATTAATTGCGTTTTATACTGATTTACATTTCCTCCATGATAGACAACCTTTCTATCTCTGTAATCTAAAACCCTCCATCCTTTTGCATAATAAGAGTCAGAAACACCATCCCACAAATTCACGTACGTATCTTTATCACTTGTGCAGATCATCGGATTAAATATTTCTATTAAGCTTTCTTTAGAAATAATATCAGGACGATTTCCAAGTAGCACTTTTAAATATTCTGCCATATCAGAAATAGAAGCATTAACCCCTCCAGCGGCAGCAACATTATAATAGTTTTCATGAAGATTTGTTAAATAATATTTCTTAGAATAATGATTCCATTTATGTGGTAACGCAACATTAGGGTTTTTCTTAATATCTGAATAACTACTGGATGCATTTTTCATTCCTGCAGGCACAAACAATCGTTCTCTTAACAATGCTTCAAATGACTTTCCCGTATTATTCTCCATCACCTTCTCTACTACAGAAAAAACAGCATTCTGATATTCATATTCAGTGCCTTCTTTAGCTACAACACCATTCCTTTTAAAGTTTGCAATAATGTTCTGCAATGACATCCCTTTATGAATCAATTTAGAATTAGTATACTTATATAATCCTGACGTATGAGACAACAAATGATTAACAGTAAGTCTTTCTGCTTGTGCTTTATCTCTTAAGTTAAATATACCTACTGATTTTTTAACATTTTGCTTCCACTTAATCTCATTATTATCAGCCAAATTTCCAGCTAGCACTGATGTAACTCCTTTTGATAGACTTGCTATTCTAAATACCGTATTCACATCTACAGAATCAGTTGTATGGATCTCTTTTACACCAAAACCTTTTTTGTACACAACTGTAGAGTCTTTAACAATCACTATAGCAGCTCCAGGACATTCTGAAATATTAAAATTAGTTGCAAAAAACTTCTCGTAATGATCCAAAAAAAGTGACAATGAATCTTTTTTAGTTAACACAGGCTCTGGATCAGTAACAACAACCTTTTTCTGTTCAGTTTTAGAAGTAGTACATCCGATAATACATATAGAAACAAAAAGCCCTAAAATTTTTTTCATATTATAATCTTCTTAAGTATTGCAAAATACACGTAAAAAATCTTGATGAAAAACTTTCTTAAAACCTTTTTAAAAATTTTATAATACGAACCTATAAGTAGCCTTAATCAAAAATGTGTTTTCTGGTTGCTGACCAAAAATCTGATTGTCTAAACTCCTAAAAAGATGATCTCCTGGATCACCCAAGCCATTAACTCCTTGTGACCATACAAGAAAAATCTCTGATCCTGGTATATACTCCCAACGTAAAACCAAATTCGATCGAAACTGTACAAAAGCAAAATCAGGATTATCAATAGTATAATCTATTACGCCATCTAAGTTTTCATCCACAGAGTATAAATCATCCGCAAAAGAAATTTGATTATCATTATACAATGTAACTCTCTCATTTAAATCCGAAGCAATAGGATTATTCACATAATTAAAATCTGTATAGGTACCTCTGGAAATAAATGGTTGTCCATAATATTGAATAGTAAGATTAGGGTTGATATTATAATTTAGACGAACACTTGCGCTTAATGTCTGCTGATCGATTCTAGCGGTTATATATCTTGGGGTACCTGCAAAATCTACTTCTGTTACATACTGAGTTTTATTAGGATTCCTCTCGAATTCTGGATTTAAGGAAATACTTAATGCATTAAATGGTTGGTATCTCATCCTTAACACATATCTATGAAAGGTAAAATTATTTTGTCTAGCGCCAGAATTAACATACCCCATAGTAAAATTAAACTTTTTCCTACTGTCCGAACCAAAAAACAGAAAGGCAAAATTCTCTTCAGAAAATCTCCAGCGAGGACCCCCTCTTAATACTGTGTTTGTATAAATTCTGGGCTTATGAGCTGCTCCTACTTCTGTCCACCAGTTATTTTTATAGTTAATAAAACCATTAAACTCATATTGAATTCTATTAAAATTTCCTTCAAAATCAAATGCCGAAGTTTGCTCAAAATTCAGATTTGCTCTTCTATAAAATTTAGTAGGTTTTAAAAACAAATATCTAACATTAGCAAATTGTCTGATATCATCAGCTTGCCTTAAAAACCCAACGTCATTTAACTCTAATTCTGGCGACCTCCAAAAAACCCCTCCGGTATACCTCCAATTTCCACCACCTGATTTACCACCGATAAGCTTACCGCCAGTACCCGTAAGTGAAGTTCTATTAGGATCTACTTTTACATGATCTGCATCTACTCTTTGAAAAAGATGTGTTAATTCATTTTGGGTCGCTTCTATGGCTTCTTTAGACCCTTCTACATGACTTGTTACTAAATTTCCTTCGACAAAATACTTTCTATCTTTCCAATTATGTCTAAAATCTAATCCTGCGGTATATGCTGATTTTCTTAAAAAATTTAGATTATTTTCTCTTAACCCAACTAATTCTGAAGTCTCATCGGTATTAGGATCTTCATAATCAATATTCAAAATATCACCGAGATTTCTATTCGTAGCCGTAAAAATACCTCCAATATACGTATTACGATCATTAAAATCTTTCTGAACTCTACCAACAAAATAATTTGTCAAAGGCTCTACAATAGTTTCGCGCCTGTTACCATCGGCGTCTTCTACTTTCGCTATTTCTCGCTGTGTTACACTTTCTAAGACTCCGATTGACCAACCATTCTTTGTTTTTCCACTAAACTTAGCAGCACCTAATATTGTTGTATTAGTTGGCCTATCAACAAACTCTGTATTAATAGGACTAGATCCTATAGAACCTTGTGGACTTCTTCCAATTCTTCTGGAATAAAAGACATTATCTTGACCATTCGCAAAACGATAATCAAAAATATTTTTATTCTCCACAAAAAACGGTCTTTGCTCTCGAAAAAATATCTGAAAACCATCCAATGCTATAGCCGCAGGATCTGCTTCTACTTGTCCAAAATCAGGATTCACCGTTAAATCCATTGTAAGATCATTAGTAATCCCAATTTTAGCATCTAATCCTCCATTCAATTTAAAATCATCTCCATCTCTAAAGGGGTTACCATCTTCTTCGGGGAAAGTGTCATATTGAGTAACAACAAACGGTTGAATCTCTAACTGTTTTTGCGGCTCTATATCAATTAATCCGTGTAACTCGCCAAACTCACTAACCCATCCAGGCGCATCCTGAGGTACTCGCTGCCATACAGATCGCTCTTCTTTTCTAAAAAATCTTCTGTTTACCTGTAAACCCCATATTTGTTCTTTACTCTTACCAAATTTTAATTGACTTAAAGGAATCTTAACCTCTGCTGTCCATCCTTGATCATCTATATTAGTTGCTGTATACCAGATAGGATTCCAACTACCATCCCAATTATTACCATTATCAGATATAAACTCATCTCCTTTTACACCTGCGGCAGTAATTGTAAAAGAGAAGCCTGTTCGTTTATCATGATAACTATCTAAATTAATTTCTACCCAATCTCCAGCAAAACCATCCCTTCTAGATAATCTCTTTTCTATTTTGTCGGGTTCTGTATCATAACATCTATAAGCGATATATAGGTATTTTTGATCATACAAAATTTTAAATTTTGTTTGTTGACTTGGAGGTGTATTCTCATCTGGCTCATTTTCAATAAAATCTCCAGACCATTCTACCAGATCCCAACTAGATTCTTCAATTAATCCATTAATTGTTGGTGCTTCTGAACCATTTAGAGGTTTCGTAGTATAAACTCTTTTTTTCACCACTGTAGAATCTTGAGCATTCGAAAACAGTGTAAAAAGAAGGAATCCTAGCACATGGATCGCGTACTTCATGTTGATTAGTTTTGTTGATTGATGTTTAATACAGGACATAAATTATGAATCTTTGTCACAGTTACTATCTATATTTAGTAAAAAATTAACACCAAAAAGATATTTTAAGTTTAAAACCCATAAAAAATCATCAGAAATTGATCTATCTGAAAACCAACGCATCATAGACACAAAATAATATCAATTACCTGTTTGCTATATAAATATATAATTGTACATTTGCACCCCTATTTTATATAGGAAAGGAATGTTTAATTAGTAAAATTAGTTAGTGTGGACACATTAAGTTACAAGACAGTATCTGCCAATAAGGCAACCGTTTCTAAGGAATGGTTACATATAGATGCTGAAGGACAGACTTTAGGACGTCTATCTTCTGTAGTAGCAATACTATTAAGAGGAAAGCATAAGCCTAACTTTACCCCACATGTTGATTGCGGTGATAATGTAATTATTACAAATGCCGAAAAAATCAATTTAACAGGAAAAAAGTGGACTGATAAATCGTATATCCGTCATACTGGTTACCCTGGAGGGCAAAGAAGTCTTACTGCTCAGGAGTTATTTGACAAAAACCCAGAGCGTTTAATCGAAAAAGCGGTAAAAGGAATGTTACCTAAAAACAAATTAGGAGCAGCTTTATTCCGTAATTTAAAGGTACATGCTGGAGCAGATCACAAGCAAGATGCTCAGCAACCAAAAACTATTAACTTAAAAGAATTTAAGTAATGGAAGTTATTCACAAAATTGGTCGTAGAAAAACGGCTGTAGCTCGAGTTTACCTTAAAGAAGGTTCTGGAAAAGTTACGATCAACAAAAAAGATCTTAACGATTACTTTCCTACCGCTACATTACAATACAAAGTGAACCAACCTTTTGCCCTAACAGACAATGAGGAAAAGTTCGATGTAAATGTAAACGTATATGGAGGTGGTATCACAGGACAGGCTGAAGCAATTCGTCTAGCAATATCTAGAGCGATGTGCGAGTTAGATCAAGAAAACAGAGCAACCCTTAAACCAGAAGGTTTATTGACAAGAGACCCAAGAATGGTAGAGCGTAAGAAATTCGGACAGAAGAAAGCTCGTAAGAAATTCCAGTTCTCTAAACGTTAATTTATTAAAACAGTATTTGTTGTTATCCCCGATTTTAGGGAGGTTAGTTTAGCATCTAAATATTCAAGGCCTTATCAAAAGCGATAGCCACTTGAATATTGCTAATTCAACAGAACGTAAACTATTACAAAAATGGCAAACAATATCGAAGTAAAAGACTTACTTGATGCAGGTGTACATTTTGGTCACCTGACAAGAAGATGGGATCCTAATATGGCACCATATATTTATATGGAGCGTAATGGAATCCACATCATCAATTTATACAAAACAGCTGCAAAGATTGACGAAGCAAGTGAAGCTTTAAAGAAAATCGCAGCATCTGGTAGAAAAATTCTTTTTGTTGCTACCAAAAAACAAGCAAAAGAAATCGTTGCTGAAAAAGCAGCAAAAGCAAACCAACCTTACATCACTGAAAGATGGCCTGGTGGAATGCTTACTAATTTCGTTACTATCCGTAAAGCCGTAAAGAAAATGGCTGCTATCGATAGAATGAAAAAAGATGGTACTTTCAACACATTATCCAAGAAAGAGCGTTTACAAGTAGACCGTTTAAGAGCTAAATTAGAAAAGAACTTAGGTTCTATCTCTGATATGACTCGTCTACCTGGTGCATTATTTGTTGTAGATATTACTCGTGAGCATATTGCGGTAAAAGAAGCTCAGAAATTAAACATTCCAATTTTTGCAATGGTTGATACTAACTCTGATCCACGTCAGGTTCAGTATGTAATCCCTGCAAATGATGATGCTTCTAAATCAATCGACAAAGTAATGACTTATGTAAGTGATGCTATTATCGAAGGATTAAGTGAAAGAAAAGCTTCTAAAGAAGCTCCTAAAGCAGATGCTTCAGCAAAAGCTGAAAAAAAGGCACCTGCTAAAGCTGAAACTCCAGCAGCACCTGCTGTAGAAGCTCCAGCTAAAGTTGAGGAAGCTCCAGCAGTAGCTGAAGCAGCCAAGCAAGAAGAAGAATAAACATTCATTGATTGCTTTCAATCATTAAGAATCATATTATTAAAGAATAAGTTACAAAACTTAACTTTAATATAAATTAATGAGTCGTTTAGTTCTTTACTTTCACAATAGTAAAAACTAAGCGACTTGTTTTTTACACAAACACATTAAATATTTAAACGATATGGCAAAAATTACAGCCGCAGAAGTAAGTAAATTACGTAAAGCTACAGGTGCCGGAATGATGGATTGTAAAAAAGCACTTGTTGAAGCTGATGGAGATTTTGACAAAGCAATAAAAATCCTTAGAGAAAAAGGACAAAAAATAGCTGATAAAAGAGCTGACAGAGAATCTTCTGAAGGAGCAGTTATCGCAAAAGTTAATGACGCTAAAAATAAAGGTGTAATTGTTTCTCTTAACTGTGAAACTGATTTCGTAGGTAAAAACGACTCTTTTGTTTCTTTAGCAAAAGAATTAGCAGAATTAGCTCTTAACAGTTCTTCTAAAGAAGAATTATTAGCTGCTGATTTTAACGGAATGAGTGTTCAGGACAAGCTTATTGAACAAACAGGAGTAATCGGTGAAAAAATCGAAATTGGAGACTTTAAAGTTTTAGAAGCTCCTTTTGTAGGGTCTTATATCCACGGTAATAAAATTGGTGCTCTTACAGGATTATCTTCTAGCATTGATTCCGCAGAAGCTCTTGCTAAAGATATCTCTATGCAGGTTGCATCTATGGGTGCGACTACATTATCTTACAAAGATTTTGATCCAGAATTTGTAGCATCAGAAACTCAAGCAAGAATCGCTGCTATAGAGAAAGAAAATATTGAGCTTGGTAGACTTGGTAAAACATTAAAAAATGTTCCTCAGTTCATCTCAAGATCTCAGTTATCTGATCAAGTAATAGCTGAAGCTGAAGAAAAACTTAAAGCTGAACTTAAAGCAGAAGGAAAGCCAGAGCAAATTTGGGACAGAATCCTTCCTGGTAAATTAGAAAGATTTATTTCTGACAACACTACTCTTGATCAAGAGCAATGTCTTCTTGATCAAAACTTCATTAAAGATGAAAAGAAGACTGTTGGAGACTACGTAAAAACATTAGGAGATGTTTCTGTAGTAAGTTTCGAAAGAATCTCTCTATAGTCGAACACTAAAAATAAGGATTAATTTCCTGTGTTAAAAATCAAAAACCGCTTCGATTGAAGCGGTTTTTTCGTCATTTTTCGAAATACTTTCTAGTAGTTTCCGAAACATTTTCTTTAACATTTTGGACCCCTCCAAAATGCTACCCCAAAAAAGACTAACTCCCCAATCAGTCTAGAATACAAATCACACTTTCGTGAATTTGTAAGTTCAAAAAACGCTTCTTCACTATTTCAAAAATATTCCTCATCTCCCTCTGTTATGTTTTCCTTTGGCAAACCTATGACATTCTTAAAGACCAATCAATAGGGGCGTCAGGGGAAAAGAACCCTTTTTTATTAGTCATTCGATATTTACAATACTCTAAAGCTTTTATTTTTAGATTTACCTTTACTTAGTAAAGTATTTTCTAAATTAAGAATATCATTATATTTGCACCACAGTTCAAGCAAATGATGAAATACAACAGAATATTACTAAAATTATCAGGAGAAGCCCTGATGGGAGAACGTCAATACGGAATCGATCCTAAAAGACTAGCAGAATATGCTAACGAAATCAAACAGATAACTGATAGAGGTGTAGAAGTTGCCATTGTTATAGGAGGCGGTAATATTTTTAGAGGTGTTGCAGGAGCCAGCAAAGGCATGGACCGAGTGCAAGCCGATCATATGGGAATGCTTGCTACTGTAATTAATGGATTAGCATTACAAAGTGCTTTAGAAGATGCCGAAATTCCAACAAGGCTTCAATCTGCAATAAAAATTAATGAAGTAGCTGAGCCGTTCATCAAAAGAAGAGCGATTAGGCATTTAGAAAAAGGAAGAGTTGTAATTTTTGGTGGAGGAACCGGTAACCCTTATTTTACTACAGATTCTGCAGCAGTATTAAGAGCTATAGAAATTAACGCCGATGTTATTCTTAAAGGAACAAGAGTAGATGGAATCTACACAGCAGATCCCGAAAAAGATTCTCAAGCCACTAAATTTGATTTTATTACATTTGATGATGTTTTAAGCAAGGGACTTAAAGTTATGGATACAACCGCCTTTACGTTAAGCCAGGAAAATGAATTACCTATCATAGTTTTTGATATGAATAAAACAGGAAATTTATTAAAGGTCATTTCTGGAGAATCTATCGGAACAAAGGTAAATCTGTAACAAGACAAAAAGTGGCTCGTTTTTTGATCAACTAAAAAAAGAAAAGAATTATATTACGATGAACGAAGAAGTAGATTTTATTCTGGATTCAACTAAAGAATCTATGCAGGGTGCTATCGCCCATTTAGAAAAACAACTAATTGTTATAAGAGCAGGAAAAGCATCACCAGCAATGCTTAGTGGCGTTATGGTTGAGTATTACGGAAATCCTACGCCATTAAACCAGGTAGGAAATGTAAATACACCAGATGCAAGAACAATTACGATCCAACCATTCGAAAAATCTTTAATTCAAGAAATCGAAAAAGCAATTTTGATGGCTAATCTTGGTTTTAATCCTATGAACAATGGAGAAAGCGTTATCATTAGTGTACCGCCTCTAACCGAAGAACGTCGTAGAGATTTAGTAAAACAAGCGAAAGCAGAAGCAGAAGACTCAAAAGTTGGTGTACGTAATGACCGTAAAAATGCCAACAATGAAATTAAAAAATTAGAAAAAGATGGTTTATCTGAAGATATGGCAAAAAATGCCGAATCAGATATTCAACAATTAACTGACAGTTACATCAAAAAGATTGATGAAATGTTATCAGTTAAGGAAAAGGAAATTATGACTGTATAATACTTTTTCAAAAACAATAATATACAAAAGTGTTTTAAGAACAAAACACTTTTGTATATCTTCAATTACTATGAATCAAATCGGATAATGCAAAACAAACTCTTCTGTTTATTATTTTTTACTCATTTTGTTGTACTATCTCAAATTAGCATTACCGGAAAAGTAATTGATCAAAGCACCAACCAAGCATTGCCGTTCGCTACGGTAAAAACGGATCATAATTCATATGCACTAACCTCATCGACTGGAGAATTCGTAATACGATGCGAAAGTTATCCAATAAACTTAACTGTTAGCTACATAGGGTACACTACCAAGAACTTCTCCATTAAATCAGAAGATATTGTTAAGGTAGAAATACAGCTTTCTCCTAAATCAGAAAATCTAGCAGCAGTAAAACTTGATATCCCAGGAAGCGTTGCTTCTAATATTATCAAACAAGCTATATCAAATAAAACAAAAAACAACCCTAACAAGGCATTAAAAAGTTATAGCTATAAAACTTATAATAAATTTAAAATTACTGAAGATAATCAGGCTACGTTTGAAACTCCGGACACTACAAAAGTAGATATGGAACGGATTTTTAATGACGCACATTCTTTTCTTTCAGAAAAAGTTAGCCTACATGAGTTTAATAAGGGGCGTGATGAAAAAGAAAGCGTTCTTGCTTCGAGAATGACAGGTTTTAACAAACCAGTTTACAATGTTCTAGGCATTAAAATTCAATCCAATTCGCTGTATAAAGAAAACTATGTAATCTTTAATAACAGATATGCTGGACCTTTATCCAATAGGGCCCTCAAAAACTATTATTATAAAGTTTTAGATACTACCCAAGGAAAAAGGCCTGCATACGTAATTCTATTCCAACCTAGAAGATCCAAAAGAATTGCCAGTTTAGAAGGTGTTTTATACTTAGACATGGAAACACTTGCTATCCAAAAGGCAGTAGCAGAACTAAGAGGAGAACTCAATGTCCTAGTAAATCACGATTTTAAATATGATCCAAAAGAAAAATTATGGTTCCCACTAAATCAAGAAGTTACCATAAGACCGGGGATCGGAAAACAGAAAGTAACTTTGTTTGGTGGACAAATATCTGTCGGTAGATTAGGGAATGACAAGAAAAGTTTTACCGGCAATAATGATTTTCTAATTTCAAAAACAGATTTCTTTGACTACAATACCAAAAAAGATGTCAAAATTAAACTGCAACAATCTGCTATAGAAATAGATCCTGAAGCCACTACCAGAGATGAAGATTATTGGAATAAATATCGAACAAGTGCAATTACAGCAAAAGATCTAAATTCTTTTTCAATAGTAGACAGTATTGTTCAAGCTCAAAATATTGAAAGAAGAATAGACGTTATTCAAAGTTTTAATATTGGGTATTATCCCGTTGGTTTTTTTGACTTTGACCTAACCTATCCTATAAAATATAATAATTTTGAAGGTTTACGTTTAGGAATCGGAGGTTTAACCAATGAGAAATTCTCTAAACGATTCCGCACCGAAGGATACTTAGTTTATGGATTTCGAGATGGAAGGTTTAAATTCGGTCTTGGCGGCGGTGTTTTACTTAATAAAGATTCAGGATCTTGGTTAAACATAAATTACACAGATGACCTCAAAGAAGTTGGAAGTTTCTTTTATCTAACCGACAGACGTGTTTATTCTTTATTTGAACCACGCTTAGTAAATATTGATTTTTATTATAAACACAGAACCTGGAGCACAAGCTTACAACATAGAATTTTACCTAAATTATTATCCGAAACTCAATTTTCTGTAAGTAACATTGATCAAACAGGAGGCTATACATATCTCAATAATGGTAATTCCTTCTCCAGCTACAAAACAGCAGAATCCACAATTGCACTTAGATGGAGTCCATTTAGTAAATTCTTAAAAACTCCGAGCGGATTTAAAGAAATACAAGATGGTTATCCAAAAATAACAGCTCAATACACCCAAGGATACAAAGGCGTATTTGATAGTGATTTTAACTATAGTAAAATTGGAGTCAAAGCGGAATACATTATTAACCGCCTTAATCAATCGAGCACTAGCTTACTTCTTGAAGCTGATGTTGCCAGCGGAGATATCCCATTAACACATTTATACCACGCATATCCCAATGCCCCAACAAAAGAAACTATCTTTCAGAGGTTTTCTGTTGCAGGACGAAGAAGTTTTGAAACCATGTATTTTAGTGAGTTTTTTAGCGATAGATTAGCTACACTGCAAGTCAGACACCGATTAAGGCCTTTTAAAATAGCTAGTTGGCTAAAACCTGAAATGGTTTTAATAACTCGATACGCTATTGGAGATGTAAGTAATCGTGATAAGCACCAAGGAGTTAATTTCAATTCCCTACAGCAAGGATATCAAGAATCTGGATTCGAAATAAATAAGCTTTTTGCTGGCTTTGGGTTGAGCTTTGCCTATAGATATGGGGCATATCATTTACCAAAACTAGAAGACAATATCGCTTTTAAATTCACTTTTTACTTAAAGCTTTAACTCATTATTATTTATTCATTTTCTTTTGAATATTTTTTAAGTATTAAAACCTCAAATTCTTACATTTGCACAAGGAAAATAGAGAATGGCAAAGTTATTAACTTTCGGGTTTTGGAATACATTGGCTGGAATTATACTCCGTAATAGAGCAGCTATATTTATAATTATTATTGGAATTACAGTTTTTCTAGGTTTTCAATGGAAAAATATGCGATTTTCTTTTACAGAAGCAAATCTTCTTCCAGATGATCATGAGGTAAACATAAAGTATCAAGAATTTCTAGAGAAATTTGGTGATGAAGGCAACCTTATTGTTATGGCCGTAAATGATAGTTCTCTATTTACTCCAACAAAATTAAAGGCCTGGAATGATTTTAATAATTCATTCAAACAATATAGTGAGATTGACCTCGTGATTTCTGTAAGCGATCTAAAAACGCTTAAAAAGAAGGATAATCCAGCTAGATTCGAGCTAGTATCTTTTATAAAAGATAGTATTTATACAGATGAGAAAGTTTCTGCATATCAGCACGAACTCTTTAACAAATTACCTTTCTATGAAGGCTTAATCTACAGCAACAAATCAAACACCATACAGAGTGCTATTTATTTAAACAAGGATATTGTTAATACAATTGTTCGAAAAAAGTTTATTGAAAATACTTTAAATCCAAAAATCAAAGAATTTGAAGAAAAATTCAATATGGATATAAAAGTATCTGGTATGCCATATATCAGAACTATGAATTCTCAAAACATCATGGATGAGATTCAAATATTCATTTTAGCAGCATTGCTAGTTACCTCCTTAATCTTCTTTTTCTTTTTTAGATCATTTAGAGCCACTTTTATTTCGATGACAGCAGTTATTATAGGTGTTATGTGGGCATTTGGTCTACTAGGCTTATTAGAATACGAGATTACCGTTCTTACGGCAATTATCCCTCCTCTTGTAATCGTTATTGGAATTCCCAATTGTATTTTCTTAATAAATAAGTATCAACAAGAAATAAAAAAACACGGAAATAAAGCTAAATCATTACAACGAGTTATTACCAAAGTCGGGAACGCCACTCTAATGACTAACGTTACTACCGCAGCTGGTTTTGCAACCTTTGCCTTAACGGAGAGCAAACTACTAAAAGAGTTTGGTATTGTCGCTGCGCTAAACATTGTTGCACTATTCATATTATGCTTATTAGTAATAACCATTATTTACAGTTATATGCCTCAACCAAAAGAAAGGCATTTAAAACATCTAGGTAAGCGATGGGTAGAACGACTTGTAAACTGGATGGAACACGCTGTTAAAAATCGAAGAATCACTATATACACATCCTCTTTAATCATCCTTATAGCAAGCATAATCGGCATTTACACGATTAAAGTTTCCGGAAGTTTACTAGAAGACATGCCTAAATCGGCTGGGTTTTTCCAAGACATTCAATTTTTCGAAGATGAATTTGATGGTATCATGCCATTAGAAATATTAATCAACACAAAACGTAAGCAAGGGGTTCTAAAATTACCAACCTTACGTAGAATGGAGCAACTGAGCGAATTAATCGAAGAAACACCAGAATTATCTAAACCTATATCAATAGTCAATTTAGTAAAATACGCTAAACAGACTTATTATAATGGAAATCCAAAATACTATCAGTTACCAACAAGTCAAGAACGAAATTTTATTCTGCCTTATGCCAAAAGCTTTGAATCCGAAGCTGGAGCTATGAATAGTTATGTAGATTCAACAGGGCAATACGCCAGAATTACCACATTCATGAAAGATGTTGGAACTGAAGAAATGGAAAGAATAGAGGCCAATCTAGCACCAAAACTAGAAAAACTATTCCCAAAAGATAGATATGAAGTTACATTTACTGGTAAAGCTCTAATATTTCAGAAAGGAACCACCTATTTAGTTTGGAATCTTATCTTTTCATTAGGATTAGCAATTGTCTTGATCGCACTTTTTATGGCATGGATGTTTAGGTCATTTAAAATGATCATTATTTCCCTTATCCCAAACCTACTACCACTACTTATGACAGCAGGTTTAATGGGGTTTTTAGGAGTTCCAATAAAACCATCTACAATATTGGTTTTCAGTATTGCTTTTGGTATCTCTGTAGATGATACAATTCATTTCTTAGCTAAATACAGACAAGAATTAAAATCTAACCATTGGAGGATTCGTAAATCCGTTTTTGCTGCTTTAAAAGAAACTGGCGTAAGTATGTTTTATACATCCACAGTTTTATTCTTTGGGTTTTCGGTATTTATGATCTCAAGTTTCGGTGGAACTAAAGCACTTGGAGGATTGGTATCTGCTACATTGCTTTTTGCAATGTTAGCCAATCTTTTACTACTCCCTTCTTTATTACTTTCTTTAGAGCGAAGTATAGCAAATAAGAAAACCTTAAAAGAACCTGCTTTAAAAATTATCGCAAGTGATGAAGAACTTCTTGAAGAAGAAGAACAATAATATTGCTATAATTTAATCTAAAAAAAGAAGTCTCACTAGTAAACTAGCGAGACTCCGTGTAAGATAGATTACCCCAAAACCTATCGAACTAAACTTAACGTAAACACAATCGTCATAATTGCATATGCAATATACATCCCCTTTTTGTATTTTGAAACCCATTCATGGGGGGGAATTCCCCCTTTCGATAAAATAAACAAAGGTTTAACTTTTTTTTTGTAATCCAAAATTGGATTAAAAAACCATAATCACTTTGTAACCAAATACTTAAAAAAAATTATTTTGTAAGAATTTTTTACCTTCTTTTTGAAAAAAGCAATAAAAAAAACTATTTTTTCCCCAAAAAACTATACTTTTACGGTTTTTACATAGAATTCATCTAGAAAAAACCGTCGGATTATATAATCGCTTAAAATCACTCTATTTTTGTTATCACAAAAAAATGAAATTCAAGATCTATAGAATTTAAGTATTTTTTGAAGAGTAAGACTATGCATCAATTCGATTAAAAATTTATCTTTGCTACCTTGAATTTTTTAACGGATAATCTGGAATAAATTCAAATTTAGGTAGTTCCCTAAAAAGTATAGAAATAAAAAGTAACGCAACTGTATTATTAAATAGATAATATTGATTGTGTATTGCATCCAATAGATGTAAAACATACAAAAATAAGATTGATGAAACATACTAAAGTAATAGACGTACTACAAAGTGATCAGCTATTGCAGCCTGTCTGTGTAAAAGGATGGGTTCGTTCTTTTCGTAATGATCGTTTTATAGCGATAAATGACGGATCAACAATTAAAAATATTCAATGCGTAATTGAAGATAATACAATAGATGCTTCGATTATAGAAAAAATAAATATCGGCGCTGCACTTTCAATTACTGGTACGTTAACAGAAAGTGAAGGTAAAGGCCAACGTGTAGAAATAAAAGCTACAAGTATTGAAATTGAAGGCGAAGCTGATTCTGAAGAATTAAAACTAACTATCCTTTCTCCTAAACGTCATAGTTTAGAAAAATTAAGAGAGCAAGCTCATCTTAGGATTCGTACCAATACATTCGGAGCAATTATGCGCATGCGATCGAAACTATCGTTCGCTATTCACGAGTATTTTCAAAAAAATGACTTCTATTATGTACATACTCCTGTAATTACTAAAAGTGACGCAGAAGGAGCAGGAGAAGCTTTTAAAGTAACGAACCTTGATCTTAACAACATCCCAAAGGATGGAAATGGCGAAGTAGATTACAAACAAGATTTCTTTGGAGGAGAAACAAACCTTACAGTATCTGGTCAATTAGAGGCAGAAACTTACGCAATGGGATTAGGTCAGGTGTACACTTTTGGACCTACATTTAGAGCAGAGAATTCTAATACTTCTCGTCATCTTGCAGAATTTTGGATGGTAGAACCTGAGGTTGCTTTTTGTGATTTAGATGGTAATATGGATCTAGCAGAAGATTTTATAAAATATGTTATTCAATTTGTTTTAGATAACTGCCAAGACGACCTTGCATTTTTAGAAGAACGATTAGTTCAGGAAGATAAACAAAAACCTCAAGCGGAAAGAGCAGAAATGCTACTTAGAGATAAGTTAAAATTTGTTTTGGAGAATAATTTTAAGCGAGTTAGTTATACTGAAGCTATTGAAATATTAAAAAACTCTAAACCTAATAAGAAAAAGAAATTTAAATTTCCAATTAACGAATGGGGTGCAGATTTACAAAGTGAACACGAACGTTTTTTAGTTGAAAAACATTTTAAATGTCCAGTAATATTATTTGATTACCCAGCTGATATTAAATCTTTTTATATGAGACTTAATGAAGATGGAAAGACAGTGAGAGCAATGGATATTTTATTCCCAGGAATTGGAGAGATTGTAGGAGGTTCTCAGCGTGAAGAAAGACTTGATGTGCTTAAAGAAAAAATGGCAGCTTTAAATATCCCTGAAGAAGAATTATGGTGGTATTTAGACACACGTCGTTTTGGAACTTGTAAACACAGTGGTTTTGGACTAGGTTTCGAAAGACTGGTATTATTTGTTACTGGAATGGGTAATATTCGTGATGTAATCCCTTACCCTAGAACTCCATTAAATGCAGAATTCTAAAAACATAGTTTAATTTCTATGTTTCTTTAATAAAATCTCAGAAATTAGATCATAAATCACCTTTTGATTACCATCTAGTTCCTGAGATTTATTTTTTGCTTTTTGAATTTTTTCGTAATGTGGAACCTTTCCTGTTTCTGCCAATAACCTCATTGCATCTTCAAAAAAATCATCCAAAATAGGCATTACGTACTCACTTGCGGTATTAGTATCCCTAAGTCGAATAAACTTCTTTGCATATGCCAAAAACACCTGAGGATACTTAGCAAAAGTAATAATTGCTTCCGTAAAATTTTTCTTGACCTCTTCAGAGGTAACCGAATTTCTAAATTTTAATTTTGTGTTATCAATATGCTTTAGAGTATACAGAAGTGCACTTTCTTTTATAAAATTACCATAATCATTTACAGAGTAATAATAAATCTCCATACCGACATTGGTATTTATTATTAATACTTCATCTCCTATACTATCTTTAAGAAAAGACTGAAAAGTAGCTAAAGTGGATGAAGACATTAACAAACGCCTTTTTATATCGGTAGAACGAATATTAACAGATTTTATATATTGTACAACTGAATTAATACTCATTAAATTACATTCGATAATTCTGAAAAATCAATTCCCTGATTCTCAGCATGCATTGCTGCAGTATATCCATTATTATCCTTAACACCAACGTCTGCTCCATTTTGAATCAACAATTTTATAATTTCTTTCTGACCAAAAGTTGCTGCAAATATTAAAGCAGTGGCATCATTGTAACTTTTAATATTAACATCAGCACCCGAAGAAATCAATAATTCTGCAATCTCGTAATGCCCTTTAAAACAAACACCCATTAGAGCAGTGTTTCCAGAAGCATCTTGTTCGTTTATATTTGGGTTATAACTAATAATAAGTTTAACAATATTCAGAAAACCGTAATAAGTAGACAATAAGAGAGGTGTAGATCCTCTTTGATCTTTTGTATTAACCAAACTACCATCCTTGGCAAGAAAGTTTTGAACACTTTCTAAATTCTGTGATCTAATCGCATCAAAAATTGTATCCATTGAAATAAAGTTGCAATAATTTTATATAAATAAGCTAAATACGCCTAATAACTACTGAAGATATCAAAAAAAAGATCAGCAACATTCTAATTAGGAGAAATTTATAATTTCTAAGGCAAAACTTACACTAAAATCTAATTTTTTCTAAAAGCGGGTGAGTTTTACTCGATGAATCAGTCATTACACAGAAATCTCCAGAAGCTACTATCAAACTTATATCAAAAACATTTAACAAATGAATACCTTTAGCACTTTTTATAACGAACCGCTTTTCATACCCATTCCGCCCATGCTGAATTGCTGATCTCAATATATTTTTAAAATCATACATGGGTATCATTAATAAATTTTTCTCCTTAAGAAACAGATCAGGATCAATAATTAAAAATAGGTTCAAAAAAAAGAGAAGTTAAATACTCCTCTTTTTTATATATTATGGATAAAATAATTATCCTAACTTTTCTTTCATTCTAAATAATTCCTGCTCTATCATCTGTAATTTACCTTCCATCCCATCCGCAAATTCTGGGATACGTTTACAAAATACGTAACGTACTCTCCACATTTCTTTTATTTCCGAAATCGGATACTCGTCATCCTCGATATTTTTATGATCTGCACGTAACACCACGCTATTTTTAGTAATATATAATCTTCTAAAGATTAATTTAGTGTCCGTTAAAGCAACTACCAAAGTTCCATTATTCAATTTCTTAATGACATCCGATGGTACTTTTTCTCCAATTACAATATCTTTTGGATAAAATCCTTGATCATGATTAGTCATTTCTAAATTCAATACGGTATACCCTCTAAAAACCTTAGCTGGATTTACCGGTAATTGAATCGTAGGAAGCTCTTTTATAAAATTATCTTTATTATATAATGATATATACTCCCCAGATGTACTTTCAGTAATACAAGGAATTAGTGCAAACTGTTCACGTTTTACATCTTCTGCATATGTAGTTAGATCTCCCTTAAACTTTAAAAGCTCATTTACGGTCAGTTCACTAGTTAGCAACTTATCTATTTCAATGCTAAAATAATTAGCTATTTTAATAATCGTATCTATCTTCGGTTCACTCCTACCTTCCTCATAAGCCCCTAAAGTCCCTCTTTTTAAGTCAAAAAGCTCCGCAAAAGCTTGTTGACTTAAACTTTTTACACTTCTAATTTTTTTAATATTTTTTCCAAAAAATGACATTTTTGCTAATTTTATTTGCAATTATAAAAATTTATTGTACCTTTACACTAACAATATTAGCTAATATATTTAATAAATGCTAATTTTAGTAGAAATACTTTTAAATAAGTGTATTGATTTTGGGCAAAATCAAAAAACATACTAAAAATTTTAGCAAACAACTAATTCATTAATCATAAAAAATAACATACCCATGATATCCGCAGTGCAATACATTGTCAATTTAGCCGTCGATATAGTAGAAAAGTTATCGTACTTTTTGTAATATTGATATAAGGTCAGAAACAAGAAATAAATTACTAATAATCAGTCAAAACAACCATCACATGCAAGATCACTTCCAATTGGTGAAAGATTATTTATTGAAACTTAATTTTAACATCATTCACGAAAACAGTGGAGATGGAATTATTATGATCAGTAAAGAAAATGAAGGAATTAAAAATCTAATTATTGGCGTAGCATTACCAATTTTGATTATTGAACAACATATTTTCAATATAAAAAACAAAAACGAATTGGTGTATCGTAGCTTACTTCAAAAAAACAGGGACATCGTTCACGGAGCTTTTGTTCTGGATGAAACTGGAGAAAAAGTAATCTTTAGAGACACCTTACAATTAGAAAATCTAGATTTAAATGAGTTAGAGGGAACCCTAAATTCTTTAAGCCTACTATTAAGTGAATACTCGCAACAAATTATAAATTTTTCAAAATATTAATATTATGAACTTTTTCAAAAGACTATTTAAAATAGGTGAAGCAGAAGCACATTCTGCTATAGATAAGATGGAAGATCCAATCAAAATGACCGAACAAGGAATACGGGATATGAAAGTTGATCTCGAGAAAAGTCTAGAAGCTTTAGCACAAGTAAAAGCTTTAGCTATTCGATCTAAAAATGACACCGAAGAGTTTACAGCAAAAGCCGAAGATTATCAGCAAAAAGCGATGCTTATTCTTAAAAAAGCGCAAAGTGGAGATCTAGACAGTGCGGAAGCAGACCGATTAGCAAAAGAAGCATTGATTAAAAAAGAAGAATCCTTACAGCACGCAACACGTGGTAAAGGGGAAACAGAAAAATTCGAAGGCTCAGTGTCTCAATTAGAAAAAAATGTAGATGAGATAAAACAAAACATAAGCAAATGGGAAAATGAGTTAAAAACTCTAAAGGCAAGAGTAAAAGTATCTGCAGCTACTAAAAACGTAAATAAGCAAATGGCGGAAATAGATAGTTCTAGTACTGTTTCTATGTTAGAAAGAATGAAAGATAAAGTAAATCAAGAAGAAGCGTTAGCAGAAGCTTATGGAGATATTGCCAATGCATCAAAATCTATTGATGAAGAACTTGACAAAGCAGTTGATATCACAAAAACAAATGCAGAAGATGATTTAGCGAAGCTAAAAGAGCAATTAGGTCTGAATGATAAAAAGAAATAGAAGTGATTAATAATCAGCTACTTTTAGTCTAATCAGCAAAGTATTAACAAAAAAACTAATAAATCATGGTAACATCTACGACAGAAAAGATACCTAATAAAGAAGTAATTCAAATTTTAGGAATAGCAAGAGGAAGTACAGTGAGAGCAAGAAATATTGGTAGAGATGTTTTTGCAGGGCTAAAAAACATAGTTGGTGGTGAAATTGAAGAGTACACCAAATTGCAAGCGCAATCCAGAGAACAAGCTTTACAGCGAATGAATCAAGATGCGCAACGATTGGGAGCAGACGCAGTTATTAATGTTAGACTCACAACCTCAATGGTAATGCAAGGAGCATCAGAAATCTTGGCATATGGGACAGCAGTAAAACTTAAATAATTGAGTTATGGAAGAACTATTTGTAATACTGTTTTGGGGAGCCATCATAATAACCCTTGTTGGTCTTGCTATTAGAAGAATTATGATTTACAAAACAGAAGACTTTGAAAAGAGGGATAACTAAAGAACTATTGATTAACTAAACAACTAAAACATTGAAAGAATTAGTAGAAATAGCTTTTTCGCAAGTAAACATTGTATTAACCATATTAATGATTTTATTAATCTTGTACTGGTTATTCACAATGATTTCAGGAGTTGATTTCGACTTAGATGTTGACGTAGATATTGATGTGGATGTGGATGCAGATCTAGATATGGATACGGATAGTAATATCGAAGGAGGCAATCTAGATTTTGAAGATATTGCCAATACAGAAGTAAATAAAGAAGATATTGTTGGAAAAAGAAGAAAACCTTTAAAATGGTGGCAAATTCTATTAATTTATTTCAACTTCGTTGGGCTTCCATTTATGTTCACATTTACTTGCTGGATATTTATATGGTGGTTATGTACTACAATAACAACAAGTTTGACTTACAGTTATAATAGTGATATTGGATTCATTTTTTTCCTTGCTGCAATTATCCCTTCTTTATTAATAACTAAAGTTTTCACTACTCCTTTCAAAAGTTTTTTTAGAAATCTAAATAAAGATGGAGATGCTCCAATCGACTTAATAGGTAGAAAAGGAGTAATTCAATCAACAATATCAGAAGACAAAATGGGTTCTGCAGAAGTAGTAGTAGAAGGAAATCCAATGTCTATATATGTCAAGTCTTTAAATGGAGAGCAAATAAACTATAACCAAGAAATTTTAATTATAAAACAATCAGGAGACAAAAATTATTACTATGCGCAGTCTTATGATGACTAAAATAAGGAAAATATGTCCGAAAATTTAATTCCATTTATGGGCATTGCTATTGGTTTAATAATATTAATTATACTATTTAATTTTATAATCCTTATTATTTCGTATAAAAAACCTAAACAGGGACAAGCAATCATCCGATCAGGATTAAAAGGCGTTAGGATTGGACTCTATAGAGGAATTTATGTAATACCATTATTTCATAAAATGGAATACATCGATCTTACTTTAAAAAAAATAAATATTGAACACAAAGAAAATCAAAGTGTTATTTGCAAAGATTTTATTCGAGCGGATATAAAAGTTAATTTTCACTTAAGTATATCAAATACTCCGGATGACATCTTGAGAACTTCAACCCTTATCGGATGTGAGAAAACTTTCGATGAAACTAAAATAAAAGATATATTTCTAACTAAATTTTCGGAAGTTTTAAAAACTATTGCTTTCACATTTGAATACGGAGAATTACATAATAAAAAAACACAATTTAGAGATGAGATTATAATACTCATAGGAACTGATCTTTATGGCTACGTTCTAGAAGACGTTATTATTGAATATATAAAACAGACTCCTATCACTTTTCTAAATCCAAATGACGTATTAGATTCAAAAGGAATAAAAAAAATAAAAGAATTAACTGAAATTAAAAATTTTAAAAACTAATAAACACTAAACTATTATGACAGGCATCTTACCATTCATTGGCATAGGAATAGGCTTAATTCTATTCTTAATCATTGTATACTTTGCGATCATCGCAATGTTTTATAAAAAAATCCCTCAAGGACAAGCACTTGTTCGAACAGGGTTCAAAGGTACTCAAGTAGCAACCGATAAAGGGCTTTACGTAGTTCCAGTATTTCACAAAGTGGAAATTATGGATATATCCGTTAAAAAAATTCAAATAGAACGTTTAGGAGGAGATGGATTAGTCTGTAAGGACAACATGAGGGCAGATATAAAAGTTGCCTTTTTCGTAAGAGTTAATAGTGATGTAGATTCTATTAAAAAAGTAGCCCAAACTATTGGTTGTGAGAGAGCATCTGAGGTATCAACTCTAGAAGGACTTTTTGAAGCTAAATTCTCTGAAGCCTTAAAAACCGTAGGTAAGAAATTTCAGTTCACAGAGTTATATGAAGCACGACGAGAATTTCGAGGAGAAATTGTAAACATTATTGGTACAGATTTGAACGGTTATACATTAGAAGATTGTGCAATTGATTACTTAGAACAAACACCCGTTTCATTCTTAAAAATGGACAACATATTAGATGCTGAAGGTATCAAAAAAATTACAGAATTAACCGCTGCACAAAATATGAAAGCTAACCTCATCAAGCGTGATGAAGAAAAAGTGATTCGTAAACAAGATGTAGAAGCGCGTGAAGCAATTTTAGAATTAGACAAGCAATTAGCAGAAAAAGAAGAACAACAAAAACGTGAAATTGCAAATATTAAAGCACGCGAAGAAGCAGAAATGCTAAAAGTGTCAGAAGAAGAACGTTTAAAATCAGAAACTGCACGTATTGCTACAGAAGAAAAAGTAAAAGTTGCAGAAGAAAATATGCAGCGCCAGATCATCGTAGCAGAAAAAAACAAACAGCGTACTGATGCCGTAGAAACGGAAAGAGTAGAAAAAGATAGAATGTTAGAGGCTACAGAACGCGAGCGTATCGTAACCTTGGCTCAGATCGAAAAGGAAAAAGTAGTAGAAGTTGAAAAGAAAAACATTCAAGATGTAATTCGTGATCGTGTTACCTTAGAAAAAGGAGTGGTAGAAGAGCAAGAAAACATGAAAGATATAGAGGCTTTTAAAACTGCTGATCGTGAGAAACAAGTAAAAATTACTATAGCAGAAGCGAATGCAGAAGAAGCATTGATTACTACAATCAAAGCTGCTGAAGCGCAAAAAGAAGCAGCTAAGCAAAAAGCAGAAGAAATTAATATCGAGGCACAAGCACAAAAAGAAGCTAGTGAAAAAGAAGCTGAAGCTCGTAAAACACTTGC
Source organism: Aquimarina sp. MMG015 (assembly GCF_018100855.1). Classification (NCBI taxonomy): domain Bacteria; kingdom Pseudomonadati; phylum Bacteroidota; class Flavobacteriia; order Flavobacteriales; family Flavobacteriaceae; genus Aquimarina; species Aquimarina sp. MMG015. Next base: position 385,211 of record NZ_JAGJEB010000004.1, read on the forward strand.
TGAAGCAACTGCCAAAGAAGAAGCGACTATTGGTATGTCTGAAGCACAAGTAATGCATGCAAAAGCAGATGCTAACGAACGTCAAGGATTAGTAGAAGCAAATATTATAGAGAAAAAAGCGAAGGCTGAAGCGGCTGGTATATTAGCTAAAGCTGAAGCAATCAAGGAAGAAGGATTAGCAGAAGCTGAAGTAATTAAAGAAAAAGCAATTGCAGATGCTGCCGGAATCGAAGAGAAAGCAGAAGCTATGAAAAAACTTGATGGTGTTGGTAAAGAACACGAAGAGTTTAAATTGCGATTAGACAAAGAATTACAAGTAGACTTGGCTGAAATAAACATCCAGAAAGAAATTGCAGATGCACAGGCAGAAGTAATCGGAGAAGCACTTAAAGCTGCTAACATCGATATTGTAGGTGGAGAAACTATGTTCTTTGATCAAATAGTTGGTCAAATAACTAAGGCCAAAGGATTTGATAGACTGGTAAAACACTCTGATAATATTCAGGATGTAAAAGATGCTATTTTAGGAAGTGATGATGTAAAAGGAAATCTTTTAGAAAAAGTAAAAGAATTTGCTACCAAATACGGAGTATCATCAGAAGATATCAAAAACCTTACAATCGCTAACATTTTGATGGATCTAAAACAGAAATCTAGCAATGAAGAAGAAAACACTTTATTCAGTAACCTGTTTAATCTAGCAAAAGGACTAGGGTTATCAGACCAGAAATTGAAATAAAATTCATAAAAATTCTCCTCCTTTATTTGGAGGAGAATTAAATCCGCTTAAATGTGGAAATAAAACAGTAGGAATCTGCAATACTTTATGAATACCATCATAAATACATTTTTAGACCCATAAAAGTCAATCCCAGAAAGTCTCGAACTCTCTTTGGGGTAGCGAGTGATTGACTAGATGGGATTTGTTTAACTTTTAAATACGGTTTAATTATGAGCATAGCAGCCATGGTTGCTTCGATTAAGTTTAATGATCGAAGAAATAGAAGAGAAGCCTTTAGTAATATAAGCGGCACTATAGACACCAAAAGTCAAGGCATTAAAATAGAGCCCGTTTCTGAAGAAACTTTGAAAGAAATCAGAGATAAGCTAAAAAAACAAAGATTAACAGTTTTTAAAAAGCAATTAATAGTTTCTGTGTTTTTAGTAGTTCTTATTACATCCTTCATAATATACATAGTTTAGTTATGGGAGGATATGGCCATAACTTAAGCAATCTTCTTAAAAACAGTAGAAGAAAAGAACGAAAAGCCTATGATGGATGGACAGAAAGTGACGAAGAAAGTCAAGCGATCAAAGTAGAACCTATTTCTGAAGAACAATTGCAAGAAATTAGAGATAAATTAAAAAAACAACGACAAGCACTATTTAGAAGAAGATTGATTGGTTTTGGATTGATAATGCTTTTGGTTGTTGGAATTATAGTTTATACATCTATTTAAAAGATAAAATTATGAACAAAAAATTTATAGGATTAATAGCAGTTTTATTAATGGCAATTGGAGTTTTAGCATTCAACACCTATTATAAAAAAGAAGGGTTGATAAAAAATGGCACTAGCACAATCGCGGTAATAGAAAAAATTTCGACAAACAAAATTGACAATGAATTCTCACCCACTGTAGAGAATATTCATGTCAAATATAAATACACAATTAAGAATAAAGATTATACGAAAACACAGGAGATTTCAAGACATGAACACGATTTGTATTTCTCTAAAACTGGTAAAATAGGAGATTCTGTTATGATAATCTATGATTCTGAAAAACCTACGAATTCTAGAATTGAAAAAATTAAACTCAAGAAATAGTTTTGTAAACTCAGCGTGACATCGGAACTAAAGATTAAATAAAAATCTTTACAAAAATAAGAGATATGACAACTGACATTCATTATACAGAGAAGCAAAAGTTTAGCCAATCTTGGTTATGGCTGTCAATACTCATTTCTGGAATCGTAGCTTTACTCTATCTATTTAATAACAAAGATGTAGGAACTACTACCCTTGTAATCACTGCTTCCTCTTTTGCATTAGTAATTTTAATTTTTGCTTTAATGAAGTTAGAAACGCAAATAAAAAATGACGGAATTTACATCCGATTTTTTCCATTTCATATTAAATTCATACAGTATGATTGGGGTAGTATTAAACAATTATATATTAGAAAATATGACCCAATATATGAATATGGTGGATGGGGAATAAGAATGAATATTAGAGGAAAAGGCAAAGCCTTTAATATTTCTGGAAATATAGGATTACAATTGGAATTCCTAAACAACAAAAAATTATTAATAGGTACCAATAAACCTGAGAAACTTTCTGAAGCTTTGAAAAAAATTGGCAAACTTTAATCGACGCTAAAAACACGTAGAGTAACAACTATGGAAGAAACCAACACAAATAACATACAACTAGACGGCGGAACCTACGAGATCATCCAAAACCGTTTGCAAAAACAAAAAGGAGAACTCCAAAACCGTTTAACACAATTAAATGACGCAAGAAAAGAGGTTTTCGGTAGTGTAGAAACAAAGCTTATTGCTAATAATCGTATCAATACAGAGAATAACTGTATTGCAAGAGATATTGTAACTATAGGAAAGTTTTGTCTTTTTGGATACAATGTACATTTTGGGTTACGAACGGAAATAAAATTAGATGATGTATTTAGTATTTACACATACGCTGATGATCACTTTATAAATAAAAAATTAGATCTTATCAACGATGCTGTTTTTATTGATGACTTCACCAACTTATATAAATACTACAGAAACACCATCTTCTCCAAATTCGCTATTGTTGGTAATTACCTACACATGGTCTTTCAGCTAAGCGAAAGTGTTTCTGACATAAAAACCTTTAAATGGTTAATAAACGAAGACACACTTACCTATGTGGATAATCGTAGTGAACATGAGTTTAAATTTCCAAAACAATATGAATTCGAATGGGTCGAAGTCACACGTGATATGCATCGGTATGGAACACACCCACATATTTCAATTTTAGACAAAGTATTTGTAGAAACTGTAGGTGGAGATCTTACCATTAAAATAGAAGATAATACCGATGATGGAAAAGGAATATATGATGAAGCCGTAGAACACGTAGATCAGACACTTGATGATGGTCAATATCGATATGCCAATCTTGGCAATTTAATTGCGTTAGAGATTAAGCCGTTCCAGGAAGCTCCTAGATATTTTGTGTATAATCATAAAGTACAAGAGGTTAAAAAAATTGAATGCATTAAGGATGCCTGTGTATTACTGCCAGATGATCAAGGAATTATATATCCTAATGGATATTACTTACAATCTGGGGAAGTAAAAATATTCACCAATGAGATTTCTGATGTACAATTTCAGGAAAAAATCAGCTCCCCTAATGGAGAGGATTTCTTATATGTATTCTATGAAAGTGAAAAAGGGTTATATACCTTAATGTCCTATAATGTTATAGAACAAGAAGTAAAAACTCCTATTATCTGTAATGGTTTTACGATTTTACAAGATGGCGAGTTATGTTATTTCAAGACGGAAGATGAGCAAACTAAACACCATGTTATTCAGATATGGCAAACACCGTTCTTAAAAGGAAATGAAATCCCTTCAGAACATACAGATACTTTATTATATAAAATTGGCAATAAAGATATTGTAAAAGCAATGGCAGAATGTCACGCCCTCATTACATTATTAAATAAAGAGGATAACTATGATGGATTGTATGATGATTTGGCCAAGTCATCCAGTGATATTATAGATAGTTATTATTGGATTAGAGAAGATGATACATGTAGATTAGATATCCCATTAGGAGAAATTAGTAATGCGGCTAATGCGGCTATAGATGAGTTCGAAAAAGTAGTACAGCTTAGAAGAACCGCTGCCAATGTGACTAAAGAAACAAAAACAGCCGCTGAAGGTATTTTTGGCAAAATAAAAAGTAGTTCTTTTCGGTCTATTGATGATTTTGTACAAGTATTATCTCAACTACGAACTTTACGTGGAGAAGTTATTGGTTTAAATGATATACGGTACATTGACAAGCAATTTATTACCGATCTTGAAACCGAAATTGCAGAACAAACTGATAAAATCTCTAAGCGTTGTGTACAATTTCTGCTTGATGATAAAGCATTATTACCATACCATGCTCGCGTAGAAGAAAAGCAACAAGAGTTAGAAACCATCAAAAAAGTAATAGACGCTAAAAAATTAGAAGATGAAGTAAATCAAATTGCTAAAGATCTGGAAATGTTGATTGATATTGTGTCAAATCTACAAATCGAAGACACTTCGCATTCTACCAAAATTATTGATAATATCTCTTTAATTTTTGCAACTATTAATCAGCTCAAAGCTGGTATCAAGAATAAAATAAAATCATTGGGAAGTAAAGAGGCTAATGCCGAGTTTGCAGCTCAGTTAAAACTTGTAGATCAGAGCATTATTAACTATCTCGATATAGCAAATACTCCCGAAAAGACAGACGAATTATTAAATAAAGTGTCTGTACAACTAGAAGATTTAGAAGGAAGATTTGCCGATTTCGAAGAGTTTATTACTCAGATCATTGAAAAGCGCGAAGAAGTATACAATGCGTTTGAAGCTAGAAAAAACAGCTTGATCGAAGCTAGAAACAAAAAAGCTGTTGCCCTTGAAAACGCGGCAAACCGAATATTAAAAGGTGTAACCAAAAAAGCATTAAGTTTTGATTCTACAGCCGATATTAACGGATATTTTGCATCTGACCTAATGATCAACAAACTCCGAGACATCATTACGAATCTAATGGAGTTAGACGATGCAGGTAAAGCAGAAACTATTGAAACTGCTTTAAAAGTTGCTAAAGAGGATGCAACAAGAAAACTAAAAGACAAACAAGATCTTTATGAAGATGGTGAAAATATTATCAAACTAGGAAAACATAAGTTTGGTGTAAACAAACAACCATTAGACCTAACAATTGTATATAAGGACAGTACATTACAATACCATCTAACAGGGACTGATTTTTATCAAGAAATTAAAAATGAAACCTTACTAAAATCCAAAAAGTATTGGGATCAAGAATTAATTTCTGAAAACCAGGTGATCTATCGTTCTGCATATTTAGCGTATAAATTATTTACTACTAAAAAAGACGAATTAGCAAATTTAGGAGAGAATGAATTATTAGAACTTATAAAATCCGAAAGTAGTAAGAACTATGCAGAAGGGTATGTAAAAGGAGTTCATGACGAAGATGCTGCAATGATTCTAAAAGTTTTGGTAAACAAAAACAAGGATCTTGGTTTATTACGATATGACTCACTATCTAGGTCGTATGCGCAATACTTTTGGCATAGTTTAAATACTGAAAAGAAATCCTATTGGAATGAAACTATCAAAGCCTCTGGAGAAGTTTTAAAAATCTTCTCAGATAGTACAGAATATAAAACTGTACTTAAAGATTTAGAAAACGAAATTGTAATTTTCGCTGATGAAGCAAAGTTATTTGACAAAAAATATAAAAATACTATTAGCAATTATCTTTTTGATGAATTACAAACAGATGACATCTTTTGCATTAGTCAAACTGCAAATGAATTACATGATTCCTTTTTAACTGAATTAAAGAAGAAAAAGGTACTTACCAAATTTAAGAAGTCATTAGAATTAACAAATGAAAAAAGTCAGAAAGATTTAATACGCTTAACATTACAATGGATAACCGCCTATCTAAAAACACATCATCCTAAGAAAATTGAGTATGCACAAGAAATTGTTTGTGTTTTATTATATAAAAAGGAATCAATTTCAGAAGTAGTACATGTAAATCCTTCACAAACTATAGAAGGTTTAAATGGAAGTCACCCTACTATTAATGATGGTAACTTTGACTTTAGTTATCACCAATTTATTACTGAATTATCAGATTTCGCTACTATAGAAGTTCCAGCATTCGAAAGATATCGAGAAGCAAAACACACAGTAACCGAAAACTTGAAATCAGATCTTAAACTTGAGGAATTTAAACCTAGAGTATTATCATCTTTTGTGCGTAACAAATTAATTGATCAAGTCTATTTACCATTATTTGGTGATAATCTTGCCAAGCAATTAGGAAGCGTTGGAGATAATAAACGAACGGATAGAATGGGAATGCTATTATTAATTTCCCCTCCAGGTTATGGTAAGACGACTTTAATGGAATATATGGCTAATCGATTAGGATTAGTATTTATGAAGATTAATGGTCCTGCTATCGGTCATGAAGTTACCTCTGTAGATCCAATGGCAGCTAATAATTCTGCAGCAAGAGAAGAGTTAAAAAAATTGAATTTAGCCTTCGAAATGGGTAATAACGTAATGTTATATTTAGATGACATTCAACATTGTAATCCAGAATTTTTACAGAAATTCATTTCACTAGCAGATGGAACTCGCAAGATTGAAGGCGTCTACAATGGAAATCCTAAAACCTATGATTTACGCAGTAAAAAATTCTGTGTGATTATGGCAGGAAACCCATATACAGAAAGTGGAGACAAATTCCAGATTCCTGACATGTTAGCCAATAGAGCTGACATTTATAATCTGGGAGATATTATTGGTGATACAGCAGATTTATTTAAGTTAAGCTTGATCGAAAATGCATTAACTTCCAATCCAGTGTTGCACCAGTTGAGCAGTAAATATTTCGAAGATATTTATGGCCTAATTGAAATGGTCGAATCTGGAACGCAAGAAGGCATAGAATTACAAGGAAATCATACCAAACAAGAAGTACAGGATTATCTAGCGGTATTAGAAAAAGTAGTGACAATTCGAAATACAGTAATGCAAGTAAATGCCACCTATATTAAATCAGCAGCGATGGAAGATTCTTACCGAATTGAACCTTCGTTTAAGTTACAAGGATCCTATCGTGATATGAGTAAACTAGTTGCCAAAGTAGTTCCTATTATGAATGAGAAAGAATTACAAACCTTACTCCTATCTCATTATGAAAATGAATCTCAGACATTGACTAGCGCCGCAGAAGCAAACCTTCTTAAATACAAAGAATTAACTAACACTATTGTTGATGAAGAAACTGCACGTTGGAAAACCATCAAGGAAACCTTTGTAAAAAACAATAAACTAAAAGGGTTTGGTGATAAAAACGAAATGGCGCAGGTATTAGCCCAGATGATGCAATTTAGTGAACATTTATCTGGTATTCAGGAAGTATTAAAAAAGGGATTAGAAAAATAGTAATATGATAAGGTTTAAAACAATAGTCGGTTCCTTAATTTTGTTTGTTTGCATTTGTTCTCTAAACGGTTGTACAAGAAATGATAACACACAATTAGTTAAAGATTATTACAATCAACTGAACCAGAGTAACTATTCTGAATTATCCGAATTTATTGGAGATAGTATAACTATTAGCGAAGGTGATTATAACATGAACTATTCTACAAACGATTACTATCAATTCTTTCAATGGGACTCTGTATTCAATCCTAAATATGAAATATTAGCCATTAAAGAAATTGATAACAAAGTAGAAATAAGTATCTCCAAAACATGTACTCGAATTGAATTTCTAAACCAAAAACCTCTCATCTCTACGGAAATAATAGAAATCAAAAATCAAAAAATTTCCAAAATCAAAAATATAGAAATGGACTCTGATTTTAAGCTTTGGAATATTAAGAGAGGTCAAATGGTAACTTGGATCAAAAAAAACCATCCAGAATTAGATGGTTTTATATATGATCAGACCAAAATAGGTGCACAAAACTATTTAAAAGCAATCGATTTGTATACTAAATCTGAGAAATAAGAATAAAATGATTAAATATGTAATTCGCTAAAACAAATTATCAATGAAGATAAATTACAGCGACTTGGTGTTAAATAAAAACATTCAATATACTCACAACCCTTTTGGAGGTATTGATGACGAAGAGCTATTAGACATTATTGATCCTAAACATTCTTTTGAAGAATTAATCAAAATATTAAACCAAGATCATCCCATTATTATTCAGTTTTTGGGTAAAAAAGGAAGAGGTAAAACTACGCATTTAAGAGCACTACATCAATTAATATCAAATTCGGAAATACACTTTTTAGACCGTAATAGTTATAAAAAAATAACCAACCCAGATAATAGGAATTTATTAATCGATAGCGTGCATCACATCCCTTTAAGAAAAAGGTTGCAATTATGGAAAAGCTCGAACACTTCTTACGTGGTCACAACTCATATACCTCGAAATATAGAATTTCTTTTTTGTAAAAGAAAGTACAAAACTATCCATTTTAAAGGGTTGTCATTAATAAAATTAGAAAGCATCTTAAAGAAAAGGATTGCTCAATATTCATCTATAGAACAAAATAAAGTTATTATAGACACTACAGCATTAAAAATGTTATTGAAACATTATGGAGATAATATAAGAGGGTTATTAAATTTTTTATACGACTGTTTTAAAGTAGAATTTTATGGCTATTAAAGATTATATAAATGTATTTTATTCATTCGAAAACAATAATGGTTTTTCGATAAATACAGGAAATAGTTTTGATATTCGTATTAACCCACAATTGGATATGACGTTTGATCGTGTTATATGCAGTTTACAATACCAAGTCATAGGCAAAGCAATTAGTAATAAAAGTAAAATATCTTCTTTAACTATTGATCAAAATGGTTCATGGAAAAAAAAGAATAATTACAATTATGCCGGAAAATTTGAATTAGGAGATCTACCTCCATCATATAATGGAAAAAATCTGCAAATAATTTGGTGGTTATATTTAGAAGTAGAATTTAAGGAAGAATCTAAATCTAGAATCCAAAACTTACTCTTAAAAGATGTTTTTATTTTTAGCCTCATTAAATCATTTGATGGAAAACATCAAAACAAAAATGTAGTCTCTCTTACAAATCCCAACTACGAATACGCTATTAATAATTTTGATAAAGTATATAAAATTGATCCTTACCTATATTTTATTATAGGGGTTTTCATAATGATCATTACAATGATACTTTATTTTGGTGATATCCTTAAAAAATATTTCTGGATACCAGCAATTGCAGGAATAGGTATCGCTGGGTATGGTCAATACAAAATAAATAGTATTGGATTACTTAAAGAGATTAGGTTTAAAGGCACTCATATTGATAACGAAAAATTTAATTTAGAAATCGCCATACTTAAAAACGAAAAGAAGATATCTTCAGCAAAAATTCGTTATAAGATAATAGAAGAAGTCATTGATGATCGAGGAACTACATCTACTACCTATAAGGAAAACATCTATAACTCAGAAACCAAATCAATCAATCAACCAGTAGCTAAAGTTTTAAGCATTGAATTACAATATCCTTCAAGAAATATCCCTATAGATTTTTCAAGAACAAATGTTCGTTTTTATAGCCAGATTGAAATTAGCTTTCAATTTAAAAACAATACTAGCGGAGTTATAAAACAAGTTTTCCCTTTGACCAAAATTTCATAAATTTCACCTAAAAACTTATAATCTCATAAAAAAAGGGCTGAAATTACTAGTAATTTCGGCCCTTTCAGAAAAATAGTTAGGTAGTTAGTTACCTCTACTGTTTTATAAACTTTAATGTATTCTGATTTTTTCCATCTCTTAGTACCATAAAATAAACCCCAGAAGGGATTCTAGATATATCAACAGTATTACTTTCAGATTCCGAAATAGTTATAGAAGACATAACTTTTCTTCCCGTAATATCGTAAATAGCCGCTTTTCCTTTAGTCAGTCCTTGTATATTAATAATATCCTGGGCTGGATTAGGATATAAACTAGATTCTTGAAGATCAAAATCTTCTACGGATAATGCACAGTCAACCAAAACTTCATCCGGTCCTGTTCCCGTTGGTTTGGTATAAGTTTGCGATAATACAAACTTATCCATTTCTACTCCATCTTCTCTCATAGAAAAAGAAATAGTATGTATTCCAGCAGATGGAACATCTATATATATTAGTTCGGCTTCTCCACAATGGTTTGCATTAGTTCTTTGTTTACTTTCCCAAGTCCATTGATTTTTTCCAGCACACCACTGCATTCGTTGTCCTGATGCTGGCCAAGTACCATTAATCCCAACATGAATTCCATTATCTTCGGATCCTGTGGAATATAATCGTACCCATACAAAATACCTTCCAGGAGTAGTAAATTTCACTTTGTAATCCAAAATACCAACCACACCAGGTGTATTAGAAAAACTTTCTCCATTAACTAGTGGATCATCGTGCGTAACTCTTGTATCTGGTAAAATTTCCAAGTAACCATCTCCACTAGCAGAAGCATGGTGACTAGGGTCTGGATCTGGTGTTGGCGTAGAAACAGTTCCATCTTGAAAATACCATTTTCGCTTATCCGTTTTTGACTGGCTTTCAAAATGCTCTGCCTCTACAGCAACGATTCCATTTTCTTCTAAAGCTACACAACTATTGCTTTCATCTCCACCGCCTCCATCATCATTACAATCTAATTCTAACATAAGTCTTGGAGCATTCGAACCTTCTTTAGATGAAAAAGAAACGTCATTCCCTCCAGTTTGTTTAATTACCAAAGAAACTGTTTCTCCCGCACTAATCCCAGATAAATTCCATTCATATGATTGTCCGTCACTATAGGTCGTATTTAACGATCCTAAAAGAGCTCCTTCTTCAGGTTTATTGCTATTCGACAAGGTACTTTCTGTCCAGTTATTTGATGTTCCTTTATACACTTCGATAAGTCCATTACCTCCATCCGTACTAACAGAAAGTTGAAGTTTTACTCCCGTAATAGTTTCTGATGGAGTTGGCACCACAAACTGTAAATAAGACACTCTATTACCACTTTCTACTCTCAAGTCTGAAGTATTAAACAACGTAGTTCCTTGCAAATAAGCATCCTGAGAAGCCGAAACATTTTGCAAATTATTACAATCTGTTCCATCAGATTCTCCCTTAATTAAAGCTACCCAGTCATTATTGTCTGGTGCTGAGATCGAACTAGACACGGTAGTTGCACCACTTAAACTCCCACCTGATCTTGGGTTATACCATTGCACTTCCCATGTTCCTGAAGGCAAATCTATATTAGTAGATCCTCCATCAGGGAGATATACTGCATAGACTTCACCAGCTTTAGCAAAAACATAATCATTACCATTAGAAGTAATTTCATCTGCACTTATCATTTCTGTCAAGTAAGGCTGTAAATAATTATTGAAGAAATCAAGAGCATATCCTCCTTCTTTATACTTATTACCTCGTTTCCTATGATCATTTCCATTGATATCTCCATCATCATCTGTGTAACCACTATAATACTCCACTCCTGTTCCTCCAGCCATTAATGTAGCCCATAAAACATCTTCTCTTACTTCTTTGTCAGAAACTCGAATTCCTTCTCCAGCGCTACCTTGTTCATCATTAGCAACGATCCATTTTTTACCAGCATTTCTTGATTTTTCAAGCCATCTTCTTACATCATTATGCACATTACTTTTATTAGTCTGTATGGATGCTCCTGTAAGCTCAGAACTAGATCCTAGTAATGGATCATATCGTTGATCTTGTTGATTCGGGTATGTATGTATTACTATATTGTGATCATAAGGGTCTAAGTCTTTAATGTAACTAGCTGTACTTTTTGCAACATTATCAGTAAGCGTTGTTTCTTCGGTAAGGTTCCAATTAAGTGCTAAATGATGCCCAAAACGAGCAATCAGCTCTCGATAATATAATTTTCTTTCTCTTCCAAAACCATTTCCATCCATCAAATTATCATTTTCAGTTTCCATGGTTTTAAAATGTAGATAAATACCTTTTTTATCAGCATATTCCATGACTTTTTCCCATTGTGCCATCTTAGAAACATCAAAACGATCTTTATTCACTTTACTCCACTGCTGATTTCGCGCAGTATTTCCATATTCCTCAAGAGACACTTGTAAAGTATGCGGAAAAACTGCTCCTCCATCTCCACTCGAGTTCCAAGTCAAAAAAGACATTACATTAGCACCTTGCTCAGAAAGATAGTTTAACATTCCTAAAATCTCTGTTCCCTTATCATTGTCCCAAGTATAAGTGCTTGCATCTGCGGCAACATAATCTTGTTGATGTGGTTGCCAGGTTTTACTTCCTATCTTGTTTAAATTATTATTATAACTAGGTGTAGCATCAAAATCTACATAATTCAGCGCATTTTCTGGAGAGTCAGCTCCTGCCTTTATAAACCAAGGACCATTAGGGTTATCTGGATCATTTCCTATATGCTTTAAGTAATGTTCTCCTACATATTTTAACCTTCCTAGGTCTTTACTTCTAAAATCCCTTCCTAATTTATCAGATTCTATCACGTTAAAAGACCCTGTCACTCCATCCATAAATCCAGCACTAGATCCACCGGCATTAATAGCCACATCAGATCCTGTAGTAAACTGGGCGGACCAATTCCAAGTTCCTATTTGACTAGGACTAAAATGTACTTGCCAGATATTACCCGCATCACAACTGGAATCAGCAGCATCAGAACATCCCGCATAAAAACCTGGAACTACATAACTCAAACTTCCATTAGTAAATGTTACATCCAATCTATAATCCGAAAATGGATTTGTAGTTGCAGATTCTGAAGTATTAGGCCCTTCAAAAGATAATGTGATTTTATGCCAACGTTTTAGTTCTCCTTGAGGATCTTGGGCACTGACAGCAAGTACACTAAATACACATAGTGCAATAAGTTTTAATCGAGTTGAAATAATCATTGTGTGGTTAATTTTAATATTGAGTTCTTTTTAATTGACTCCGAAAAATTTACGAATTTAAAATCCCTAATTCTCAGTTATAAGTTCAGTTATATTCAAAAAAAGTGTAATTAAACTATAACGTAATCAAGCACACTATAGTGTGCTTTGTCTACCTCTAAATAGTATTCGTAAACAAAAAACCAATATTCGCAAACATTTGATTATTATTCGAATAGAGCCTATAAAGATCTGTTTCTTCAGAAAAATCTAACTAAAAAACTTGTACCTCTTTAGATATAAAGCAATTCATATTTTGTAATAGTTCTAAAAAATGTTTACTTTTACATAAGCACTTATATAAATACTTATGAAAGATTCTTTACAAGAATTTGGAGAATTAGGTTTAGGTTCCAGATTAAATAGATTAAGTGAATACTTAATGAAAGAAACTCAAATTATATATAATAGATTACAGATAGATTTTGACCCCTATTTATTTCCAATTTTTAAAATTATCGTGGATCAAAAAAACACTACAACTTCAGAAATACAAGAACAATTACAATATACACAACCAGCGATCACACAAGCTATAAAAAAGCTTCTAACAAAAGGGTTAATTAAATCCGAAGTAGATAAAACCGATAAAAGAAAAAAACTTTTCCAACTATCTCCCAAAGGTAAAAAAACACACGTCCAGCTCATTCCTGTCTGGGATGCTATTGACAAACAAGTAAAATGGCTTACCGAAGGATCTTCTATTAGTTTAACTCGTCATTTAACGTATATGGAAAATCAGTTTAAAGAAAAATCTTTAAGTAAACGCATATTAGAAAACATAAAATAATCACTATGGACTCCAAAGGACAAATAGAAATCATCCCGTTTGACTCAAAATACTCAAAAGACTTTGCAGACCTCAATGTTGCCTGGCTAGAAAAATATTTTGTAGTAGAACCTCACGACGTTGATCTTTTAGAACGATGTGAAGAAACCATTATCCAAAATGGAGGATATATTTTCTTTGCTAAGTCTAATACTACAATTGCAGGAACATTTGCACTCATCAAAAAACAAAATGGAATTTATGAATTAGGTAAAATGGCCGTTTCACCAGAATTTCAAGGACAACAAATAGGGCAAAAATTGATGTCATTTTGCATAGATTTTGCAGAAAAACAACACTGGACAAAAATACTTTTATACTCTAACACTGTCCTAAAAAATGCAATTCACATATATAAAAAATTCGGTTTTGTAGAGATTGATTTAGAAAACGATTCTCCTTACCAACGAAGCAATATTAAGATGGAATTAAAATTTTAAATAAAATAAAGCCCGCCTTACAAACACACATGTTAGGCGGACCTTTTCATTAGATAAACGTCTCTACTTAATTACTAGAATTTATGGTTATTGTATAATTTTTTCCGTAATTATTATCCCAATATTCCTTCCCGTTTACTCTGTAAACTACCGCATATTCCAGTTGATTTTGTGAAGCATTCAACCCCACATACCCTTGCCACCTTTCTATACCAAAATTGTTAGGACTCCGTATTGTATAAAATGGGCCATTTGACCAAAACTGTCGATATATCAATGGCAAATACTTTTGGGTTTCCCATCCATCAGAAGAATAAACTACTCCAACTTCTTTGTTAGGAGCTAGATTTCTAACATCTACAGTAATACTGAACCTATTTTTATCTTCATAAGGAGAATACGAGAAGCTTGCAAAATCAGTATCTACGCTAACATTAAGGCTTGCGTCTGCAAAGAAAGCACCTTCTGTACGTGACATTGAATAATTAGACCCATTATTGTTATCCCAATATGTAACTCCATTAACATCGTACCTTATAACAAATTCTTTATCGTATACTTGATCAACACTATATCCTCCTAAACTATATGTGCCAGACCAAATCTCATTTTGACCATTATCTATACTCCTATCATATGCTAATGGTATTTCGTCCCAACTTCCATCTAATTTTTGATGATATACATTCACATTCTTATCGTAGGCCAAGTTTGCTACTTTGACCGTAAATTTTCTAGTATAGGACTGATAACCTCTATAGAAACTATAGCTTGTCCAAGCTTTTGTAAGCTTTACAGGACTTAAGTTTTTAAGAAGCGGATCATTCTTAGTTATAGTGTCTTTTTGGTTTTCAATAAAATCATCTTCTGTGTTACAAGATAGAACGACTAAACTGATAAATAAATAGAAATACTTTTTCATTATAAATGATTTGTGTTTATATAGTTGATTAATAATTAACTTTATTTAAGGTGTAATTATTTCCATAATTATTATCCCAATATTCTTCTCCATCCACTTTATAAACAACAGCAAATTCAATAGATTGCACATCATCCGGGACTCTAATAGATGTATTATAAATGTCAACATCAAACTGATTTGGACTCATAATATAATGCGCATATCCAACCCTAAAATATCTTTGATACGTTAGTGGAACGGTACTTTTTGTTACCCAACCATCAGTAGTGTAAACAACCTCTGCTGTAGCCACTGCTCCATAATTACGCTTAGCATTTATATTGATAACAAAAGATCTTCCCGCAGATCTTGTAAAACTTTTATTTATCTCAACTTCTGTTTCTGAAGATAAATAACCTCCAGTATTTACCAACATACTGTAGTTCTTACCTTGATTATTATCCCAATATGTTTCTCCATTTACTGTATATTTTACTACAAAATCTGTACTATAGACTTCGTTGTCAGGAGTAACCTCTCCAACCCAAATCTCCTCATCATCTCCAATAGATTGTTCATATGCAAGGGGAATATCAGTCCAATTACCATCATTCATTAGATGATGAATGGCTACTTCTTTTTGATATGCTAAATTTTTGATCTTTACTTTAAACTTCCTTTGATAATTTATCTGCACAGGACTGCTTCTATTCGCTGTCCAAGCACTCAATAGTTTTACATTCTCAGAACTGTTTTTTGAAGCTAGTTCAATCGATTTTGATTCAAAGTTCATAGTATCTATATCCGAAGTACAAGAATATAGAGCTAGAATTACACTTAGTACTACATAAATTTTTCTCATAATTTTGGTTTTAAGTTTTTGTTGTTAAGACGATAATTGCAAAAAATACTTTTCGAAAAGTTTAGTTCTTAGCTTTTGCAGCTACTATGAAGTAAGCGAAGAAAAATTCCCTTAACAATTTCAAGGGATATTTTTAACATATTTTTTAACGAAAAACGTTTTCGGAAAGACTAGATTTTAACTTTTTTTTGTGCTTTGTTTTTTTGGAATTATGGAGTGTAATTATTTCTGCTTTTTAAATAAGAAAACTATTGTTGATATCGAAAATATTTCGTCTTAATTCCGAAAATATTTAGTAGGCATACCCAATAAAAATTGGCAAAACGCAAACAAAATTAGTTTTATAGTTCTTATCAAGAAAAAATACTCCTACAATAAAAAACCACAGTTAATCCACTTTTTATCAAAGGGGTCTTTCCCCCTTTTTTTCAAAAAGACAAAACAAAACACTATCCATTTTAGCGCAACAAAGCCACTGTAAATCAAGACTTTCTTTAGCTCAATTTGCAATTGCAGCCGTTCTAAATTTTTTAAAACTATTTAAAATGGTATTTTTAATTCATAAAGCTTAACAAAAATTAAGTTTTAGCTAACTAATATTTTGGTTAAAACCAAAATCACACAAACACTTATTAAACCTATCAAAAAATGAAACTACAAACCAACCCTATCAAACAGTACCTGATAATTGCTTTTGCATCTTTATTAGTGATTTCCTGTAAAGACAGTGTACAGACTAACACAGCAGAGGTAGAAAAATTTAAAACTACTATCAAACAAAAAGACAGTGTTATTAACGAGCTAAAGAGACAATTAGGCAATATCTCTAATGACAAAAGGGCTCCTGAAAACATCATACAGTCTGGTTTTGCTAAGAAGATTTATCATTTATACAATGACAGAGAAGATCTAATTAACGAAGTTGTTGGAAAAGATGGTGTAGGTGAACCGTTTAAAGCAACACGATCATTATTTTATGACATCGATGAATTACAAAAATACATTCGATATGTAAAAACAAAGTCTCGTAAAGCTGGAGAGAAACCATCTGGATTTAGATTCTATTTTGCATTATACCCAGAAGATTATGTTAGAAATAAAGAAGATAAACGATATGCTAATAGACAAACTTTTTTCATTGCACCTACGAAAGCAGTAAAGGATGCTGCAGGAAACATAGAACACTTAGGATATACACTAGACAACAATTTTACCGTAGAATTGTTAACTGAAAAAATTGGACTGGATAGTAGAATGGACAAAGATGGAAATTTGCAGAAAGCAAGCTTTTTTAACTTTAGCACATTGTTAGAGGATGAAGAGAATAGTTTGATTGCTAATGAATTAACCGGATCACCTCCAAAGGGAAAACAATAGTAAAACAAAAATGAGTTTAAGTAATGAGTTTTTAAATATCTTAATGAAAATCGGTATTGGAGTAGAAACAACAACCGCTATTTTTGCTACAATCTATTATTATAAATATAAAAATACCGTTTTATTAAAATATTTTATTTATTTACTATGGTACGTGGTATTTAATGAATTACTAGGGTATTACATAAGATCATTGGATCTTAAAAATGCAATTATTCATAATATTTACAACTTAGTAAATTTCACTTACTTGTTATTATTATACAGACATCATTTTAAAAACAAAAAAAACAAAAAAGCAGCAGTACTTTTTATTATTTTGTACATTTTAACTTTTGTTGTTAATGGTTTTTTTGAAAATTATTTAATAGAACATCAAAGGTTTCCGTACATAATTGCTGCGATATTTTTAGTAATTACTATTTTACTGTACTTTTTTGAAATCTTAAATTCAGAGCAGGTTCTACATGCCAAAAAGAATCTACTCATTTGGATAAGTTTTGGACTATTGATCTACTTTGTAGGGAATCTCCCTTTTAGAATTTTAAGAAATTATTATTTAGAATTGACCGATGCTACGATACATTTTTTAGTAATATTCACTTTAACAGTTATAATGCATTTTTGTTTTATTATTGGGTTTATATGGAGCAACAGGAAACAGCAATATTAATAGCCACTGCAGTACTTGTAGTATTGGTAATACTAATTCTAACACTTTTTTGGGTATTCCAAAGAAGAAAGAACAGTTTATTATTACAACAAAAGGAGGCAGAGAAAAAGTTTGAAAGAGCTATTGCTGAGACCCAAATAGAAATACGAGAAGAAACTTTGCGTAATATCAGTTGGGAATTACACGATAATATCGGCCAACTACTTACCTTAGCAAAAATACAGGTAGACGTAGCTAAAGAAGATCCTAAAAGACTTCCCGAAGTAACAGAAACGATCACTAAGAGTCTTACAGAGCTGAGAGCTTTGTCTAAATTGATCAACCCTGATGCTATTAAAAGCTTAAGCCTTACAGAAGCAATCGCGCTAGAGGTAGAACGTTTTAATAGATTACAATTTATTGAGGCTACCTTAAGCAGTAATACCGAGGTAAGAGCATTAGATGATAAAGCGGAGATAATTATTTTTAGAATATTACAAGAGTTTTTTAGTAATACCATCAAACACTCTAAAGCCTCTAAACTTAATGTAAACGTTCGGTATGATCAGGAAAAACTGGTCATTGACGCAAAAGACGATGGCGTAGGATTTGATATGAAAGATCTTAAATCAAAGAAAAAAACTGGTATAGGATTATGTAATATGCAAAATAGAGGTAAATTAATAAATGCAGAAGTTAGCCTAAACTCTGCTAAAGGTAAAGGAACAGCTATTAACTTGATGTACTATTATAAAAAAATAGAAACAGAAGAGGAAGACAACTTATAATAAAGCCTAAACAACAGGTTTTTCACACAAAACATATACCCATGAAATACTCAGTAGTTATTGTAGAAGATCATATCTTATTATCCCAGGCATTAGCAGGGTTAGTAAATGGATTTTCTAAATTCAAAATATTATACCTGTGTAAAAACGGACGCGAACTACTCACGAGACTAAAAGATCCAAAAAATATCCCAGATATTGTACTTATGGATATCAACATGCCCATCATGAATGGAATCGAAACCACAATTGCGCTAAAAGAGGAATATCCAGATGTTAATGTACTCGCTCTTTCTGTAGAAGAGGATGAAAAAACAATTCTTAAAATGCTTAGAGCTGGTGCCAAAGGATATTTACTAAAAGACACTGAAAAAAGTATTTTAGAAAATGCATTAGTCGAAGTACAAGAAACAGGCTTCTATCACACCAAAGATGTCACTAATTTATTACTAGGTTCTCTAAATCCTAAAAAAGAAAACAAAGTTGTACTAAAAGAGCGTGAAATGGAATTTATTAAACACGCCTGCACGGAAAAGACATATAAAGAAATAGCTAGCGATATGTGTCTAAGTCCCAAAACTATAGAAGGCTATCGGGATTCTATTTTTGAAAAACTACATTTAAAAAACAGAACTGGTTTGGTAATTTATGCAATAAAGAATAAAATTTTTATTCCGTAATTTCTGTAATCTATCATTATAACGATTGTAAAAAATCTTCTTGATTAAGGTAATAAATCGATTTTGGCGCGTTTATTGATCAGTTGCATAAAATAGTTTTATGTAACACATATAAAACTATCATCTTTTTAAGAAAACTAACCATCGATTACCTACAGAAATACGCCGTATTTTGTTTATTTTTGTGAGTATAAGAACATTGACATTTTTATGCTAAAGCAACAACTAAATTTTAAACTTTCTCAAAAACTTTCTCCTCAACAAATACAGTTGATGAAGCTAATTCAGCTTCCAACTCAAGCTTTTGAACAACGTTTAAAGCAAGAAATGGAAGAGAATCCTGCACTAGATAGCGGTAAGGAAAAAGCTGATGAATACGAGGATGCGTTTAGCAACGAAAATACGGGTGAAGACGATTACGGTAACGAAAAAATAGAAACCGACATCAATGTAGATGAATATCTTAGTGATGATGAAATCCCTAGTTATAGATTAAGCTCCAACAACTATAGTGCTGATGACGAAGAAAAAAATGTTCCATATGCATCAGGAACATCATTTCATCAACATTTGGTAAATCAATTAAACACCTATCGATTTGACACAGAAGAGCGTGAAATTGCAGAATTTTTAGTAGGAAGTATTGACGAAAGTGGTTATATCAGAAGATCTGTAGCTGATATTTTAGATGATCTTGCTTTTACTCAAAACGTATATACTACCGAAGAAAAAATTGAAAGTATTTTCAAAACGGTACATCAATTAGATCCGGCAGGTGTTGGAGCAAGAAATCTTCAAGAATGTTTGTTGATCCAACTCAATAGAAAAGAAACTACCATACCGATCAAATTGGCAACAATGATCTTAGAAAAATCTTTTGATCACTTTAGCAAAAAGCATTATGAAAAGCTTTTGACTAAATTTGATATCAACGAAGATTTATTAAAAGAAGCAATTGAAGAAATCGAACACCTTAATCCTAAACCTGGTGGAGCTTACGCAGGAAACAATAAACTCATAGAGCATGTAGTCCCAGATTTTACTATTAGAATTGCAGAAGGTGAGTTAGAACTTACACTAAATGGTCGTAATGCTCCTGAATTACACGTATCTAGAGAATATAACAATATGCTTCAAGGCTATAAAGCTAGTAAAGAGAAATCAAAATCTCAGAAAGATGCGGTTATGTTTATAAAGCAAAAATTAGATGCTGCCAAGTGGTTTATTGAAGCAGTTAAACAGAGACAGCAAACACTTTTTTTAACAATGAGTGCAATAATGCACTACCAACAAAGTTATTTCTTAAGTGGAGACGAGCGTAATCTTAAACCTATGATCCTAAAGGACATTGCTGATGAGATTGATATGGATGTAAGTACAGTTTCGAGAGTAGCGAATAGTAAATATGTGGATACACCATACGGAACTAAATTAATTAAAGAATTTTTCTCCGAATCTATGACCAATGATCAAGGAGAAGAAGTTTCTACAAGAGAAATCAAAAAAATACTGGAAATTACAATAGGAGAAGAAGACAAGAAGAAACCGCTTACTGATGAGAAGTTAGCTAAAATTCTAAAAGAAAAAGGATATCCTATTGCCAGAAGAACTGTAGCCAAGTATAGAGAACAATTAGATATCCCTGTCGCTAGACTACGAAAAAAGATTTAATGAACTTTTTACTAAAAAGTATTTCTTATATTTTTCATCCTATATTGATGCCTATAGCAGGCTCAGTTATTTATTTTATTACCGCTCCAAGGTTTATTCCAGAAAATATTATTCAAGCTAAAATTTTTGGACTGGTGGTAGTCACAATACTTATCCCAATCGTGCTTTATTTCTTTCTTCGTACAATTGGTGTTGTAACCTCTATCCACCTAGAAGATGTAAAGCAGCGTAAGATTCCTCTACTTTTACAATCATTAATACTACTTTTAGTAGTTAAGATGATTATAGATGCATACAATTATCCTGAATTATACTTTTTCTTTCTTGGTGCATTATTGTCATCTTTAACAGCAATTTTTATTGTATTTTTTGATATAAAGGCTAGTTTACACATGATTGGTTCTGGAGCAGTAACCATGTTTACTATTGCGTTGAGCATTCATTTTGAGACAAACCTTATACTTCTTATTGCAGCAATGATTTTTGCCAATGGTTTAGTAGCCACATCAAGATTACATTATAAAGCGCATACGAACCTTGAACTCACATTAGGTTTTCTGATTGGTGTAATTCCCCAATTGACTTTAATTAATTTTTGGTTATAAGATATAGAACATCAGACCTATCTTAGCAGTAGTTAGACCAACTTCTTCATTGCCAATCTTTGCATTATCATTAAATAGAGGGTTTAAACTATAATAAAAATGAAAATTAAATGTATTCCAACCAAAAGTAAAGGTTGCGCCTACCCTCCAACGATTTAATTCATCGATTTTAGTTTGTCTAACTCGATTTCCCGGTTGTTCAAATTTAGCATCAAAATAATAAAGGTAACCAATCCTTAGCCCAGTATAAATTCTCCAAAACTTATGAGTTTCCGGCACAGATGTTCTCCACCTAAACTCTAATGGTGATTCTACGATATGAGTAACGAATTTATTTTTATCAAAATCAACACCATCAAGACTACTAAAAATACTCTGTCCAGAATCTAAGTCTTCACCTATAAAAAGATTTTGACCATATGTATTTACAGAATATCCTAACCCTAACCCTATAGCTATATTTCTTTTCTTATTTATTGGCATATCCCTAGTATACCCCAAATGCAAGCCTCCAGAAAATCCTGATTGACTTATATCAGAAGGAGTATTCCAAAGCAAATTAAAAGTAAAACCCGCATAAAATTGATCTTCTCTATATAAAGAATCTAGCACTTCTTCTTTTTGCAAACCTAGCGTATCCACCTCTTGAGCATATCCAGAAATCGTAGCTATAGAAGCACACACAACTACCAATAGTTGCTTAACTTGATTAACATATTTATACATCAAACTCATATAGTTCACTAAAATAAATCTATTTCTTTAGAAATAATGGCACTTTTTAAAAAAGAATAAGAATTCCACGAGTACTCATGGAATTCTTATAAACATCCTTTACTACATCATTCTAAATTTTTAATCGCATCACCTGTTTGTGTGGTATAATTAATCTTAAGCATTTGAACGGATCTTAACTCATTTTTGATATCACCTACAAGTCCCATTTTAGTACTCTTATCAACTTTTAAAGCGGTCGTTAAATATGGTCTCAATTCTTTTGGTTTTGACTTCATCTCCTCCAAAACAAAAGGTTGGATTTCTCGAATATCAGCAAATTTATCATTAAGCTGAACTCTAGCTTCAGTACCGATATTTTTATATCTAGAGCTAGGTTTTCCTGCATAAATATGTATTACCATATTCTTTTTATCCAACTTCTCTACCTGATCAGCATATGGTAATTCGTTTTTAACAATCAACGTATCCTTACGCATAACAGTCGCAACCATAAAGAAAAACAGTAGCATAAAAACAATATCTGGTAAAGATGCTGTAGAAATTACTGGTAAGCTTGCTTTTTGTTTATTTTTAAATATAGACATAATCAATGGTTTTTAAATTATTATAATGAAGCGGTAACTGGTTCAGCTTCTGAAAGCTTTTCTGGATACATTAACCTAATTTGTTTTATTTGATCCTTAAGAAGTGTTTTATCACCGGAATAATTAGCATCCTTAAGATATGCTTTCATTAACTTAAAAGACATCCCATAGACCCTAAGAGCCTCCCTATTCCTTAATTCCTCATATGCACTTATAAGTTCATTCTGAACTGCTATATAAGCCTCATAGTTCGTCTCTCTACTATTTACAAGAGATATAACTGCTTTATCAGGATTGTCCGAAGACTTAGGGTCTCTTGCCCCTTTGCAATAGCTACAAGACTCTGCTTCTACTCCACCACCGTTATCTAAAAAGGCGATTGCTGCCGTTTTCAGATCTTTTAAAGCCAAAGGTCTCTTCTCTACAAACAATTCATTTAATTGATTTAGCTCTACTCGAAACAAATTTTTCTCTTTAATAAGGATATTACTCTGTTTATCCTCTGGTGGCGGAGGCAACCTTCTACTAATACCATAATCAGTCTCAATCGTAGTACTTACTAAAAAAAAGATCAATAATAAAAAGGCGATATCCGCCATGGATCCTGCGTTTACTTCTGGTGCTAATCTTCTAGCCATAATAATTTATATTTAGTTAATAATCACTTACTAAATCACAGGTGATATTATTAAAAACAAGTATTTGGAAATCCAACAATGCTACTCTACAAAATCACATAAGAGCAATTCGTGTAAAACATCAATTAGATTGTAACCGTATATTTCTATCAATTCAATATCACAATTTGGAAGGTTAGATATTGATCATATGAGCAGACCACAGTTACATTATAAGCAACAATTGTTATGCCACTATAGCGTATTAGCAGAGAAGAATATCAAAATAATTATAAACCCTTAAATATAAATAGCAAGTAAAACTATAAAAGATCATATTGGTTTTGAAGAATATAATGGCTAATTTATGAGGTATTAAACAAAAAAAAACCTGCTACTAGAGCAGGTTTT
The DNA here is from genome assembly GCF_018100855.1 of Aquimarina sp. MMG015. Taxonomy (NCBI): domain Bacteria; kingdom Pseudomonadati; phylum Bacteroidota; class Flavobacteriia; order Flavobacteriales; family Flavobacteriaceae; genus Aquimarina; species Aquimarina sp. MMG015. The sequence goes on from NZ_JAGJEB010000004.1 coordinate 409,219, forward strand.
TTTTAATATATTAAAGTAAATCTTTAACCGTTACTGTATATTACCGGTAGCTTCACCTTGTCTTGTGGTATAGTTAATTTTCAGCGCTTGAACTTCTCTCAATTCTTTTTTAATATCGCCAACAAGACCCATATTTGTTTCTGTATCCACTTTTAGAGCAGTAATCAGAAAAGGAACTTCCTCTTCCCTTTTAGCAGCTCTTTCAGCTAAAATAAAAGGTTTGATATCACTTACTTCAGCAAATTTATCATTTAACTGAATTCTCGCCTGAGTACCAGCACTTGCTGAATATCTCGAACTTGGTTTTCCAGCATAAATATACATTACTAAGTTTTTCTTATCCAACTTTTCTGTCTGATCAGCTTGAGGTAATCTATTTTCTATTTTAAGATTATTCTCCCTCATTACTGTTGCAACCATAAAGAAAAACAGTAACATAAATACGATATCAGGTAAAGACGCTGTTGAAATAGCGGGTAATTCACCACCTTTTTTCTTTTTAAACTTAGACATAATTACGTTTTTATGTTTTACTTATTTCTTTGGTTCTGCTTCAGATAGTTTTTCAGGAAACATTAACTGTATCTGTTTAATCTGATCTTTAAGTCTGTCTTTACTACCTGAGTAATTCACATCCTTAAGTTCTGATTCCATCTGAGTAAATGACTTCCCGTATAATCGCTCTGACTCTCTATTTCTTAGTTCTGTATATGCCGCAACTAATTCATTTTGCACAGCTATATACGTACCATAACTAGTTTCCCTGTTATTACGTAGAGAGATTACAGCTTTCTCCGGGTTATCCGAAGAACTTGGACTTTTTTCTCCTTTACAGTAGCTACAAGCTTCATCACCGCTTCCTCCACCATTATCCAAAAAGGCAACAGCAGCAGCACGTAAATCCTCCAACTTCATTGGAGCTTCCTCTACTAAAAGGTCATTATTTTTGTTCAATTCTACCACAAAAATATTTTTTTGCTTAAGAATTGGAGGCTCAACGGTTTCATCTAAAGGCGGTGGTAACTTACGACTAATACCTCTATCCGTATCAATGGTTGTAGTAACCAGAAAGAATATAAGAAGTAAAAATGCAATGTCCGCCATAGATCCTGCGTTAACCTCAGGTGCTGATCTTCTTGCCATATTATTTACCTATTAATTTTTTAACTCCAGATAATGCCATCATACCGACAGCTATTGCTGCTAAAAAGTAGAAGGCATAAATACCAGTTCCTACTAATTTAGATCCACTTGCTGAAAGCACTTCTCCGTCTTTCATCGGTGTTTCAACTCCTTCAGCCATAACATATCCTATACCAATCACCACTAAAAAAGCAACGATTCCTATACCAGCTTTCTTAAGACCTGCAGGGTTTTTAGCTAATGCTGAAAAAACTGCAACCAAAGTTGCTATTACAATAATAACAAAAATTACTAAAGTAAGATTGTACATAGGGCTAACCAATGAAGTAGCTTCTGCGAAAGCCGATGAAGAAGTATCTTTCACCAAATCCTTCGCTTCTGTAATACCATAGTTATCCATAAGTGTTGTAAAATTACCATTCATTAAGAACAATAATATAGCACCTATTGCACCTACCGCGAGAACAACGTATGATAATATTTTTGAAATTTTCATGTGACTAATTTTTTACTGAGCTGTTATTATACATAACAACTATATAATTAATAATAAATGTTTTTATACTCTATCGATTTTATTAATCTGAAATAAAATCTAAAAAGGCATTTACTATTTTTTGTTTTTGTAAGCTACTAACATATCGATTAAAGTAATCGATGCATCTTCCATATCATTTACTATACTATCGATCTTAGCAATAATGTAGTTATAAAATACCTGAAGGATAATTGCAACAATAAGTCCAAATACCGTAGTAAGAAGTGCTACTTTAATACCACCTGCTACAAGAGATGGTTGCATATCTCCAGCCGCTTCAATTTTATCAAATGCATCAATCATACCGATTACTGTACCCATAAACCCAAGCATTGGTGCAAGAGCAATAAATAAAGATACCCAAGATACATTCTTCTCTAATTGTCCCATTTGAACACCTCCGTAAGCTACTACTGCTTTTTCCGCAGCATCAATGCTTTCGTCAGCTCTATCAAGACCTTGATAATATATAGATGCAACAGGTCCTTTTGTATTTCTACAAACTTCTTTTGCTGCTTCTACTCCACCACTATTTAAAGCATCTTCTACATTTTGTTGAAGTTTCTTACTATTCGTAGTAGATAAATTTAAAAAGATAATTCTTTCAATTGCTATCGCAAGACCAAGAATCAAACATAAAAGAACGATTCCCATAAAACTAGGACCTCCTTCTATAAAACGTTTTTTCAGGTTTTGGTGAAAGGATTCCTCCGCTGCTGCAGGCTCATCTGCATCCTGAATAGTTGTTGTTACTGGAGCAATTAATAATTGCACGTTTGCCGTTAACTGGGCTGGAGCAGTAGCTGCTTGTATATTTCCAAAAGCCATTACTGTTGCGATTGCCAGAATAGAAAATAGTCTTTTCATTGCGCTGATTCTTAATTTTAATTAGTTAAAGGGTTAAAGATAAAAAAATATTACAAAATCCATTAAAAATTTAATAATAATGCAGAGAGGAAGGGATTCGAACCCTCGATACGCTTTTGACGTATACACACTTTCCAGGCGTGCGCCTTCGACCACTCGGCCACCTCTCTAAAAATTTTTGCCTAAAATGGTTGAGCAAATAACAAAAAAAATGTTAACTACTAAAATTTGGGGCGTTAATTTTCTGACATTTCACCTCGCAATGAGGTTTCATAAATGGTTTTGAGGACTTTAAGAGGTAATTTTTCTCCTAGTAAATACATTAGTTTCGCTATTGCTGCCTCTGTTGTTATGTCTTTTCCTGATATAACTCCTACCTTTTTTAACGCAACGCTAGTATCATACTTCCCCATTTCCACACTTCCACCTACACATTGTGTCACATTTATTACAGGTTTTCCTTGTTTTATCTGTTCAGAAATAATATCCAAAAACCAAGATTTCGTCGTTGTATTTCCTGACCCATAAGTCTCAATAATTGCTCCTTTTATCGATTCTGAAGAAAAAATACCCTGTAAGATGGCTTCATTTATTCCAGGAAACATCTTAATCACTACAATATTATTATCAAAATGTGTATGATATACCATTTTCTTTCTACGATTAGTTACTCGTAAAAAAGAAGTGTTCACTTTTAAATGCACTCCAGATTCCACTAATGTAGGATAATTAAGAGATTGGAACGCCTTAAAATGCTCCGCATTTATTTTTGTGGTTCTATTTGCTCTAAGCAATTTATACTCAAAATACAGTCCTACCTCTGTCACTACAGGCTTTCCTTTTTTTTGTAAAGCTGCTATCTGCACTGCAGTAATTAAGTTTTCTTTAGCGTCTGTTCGAAGATCACCAATTGGTAATTGTGATCCCGTGAATATAATTGGTTTCCCAAGATTTTCGAACATAAAACTTATGGCAGAAGCCGTATAAGACATCGTATCACTACCATGTAGTACCACAAATCCATCATACATTTCATAATTACTATTTATAATACCACCTAATTCTTTCCAACGCTCTACATCCATGTCGGAAGAATCAATTGGCTCTTTGAAACTTTTAGTTTCAATATTACAATCTAGCTGTTTTAATTCGGGTATTTTTAGCAGTAGCTCATCAAAATCAAAAGCAACTAAAGCTCCTGTTTCGAAATTTTTAACCATACCAATAGTACCTCCAGTATAAATCAATAAAATATTTGGTGAATTCTTCATTGCAAAACCTCCATTTGTTGGTCTGACAAATGAACAAAAATAAAATTAAAACACATTCACTATATACCGAATATATCCTTGGAGTTTTTGGTTGTTATGCTTGCTATTTCTTCTGGTGACTTCTTATAAACATCGCATAATTTTTCTACAACTTGAACTAAATAAGAACTCTCATTTCGTTTACCTCGATATGGAACTGGTGCTAAATAAGGGGCATCTGTTTCTAGAACAATATGTTCTAAAGGAAATTCATTTAAGAATTTATCAATTTTTCCATTTTTAAAAGTCACAACACCTCCAATACCTAATTTCATATTATATCCTATTGCACGTCTGGCATCATCAATTGTACCAGTAAAACAATGAAAAATCCCAAACAAATCTTCGCCTTTCTCGGATTCTAAGACCTCGAAGACTTCTTCAAAAGCTTCTCTACAATGAATAACTATTGGCAGTTTATATTTTTTAGCTAATTGAATTTGAGATCTAAATGATTCTTGTTGTTGTTTAATAAAAGTTTTATCCCAATATAAGTCTATACCTATTTCTCCTACAGCATAAAACTTTCGATCACCCTCGTTATCCAAACGTTTTTTTATCTCTTCTTCTACATGTTGAAGTTCTTCTTTGTAATTTTCTTTAACATGAGTTGGATGCAACCCCATCATTAAAAATACATTATTAGGATATTTTTTTTCAATATCATACATGGATTGGGTGTATCCCGAATCAATAGCTGGCACAAAAAAACGTTCTACTCCTGCAGAAATTGCTCTTTGCATCATTTGATCTTGATCTTCTTCAAAAGACTCACTATAAATATGGGTATGCGTATCGGTAAGTATCATGCCGCAAAAATAACCAAAATTTACACAAAGAATTTTGCATAATTACAATTAAAGCATGCTACGATTTAAAAACGAATACATAGTAAATTAAATCATATTTGTTTAAGCAACTCTTGGGCTTTCTGATAATCTTCGGCTTCATTAGGTAATTGTTTCAATAGTGACTTACATTGATCTTTTTCTCCTTGTTTCAATTGGTTCAAAGCCTCAAACCAAATCGCTTTATACCTATATACAGACTTCCCATTTTGTAATTTACCAAAAACCTCGGAAGCTTTTTTATATTTATCCTGTTCTACTAAGGTAATCCCTAAATAAAAATTATACTCAGAATTATCAATATCATTTTTCAATAACTCAGAAAGATGTATCTCTGCTTCTGAATACTCTGCAGAATTAAATGCATCTTCAGCTTTTTTAATCAACTCATCATCAACACCTCTCTCTGTGATTGATAGTTCCGGAATTGATACAAAATCATTATATGAGGAACCCGTTTTCACAAAAGTATACACACCTAAAAGAATTGCTAAACTTGCCGCCACAGCATATCCCCAAGAAGGAATTTTTAATACCTTGGTTTCTTTTTGAGTTTGTTTCTTTTCAAAAAATGATTCTCCTATACTTTTTAGATTATTTTCCAAATCAGCTCTTTCTTCATCAGCATTAACGTTAGCTTCTAAATAAGAGCTCCATCGTTTATAAAGTCTAAATTCTTCAGCTACAGATTTATCTTGCTCTAAGATTTTAGAAAATATTTCTTGCTCTTCTACAGAAAGCTCATTGTTAATTTTACCTTCAAAAAGCTCGTATTTTTTTTCTGGGGTCATAACAAGTTTTTTATTTTATTATACTTAGGAGAGCTTTGCATCATTTTTGTTAATTGACCGATACATAGAGATTTTTTCTTTCTGACATACCCATAAGATTGCCCTAATTTTTCAGCAACTTTTTCCATTGATTTTATAGAAAACGTTGCTTTTAACAATTCTTTACAAGCATTTCCTAATTCGTTAAATATCTCTGCAAAAAGTGCATTCTTAGCTTCAAAAATCATTGTTTCTTCTACATACTGCATGTTCTCATCATTTATAGATACAACCTCTTCGTTAATTGTTACCTTATTTACAGAATTCTTTTTTAGTTCATTAAGCCATTTTCTCTTGCAGAGCAAAAAGAAATACGCATCAAAGGGACAAGTAAGTATTAATTTCTTTTCTCTAGCCTGATTATATATTGTAATCAACGTTTCCTGAATGATGTCCTGAGCATTGGAATCATCTCCACTATTCTTTTTTATATAGTTAACGACTTTTGGTGCAAATTTTTGATACACCTCTTTAAGCACGATACTATCATTATCCAAGAGCGCTTGTATATATTTTTGATCTGAATGTGCCTGGTTTTTTTCCATAAACGATTTGTCTGGACAACTAAATTAAAAAAGTTTTTAAGAAAAAGGGTAACAAAAAATCAATGGTGTTGATATGAAGATGTAAACAATAAAAATAAGAAAGTCCGAAACGGATATTAAAAACAAAAAACATGAAAACAAATAGTACAACAATTACTTTACTGAAAAATAGTAAGAAAGTAAAACAGACAATGACTCATTTTTTATTCTTGGGGTTCTCTATTTTGCTATTGGCCAGTTGTAGTAAAAATGATGATAATGACATTATCATTACGCAACCAATTTTAGGAGGATTAGAATTACAAACTGAAATATTAGAAAATAGAGAAGACGCTTTACAAAGTTTTACCTTAAACTCTGGAGGTGCTGGAGAAGTATATGGAGAAGACGGTACCATTTTATATTTTCCTGCTAACAGTTTTTTAGACCAAAATGGAGATCCGGTAACAGGAGTAGTAGATATAGAATTAATTGAAATCTATAACAAAGCAAAAATGTTACTTACTAAAATGCCAACTAATGGAAAACGTCCTAATGGAGATGTAGAAACACTGGTGTCAGGTGGAGAGTTTTACATAAACGCAACTCAAAATGGAGAACAATTAGAACTTGCTAATGACTTTATGCTTTTTGCTCCAGCAGATGAATTTGATGAGGATATGAGAATATTTAATGGTGAAGATAATGACTGCGATGGTGAAAATTTAGAATGTGATATTGTATGGGAAGAAGATGAGCAAGCAGGTTTAGAACCAATGCAAAGAGAAGGTCCTAATGGGCAAGGAGTAAGCGGATATGGAGGTTTTCTTAGTAATTTTGGATGGACAAATATTGATCGTTGGTATAATGATCCAAGGCCAAAAACAATGCTACAAGTTGATGTGCCAGAAGGTTTTGACAACACCAATAGCAACGTATATGTATCCTATGATGGAGAACCTACTGCGCTAGCCTTATTAGACATCTATGATCCAGAAACAGGTCTTTTTTCTGAGCATTACGGATTAATCCCTATAGGCTTAGAAGTTCACATTATTTTCGTATCCGTTCAAGATGACCAGTATGTTTATGCAATCCAAGGAACTACTATAGAGGAAAATCACTTAGAAATAATTGGAACTACAAATACTGGAACTGAAGCAACATTAGTTGCATTAATAAACGATCTCCCGTAAAAAACTCACACTGGAATATGCATATTAGGTAATGGGGGTTACAGCAAATTTCAGCAAAAATTCCGGAAGGGTTTACTTTCCGGAATTTTAATTCACTAAGGATATAAACTTAAGTGATTTAACTTTTTGTTTATCTTTATTAACACTAACAAAAAATCATGAACAAATCTGCGGCTTTAATATTCATTATATTTTTTCATTTTTTCTGTAATGGACAAACAATAATTAATGACACTATCGCCAGAATAGCTCCAATATCTCACGAAATACAGGGCAATCAAGTAATTTATGGAGCAAAAATGCCCGTTCTTAATCAAATCGCTGGTGCACCAAAAGCCTTTTACACCTATTATTGGGAATTTGGTGATGGCACGTATAGTTTTAAAGAAAAACCAACACACTCGTACAAAAAGAAGGAAACCTATACAGTTAAACTATGGGCTACTAATAATTATGACAATGGAAAACCGCCAATTAGTAGACCGAAATCTGTAACAATTACGGAGACAGAAGATGAAGTTTCCATTGAAAATACATCTCCGTTTAAAGAAGATCAAGATTTAATATTAAAACGAAATCGTGAACCAATTCCTAATCAAGAAATGGTGTTTATCACTAGTTATAAAAACAATAACAATTATGCTTCTAGCGGAAAGCTTTACTTATTTTACAATGACCGTCAATTTAAAAATGATAATTTTATATTAGAAGATACTCGGTTACATCATGGAGAACGAATTACACCATTAGATCTTATTTCATCTAATCTTCCTGAAAATGATAGCCATACTTTTTTAGCGTCTAATAATACTTCTTTTTTGTATAACAAAACTCTTGTTACACAGGACACCACTAAACGAAAAAATCTACCGCTTACATTAGAAGAATCAAAAGCTTTATATCGAAATTATCAAATAATAGAATTTGACAACATGAAACCTGGAGAGGAACGAAATATTTTCCGAACATTGCAAACCACTCCAGAAATGATTAAAGACACTAGTGCAATTGTCACATTAAGAAGTGTCTATGTTCCTGATAATAACTTTGATAACCATACTGTAAAAGACACTGAAATGGAAATTGTCACTTCACATGACCCTAATAAAATGTCTTCTAATGGCTGGTTAATGAATTATCGATTAGTAAGGTTTAAAAAGCTAAAACTCAAAGTACGATTTCAGAATAACGGAGAAGGTCCTGCTAATACTATTAAATTAAAAGTTGACACTCCAGAAATGTTTGACAAGTCTACTTTAAAAATAGATAGCATGTATCCCGAATGTCCAATTTGTCCAAAAGAACGGGAGGTGAACTACAGCTGCTTAGATACGATTCTAAAAAAGGATAAAATTATTTTTCAATTTAATAAAATCTACCTTCCTGGAAGTGAGCAAAAAAACGTAGAGGAGATTGACTCCACCAAAGGTTTTGTAAAGTACTCTATGAAGTTTGGTAAGAATTTTCATAAAAAAAAGACCCGAAGCAGAACAGCAATATATTTCGATAAAAATGAACCTATTATTACCAATTATGCCACCACTAGATTCTCTCCAGGAATTTCTATCGGAGCAAAAGCCGGTTACATCTTAGTTCCTGAATTAAATAGACAGAGAGAATACTTCGTTGGTGCAACGCTATCGCCATTTAAATCCTACCGAATGTACTATCAGGCAGAATTATTATTTTCTTCTGCTTCTTATGATGATATCCAAAATTTTGAAACTAATACCATAAATCCAGATGGATCCAGAAACTTAGTAAGATTTTCAGAATTAAATCAATTTAACAATATATCTATATACGCCGTACCAGGATCGATTAGATACAATTTTAATAATTATCTAGCAATGGGTGCTGGTTTACAATTAAAATTAGATATGACCAGCAGTAATGACCAAGAAACCACAGGAGAAGCTTTTATTATCGGCAACAACGGAGATCTCAACCCTAATCCAGATCTAAACTCTTTTGTAGAAAACACTATAGATGATAGTTTCACAAATCTACAAACAGGAGTATTCCTAGGTATGAATATCGGAGCTGTTCGTATCGGCCCCAGTATTGGAATTCGATATGTTTATAATTTTGATACTCCAAACTCTCAAATTCAATTCTATGGAATTTGGAAGTTTTAGAAGCATCATTTTAATTTTTGTTTTATTGTACTTTGGAGATTCTGCAGCTTATTCACAGCAAAAAAACAAAACTTCGGATTTTTTATACCATCAATTAGACCAATTCCTTTCGGATCCTACCGCTTCTAATTTAAATAGACTAACTAAAATAATTAATTCAAAAGAAAACCAACTACAGACTACCGAAGATAAATTAGCCTGGGTTATAACCAATACGAATATCGGTTACTATAAGACCCATTTTAACAATCTATCTGGCGCAATAGTCCATTATGAAAAAGCCTGGAAAGCTTTTCAAGATAACAACATTAAAAACTATGATATTGTTGAAAACTGTCTACAACCTTTAGGAAATTTATATCTTAAAATTGGTGATTTACAAAAAGCAAAAAATACAATAACAAGCTATTTATATTTAGCAGAACAGCAACAAAATTTGCCTCAGATAATTTCAGCGATTACAAACTTATCTATCGCATACAACAATCAAAGTAATTATCAACAAGCTATAACCATACTCCAAAAAGGAGAAAAACTTGATTCTAAAAACGTAAACATCCTAATCAATTTAGCAACGAATTACTTAGGTATTAACGAACCAGAGAAAGCCCAAAGCTATGCCTTAAAAGTAATAGCTATTGATCCTTCGCAAACTAATGCTTATCAACTATTAGCAGCAATCGCGTTGGAAAATAACGACATACATAATGCTCAGCATTATATAAATAAAGCAAAAATTCAACTATTAGAACAATCAAATACCACAACTAGAGATCTTGCAAAATTACAATTAGCTTTTGTAGATATTTTACTTTCTAAATCTTCATTTACCGAAGCAATAGAAATTATAAAAGAAATTTACAGTATTCTTTTACCTACATATTCTAAAAAAACTGATATCCCTAAAAAAAACCATCTTATAGCGGACAGAATTCTACTTAAAACTCTTGATGTACAAGCATATATTTACGAACGGTTAAACAAACCTATTTTTGCAATTGAGTCTTATGAAGCTGCTTTCATAGTAAATTCTAAATTAAACACAGTATATCCATTACAGGACACAAAAATAATTCAGCACAGTCAAAATCGAAATCGGACGGAACAGTATATAGATATTTTATATTCTTTGTATAGGAAAACCAAAAACATTAAACATATACATAGAGCATTTGAAGCAGCTGATAATTCTAAAGCACCTTTTGTAAACGAAGCACAACTATCAAAACAATTGCTATCCGCATATAAAAATGATTCTTTAGTAAAGAAAAACAAACAACTAACATATCAACTTGCATCCTACGAAACCAGTATCTTACAAGAAAAACAACAAGCTGATAACGCTGATATTGAAAAAATTCAAAAATGGACCAATCTACATAACAATAAATCTATTAAGCTTAAGGAATTAAACACCATATTAAAAGAAAAATACCCCGAACTATTACCCCCTCATAACACCATATCTATTCAAAAACTCCAAGAAAAGCTAAAACAAGATGATATTACTTTAATCGAATATTTTTTCGGAAAAGAAACCACATATCAGTTTAGAATTGATGCTCACTCTATCAGTTTACAAAAAATTGGTAATAGTGAAAATTTTAGAAAAACTATTAAAAGTTACATTTCCTATTTTAATACCCCTTCAGCTATTAACGATGATGTGATTTCATTTTCAGAAAGCAGTTTTAATGTGTATAAAATTTTAAAAATCCCAAGTTCTAAAAGAATACTAGTTGTTCCTGATGGATTGTTAAATTTCATTCCTTTTGAAACATTACTTACTAAAAAAACAAGTTCTTTTAGTTTTCAAAACATGCCATTTTTATTAAAATCTAGTGTTTTGGTTTATGAAAACTCCGCCAGTAAATACGTGAGGTCTATTAAAAACACAAACAACGATAGAAGCATATTAGGGATATTTCCTGTTTTTGAAAAAACCAACCTAGAACTTCCCTTCTCAATAAAAGAGCAACAATATATTGAACAAAAATTTAATGGTACTTTTCTCAAAAAAGAGAATGCGACCTATACAAATTTTCTCAATAAATCAAAAAGTCATACTATTTTACACCTATCAACCCATGCTGAAGCTGGAAATTTTTCTAGACCTGCTTCTATACAATTTAGAAATCAAAACATCCCGGTAAATCAATTATATGGACTAGCATTAGAAACAGACTTAGTTGTTCTTAGTGCTTGCGAAACTGGCATAGGTACTCTAATTTCGGGAGAAGGACCTTTGAGTATCGGTAGAGGATTTCAATATGCAGGAGTTCCTAATGTATTATTTTCACTATGGAAGGTTAATGACAAAACTACTTCTGAACTCATGAACTATTTTTACCAAAAACTATACGCTACTAATTCGAACGCAGAAGGATTACATAACGCAAAATTAGACTATCTCAATTCTAAAAAAATCTCTAATATTCAAAAATCACCGTATTACTGGGCTGCATTCATTTATTATGGTGCATACCAGACTCCAACCTCAACCAATTATAACTGGATTTGGATAACAGGTATTTTCTTATTAATTATACTATTTTTGTTTGCGATCCGACAAAAAATAAAATGACTACACTACGCCAATTCCTAATTAACAAAGAATATCAACGTATCAGACTTGTATACACCAAAACAAATCATTTTGAGGTAAAAGCAAAGCTTAATGGTATAGAAGGAAATTTTATTTTAGATACGGGAGCGTCTAATTCATGTGTAGGTTTTGATGCTGTGGAAAAATTTAATCTTTTTGCTCAAGATAGTGATGTAAAAGCAGCTGGTGCTGGCGCGACCGATATGGTTACTCAACTTTCTAAAAAAAACACATTACAATTAGGCAAATGGTCAAAAAACAATGTTTCCCTTGTTTTATTTGACCTAACACATGTAAATACTGCTTTAACCGCTCATCAAGCCGAACCTGTTGATGGAATAATTGGCGCTGATATTTTAAAAAAAGGAAAAGCAGTAATTGATTACGAAAGAAAGTGCGTATACTTAAAATAACCTACCATTCCACTTATTAGATCATTTTTCTCTACTACATATTTGTCTGGTTAGCTTAACCGATCTTCCTAAACTTTCTTAAAACAAGAATACACTCCTAAGTATTTTTCACCACAAAGAATTGCTTAATAGGATTTTTTTAAATTCAGGTGATTCTACGTATACCATATTTTTTATTCTTCACATAACTTTGATTCAAAGGGAAAATTACAACTATCTATTTATGAAAACAATTCTCATCGGAGCATTTCCAATTTGCCTATCTATCTACAAATATCTTTCTGAAAATGAAATGTTAAGCGCTATCTGTTTTGAAGAGTTGGTAGGACAAAATTCAAACAATTTTTGGTCCAATTCCATACAAAATGAAGGATATGAAACATATAGAATTGACAAACAAAATATTCATACAGATTTTAGAGAATGGTTAAAAAATAAAAATCCTGATTTAGTATTAGTTTGTGGTTTTTCTATTAAGGTCCCCGAAGATATTTTGGCAATTCCAACATACGGGTTCTTAAATGTACATTTTGGGAAATTACCTGAAAATAAAGGCCCTGATCCATTATTCTGGTCTATAAAACAAGGAAAAAAACAAACTGCAATTACAATTCATCAAATGAATAAGGATTGGGATACTGGTAAAATTCTATTAGAACAACCTATTCCTATAATTCCCGGCGAAACGTTGGGAATGGCTAATTCTAAAATGAGTTATATGCTTGATGGACTTATTAAAAAAGGAATTCAGCTGGTAAGTGATATTAAAAACTTTAAACCTCAACCTACAAAAGAAATTACGTATTACAATAGGCCTTCAGAGAAGGATACCACAATATCTTGGGAGACACAAACTGCTGACGAAATAGAAAATCTGGTGAATGCTTGTAATCCCAAATATGGTGGAGCAACCACCTACTACCAAGGATCACCGATAAAAATAATAGAAGTTTCTCCTGTGGATAGTCAACCCTTATTAGGCAAAACCGCCGGTGAGATCATACATGCACATCCTCAAGAAGGACTATATGTATACTGCAAATACGGGAAAATATTAAGAATAAATATAATCAGCTCGGATGCAGGTATTTTATCTGGAGTAAAATTCGTTCATCTCGGAGTGCGACAGGGGCATTATTTCAACAACAATATAGCATACAAACAGCGTAGTGTTGTCTCATAAACAACAACTATATAACAGACAATAATCAAACCAAATTATTAATCTTAAATCAATTCAATATGGAAGGATATACTTCAGAAATACGCTTATGGGGGCCAAATTGGGCTCCAAGAAACTGGGCACTTTGTAATGGTCAATTATTATCCATCGCTCAGAACACAGCATTGTTTTCTTTAATAGGAACTATCTATGGAGGGGATGGGAGAACTTCTTTTGCATTACCGGACTTGAGAGGTCGCGTACCAATTGGTCCTGGTCAAGGAATAGGATTATCTCTACGCCGAGAAGGACAAAAAGGGGGAACAGAAATTAACACATTGAATGTGACACAAATTCCATCACATACTCATGGTGTGATCATTAACAATCCAGGAGAAATCGCTATACCTGTTAATACATCGTCTGGAGATGAAGATGAATCGAATCCTGGAGCAGGAGTTTTAGCAAATACTGGAGCAGACAATTATGCAAGTTCGCCAACAGCAAATGCTAGTTATGCCGGTGCCAATATCCCTGTATCCGGATCACAAATTGATATCGGAAATACCGGTGGGAATCAGTCAATTAATAACATGCAACCATATCTGGGGGTTAATTACGTCATATGTCTTCAGGGAACTTTTCCGTCTAGAAGCTAATCTTTAAAACTTTAAGAAATCATGGAAGGATACATTTCAGAAATTCGTTTATGGGGTCCCAACTGGGCTCCAAGAAGTTGGGCCTTGTGTCATGGACAACTATTACCAGTCTCGCAGAATAATGCTTTATTTTCTTTGATAGGAACTATCTATGGCGGGGATGGCAGAACTACATTTGCACTACCAGATTTAAGAGGACGAGTACCGATAGGGCCAGGAAATGGACCAGGATTATCTCCGTATAGCGAAGGACAAACGGGTGGTACCGAAATAAACACATTGAATGTTACTCAATTACCAATTCATACACATAATGTAATTATTAATAATGCTGGAGAAATAGCAATCCCTGTTAATACCACGTCAGGAGATGAAGATGAATCAAACCCTGGAGCAGGAATTTTAGCAAATACCGGAGCTGACAATTATGCAAGTTCTCCAACAGCAAATGCTAGCTATGCCGGTGCTAATATCCCTATATCCGGATCACAAATTGATATTGGAAATACTGGTGGAAGTCGACCTATTGGGAACATACAGCCCTTTTTAGGTTTAAACTACATTATATGTCTTCAAGGAATTTACCCTTCCAGAAGCTAATCATTAAAAAAAGAGAATATTCCCTGTTCTCTTTTTTTTGCTTAACTTGTTTCAAAGAATTTTTCTAAAATTATTTATGTAACAAAACTACTAACGAATGAAACCAATCTTAAATATTGCAAAATTACCTTTAATCTTTATCTTATTATTTTCAATTAATTCTAGAGCTCAAATTCAGGATGGAACTATCGATGATCCAGGTGATATTGCTTTTGTAGGGTATAATGACAATCCAGATGGATTTTCTTTTGTCTTTTTAGATGATTGCCCTGACGGCACTACAATTAGATTTACGGATGAAGAGTGGACAGGAACCGCGTTTGCCACCCCGACCGGAGAAGGAGAAGTTCTGTGGACAAATAATACTGGAAGCATTATATCTTCCGGAACAGTAATCAACATAGAAAACGCCAATGATGAGATATTAATATCTACGAATCTAGGAACTGCATCAGAAATAGAAGGAGGTTTTGGAACAGCAGTTATTGATGAGCTTTTTGCTTTTACAGGTACCAGAGCAGCCCCAGGTGTGTTTTTATCATTCATAGGAGATATTCTTGGAAATTCATTAGCTGGTACAGGATTAACTAATGGAGTAAATGCACAAATCATTGTTAATGAAGGATATTATTCAGGAACTACATCTTGCAATGGAACAATTGCAGAATGTGCAGCGATGATTAATAATTCTTCGAATTGGACTTTCGGAACTTTTACGTTTCCAACAATGGTTCCAGGTTCTTTTACAGGTACTGCTTTTGGAGGCTGTTCGGATCCAGATGTACCTACAGTTACTTTCTTACCTGCTACGGTTTGTAATGGTAGTAACGCTACTTTAAATATTTCTGGTAATTTAAATGACGCAACACAATGGGTAGTATATACTGGTTCATGTGGCGGAGCACAAATTGGCACCACATCAACGGCTTCAATTATAGTTACTCCCACTTCGCCTTCAACAACATATTTTATAAGAGGAGAAGGTGGTTGTGTAACACCTGGATCGTGTGGCTCTGTTTCCGTTACAGTGAATAATCAAGATGATGCTTCTTTTAGTTACAGTGCGAGTGCGTATTGCGCGAGTGATGCGGATCCTACTCCAACAATTACTGGACTTACAGGTGGAACATTCTCTTCTACCGCTGGTTTAAGTATCAATACTTCTACTGGACAAATTGATGTATCTGCTTCAAGTCCTAATACATATACGGTAACGTATACAACCGCAGGAACTTGCCCGAACTCATCGAATGCTTCTGTAACCATCAACGCATTGGATGATGCGTCTTTTAGCTATGG